>CAJUCK010000013.1:47973-56815 GCA_910585395.1 uncultured Lachnospiraceae bacterium
GGCAAGAGCCGTGATACCAGATATGGCGGAAATGATGAGCGGGAACAGACCTTGAATCAGCTTCTGGCCGAGATGGATGGTTTTGATACCTCCAAGGGTCTTTTGATTCTTGCCGCAACCAATCGTCCAGAGGTATTGGATAAGGCATTGCTGCGTCCCGGAAGATTTGACCGGCGGATTATTGTGGATAAGCCGGATTTAAAAGGGCGTGTGGAGACATTGAAGGTACATGCTAAGAATGTGCTGATGGATGATACTGTGGATCTGGATGCAATCGCTCTTGCCACTTCCGGCGCAGTGGGATCTGACCTGGCTAATATGATCAATGAAGCAGCTATCAATGCCGTCAAGGCAGGGAGAAAATTTGTCAACCAGGAAGACCTTTTTGAATCTGTAGAAGTAGTAATTGCTGGAAAAGAGAAAAAAGACCGCATAATGGGACCGAAAGAGAAGAAAATGGTGGCGTACCATGAGGTTGGGCATGCACTGGTAACTGCTCTGCAAAAAGACACAGAGCCAGTGCAGAAGATTACGATTGTTCCCCGTACCATGGGCGCATTGGGTTATACCATGCAGGTGCCGGAGGAAGAAAAATTCCTGATGACTAAAAACGAGCTGGCAGCCCGCCTTGTGACGTATATGGGCGGACGCGCAGCAGAAGAGATTGTATTTGATTCTGTCACAACTGGAGCGTCAAATGACATAGAACAGGCAACCAAGATCGCGCGTGCCATGGTGACGCAGTATGGTATGTCAGAGAAATTTGGGCTGATGGGACTTGTAACCATTGAGAACCAGTATCTGGACGGCAGGGCAAGTTTAAACTGTGGGGAAGAAACTGCAGCTCAGATTGACCAGGAAGTTATGCGTATCCTGAAAGCCAGTTATGATGAGGCTGTCCGTCTTCTTCAGGAAAACAGAAGAATTTTAGATGAGATTTCTCAGTATCTGTATGAACATGAAACGATTACTGGCAAAGAATTTATGAAGATTTTCCGTGAGCTGAAGGGAATCCCAGAGTCAGTGGAGAAGTCAGAAACAGAGAAGGAAGCAGAAGATCTTAAACTGGAAGAAAATCCGCTTGAAGTAAATACATTAGGTGAAATTCCATTAAAAGTAGATACTCTTCAAGGAGACAGAGGATATCCGCCAGAGAGGAATGTCCTGGAGGAAGAGCGCTTATTACAAGAGAATACACCTGTGAAAGACAGTGTATTTCCCATGGATGTCGATACAATGAGAGAAATTCCTCTGGAAATAAACACCATGGGGGACCTGGCAGATCGTTCTTTGAAAAGGGACAATATAAGAGCGGCAGATGATTTTTCTCAGCAGAGGGATGTTTTAATGGAGGAACCAGAGGGATACCCGCTTGAGATAAATACGCTGGAGGAATCAGAGAGATATCCGCTTGAGATAAATACGCTGGATGAGGCGGATGAGTTTTTGATGACAGAAGATTCCTTTGGCTTTAATATCCTGGAAGAACCAGAAGATGTGTATATGACAGCAGATGGTATGGAGCAGGCAGGAGCGTGGCCAGAGCCGGAAATGTCTGCTGCAGGAATGAATATGCAGGAAGAGGCCGAAATAAATGAGACGGAGCAGAAGATTCAGAGGGAACTGACAGCAGACGAGATGCTTCAGATCATGCTGGAAGAGGCACAGAACGCTAGAAACAGAAAAAGGCTGGAAGAAGAACAGGAAGTGGTTTTTCTGGAGGCGGAAGAAATTGCAGAAAACAGACGGCAGGTAATTCCGGAAGAATTGACCTGGAAGGTATTTAACAGAGAGACCAAAGCGACAGTGAAAAATGCTGCTCCTAACATACAGAGGACACTATCTCAGGAATTGTCAGAAAAAAAGGCCCCTGTACAGAGTGCAGACTCGAATAAACAGAAAGAAGCAGTTCAGAAAGTGCAAAAGACAGTAGAAAAAGTGATTCATGAAAAAGCCCAGGAACCTGTTCAGGAAGATGGGGAAGATTATCTGGATAAATTATTAAAAGGGATAAAGTGATGTTTGACATTCAGGAGGAATTAAAAAAACTTCCCCAGAAACCTGGGGTATATATTATGCATGATGCCAAAGATGCCATCATTTATATCGGCAAGGCAGTCAGCCTTCGGAACAGGGTCCGTCAGTATTTTCGTCCGAGTCATAATGAGGGGCTGAAAAAAGAGCAGATGGTAAAGCAGATTGAAAGATTTGAGTATATTATCACTGATTCTGAACTGGAAGCACTGATTTTGGAATGTAATCTAATCAAAGAACACAGGCCAAAATATAATACTATGCTGCGGGATGATAAAACATATCCCTATATAAGAGTGACGCTGGGAGAAGCTTTTCCCAGAGTCCTCTTTTCACGTCAGATGAAAAAAGATAAATCTCGTTATTTTGGTCCCTATACCAGCGCTGGGGCTGTCAAAGATACGATAGAGCTGATAGAAAAGCTGTATTCTCTGCGCACCTGTAACCGGGCTTTGCCCAAAGATATTGGAAAAGACCGCCCATGCCTGAATTATCATATTCACCAGTGCATGGCGCCCTGCCAGGGATATGTCAGCCAGGAGGAATACCGTGAGAAAATTAGTCAGGCCATAGAATTTTTGAATGGAAATTACCAGCCTATATTAAATGACTTGGAAGAGAAAATGCAGTCTGCTTCTGAAGATATGCTTTTTGAAAAGGCGATTGAGTACCGGGAGCTGCTAAAAGCAGTAAAGAAAATTGCCCAGAAACAGAAGATTACCAGTTCAGATGGGGAAGATAAGGATATTATCGCAATGGCCTCAGATGGAGAAGATGCAGTGGTGCAGGTGTTTTTTATCCGGGATGGGAAACTTATTGGACGTGATCATTTCCATGTCAATGTGGGAAGCGAGGATACCAGATCTCAGGTACTGGCTACGTTTCTGAAACAATTTTATGCCGGAACCCCTTTTATTCCCAGGGAACTGATGCTTCAGGACGAGATTGAAGAGGCAGATGTAATTGCAGAATGGCTGACGCGGAAAAGAGGACAGAAAGTGTATGTCCGTGTGCCGAAGAAAGGAACCAAAGAGAAACTGGTAGAACTTGCAGCCCAGAATGCCAATATGGTGCTCTCCCAGGATAAAGAGAAAATCAAACGAGAAGAGGGAAGGACTATCGGAGCGCTCAAAGAAATTGGGAGACTGCTGCAGCTGGAAGATTTAAAACGAGTAGAGGCATATGATATCTCCAATATCAGCGGTTTTGAGTCGGTGGGCTCCATGATTGTTTACGAGAAAGGAAAACCAAAGCGCAGTGATTATCGAAAATTCAAGCTTCGCACAGTGACTGGGCCAGATGATTACGGTTCTATGTATGAGGTGCTTACCCGTCGTTTTTCTCATGGGATGAGAGAACAGGAAGAGTTAAATCAGCGCAGTATAGAACAGCAGTATGGAAGTTTTACCCGTTTTCCAGATCTGATTATGATGGACGGCGGGAAAGGCCAGGTGAACGTGGCGCTGCGAGTGTTAGAAGAACTTGGACTGGAGATTCCTGTTTGCGGCATGGTGAAAGATGATAACCACAGAACACGAGGGCTGTACTATCATAATCAGGAGATTCCAATTGACCGCCACAGTGAGGGATTTAAGCTGATTACCCGCATACAGGATGAAGCGCACCGTTTTGCCATTGAATTTCATCGTTCCCTGCGCAGTAAAGAGCAGGTGCATTCTGTTCTGGATGATATTCCAGGCATTGGCGCGGTAAGGCGCAAAGCGCTAATGAAGAAATTTTTATCTCTGGACGCCATCCGTGAGGCTGATGTGAACACGCTTGCGCAGCTGCCTTCCATGAATGAACAGGCGGCGAAGGCTGTCTATGAATATTTCCATAGGCCCTCTGTTGAAGGGGAATAGGTTTTATGGTAAAATATGACCAGCATAAGGTTTGCCCAGTGAAAGGAGAAGCAGAATGAGTGGTGTAAGTGTTAAAAAAATCGTTGAAAAAATGAATTTAAAGGTATTGAATCCAGATGTGGATATCAAGTCCCGCAAAGTAACTACGGCAGAGGTTAACCGTCCTGCACTTCAGCTTACAGGATATTTTGATTATTTTGAAAAGAGCAGAATAGAAATAATCGGTATGGTGGAATATACTTATATACAGAAGCTGAGCCAGCAAGAAAAATTAGATGTTTATCAGAAATTTTTCTCACATAATATACCTTGTGTGATTTTTAGCCGTGACCTGCAGCCAGACGAAGACCTGATGAGAATTGCAACACAGAATCAGACTCCTGTCCTGTCCACAGATTATGGAACATCTGCATTTATGGCAGAGCTGATTTACTATCTGGGAGAGGCTCTTGCACCCTGTATTTCCATTCATGGCGTACTGGTGGATGTTTATGGAGAGGGGCTTCTTATCATGGGTGAGAGCGGAATCGGTAAAAGTGAGGCGGCGCTGGAGCTGATTCGAAGAGGCCACCGTCTGGTCAGTGATGATGTGGTGGAAATCCGCAGAATCAATGAACATACGCTGGTGGGAACGGCTCCCGATATCACAAGATATTTTATTGAAATGAGAGGCGTGGGTATTATTGATGTAAAGACTCTGTTTGGCGTAGAGTGTGTAAAAGAGAAGCAGAATATTGATCTGGTCATCAAGCTGGAAGACTGGAAAAAAGAAAATGAATATGATCGTCTGGGCCTGGAAGAAGAATATACAGAATTTTTGGGAAATAAGGTTGTATGTCATTCCCTGCCGATCCGTCCAGGACGAAACCTTGCCGTAATCTGTGAGACTGCAGCGGTTAACCACAGACAGAAAAAAATGGGATATAATGCGGCTCAGGAACTGTATCGCCGCGTGCAGGCAAATCTCCAGAAAAATTCCGACGAGGAGGAAGAAGAGGAATAGAATATGGAACGAAAAAATGCATGGAAGAAATATTCAAAAGAACAGAAGGAAGCTGTATTTGCCTTTGGAGAGGACTATAAGAAATTTATTTCTGACTGTAAGACAGAGAGAGAATGCGTTACAGAGCTGACAGCTCAGGCTAAAGCAGCAGGATTTGAAGATCTCAGGGAAGTTATTGCAGCGGGCCGCGCCGTCAAAACCGGAGATAAACTGTACGCAGTAAATATGGAGAAAATGCTCTGCCTTTTTGTGATTGGCAGGCAGCCCTTAGAAAATGGAATGAATATTCTGGGTGCGCATATTGATTCTCCAAGACTTGATCTAAAACAAGTGCCTTTGTATGAAGATACCGAGATGGCAATGCTGGATACGCACTATTATGGTGGAGTGAAAAAGTATCAATGGGTAGCGCTTCCTCTGGCGCTCCATGGTGTGATTGTTAAGAAAGATGGTACAAAAGTGGTTGTCAATATTGGTGATAAGGAAGATGATCCAGTGTTTGGCATCAGTGATCTTTTGGTTCATCTTGCGTCTGAGCAGCTTGAGAAGAAGGCATCAAAAGTCATTGAAGGGGAAAATCTGGATATTCTGGTGGGCAGCATTCCTTTTGCATCAGAGGAAGAAAAGGAGAAGTCCAAAGAGACGGTAAAAACAAATGTACTCAATATTCTCAAAGAACAATATAATATAGAAGAAGACGATTTTCTATCCGCAGAGATTGAAGTGGTTCCAGCTGGAAAAGCAAGAGACTATGGGCTGGACCGAAGCATGATTATGGGATATGGACATGATGACCGGGTGTGTGCTTATCCATCTTTTGCCGCAGTCCTGGAAGCTGGTGTATGTGAAAAGACCAGTGCATGTCTGCTGGTAGACAAAGAAGAAGTGGGAAGTGTAGGAGCAACAGGCATGCATTCTAAATTCTTTGCCTATATGGTGGCAGAACTGTTTGAGGCAATGGGGATAACAAGCCAGGTGAAATTTAACCGCTGTATGGCGAATTCAAAGGTACTGTCTTCTGATGTGAGCGCAGCTTACGATCCTCTGTATGCTTCTGTGATGGAGAAGCGCAACTGCGCTTATTTTGGAAATGGCCTTGTGTTCAATAAATATACTGGTTCCAGAGGCAAGAGCGGCTCTAATGACGCCAATCCTGAGTATATGGCAGAATTACGCCGTATTATGGACGATAATCACGTTTCCTTCCAGACGTCTGAGCTTGGAAAAGTAGATCAGGGCGGAGGCGGAACCATCGCCTATATCCTTGCAAATTATAATATGTCCGTGATCGACAGCGGCGTTGCCGTACTGAATATGCACGCACCATGGGAAATCATCAGTAAGGCAGATCTCTATGAAGCAAAATCAGGCTACACAGCATTTTTGAAAGAGGCTTAATGTGAATGAATCATTTTTGGAAGGTTTAAAGAAGATAACAGAACAGTGTTTTGCACAAGAGAAAATGAGCAGCCATACCACCTTTCGCGCAGGAGGGCCGGCAGAATATTATATCCGCCCCAAACGGGCGCAGGTGGCAGAAATCGTTTCTCTGTGCAAAGCCTGGGAAATCCCCTGGCTGGTTATTGGAAATGGCAGTAATCTTCTAGTTGGGGATAAAGGAATTGCTGGAGTGGTGATTGAGCTGGGCAGAGAAGCATCAGAGGTGGCGGCAGAAGGAAATGTGATAAAAGCAGAGGCAGGAGCTATGCTGTCTGCTGTGGCTAGGACAGCAGCAGACCATAGCCTTACGGGGATGGAATTTGCATCAGGAATCCCTGGAACCATAGGCGGAGCAGTGGTGATGAATGCAGGCGCTTATGGCGGTGAGATGAAGCAGATTATAAGGAAAGTGACAGTCTTGACGCCAGAAGGGCAGGAAAAAGTACTGACGTTGGAAGAACTAGATTTGGGCTATCGTCATAGCTGTATTCCAGAGAATGATTATATTGTATTAGATACAGAGCTGGAACTAAAAACAGGAAATTCCGAGGTGATACAAGAACAAATGGCGAAACTGCGAAGCCAGCGCAGCAAAAAACAGCCTTTGGAATATGCCAGTGCAGGAAGCACCTTTAAACGGCCAGAGGGATATTTTGCAGGAAAGCTGATACAGGATGCAGGGCTGCGGGGATTTCAGGTAGGCGATGCCCAGGTGTCAGAGAAACACTGTGGTTTTGTGATTAACCGGGGCGGCGCAACAGCAGCAGAAATTCGTGAGCTGATCCGTCAGGTGCAGGATAAGGTAGAAGCGAATTCAGGAGTAAGACTGGAAACAGAAGTGCGGTTTCTAGGAGATTTCTAAAAGGAGGACGGTATTGAAATTTATTATTTTGACAGGGATGTCTGGGGCAGGAAAGAGCACAGCGTTAAAGATGATGGAAGATATAGGTTACTTCTGTGTGGACAACTTGCCCATTGCCCTGATTGAGAAATTTGCCCAGCTTGCAGACCAGCAGGACTCTGAGCTGCAGAAAGTTGCCGTGGGGGTGGATATCCGCAGCGGACAGTCTCTGCTGGAGCTGCAGAATGTATTGGACTGCCTGGAACAGAAAGGAAAAGCCTTTGATATTCTTTATCTGGATTCCGCAGACGAAGTGTTGGTGAAACGTTATAAGGAGACCAGAAGGACGCACCCTCTTGCGGGAAGTGAAAGAGTGGACCGGGGAATCCACGAAGAACGAAGGAGGCTGGAATTTCTTAAAAATCAGGCAGACTATATTGTGGATACCAGCAATATGCTGACCAGAGAACTGAAAGCAGAGCTGGAAAAAATTTTTGTACAGAACCAGGATTATAAGAATCTGTTTATCACCATAGTCTCTTTTGGTTTTAAGTATGGAATTCCCACAGATTCAGATCTGGTATTTGATGTGCGATTTCTTCCCAATCCTTACTATGTGGAAGGGCTGCGCGCCAAAACTGGGAATGACAAAGAAATTCAGGAATATGTGATGCAGTTTGCAGAGGCAGGGAAGTTTTTAGATAAACTGGAAGATATGGTAAAATTCTTGATTCCAAATTATATTACAGAAGGTAAGACCCAGCTTGTGATAGCGATAGGATGCACGGGCGGCAAACATCGATCGGTAACTCTTGCCAATGGACTGTATGAGAGGATGCGGCATCAGAGAGAGTATGGGCTTAAGATCGAACACAGAGATATTCAGAAAGATGCGCTCCGCAATAAATAGAGCGGGAGGAAAAAATGTCATTTTCAGGCGAAGTCAAGGAGGAGCTGTCGCGGCAGTTTCATAAAAGCAGGCATTGCCAGATTGCTGAGATTGCAGCTATTTTGAGCTTTGCGGGGAAACTGGAAGAATTTCAGGAAGAAAGGCAGCTTCATGTTTATACAGAGAACATTTCTCTTGCACGAAAATATTTTATGTTAATGAAAAAAACCTTTCATGCGGATGTGAGTATTGCCGTCCGGCAGAATATTTGTCTTCACAAGAGCAGAGTTTTTGTAATTTCTCTGAAAAATCAACAAGAAATTCAAAAGGTTCTGCAGGCAGTAAAATGGGAGAATGAACATGGTGAGAATATTCATACCAGGGCGCTTGCCAGCGGTCTGCTGGTGCAGAGATCCTGCTGCCGCAGGGCGTTTATACGGGGAGCATTTTTAAGTGCGGGTTCTATGAGTGATCCTGAAAAATCTTATCATTTTGAAATTGTGTGTATCGGGGAGGAACGTGCATGCCAGTTAAAAGAAATAATTAACACTTTTGATATGGATGCCAAAATCGTGCAGCGTAAGAAAAGCCATGTGGTGTACTTAAAAGAAGGCGCTCAGATTGTGGATATGCTGAATATCATGGAAGCGCATGTGGCATTGATGAATCTGGAAAATGTCCGCATATTAAAGGAGATGCGCAATTCAGTGAATCGCCAGGTTAATTGTGAAACTGCAAATCTTTCAAAAACTGTAAATGCATCTGTTAGGCAG
>CAJUCK010000014.1:0-1247 GCA_910585395.1 uncultured Lachnospiraceae bacterium
TATGCGTCAAAGATTAGGAATTGCAATAGCTCTTGCAGGAAGTCCCGATTTCCTAATTCTTGATGAACCAAGCAACGGTCTTGACCCGCAAGGAATAATTGAAATTAGAGAATTGATTTTGAGATTAAATAGAAAAAAGCAGATTACGATACTGATTTCAAGTCACAATCTGGACGAACTTTCTCGTTTGGCTACACATTACGGTTTTATTGCAAATGGTAGTATGGCAAAAGAAATAACTACAGAAGAATTGCAAAAAGTATGCCAAAAGTGTGTAAAACTCACAGTAACAGATACTATTGTATTGGCGCGTATACTTGATATAATGAATATTGAATATGAAATAATTTCAGATACGGAGGCAAATATATATGGAGAAATTCCTATATCTGAACTGACATTAAAATTAGCAGAGGATCATTGCTTTATTACTTCTTTACATGAACAGGCAGAGACATTAGAAAGTTATTACATCAATTTAGTAGGAGGTGCAGGTCATGAGTAATCTGTTATATGCTGATTTTTCTAGAATGATTAAGAATCAATTATTTTTAATAGGTATGGGCTTTATGTTTTTTGCAGGAAGTTTTTTGTGCTATCAGCAATATAGGCAATTAACTGGATATGGAATTCACGTAAAATTGGACAGTACATTTTTTGAATATACGCTTATAATTGGCGTGGTAAGTAGTATTTTTTGTTCCTTATTCGTTGGAGTTGAATATAATGACGGAACAATGAGAAATAAAATTATTGCAGGACATAAGAGAACGAAAATTTACTTTTCCAATTTGATTGTAAACATTGCCGCTTCAGTTTTGATGTGTCTTTCCTATATGCTGGCAAATGTATTTGTAGGAATTCCGCTAATTGGGACATTAACTATTTCAACAACAAAAGTTTTGTTTATTATTATGGGAAGTTTCATTGCAGTCTTTGCTTTTTGCTCAATATTTACAATGATCAGTCTTTTGGTTTCCAGCAAGGCAATCGCACCAGTTATATGTATTGTAGCCATGTTTTTATCAATGGCATTTTTAAATGAAGTGCAGAGAATTTTAGATAATCCTAAAACATGGTATGACGGAAAGGTAAACACAGCGTATGTTGGTGGGAAAGAAAGAGAGCAGTTAGAATTTATATATAACGTACTTCCAACAGGACAGGAAATGCAATATTCAAGAAGAAATATAAAAAATATGAATGAACTGTGTATGTATTCTGCTGGTGTTACAGTAATTACATCA
>CAJUCK010000014.1:1257-15192 GCA_910585395.1 uncultured Lachnospiraceae bacterium
GAATAGGTATTTTTTTCTTCAAGCGAAAAAATATTAAATAGAGGTATTAGTTATGAATATTTGGGTATGGGTATTGATTTTTGGATTGTTTATAGTCATTGGAATACTTTTAGCTAAAGTGTATCTTTTGAAAAAATCAGCAAGAGAAATAAAGAGAGCTTTTGCTGAAAAAATACGGATTGATACAAATACCCTTATTCATATATCCAGCTATGACCCAGATATGAGGGAATTGGCTTCCGATCTTAATACACAGCTCAAATATTTTAATCAAAGCCGGCAGAAATTTGAACATGGAGATTTAGAATTGAAAGAAGCAATTACAAATATTTCTCATGATTTAAGAACGCCGCTGACTGCAATTTATGGGTACTTAAAATTGTTACAGAATGAAGAATGCTCAGAGGCAGGAAGAACTTATCTCGTAGCCATAGAAAATCGTACAAAAGCAATGAAACAGCTTACCGAGGAATTATTTCATTATACCTTAACTGTATCAGACACAGAGGAAATGATAATCGAAAATGTAAATTTGAACGGCATATTAGAAGGCTGTATATCTTCTTATTATTCTGTATTGAAACAAAATAATATTACACCGCAGATAACGATTCCTGATAAAAGAATCTTCGGAAGAGGAAACGAAAATGCTTTGTCTCGTATTTTAGGAAATATTATTAGTAATGCTGTGAAATATAGCGACGGAGACTTGAAAATAGTATTAACTGAAAACAGAGAGCTTCTATTTTCAAATCATGCGTCTGGATTGACAGAGATACAAGTTGAACGCTTGTTTGACCGATTTTATACTGTAAATAATGCTCGGAAATCGACTGGATTGGGACTGTCCATAGCGAAAGTGCTTATTGAAAAAATGGGCGGTACTATTTCAGCAAATTATGAGAATGAAGTCTTGACTATTAAAATAAATATGCAAGAGGAATAGAGATTATAAACACTAGAAACCTCATAAAATTGCGCTTAAAAAAATTTTCACACAATTTTAGCACTCAGCTCTTGACAGTGCTAACAATCGGTGTTATTGTTATATAGGAAATAGAACATAATATAAATGATGCGAAACAGTAAGGTGCATTATATGTTCCATTTTGACTGAAATGTTTATTTCAGGGAAATAATAAAATAGCTAAAAAGCAGGAAGGGAAGGAGGAACCCTTATGAATATTCAGAAATTTACACAGAAGTCTGTGGAGGCTATTAATGGATGTGAAAAACTTGCATACGAATATGGCAATCAGGAAATAGAACAGGAGCATCTTCTGGTTTCTCTGCTGGTACAGGAAGAGGGGCTGATTCCAAAGCTCATTGAAAAAATGGAGATTAATAAGGAGCATTTTATTCAGAATGCACAGAATCATCTGGCAAAAAGAGTAAAAGTTTCTGGCGGACAGGTTTATATGGGGCAGAATCTTAACAAAGTATTGGTGAATGCTGAGGATGAGGCAAGGAAAATGGGGGATGAATATGTCTCTGTGGAACATTTATTTTTGACTTTGCTGAAATACCCAAATCAGGCGTTAAAAGAGATTTTCAAAGAATATGGTATTACCAGAGAGCGTTTTCTCCAGGCGCTCGCCACTGTCAGAGGCAATCAAAAGGTGGTTTCCGATAATCCAGAGGCAACCTATGATACATTGGCGAAGTATGGTTATGACATGGTAGAGCGTGCCAGAGATCAGAAACTGGACCCAGTCATAGGGCGTGACAATGAGATTCGAAATGTTGTCCGTATCTTATCTAGGAAGACTAAGAACAATCCAGTGCTTATCGGAGAACCAGGTGTGGGAAAAACAGCAGTGGTAGAAGGACTGGCACAGCGGATCGTACGGGGAGATGTGCCAGAAGGCCTAAAAGATAAGCGTCTCTTTGCCCTGGATATGGGGGCGCTGGTGGCAGGGGCAAAATACCGCGGGGAGTTTGAAGAACGTTTAAAGGCAGTTTTAGATGAGATAAAGAGCAGTGACGGACAGATTATTCTGTTTATTGACGAACTGCATACTATAGTGGGTGCAGGCAAAACAGAGGGAGCTATGGATGCTGGACAGCTGCTGAAACCTATGCTTGCCAGAGGAGAACTTCACTGTATTGGGGCAACCACTCTTGATGAATACCGGGAATACGTGGAGAAGGATGCCGCGCTGGAACGAAGGTTTCAGCCAGTGCATGTTGAAGAACCGACTGTGGAGGATACGATTTCAATTTTAAGAGGCCTGAAAGACCGTTATGAGGTGTTCCACGGAGTAAAGATTGCAGATGGAGCCCTGGTGTCTGCAGCTATGCTGTCCAACCGATATATCAGCGACCGCTTTCTGCCAGATAAGGCGATTGATCTGGTGGATGAAGCATGCGCATTGATTAAAACAGAGCTGGATTCCATGCCGGCAGAACTGGATGAGCTGCAAAGAAGAGTGATGCAGATGGAAATTGAAGAGGCAGCGCTAAAAAAAGAAGAAGACCGTCTCAGCAAAGACAGGCTGGAAAATTTACAGAAAGAACTTGCTGATTTGAAAAATGATTTTCAGTCCCAAAAAGCTCAGTGGGATAACGAGAAAAAATCTGTGGAAAAAGTACAGAAATTGAGAGAAGAACTGGAGGCTCTCAACAGCGAAATCGCCATGGCGCAGCAGAGCTATGATCTGGAAAGAGCAGCGGAACTGCAGTATGGAAGGAGGCCAGAGCTGCAGCGGCAGTTAGAACTAGAAGAAGAACAGGTGAAAAATAAGGATTTAAGACTGGTGCATGAAAATGTCAGTGAGGAAGAAATTGCCAGAATTATTTCCAGATGGACAGGAATTCCGGTGGCGAAGCTGACAGAAAGCGAGCGGAATAAGACACTTCATTTGGATGAAGAGCTTCATAAACGTGTTATTGGACAAGAGGAAGGTGTGACCAAAGTTACAGAGGCGATTATCCGTTCCAAAGCGGGCATCAAAGATCCAAGTAAACCTATCGGTTCTTTCCTGTTTCTGGGACCTACCGGTGTGGGAAAAACAGAACTTGCAAAAGCACTTGCTGCCAGTCTTTTTGATGATGAGAATAATATGGTTCGAATTGATATGAGCGAATATATGGAGAAATATTCTGTTTCCCGCTTGATTGGAGCGCCTCCTGGATATGTAGGTTATGAAGAAGGCGGACAGCTCACAGAGGCAGTGCGCAGGAAACCATATTCTGTAGTACTATTTGATGAAGTGGAGAAAGCACATCCAGATGTTTTCAATGTTCTGCTTCAGGTTCTGGACGACGGCAGGATTACTGATTCTCAGGGACGCACCGTAGATTTCAAGAATACGATTCTGATTATGACGTCTAATCTGGGATCGTCTTATCTGCTGGAGGGCATCGAAGAAAATGGAGAAATTACCCACCAATGCCAGGAAGCAGTCATGAATGAACTGCGAGGCAGTTTCCGGCCAGAGTTTTTGAACCGTTTGGATGAAATTATTTTGTTTAAACCTTTAACAAAGACAAATATTGGCGGCATCATTCACCTTCTGATGGCAGATTTGAATAAGCGGCTGAAAGAGCGGGAAATTTCTGTGGAGTTAAGTCCGGCGGCAGAGCAGTTTATTGTAGACAATGGCTATGATCCAGTGTACGGTGCAAGACCACTCAAACGCTACCTGCAGAAAACAGTGGAGACACTGGCAGCAAAACTGATTCTTTCTGACCAGGCAGGTGCAGGCGATGTTATTTTGATTGGTGTAGAGAATGATGCCTTAACTGCAGAGTGCAAAAAATAAATGAATCTTATGTTCGAGAATTTATCAGGCAGTGTCTGTCCCTCTGATGCCATGCAAAAGAGTCCTCAGTCATTGCCTGATGACTTATTTTTGGGGAAAAGATGCCACATATAATACAACCTTTTTATCATATATTGCATAGAAGTATCTGCGGAGTATAGGATGAATGAAGGAAGAAAAGCTTTGGAAACGAATTTGGAAAAGTTACAGAAAACTGCATTTCTGGAGAAAATGTCTGGTATTTGATCTGCTTTGTATCAGTATTGTGATAGCAGCGTCTGTCTGCGGCATTGGAAATGGACAAATTTTGAAGCAGGAAATAGCGGCTGTACTGAACAGACAGGAAGCTACCAGAAGCGCCTCGGCCAAAAGCCAGGGAGATGCGGGAGAATCAGGTGAGGAAGAACCAGGAAGTTTGATTCAGGAACAGCAAGAGAAGAAAAAAGTCGCTCTGACTTTTGATGATGGTCCACATCCCGAGTATACGCCCAAAATGCTTGCAGCATTAAAAGAGAAGAACGTAAAAGGAACCTTTTTTCTGCTGGGGGAGGCAGTGGAAAAACATCCAGATATTGTAAAGCAGATTCATCAGGAGGGGCATGTAATCGGCAATCATTCTTATAAACATGAACAGTTGAGCAAGCTGACGATGGAGCAGGCATGTGAACAGGTAGACCGTACCAACAGGCTGATTTATGATATTACTGGAGTTTACCCCTCCTATCTGCGGCCGCCCTTTGGAGACTGGCATGAGAAACTGGACTGTGAAGCAAATATGGTGGAAGTCCTCTGGAATGTAGATACCTTAGACTGGTCCAGCCATAATCATGCACAGATTGTGGAAAAAGTTTTAAAAAATGTTCAGGAAAATGATATTATCCTGATGCACGACGGATATGAAACTTCAGTGACTGCAGCAAAGGAAATTATTGATACTCTTGAAAGCCAGGGCTATGAGTTTGTAACCGTAGATGAAATATTATTTGATTAAAAGTAGTGATTAATTTTAAGGAACATGGTATCATCTTTAGAGAATAATACTAAGGAGGAATCCATGGATTTATTTGATTATATGAGAGAGCAGAACCAGGAAAAAGAATCTCCTCTTGCCAGCAGGCTGCGTCCTGCAAGACTGGAAGAGGTGGCAGGCCAGCAGCATATTATCGGGAAAGATAAACTTTTGTATCGTGCTATTATGGCGGATAAGCTCAGTTCTGTTATTTTTTATGGACCGCCGGGAACTGGGAAAACAACCCTGGCAAAAGTGATTGCCAATACAACCAGTGCAGAATTTACTCAAATCAATGCCACTTCTGCAGGAAAGAAGGATATGGAGGAAATCGTTCAGCAGGCCAAGAATAATCAGGGCATGTACGGGAAAAAGACAATTCTTTTTATAGATGAAATTCATCGTTTTAATAAAGGGCAGCAGGATTATCTTCTGCCATTTGTGGAAGATGGGACTGTTATTCTGATTGGAGCAACTACAGAAAATCCTTATTTTGAAGTGAACGGCGCGCTTTTATCCCGTTCGATCGTATTTGAATTGACTCCTCTGGAAAAAGAAGATATCTGCTCCATTATAAAACGGGCTGTCACAGACCAAGAGAAGGGGATGGGTTCTTATCATGTCCAGATTGAGGAAGATGCGCTGGAGTTTCTGGCCGATGCGTCAAATGGAGATGCCCGTGCAGCATTGACAGCCGTTGAACTGGGGGTGCTGACTACGCCCAGAGGCGAAGACGGGAAGATTCATATTACCTTGGAGACAGCTTCTGAATGTATTCAGAAACGAGTCATAAAATATGATAAGACAGGGGATAATCACTATGACAATGTTTCTGCCTTTATCAAGAGTATGCGTGGCTCAGACCCAGATGCTGCAGTATATTATCTGGCTAAAATGCTGTATGCCGGAGAAGATATTAAATTTCTTGCAAGACGTATTATGATTTGTGCATCAGAAGATGTGGGAAATGCAGATCCACAGGCGCTTACGGTGGCAGTCAGTGCAGCTTTGGCAGCGGAGCGCATTGGAATGCCGGAAGCACAGATAATTTTAGCTCAGGCAGTGACTTATGTGGCCAGTGCGCCTAAGAGCAATGCATCATGTCTTGCCATTCAGCGCGCCATGGAAACCGTAAAGAATACGAGAACCAATCCTGTTCCAGTTCATCTGCAGGATTCTCACTACCGAGGGGCACAGAAACTAGGGCACGGCAGAGGTTATCTGTATGCTCACGATTTTAAAGATCATTATGTGCAGCAGCAGTATCTTCCAGATGGCCTGACAGATGTGAAATTTTACGAACCAACAGAAAACGGATATGAGAAGCGGATTCGAGATCATCTTTCCTTTTTGAAAAAAAGGGAGGATTCCTGAGAAAGTAATCTCTGGCGTGTTCGGAAGAAAGACAGGGGTCGTGATTTTATGCAGAAAGTCTTCTGTATGCGGACAAATGTAAATTTGTGAAAGAAAAAGCTTTACAATTTCAAGGCGATGGTGCATAATGATTAAGGCTTTAAAACAATGAGAACTTCAGGAGGATGAAACAATGCACTCATATCAGGAAATGAGCAAGGAAGAGTTATTACAGGAAAAAACAGAGCTGGAGGCAGTTTACCAGAAATATGCAGACAGCGGACTGAGACTGGATATGTCCAGAGGCAAGCCTTCTGTGGAGCAGCTGAACCTGTCTATGGGTATGATGGATGTACTAAACAGCAGTACTGACCTGAAATGTGAAGATGGAACAGATTGCCGTAATTACGGTGTTTTAGATGGAATTCGGGAGGCTCAGGTACTGCTGGGCGATATGATCGAATGCAACCCAGATAATATTATTATTTATGGAAATTCCAGTTTAAATGTTATGTATGATACGATTTCACGTTCTATGACACATGGCGTTATGGGCAGCACTCCCTGGTGCAAGCTGGATAAAGTTAAATTCTTATGTCCAGTTCCAGGGTATGACAGACATTTTGCCATCACAGAATATTTTGGAATTGAAATGATAAATGTGCCAATGCTCCCCACTGGGCCAGACATGAATATGGTGGAAGAACTGGTGGGCAGTGACCCGGCAATTAAGGGAATATGGTGTGTGCCAAAATACTCTAATCCCCAGGGAATTACGTATTCAGCTGAGACTGTGCGCCGTTTTGCACGACTGAAACCGGCAGCTGAGGATTTCCGTATTTATTGGGATAATGCTTATGGTGTGCACCACCTGTATGACCTTGATCAAGATCATCTGGTAGAGCTTCTTGCAGAATGCAAACGCGTAGGCAATCCAGATCTGGTATATAAATTCTGTTCCACTTCCAAGATCAGTTTTCCAGGTTCTGGCGTTGCAGCCATAGCAGCCTCAAAAAATAATCTTGTGGATATAAAGAAACAGCTTCAGATTCAGACCATTGGCCACGATAAAGTAAACCAGCTTCGTCATGTGAGATTTTTTAAAGATATTTACGGCATGACAGAACATATGAAGAAACATGCAGACATTCTGAGACCTAAATTTGAAATGATTATTGAAACTTTTGAGCGGGAGCTTGCAGGCAGAAACGCAGGAAGCTGGATTGCGCCCAAGGGAGGATATTTTATGGCATTTGAGGCAATGGAGGGCTGTGCGAAAGCGATTGTTGCCAAGGCAAAAGAAGCAGGAGTTACTATGACACCTGCTGGCGCGCCATATCCGTATGGAAAAGATCCCAAAGATTCTACGATTCGCATTGCGCCTTCTTATCCTACCTTAGAGGAATTGAGAATGGCGACAGATATTTTCGTAACCTGTGTAAAGCTGGTAACAATTGATAAGGTTTTGGAGCGTAAGTGATACTCCAGAAATTGGTAATCAGAGACAGAAAACAGCCGTAGTTTGTGGGGAGCCATAAATTGTGGCTGTTTTTATGGAAAAATAGTACTAAAGTCTTCCGTAAGCACCGGCAGGTGTGGTATAATATGTTCTAAAGAGGGGTCTGGCGAAGTTAAGAGGACCTGAGGGTTTATTTCAGGGTATAAGGTAATGTCCTAAGGAGAATCCCACTGTAGTTGAGATAAGACCTTAGGATCTTATTTCGGGGATATAAGGTAAAATGTCCTGAGGAAGAGTTTGACAGAAGGAAGGAAGTATTATGGATTTTGCCCAAAAGTTTAATGAAGGCGTAAATAGTTGGGAAACTGTGATTTTTTTATACAATTCAGCCCTGAAAGAGGTAGGAACTAAGCTTGAAATTTTAAATGATGAATTTTGTCATATACATAATTATAATCCCATTGAATATATCAAATCCAGGATTAAGACACCAGAGAGCATAGTAAAAAAGTTAAAGAGAAATAATTATGAGAGTACCATTGATAATATGGTCAATCACGTAAATGATATTGCAGGAATTCGGCTGGTATGTTCTTTTACTTCTGATATATACCGGCTGGCAGAAATGATTGGAAGGCAGAATGACCTTACCGTTGTATCTGTGAAAGATTATATCAGACACCCCAAAGAGAGTGGATATAAGAGTTATCATATGCTGGTCACCGTGCCGATATTTTTGACGGACCGCGTGATTGACACGAAGGTGGAGATTCAGATCCGTACTATTGCCATGGATTTTTGGGCAAGCTTGGAGCATAAAATTTATTATAAATTTGAAGGAGATGCGCCAGGGTATATCAGCAGGGATCTCCAGGAATGTGCAGGAATTGTCTCCATGCTGGATGCAAAGATGCTCTCGCTAAATGAAGCGATTCTCCAGGCAAAAGAAGAACAAGAGGAAGAACAGGGATGATCAAGGTAAGCATTTTAACAGAAAATACAGTTTATAGGCGGGGATTTCTGGGGGAACATGGATTGTCCCTGTTGATTGAGACAGAAGAAAAACGATATCTGTTTGATACGGGGCAGAGCCGGGTGTTTCTCCATAATGCCCAGAAACTTCATTTGTCCATGGAGCATCTGGATGGTATTATATTAAGTCATGGGCACTATGACCATTGCGGTGGAATGGAGTATGTGGACAGTCTGGGTGAGGAAATACCTGTGTATGTTCAGCAGAAAGCCTTTGAAAAGAAATATGCCCAAAATCCTATAACAGGAGAATTGCGGTATATTGGCATGGAAAATGCAGAAGGATGGCAGGAGCGAAAGCAGATTTACAAGCTTTTGGAAAAATGCACCAGGATTAGCGAGGGAGTATATCTTCTGTCAGACATTCCCTATAGTACGGAATTTGAGCCAGTTTCCTGCGGGCTCTTAAGAGAAGCTTCTAAGGATCAGGGAGAAGAAGTGATAACTGACGCAATGTCAGACGAACAGCTTCTGGTGATAGAAGGAAGCAAGGGTCTGTCTGTGTTTGCTGGCTGCGCACATCCTGGAATTATAAACTGTATGCATTATGTACAGTCTGTGTTTCCTAAGACACATATTCACAGCCTTGTGGCAGGAATGCATTTAAAGGGCTGCAGCCAGGAACGGATTACGAAGACGATTCAGGCATTAAGGAATATGGAAATTGATATAGTAGTTCCGCTGCATTGTACTGGAATCCGTGTCATTGGACGGATGAAAGAGGCATTGGAAGAACGGTGTATTTTGGCAGAGGCGGGGAAACAGATAGAAATTTAAACACATCTGGAGGATGAAATGAAACAGAAAAAGAGTATGATGTATGTATTTATGGAAGGAACAGCAGCAGTATATGCAATTATGATGCTGGTTCTTTTTCCATTATTTTATGCAAATAATTTTATTGATATTTCCACAGCGAAGCGTTCTTTTTTCCGAGTGAGCGCCATAGGAATGGTGCTGCTGATTATTGTTTTTGCAGGGATGGGATGGCTGCAGACGTACAAGGAATCTGTGCAGCACAAAAGCAATAGCCGGAAGAAAAAAAGAAAACCAATGCCGAAACAGGAATCAATGACAAAGAAAGAGGCTGTTAAGAAATGGCTGTCAGAAATTTCTGTACCTGCGTGGTTTGCAGTGATTTTTGTGGCAGGGGTCTGTATTGCCACAATCTTTTCTGCAAATCCGCAGGAATCCTGGCAGGGCATGGAAGGCAGAAAACTGGGACTGCAGGTGTTCTTGCTCTGTGCAATTTCCTATGCACTGGTGGGAAAGTATTTAAAACCTGGAAAATGGCTGATATGGATTTTTTTTGCAGGAAATATCGTTGTCTGCGGGCTTGCTGTTTTGAATTTCTGGGCTGTGGATCCCTTAGGCATGTATAAGAATCTTATCAAAGAACAGCATAATATGTTTATCAGTACGATTGGAAATGTTAATGCCTGTTCCAGTTATTTCTGTATGATTATTCCGGCGGCTATGGCAGTTTATATGGTGGTGGAGACAAAGCTTTTGCGGGCTGCGTCAGCAGTTTTTCTGGTGTTGGGATTCTGGAGCTGTTATTGTACTGTGAGTGAGAGCTGGCTGCTGGGAGTAGGAACAGCATTTCTAGTACTGCTCTGGTTTGCAATGAGCGATAATGCACATATGCAGCGGTTTCTGGAAGTTTTTGGGCTGTTCTGGCTGGGAAGTCTGATGATGAAGATTTCCTGCCTGCTTGGCGCTGCTTCAGGTTCAGAAAGTATGATGTTTTTGAAATTTCAAACAGACAAACTGCAGAGAGAGATTATATTAAATGGATATCTGCTGGCAGCAGAGGGTATACTGACAGCAGCAGGATGGATTTTTATAATAAGAAGAGAGAAGAAACAAAAAGAACTGCCCAGCCGCTTGCTGAGAATTTGTGTATTTGGCATTATCGGCGCTGCTGCAGGGCTTGGCATCGTTTTTCTTTTGGCAGCAAATCTAAAAGAGGGGCTTTGGGAAGGATCGTTTGCTTTTTTAAACAACCTGAAAATAAAGGATAATTTCGGGAGCAGCAGAGGATATATCTGGAAAATATCCTTGAAAGGCTGGGCAGGACTGCCATTGTGGGATAAGATTACCGGTTATGGACTTAACTGTTATAATATGTTTATTGAACGGTATGGCGGAGAAGGTGTGGCGTCTGCGTTTGGCGGTGCAAAGCTTGTGGATGCTCATAATGAACTCCTGCAGTTTATGACTACTACAGGCCTGCTGGCCACTGTTGGATATTTTGGACTTATTATCGGCACAGCAGTCAGGTCAGCAAAAAGATATGCTGAAAAACCGATTATGATGTTGGGAGCAGTAGTGATTGGAAGTTATCTGGCACAGGGACTTGTGAACAATCCCACAGCTTTTATTACTCCATACCTGTTTCTGCTGCTGGGAATTATAAAGAGCCTGGAGAATTTAGAAAATGTCAAAGAGTAAGTTGATTTTGGATCTTGCAGTATCTATGGGGGAAGAACTTCTGAAAAATGGAGCGGAAATCTACCGGGTGCAGGAAACAGTTGAACATGTGATGGAGGCATACGGAGCAGAAGAGTATAACGTTTTTGTGCTGACAAATGGTATTTTTGCCACCATTCATGAAAATCGTGAGGATGCTGGGAGCATAGTGAGAAATGTGCCCATTGGTTCAGTAAATCTCAAAAAAATAGCCGTTATCAATCAGATATCCAGAGAGATTTGCCAAGGTTCCTGCAGCATTCAGGAGGCAAAGAAGCGGTTGGAACAGTGCAGAAAAACTTCTGTTATGCCCAAGAGGGCTTTAATTCCTGCCTGTGGCATAGGAAGTGCAGGTTTTTGCTATCTCTTAGGAGGCCATCCTTTTGACAGCTTGTTTTCTTTCTTTCTGGGAATGCTCCTGCAGTGGTTTTTGCTTGTAGCAGAAGAAAGGCATGTTTCAAAATTTCTTACGGACATTTTGGGAAGCGCTATGGTGACGATTTTAGGATTGGTGCTCTATGTCCTTGGATTAAATATTCAGTTTGACCGTGTGATTATAGGCGGAATTATTCTTCTGATGCCAGGGGTGGCTCTGGTGACCGCCATCAGGGATTTGTTTAACGGTGATTATTTGTCAGGCGGTATACGCCTGATGGATGCTTTGCTCACTGGAATGTGCATTGCCATTGGAGTTGGCGCTGCCATCAAGACATTTCAATTGCTGGGAGGAGGAACGCTGCCGTTATGATAGTTGAGATAATCGTTGCAATGATTTCTGTTCTTGCTTTCGGGGTGTCGTTTCATATACCTAAATCGGAATATTTGTACTGTGCGCTTAATGGCGGCATTGGCTGGGCGGTGTACCGGATCAGCTTAAATTGTGGCTTTGGCCCGACAGCTTCTGCCCTGTGGGCAGCCTTGGTTTTGACATTAGCTGCAAGAGTGTTGTCAGCAGTTCGGAAAATGCCCAGCACAGTATTTCTCATTGCGGGAATTTTCAGCCTCGTGCCTGGCTCTGGAATTTATTATACCTCTTATTATATTATTATGAATGAATTATCCCGCGGTTCTGCCAAAGGAATCGAGACATTTAAGGTTGCAGGAGCAATTGTGCTTGGGATTATCTTTGGTTTGGCGCTGCCTCAGAATTGGTTTAATTATTTAGGCAGAATTACAGAGAAGGGACAAAAAGGCAGGAGAAAGATAAGACCTGACGTACAGGAGAAAGAAAATTTCTCTGATGACTGAAATCATGTATACAGAAATGTGAAAAGCCCTGAAATCTTTATAAACGAAAGATTTTGGGCTTATTTTTTTATCTAAAGTGTGCACCCGCAAAAGGTGAGAAGCATTAATAATTATGCGGATGCACAGAAATGAAATAGATGCTTTTAAGGTTGTTAAAAAGAGGCGTTATACAGCGCTGCTTTGATCTGCTATTTCTCGCATTTCCAGAAAAAAGCGCTGTGGGCGGGAAGTTCACTTCCGCCGCCGAAGTCATGGTCTTTTCCTGTGACTAAGTCAACAGCCATACCGCATCCGGCGTCAAAATGTGCAGTGTATGGTTCATTGTCGGCATTGATGGCAACCAGAACACGTTCCTTTTCGCTTTTGCGCTCAAATATACACTGTTTATTGGTGAGTACCACAGAGCGGAATTCACCATAGTTTAAAGCTTCAGAAGATTTCTTTGCAGCAGTAAGTTTGGAAATCCACTCTGTCAGCTCTGTCCATTCCGGTGTTTCAAAACTGGGACGCAGAGACGGATCACCGTTTGATTTGTCACCTTTTACTCCCCATTCACTGCCATAGTAAACACAGGGAATGCCTGGCATGCCGAAGCAGAGAGCGTAAATCAGAGGAAGATGTTCGGGAGTGCCAAGAATAGAAGCAATTCGGGAAACGTCATGATTATCTACGAAACTCAATAAATGTTTTCCGCGGTAAAGAGTCCAGTTTTCCGGGCCGAATTGCCGCAGCAGTGAGTGGATGATCTCGAACATATTCATAGAATTGAAGCTGGAATGCAGTCCCTTATAGCACTCATAATTAGTGGCAGAGTGCAGCATACTGTCGTTCATTAGCTGGTTATAGTCTCCGTGCAGCATTTCTCCTACCAGGAAGAAATCTTCTTTGAGACTGTCGCAGTGGCTGCGCAGCCGACGCACAAAATCGTGGTCCAGACAATATGCAACATCCAGTCTTAAACCGTCAATATTCCAGTTGTTTACCCAGAAAGAGACACTTTCCAGAAGATACTGAATGACTTCTTCATTGCGCAGATTTAATTTTACCAGGTCATAATTGCCTTCCCAGCCCTCATACCAAAGACCATCATTGTAAGCAGAATTTCCATTGAAATCAATATGAAACCAGTCACGGTAACGGGATTGTCCGCGGTTCTGCAATACATCCTGAAAGGCGAAGAAACCTCTGCCGGCATGATTGAAAACACCGTCTAAAACAACACGGATACCTGCTTCATGCAGCGCGTCGCAGACGTCTTTAAAATCATCGTTGTCACCCAGGCGTACATCGATTTTCCGGTAGTCTCTGGCATTATAGCCATGTGTATCGGACTCAAACAATGGAGAAAAGTAGACAGCGTTCACACCCAGCTTTTCTAAATGTGGAATCCAATCTTTCACCTTGGTGATACGTTTTGCGGGAATTCCATCATTTTCAAAAGGTGCACCACAGAATCCCAGAGGATAAATTTGATAAAAAACACTTTCGTAAGCCCACATAGTTAAGTAAATCCTTTCTATTGCATTAAGCAAATTTCTGAATGAAACACTGTATTCTTCAGAAATTGTCCATATATCCGGCATGTAATCGCTGCCGGA
>CAJUCK010000014.1:15202-21755 GCA_910585395.1 uncultured Lachnospiraceae bacterium
GGATATACAGTCTCCGGCGATGCGCACTGTCACAAAAAGGAAAATGCCGCGTAGCGGCTGTGTACGGCGCAGATGCCGATCATTAATCGTCATCTATGACAGATATGGAAAAATCCATTTTTATAAAAAATAGAACGAAACATTCAGATAATGTTATTATAGTTGCAATCTTCTTATATGGCAATGACAAAAAGCAACAAAGTTTAAGAGGAAAAAGACAAAAGAATGGATAGAAAGACCATGCGCAGTATGCAGAATCAGTTTTCTGATAAATTGTCCTCTGGAACCAGTGGAAACCTGGAGGAATATGATGAATAAAAGAGAACATGATAGAACGTTCTTTATAATCGAGATTGTTCGTTAAGCTGACATTTTGCGAGATGAGATTTGATAAAATGGATTGTTTATGGTATGATTAGGAAAAAACGTAAAAGCTGATTGTGGTACGCTAGTTTTCAGAAATTATAAAAATAAATATAATTTTTAAGAAAAATGTTCCAAATACTCCAAAGTACCACTGCAATACCATAGAAATGGAGAAATGAGAATGAGAAAGAAGCAGAATAGAAGCAGAAAGGACAAAGGGATTTCCCTGTTTGTTTCTATTATATTAGTTTTTGGTATATTAGGTGTCGTTGTGTTTTCTGTGGCCAGAAAGATATCCATTGAAATGTCTGAGTCTGCCATACAAAATCTCAGCGAGAGTCTGAATCTGATAAAATGTACTATAGAAGCTATTTTGGAAAATGAGGCAGATTTTCAGAAGATGGTCGCTCAAAAAGTTGCAATGGCAGAAAATCCAGAAGAATATATATTGGAGTATGAGAAAAATCAGACAATGGTAAAATTGTCTCTGATATTGAAAGGGAAAACAGAAGGAATTTCTAATACAGGAGAAGTGTTTTCGGAAAAAGAGCTGGATTTTTCAGCAGGAGGGACTGTGGACGGACTGCTGATTTCTCAGTCTTATGTGAATTATATGGGAACCTGGGCATATACCATGAAATGTCCTGTTGTAAAAGAAGACCAGGAAATTGCCACGCTCTATATTGAATATACTTACGATTATCTTGATCAGTCCCTGCCCGATGGGTTTTATAATAAACAGGCAATGCTTTATATTATGGATGCAGAAACGGAAAAACTTGTGCTGAAACCAAAAGGAATGGGAGAACGCAGCGCTGGACATATGAATCTGAAAGATTTTTATTATGCCAATAATATCCATGAGTATGAGCTGCGGGAAGAAGTAGACAGGTGTCTGGAAAGCGGCAAAAATATTTTGTTTTACCATGATATACGCAAAAAAGAAGCCTTGAATTATATGTGGGCAGTGAATGGAGGAACCATTTATCTCATCGGTTATGTTCCTGTTGAAGAAATTCTTCAGGAAGGAAGAAGCGTAAACCAGAATATTCTCATTGTTGTGGCAGTGATGCTGATTGCGTTTTTCCTCTGCTGTCTGCTGTATTATCTGAATCACAGACAGCAGATCAAGCTTGGAAGGGAACGGGAAAAAGAAAGGGAACTGCACAATAAACAGCTTGCGGAGGCCTTACAGGCAGCTCAGCTTGCCAGCAATTCAAAGACCATGTTTCTCTCCAATATGTCGCATGATATCCGTACCCCGATGAATGCAGTTCTTGGATTTACCACGCTGCTTGCCATGGATGCGGAAAATCCAGTTAAGGTCAGAGAATATACCAAAAAAATTACGGCATCTGGCCAGCATCTTTTGAGCCTGATTAATGATGTTTTGGATGTGTCAAAAATTGAAAGCGGAAAAGTAGTGCTTAACGTGGACCAATTTACGCTGAATGATTTGGTATCTTCTGTTGACGCCATTATTCGTCCCATGGCAGACGGCAAAAACCAGAGCTTTCATGTGGAAGTTACAGATATTAAGCATGAATGTCTGTTGGGCGATGAGACCAGAATTAATCAGATTTTGATCAATCTGCTTTCCAATGCTGTGAAGTATACTCAGGAGGGAGGCAGTATCTGGTTTCGTATTGTGGGGCTTAAACAGCGTTCCAGCCAGTATGAGCATATTCGGATCGAAGTGGAAGATAACGGCTATGGGATGACGCCAGAATATTTAGAGACCATTTTTGATGCGTTTACCAGGGCAGAAAACAGTACCACCAATAAGGTTCAGGGTACAGGGCTTGGTATGGCGATTACCAAAAATATCGTAGAACTCATGGGAGGAACCATAGATGTTGCCAGTGAGGTAAATAAGGGAAGTATTTTTAAAGTGGAGCTGGAACTTCGCATCCCGGACAGCCAGGCAGACAAGAGCTTTTGGAGAGAGCATGAAATTGCACGTATCCTTGCAGTATATGGGGAGGAGACATGCAGAAATATCCAGATGCTAATGAGAGATACAGGGGTACAGACAGATACTGCGTTGTGTCTGGAAGAAGCAGTAACCAAAATGCAGGAGCTTGACAGGATAAACTATGATCTGATTCTTGTAAACTGGGATGATATGCCAGATCAGCAGAGGGATAAGACAGTAACAAAAATCAGGGAGCTAGTCTCTGATTCTGTGCCAGTTTTCTTTTTAGCTTCTTATGATGCAGCAGGTATAGAAGATATTCATCAGGCAGAGTATACGGCAATCCTTACAAAGCCATTTTTTGTATCAGCGTTAAAAGAGAAAATTGTAGAATTAACGAATGGCGCCGATGAAGAAAAGGTCCAGGAAAGAGAGACCAGCAGAAGTCTTGAGGGTATGAATTTTCTTGCGGCGGAAGATAATGAGATAAATGCAGAAATTTTATCGCAAATTTTAGAGATGGAAGGGGCAGGCTGTGAAATAGCGGAAAATGGAAAGCTGGCGCTGGAGCGTTTTGAACGTGCTTTGGAGGGTGAGTTTGACGCAATTTTGATGGATGTGCAGATGCCGGTTATGAATGGTTATGATGCCACGAAGGCAATCAGAGCATTAGAGCGCAGTGATGCCGCAGAAATACCGATTATAGCCATGACTGCAAACGCCTTTGCAGAGGACGAAAAAGAAGCGTTGGATGCAGGTATGGACGTGCACATGGCTAAACCGATTGATATAGAAAGGTTAAAGAAGATTATCAGTAAATATGTACAGAGAAAGGAAGTAAAATGAAACAGACCATAAAAAGGAATGTTTGTAAATTAGCTGCAGTATGTCTTATGGTAATTGCTGCAGTTTCCACAGCAGCATGCGGCGGAAGACCAAAACCAGGTGAAAATCTGTTAATATCGGAGGAAGAAGATGAACGAATTGTGAATTTGTTCAGCCCTATGGAAAGAACAGACCCAGATGCTGAAAATACCGCGAGAAGCGCTTTTGATAAGACAGTGCTGATGGCAGAGGAGAAGCTGGGGGTGAAAGTCGCGTACCGAACCTACACAGCGGAAGATCATCAGGATAAAACATATGATGATGTGACATTGGAACGTGCACGTAATAATATGGATGATTTATATCTGATGAATCCAGATGCCATCCAGATGCTGGGTACAGAAGGAAAACTTATCGATTTGTCTGACCTTTCGTGTGTGGAGAATCTGCGGGAGGTGGTGAAGGCGGCAAATACCATAAATGGAAAACTGGTGGCAATTCCACAGGAAGTTGTGGCATACGGGCTCTTTATCAATAAGGATATGTTTGATGAGTATAACCTGGAACTGCCAGAGACGCCGGAAGAGTTTTTGCAGTGCTGTAAGGTCTTTAAGGAGAATGGTATTGAGACGCCTGTTGGTGCAAACCGCTGGTGGCTGGAGAACTTTGTATTTGCTCAGGCATTTGCCGACTTGTATAATGGGGGGAACACAGAGGATGAAATCGCCAGACTTAACAGCGGAGAGAGTAAATACAGTGATTATATGCGCTCTGGGTTTGAGTTTCTCAAAGAATTGATAGACAAAGGTTATGTGGATGCAGAAAAAGCTTATGTCAGTGAGGCCATTGATGGGGAAGGTCCTGACTTTCTGGCACAGAAGACTCCCATTGTCATGGCGTACTGGGGAGCGGCAAATACGGAGACAGCATATGGGAAACCAGATTTTAATATGCAGGTTATTGGATTTCCCAGCAGCCGAGGACAAATGCCGGTAGTTACGATCACGGGATTTGGTATTGGCTCCGAGGCAGAGCATCTAAATGATGCAAAGGATTTACTGGAAACGATACTTTCTGATGAGGCGCTGGAGGTTTATACCAAAACAAATAAGGTGATTTCACCCTCTGAAAATATTGAAGTGGACTGTATTCCCGCGTTGAAGCCTTTGAACGACAAAATTGAAGAGAATGTTTATGTTCTTGCCTCCAACGCGGCAATGAAGGTGGAGCAGTGGGGAAATACCTGCCTGATTGTGCGGAAACTGCTAAACGGCTCCACCGTGGACGAGTGCATGGCAGAAGTTGATAAACTTCAGCAAGCATCACTGGAATAAAAATAATAAGGGGGCTGTCTGTGTGTTCCTCTGGGGCTTTATGTCATGTCTCTCGATTTCTGAACACAGGCGCGCTGGGCAGATATCACAGCATTGCGCAGTCCCTGCTGTTCTAATATGGCGACAGCTTCAATAGTGGTTCCGCCAGGAGAGCAGACAGCGTCCTTGAGGGCGCCAGGATGTGTTTCTGTTTCCAGTACCATTTTTGCAGCTCCAAGTACAGACTGAGCGGCAAATTTGTAGGCTTGTGCCCGCGGCATGCCGTCAGCAACAGCTGCATCGGCCATGGCTTCTATAAAAAGATAGACATAAGCGGGAGAAGAGCCGGAAACGCCGATTACAGTATCCATCATAGTTTCAGGAACGGTTTCACATTTACCGAAACTGTTAAAAATAGTCATGGCGTCTGCGAGATCTGCTTCTGTGCAGTTTCCATTTGTGCACAGAGCGCTCATAGCTTCTCCTGCCAGCGCAGGTGTGTTGGGCATGGCGCGTACCAGTTTGATATTCTTCTCAAAAGCAGCTTCTATTTTTTCTATGGTCTGGCCGGCAGCAATTGATATAATCATTGTTTCTGGCCGGACACAGTCTTTGATCTGGGAAATAATTTCGCTGAACAGATAAGGTTTCACGGCCAGAAAGAGTATGTCTGCCTGTCTGGCTGCTTCTCTGTTGTCTGCAGTGGCAGTGATTCCGAAACGCTCGCTCAGGGAAGTGAGCGTTTTCTCTGTTTTTGCTGTGGCAATAATCTGTTCTTTTGCGGCGAGTCCGGATTTCAATATTCCGCCGATCATGGCGCCTGCCATATTTCCGCCGCCGATAAATCCAATTATTTTATCCATCGTGGATACCTCCATATTCGTATGCTTTTAAATATTATCATAACAGCAGCATGTATTTTCTGCAATAAATTTCTCAGATTCCACATTCTGTAAATCATATTCCTGCGGAAAATGAGAAAAGCAGCCATATGTACACGAATATTTGACTGAAATTGGTTGTACCAGAACAGTGAAAAGCCATAATTGACAATATTCAAATGAAAAAGTATAATAAAGGAAAGAGTTACAATAACTGGTATAACCAATAGGAGAGAAGATAAAATGAAGGAATTCAAGGTGATTGAGGTAAAGCGCAGCATTTTGGAGGACAATGATGCAGATGCAGAAAGGCTCAGAAAAGAATTAAAAGAACAGCAAACTTTTCTTATAAATCTTATGTCATCTCCAGGAGCAGGAAAGACTACCATGTTAAAGAAATTAATTTCTATACTGGGAGATAAAATTAAGATAGGCGTCATGGAAGCAGATATTGATTCAGATGTAGATGCAAAGGCAATCATGGAAGCAGGTGCAAGGACTATCCAGCTTCACACTGGGGGTATGTGCCATCTGGACGCTGCGATGACCAGGCAGGGAATCCAGGAGTTTGGTACTAGTGATTTGGATTTGGTGATTCTGGAAAATGTGGGCAATCTTGTCTGTCCTGCGGAATTTGATACTGGAGCGTGCAGGAATGTTATGATCCTCTCTGTGCCTGAGGGGGAAGATAAACCTTTGAAATATCCATTGATGTTTTCTGTCTGTGATGTGGTGCTGATCAATAAAATAGATGTGCTTCCCTACTTTGATTTTGATATGGAGAAATGTAAAGCGTATATTCATATGAGAAATTCCAAAGCGAGAATAATTCCCATTTCCGCAAAGACGGGAGAGGGTTTTATGGAATGGACACAGTGGCTGCAAGAAGAAGCAGCAGCGTGGACAAACCAAATTTAAAAGGAAAGAGGGTAAATGTTATGATGTTTCAGGTGTATGGAGATGGCGCAGGATGGCAGCTTTTTGGATGGCTGCTGGTATTTGTAAGTCTGATTTTAATGAACGAGATTGCGCGTCGTTCCAAAATTGGAGGTATCTGTTGTTTTCTGGCGCTTCCAGCGGTGTTAACGGTGTATTTTATAGCGATTCAGATTGGCGCTGCGTCAGGTGCTCAGTGGGCGCTGGAAAATGATACTTACCTGCATATGAACAGCTGGTTCCACTATGCCAAATTATATGCGGCAACTATTGGCTGCATCGGTTTTATGATGCTGAAATACAAGTGGAGCATTGGG
>CAJUCK010000014.1:21765-22078 GCA_910585395.1 uncultured Lachnospiraceae bacterium
TGGGAAGACGCAATGGTTTAAAGTCTTTCCTTTTGCGATTGTGGCAATCAATATTCTGATTGCAGTGGGAAGTGATTTTGAGTCCGGCATCCGCGGGTTTATGGCATTGGCAGAACAGGGTGACCGCTGGTGGCTGTCTTCTGAGAACGTATGGCTGTACGGCGGCTGGTGGAACTGGGTAAACGGCATTGCCGGCATCCTCAATATCTTCTGCATGACGGGCTGGTGGGGGATCTATTCATCAAAGGATAAACGCGATATGCTGTGGCCGGATATGACCTTTGTGTACATTCTGGCCTACGACCTGTGGAAC
>CAJUCK010000014.1:22088-22469 GCA_910585395.1 uncultured Lachnospiraceae bacterium
CATCATCGTCTACGATATCTGGAATTTTGCCTATACATACAATAATCTGCCGACACATACCTGGTATTGCGGCGTGGCGCTGCTTTTAGCTCCCACTTTTGCGGCAATGCTGTGGAACAAAGGCGGATGGATTCAGAATCGTGCCAATACTCTGGCATTGTGGTGCATGTTTGCCCAGGTATTTCCACTGTTCCAGGATGAGGGCAGATTTGCTGTTCTTCCCACATTGTACAAAGACGGTGTGATGGATGCGGCGACGCGTCCCACAGCAGCAGATCCCACAATGCAGGGTGTCATTTCTGCACTTGCATTGATTGCCAATGTAGTCTGCATGGCAGCAATTATCAAACGTGCAAGAGAGCAGAAAAAAAATCCCTATAC
>CAJUCK010000014.1:22479-36103 GCA_910585395.1 uncultured Lachnospiraceae bacterium
ATTTTTACAGATCAGAAAGATTTCCGGGATGCAATGGCAAGGGCAGAAGGAAAATAAACCACAAAGAGAGGAGAGAAGCTATGGCAGATCCATTATTTCCCAATCCACACCCAGAAGAACCTTTTCGGGAACCGATTGCAAAACTGGCAAAAATGATCACTGACCGGGTTCCTATTGTGCTGGGACTGGAGAAAATAACCAAAGATTCCCCGGAATATATCGGATTATGTGCTGTCTGTACGGATGAGATGGCAGAGATAGCTATGAAAATGGGTAAACGCAAACCCCGCACGATGGAAGATATGATGCGGCTCACAGGCAGAGATAAAGCGTATCTGGATAAGATGCTAAAGAAAATGTCAGTCAACGGCCTGATTGAATATAACTGGGAGAATCCTCAGCATGAGAAACAGTATGTACTGCCGATGTTTGTTCCAGGGAGCGCAGAGTTTGCAAATATGAACGCAGACCTTTTGAAAGAGCATCCTGAAATGGGAAGATTCTTTGAGCGTATGAGCCGGCTTCCCTTAGAAAAAGTGACGCCTATGGTACCGCCGGGAGGAGCTGGAATTGGTATGCATGTAATTCCAGTGGAGAAGGCAATTGAGATGGAGAATCAATCTGTCTCAGTGGAACATATTTCTCACTGGCTGGATAAATACGACGGGAAATATGCAGCAAGCCCCTGTTCTTGCCGCCGTTCCCGCAAAACGTTTGATGAGGGCTGCGGGGATGATCCTGAGGGCTGGTGCATTGCAGTGGGAGACATGGCAGACTATGTGGTAGAGACCAACAAAGGCGGCCGTTATATTACCAGAGAAGAAGCCCTTAATATCATGAAAATTGCAGAAGAGAATGGTTTTGTTCATCAGATTACTAATATTGACGGTGAAGATAAGATTTTTGCAATCTGCAACTGCAATGTGAATGTCTGTTATGCACTGAGAACATCCCAGCTATTTAATACGCCGAATATGTCCCGTTCAGCTTATGTGGCACATGTGAAAACAGAAAATTGCGTGGCATGCGGCCGCTGTGTGGAATACTGTCCGGCAGGAGCAGTAAAACTGGGGCAGAAACTGTGCAGAAAGGACGGCAGTGAAGTCAAGTATCCCAAACAGCCGCTTCCTTCGCAGGTAGCATGGGGTCCCCATATGTGGACAGAAGATTATCGGGATAAGAACCGGATCAACTGTTATGATACAGGTACAGCTCCCTGTAAGACAGCATGTCCAGCGCATATTGCCGTCCAGGGGTATTTGAAAATGGCGGCACAGGGCAGGTATCAGGACGCTCTGGCGCTGATTAAGAAGGAGAATCCCTTTCCGGCAGTCTGCGGCCATGTCTGCAACCGCAGATGCGAGGATGCATGTACCAGAGGGAGCATTGATGAAGCCATTGCCATCGACGAGGTGAAACGATTTCTGGCAGAACAGGATTTAAAAGCAGAGACCAGATATGTGCCCAAGAAAGTTGTTCCCTCCCTGAAAGGAGAATTTACAGAGAAAATAGCCATTGTCGGCGGAGGTCCGGCAGGACTTTCCTGTGCATTTTATCTGGCAGAGAAAGGCTATCATCCCACTGTTTTTGAGAAAAACCAAAAAGCTGGCGGTATGCTGACCTATGGCATTCCTTCTTTCAAACTGGAAAAGGATGTTGTGCAGGCGGAAATTGACATTATACAAGAGATGGGTGTGGAAATCAAAACTGGCATTGAGGTGGGCAGAGATGTTACCCTGGACGAACTGCGTGCTCAGGGGTATCAGGCATTTTATCTTGCTATTGGCTGCCAGGGAGGACGAACTGCCGGTATTCCAGGAGAGGAAGCTGAAGGAGTTATGACAGCCGTAGATTTTCTGCGGACCGTAAGTGAAGAAGAATCTTATCAGTTGACAGGCACAACGATTGTAATCGGCGGAGGAAATGTGGCGGTTGACGTGGCGCGCACCAGTGGAAGATGCGGTTCTGAACGTGTGTCTATGTACTGTCTGGAAGACAGGGAAATTATGCCAGCTTCCGGAAAAGAAATAAGAGAAGCAGAAGAAGAAGGAGTTGTGATTGAATGCGGCTGGGGTCCCAAGCAGATTCTTTCAGAAAATGGAAAAGTAAAGGGCGTGGTTTTTCAGAAGTGCATTTCTGTTTATGATGATAATGGTAAGTTTCATCCCTGCTTTGATGAGAATCATACTGTTACTGCAGAATGTGAGAATCTGTTTCTCAGCATTGGACAGAGCATATTGTGGAAAGATCTGCTCAAAGGTTCCAAAGTAGAACTGGGAAGAGGAAAAGCCGTGGTGGCAGATCCTTTGACATATCAAACGGCAGAACCAGATATTTTTGTGGGCGGTGATGTTTATACGGGACCGAAATTTGCGATTGACGCCATTGCAGCGGGAAAGGAAGGGGCGGTTTCCATTCATCGGTTTGTACAGCCTCATACCAGCATGACCATCGGGCGTAACCGCCGCCAGTTTGTGGAGCTGGATAAAGAAGATATCCATCTGGAGCAGTATGATAATTCCAGCCGTCAGATTCCAGGAAAAGACAACGGCGCTGACGATAAAAAGTCATTCCGGGATATGTCCAGAACTTTTACAGAAGAACAAGTAAAGAAAGAAACAGCAAGGTGTCTTAGCTGTGGAGCTTCTGTGGTGGATGAAAACCGTTGTATTGGCTGCGGCGTCTGTACCACAAAATGTGAATTTGATGCGATCCATCTGTATCGTGATCACCCAGAATGCAGCACCATGCGAAAGTGTGAAGATAAGTTGAAATATATTCTTCCTTATGGGGCAAAACAGGCAATAAAGATCAAATTTCGTTCCAAAGGCAATAGAAATAAAAAGTAAAGGTTGATTCCTATGCACGAGCTCGGAGTAGTATTTCATGTGATAAAAATGGTGGAAGAGGTGGCGCGGGAAAATGATTTAACACAAGTGGAATCTGTGACACTGGAGCTTGGGGAAGTGTCTGGTGTGATAGATTCTTATCTGGAAAACTGCTGGAATTGGGCAGTGAAGAAACAGGAGAAGCTGTTGAGAGGGGCAGAATTGAAGTTAGAAACGATACCTGCCGTGACGTACTGTGAAGATTGTCAAAACCTCTATGGAACCATAGAACACGGAAAAATATGCCCTCGCTGCAAAAGCCCGCACACGTATCTGCAGCAGGGAAATGAATTTCGAATTAAGGAGATTAGCGCATGCTGATCTCCTGTTTTTATTGACGCTTCAGAAAAAACATGCTATATTTAATTGGTAGTACCAATTGAAAGGAGGAGATTTTTTGAAATATTTGAGACAGTTTGGAATTATATTGTTGATTTCATTTGTTGGAGAAATATTGTATGTCTTATTACCATTTCCAATTCCGGCAAGCATATACGGTATTATCATACTGTTTTTGTGTCTGGAAACTGGGGTGGTATCACTGCCTTTAGTAAAAGAAACCAGTGATTTTCTCATAGAGATTATGCCGATTATGTTCATTCCTGCGGCGGTTGGACTGATGGATTCCTGGCAGACCATGAAGGAAGATCTGGTTCCCTATGCAGTTATTACTGTGCTTACCACCTGTGCAGTTATGATTGTATCAGGAAAAGTTGTTCAATTTGGCATTCAATTTGGCATGAGGAGAGACAATCATGAGTGAGTTTTTTGAGACATCTGTATTTTTTGGTGTGTTTTTAAGTGTTTTATCTTATGGAATCGGCGTTATGCTGAAAAAAAGGTGGAAGCTGGCTGTATTCAATCCTCTGCTGACAGCAGTTGTAATCGTAATTCTCTTTTTGGCAGTATTTGATATTGACTGCAGTGCGTATCAAAAAGGAGCGAAATCTATCAGTTTTCTGCTGACGCCAGCCACTATCTGCCTTGCTGTTCCGCTGTATGAGCAGATGGAACTGTTGAAGGAAAATTATAAAGCCATATTGATCGGCATTTTTTCCGGAGTATTGACAAGTCTTGTCAGTATTCTTCTGCTGGCGTTTTTGTTTAAACTTGACCATGCATCGTATGTGACCTTATTGCCTAAGTCAATCACGACTGCGATCGGCATGGGGGTTTCTAAAGAACTGGGAGGGTATGTGTCTATTACAGTGGCAGTAATTATTGTAACAGGAGTAATGGGGAACATGTTTGCTGAAACCATCTGCCGGTTATTTAAAATCCATGATCCCATTGCCAGAGGAATTGCCATAGGCACCTCTTCTCATGCCATTGGAACCGCTAAGGCTATGGAACTGGGGGAAGTGGAAGGAGCAATGAGCAGTCTTTCTATTGTAGTCTCTGGAATCCTGACTGTGATAGGGGCGGGTCTGTTCGCCCAATTTATGAGTTGATTTCAAAATGTTATTGTGAAGACAGAAGGTTTTTATCGTGTGACGATACCAGCAGAGTAATTTTGGGAGGAATGGATGTGGAAGAAGTAAGAGAATATCAGAAGGCAGTTGAATATCTGTGCGGGCTCATAAAGGCAGGAGAACTTAAGATTGGTTCAAAACTTCCGACAGAACGTAAGCTTGCAGAAACGTTGTCCATAGGGCGCAATTCCACAAGGGAGGCGCTTCGTATATTGGAAAATATGGGAGTGATCGTCTGCAGACAAGGGTCTGGAAATTATCTTGCAGGGAATATGACAAAAACGATTTCTGGTATTATTGAGATGATGCTTTTGCTGAAACAGGTCACAAAGGAAGATATTCTTATCTTCCGGCGTGATATGGAAAAAGCAGTATGTCATGCTGTAATTGAAAAAGGGAGTATAGAAAAATGGTATGACAGCATAATGGAAATTCTTTCAGCCGATTTGAGATCCCAGTCTTTGGAACAACAAATTGAGGCAGACCGGAAATTCCATTATATGCTGATTCAGGCAGCAGAAAATCCGTTGTGGATCTGCATTTCAGAAGCAATCATTACCATATACCGGAATTGGATAGATCATGTGCTGAGAGCGGCAGATTTAGATTTGAAGCAGAGACTGCAGCAAGCGCATCTGCTGTTACTTATGGCATTAAAAGAAGGTTCCAGAGATTTATGCGACCAGGCAGTTGACCATCATTATGATTTAGTGGATAATAAAATGTCAGAAATCTCAGATGTACTTTAGTCATAATAGATTTTACGATTTCCCTCAATGCTGTTCATAACAGATTCTTGAATCCATGCGGCAGCTCCCTGTGAGTCCCGGTCTCTGATATAAGTGAAAAGTTTATAATTGTTTTCGTATAATGCGCCGATTCCATATAAGACGCAGAAACGTTCCCACAGAGATGTGATTGCTACTTTAAAAGAACAGAATATCAGCGGAATCAAAGTGTTTCCAGAAAATATGGCGAATTCATGCTGAAATTCGTAGGCAGCTGCAACAGCGTCTTCGATAGAAGAAGCATATTTGAGTTTCTTAACAATGTTTTCCAGAATTTCAATTTCTTCTTCTGTGATAGAAACAGCGCAAAGCTGTGCGGCAAGGGTATCCAGTGCAATTCTGACTTCCAGGATAGAACGGATTTCATCTGATTTAAGCCTTCCGCCATGGTAATTCATGATGGCAAGCAGAGTGTCGGCGGTACCATTTCTGCGGTAATCTGCAATGTAAGTGCCGCTGCGTGGCTTTACCACCAGAAACCCTTTCTTTTCCAAATCTGAAATACCTCCGTTTACCACAGAGCGGCTGACCTGCATAGCTTCTGCGAGCTGGCGTTCTGGCGGCAGTTTTTCCCCTACAGCCAGTCTGCCGGATAAAATCATGTGTTCCAGTTGTTCTACAAACAGTTCTCGAAGGGAAGGGGAACTGATTTTTTGAAATTCCATAGAAGGCTCCTTACTTTGCAATAACGTCAAAATGTCATTTCTATTTTATCATAAGCCCAGTAAAAATCAATAGTTCTGTTTCATAAGAAATTCACTTACATCTTCATTAAATTCTATTATAGTGAGAATCATCCAATACAAAAAAGAGCGTAAAGCTTCTGTCTGCATATATTAAAATTATATCCGGGATTATTAAATTCTGGGATCAAAAAAGGACAGGAGATTATCTAATATGGGAAATTATGTTACGTTGTCATTGGAATTAAATCTATTTTTTTTAAGAATTATGAAAGAACATTCTCTTTTCTTAGAATCAGGTTTTTTGGCAAAGGATGAGTCTTTGATAAAGAGATCGCAGTGGTTTAGGCAGAACTTTGAAGAACTGCTGGGAGAAACTACCAGGATCAGCAATGAGACAGTGGGGCAGCCTGTACTGGATTCACATGAGATTGTCACTGTATACACCAAGTGTGCAGAGGAAAAGACGAGCAGACTGACGGGAATTTCTATTGACACAGGAATTACAGATGCCCAGGAAAAGCTGCAGAGTGGATGCAATGTTCGCTGTGGTCATCTTATGCACCGGAAAGTCCATGAATTGAACCAAAAGGCAATCCGCCTGGTCAGAGGGCTTATTGAATTAAAAGAAGATGCGCTTCGCTCTATAAAGAGCTGTAATATTTTTGCATTTCAATATCCGCTTCTTATTGAACATATTCTCAGGGAGGCAAAACTGTACGGCAGTTTTTTGATGGAATTAGAGCAGCGGGGAACTATTTCTAAGTCTTGTATGCGGGCGACAGAAATTTTCTGGAATCAGATTATGATGGAACACGCATGGTTTATCCGGGGACTGCTGGATCCCTGTGAAAAGGAACTTTTTGAAACAGCAGATCACATGGGAAAGGAATTCTGCAATTTGCTTAACGAGGCAAAAGAAAGGGAATGCGCCGCGATCGGGGAACTTGCAGAGAAAACGATAGAACAGACCAAACAAATTCAGGAATTTAAGACGGCAGGTACGCAAGGCATTTTGAATTGTGAGATTCAGTCCATGATACTGCCTCTTTTGGCTGACCATGTTCTGCGTGAGGCAAACCATTATCTGCGTCTGCTTGAAGAAGGGTGTGAATGTCCGGATAAGGAGATTTTAAACGTCTGATTATCATTGAAAATCAAGAGATAATCAGGTATTCAATGTATGATAATGAAAACTGCCGAAGTTGATGGCAGATAATAAATATGTTAAGATAATCCATGTAGAAGCGAATGCCGGAAGAAGATTGAAAAATTTATATAAGTGCAGAATCTGAGAAAGGGGAAGAGATGGAACAATTAAGTTTGTTTGACAACAGAGAGAAGCTTGCACCTCTTGCAAGCCGGTTAAGACCAGGCAGTCTGAAAAATTACGTGGGACAGAAACACCTGATTGGAGAGGGGAAGATTCTCCGACGCCTGATTGAGGAAGATCAGATATCTTCTATGATTTTCTGGGGACCTCCAGGAGTAGGCAAGACGACGCTGGCAAGGATTATCGCAGAACAGACCAAAGCAGAATTTGTGGAATACAGCGCTGTAAACAGCGGGATCAAAGAGATTAAGGAAGTGATGGTGCGGGCAGAACAAAACCGGAAAATGGGAACCCGCACACTGTTGTTTGCAGATGAGATTCACCGTTTTAATAAGGCGCAGCAGGATGCATTTCTGCCTTTTGTGGAAAAGGGCAGCATTATTTTGGTGGGAGCTACCACAGAAAATCCTTCCTTTGAAATTAATTCAGCTTTGCTGTCCCGCTGTAAAGTATTTATTTTAAAGGCATTGGAGGAAACAGACTTAAAGGAGCTGCTGGTACATGCCTTGAAGAGTCCCAAAGGTCTTGGCAACATGCAGATTTCCATAGAAGACGCTCACTTATCTGCAATAGCCCGCTTTGCCAACGGAGATGCCAGAACAGCATTGAATACCTTGGAAATGGCGGTGTTCAATGGCAGGATGAATGAGAAAGCCGTGCTGTGTGTGGATGAGGAGGTTCTTGCACAGTGCATGAACAGGCGCTCTCTGTTATATGATAAAAATGGAGAGGAACATTATAATCTGATTTCAGCCTTACACAAATCCATGCGCAACAGTGATCCAGATGCAGCTGTGTACTGGATGTGCCGGATGCTGGACGGCGGTGAAGATCCCCTTTATATTGCAAGAAGGCTGGTGCGGTTTGCCAGTGAAGATGTGGGTATGGCAGACCCTGCTGCGCTGCAGGTGGCGGTAGCCGTTTATCAGGCATGTCATTTTCTGGGAATGCCGGAATGTGACGTGCATCTGACACACGCAGTTGTGTACCTATCCATGGCGCCAAAGTCCAATGCGCTGTATCTGGCATGTGAGGCCTGTAAGACGGATGTGAGAGAACTTCCGGCAGAGCCGGTTCCTCTGCAGATTTGTAATGCACCTACAAGTTTCATGAAAGAGCTTAATTATGGAAAAGGTTATATATATGCCCATGATACGGAAGAAAAATTATCAGATATGCAGTGCCTTCCAGATGCTTTAGCAAACAGGCGCTACTACAGACCTACGGAACAGGGACAGGAAAAACAGGTAAAGCAGCGGTTAAAAGAAATTCTGGAGTGGAAGTGCAGAAAAAATTCATAAGGCATCTGCAGCTGGTAATGCATATGGCATGTTCCACTGTTTTCAGATAGGAGTGGCAGTTGACGCCGCAAGACCGGAAATTATGGGAGTTAAAAAAGAGTGCTGCTGAAAGAAAACATTAGATAAGAATCAGGAATATACCTGTATAGATCTGGTATCTTATCATTTAGTTCTTTCAGCAGCACTTTTTAGAATCTCAGAAAATTAGAAATCTGTCAGATCAGCAGCACGTCTCTCTAAGAAAGCGGTCATACCTTCTGTTTTGTCATGAGTAGAACAGGTGATGCCGAACAGGTTTGCTTCCATCTCTACTGCATTTTTAATGTCCATGTCATAGCCATTGTTGATAGCAGCCTTTGCGATGGAAACAGCGTAACTTCCTTTGGAAATAATTTTAGAAGCCATTTTCTTAGCAGTGTCCATCAGCTCTTCTTTGGCAACTACTTTATTGACCAGACCAATGCGGTAAGCCTCAGCAGCGTCAATGTTATCACAGGTAAAGATCAATTCTTTGGCACGTCCCATGCCTACCAGACGGGCAAGTCTCTGTGTTCCGCCAAATCCTGGGATAATGCCGAGGCCAGTTTCAGGCTGGGCAAAGGTAGCGTTGTCAGAAGCGATACGGATATCGCAGGCCATAGCAATCTCACATCCGCCGCCCAATGCAAATCCGTTGACAGCAGCGATAGTAACCTGACGCATATTCATCAGCTTGAAGAACGGCTCTGCAGCTCTCATGCCAAAAGCACGTGCTTCTGCAGCAGAGAAATTTACCATCTCAGCAATGTCTGCGCCAGCGACGAAAGATTTGAATGCGTTGTCCTTTTTATCAGGACCGCCAGTGAGAATAACAACCTTTACGTCATCTCTTGCTTCAATTTCACTCAGGACAGTATTAAGCTCGTCCAGGGTCTCGCTGTTGAGAGCATTTAATGCACCTGGTCTGCTGATTGTCAGGACAGCAATCTGATCAGCTACGTCTAATTTTAAGTTATTCATATGTAGAACCCTCCTAAAAAAACTATGTATTTTAATGCTACCTATAATATATAACTTTGACAAAAATATGTCAATATATAGAACTTCTTTTGAGCTTCCCCATTTTTATATCTTTTAGAATAATGGAGCCATAGAGCCTTTGAACTCTTAGGTGACAGGGGAAGACTGTCTGCAGGCTGTACCAGTAAGATAAATTTTCCAATCTAATATTTAATGAGAGAACAGGCAGTTTTTATTGTATAATAGAGGAACAGACAATTATCATAAGAAGCTGGCAGAAAAAATGTCAGTGAAAGTTGTCACAGGACATGATGAAAGTTGTCTAATGATATATATGAGAAAAACTATGCTTTGAAGTGCGGCTTAGTGCCAGGACTGCCAGATTAATGACTGTCATGAGGCAGTTTCGCTGTATTTTCCATATTAAATAATATTTGCACTTCAGAAAAGAGGATATATGAATCAAATGACAAATGAAGAATTACTGGCTTTGATTGAACAGGCGGCAGAAGGAGATAAGAAATCTCTGGAAACTGTGATTCTCAGCGTACAGGATCTGGTGTTCAACCTTTCTCTGCGAATGCTGGGGACTTTTCCTGACGCTGAAGATGCAGCACAGGATATTTTACTGAAAATCATCACGCATCTTTCATCATTTAAAGGAGAAAGTTTATTTTCTACCTGGGTGTTTTCTATTGCGGCAAATCATCTGAAAAATTATAAAAAACATATGTTTGCAAAATTTCCCCTCAGTTTTGAGTTTTATGGAAATGATATTAAAAATGCAGATATCCAGGATGTACCGGATTTGACTCAGAATGTGGAAAATGCTGTTTTGGCAGAAGAATTGAAACTGTCGTGTACTAATGTGATGCTGCAGTGTCTCGATACTGAGAGCCGGTGCATCTTCATTCTGGGAACCATGTTCAAAGTGGACAGCCGGATTGCAGGAGATATTTTGGGGATAACACCAGAAGCATACCGTCAGCGTTTGTCCAGAGTTCGAAAAAAGATGGCAGATTTCTTAAAGGAATACTGCGGTGAGTACGGAAGGGGAACGTGCTGCTGTGCCGACAGAGTCAACTATGCTGTTCAAAACCACAGGATTAACCCTTCAAAACTTGACTTTGCGGTGGCGCTGCCCAGTCAGGAGATGCTTGAGGTAAAGAAAGCCATGGAAGAAATTGATGATCTATCTCAGGAATTTTCATTTTGTAAGACGTATCAGTCGCCAGAAAGTCTCAAACATTTCATTGAAAAATTTCTGAATGGAACTTCTTTTTCCACAGTAGAAAACGCCTAGGAGGACAGCAATCATGAATACACAATTAATACTGAATTATCTGACAGAGTTAAGTGAAAATAATAATAGAGAATGGTATCATGAAAATAAAGCCTTATACAAAGAAGCAAATGAACAGTTTGAGGAACTGATACAGGAACTTATATTGAACATAGGAAAATTTGACGGCAGCATTCTTCATAATGATCCCAAAAAACTTACTTTTAAGTTGGTGAGGGACACTCGCTTCAGTCATGATAAATCACCGTACAATCCATCATTTCGCGCCCACATTTCTTCTAAAGGGAAGCTGCCTGTCCCAGTTGGGTATTATTTGATGATAAAACCTGGAAATCAATCCTTTTTGGGAGGGGGACTCTTTGCAGATATGTTTAAAGAGGCCACCAGGATGGTTCGGGATTCTATTGCACAGAATGGACAGGAGTGGGAACAAATTATCCATGCGCCAGAATTTCAGCAGTATTTTACTGTACAGGGGACAGCCTTGAAGAATGTTCCTGCCGGATATGACAAAGAACATTCTCAGGCAGAATATTTAAAATTTAAGAGCTGGTATATTGAATATCCGATAAAAGATGCAGAGTTTGCAGATGCTCAGGCATTTTTGCAAAAAGCAGTTCCTATTTATCAATGTATGAAACCATTTCATGACTATTTGAATAAAGCGCTTGCGGGATTTCAGATGCCTCAAAGATAACAGGTTAATTTCTATTGCGAAACTGCAGCGGTGTGCACTGATATTTTTGCTTGAACAATCTGTTAAAATATGAGACATTGTCAAATCCGGTTTCAGCAGCAATGCTGCTCACAGTTTCTTCTGACAAGGTGAGCAGTCTTGCTGCCATGATAAGGCGGTATTCATTTAGATAATCAATAAAAGGCACATTCATTGTTGTCTTAAAAAATTTCATAAAATGCGACTTGCTAAAGCCGCAGATTCTAGCCGCATGTTCTATGGTGATTTTTTCCTGGTAGTTCGTCTCTACATATTTTATGATTTCCTTTAGCCGTCCCAGAGATTTGTGGTTCTGGGGAGGCAGAGGGGTTCCTGTGGAAGTTACAAGCCCATAGAAAAAAGAAAAAAGATGTCCCTTAACGGCAAGCTGATACCCAGAAGAAAAACTTTTACAGACTTCGTCTATAGCATCCAGACATCCAGATAATGCAGGGTGCTGGGCAGACCCAGAAGGATAATAGCTGGCAAAGATGATTTTGCCCTGGATCAAGGGCTGAAAAAATTCTTCTGTGCAGGGATCTCCTTTAGCTGCCATCATCATGGAAGGCTGAAAAATAATATTTTCATATTCCATGGAACAGCTGGAAAACTGTTGAATCGTATGGAGCTGCCCAGGCAGCACAACAATGATATCTCTCTGTGACACTTTATAAGGAGTAAGATCTACGGTAACCATTCCCGTTCCTTTTTTGACATAAATGATTTCCATCTCATTGTGCCAGTGTGCAGGCACAAGTGTAAAATCCAGAGGAATACTGCACAGATAAATATTAAAAAGGAAATTCCCCTGTCCATGAAATTTTGTTTCCTGAGAATTTTCGTATTCTGAAATATTCATGAGAAAAAATTCCTTTCTCTGATTTTGATAGTATTGTACTATATTTTGCTATCATATAGCAAGAAATATATGGAAGAAATGGATATACTATAGTTGTAAAACAAAAAGCAGTGCAGAATTTTTTAATGTGCGCTGCGCCAGTACGGATGAGAACAGCTCGTGAGAATAAGCAGACAAAAAAAGGGAACGCTTAGTGTAAAAGGAGAATGAAAATGAGTGTGAATGTGAGAGAATTATTGGAAAAGAAATGCTGCAATAATATCGCAGCATGCACGGATGAAGAGATTTATTATGGGCTTTTAGGAATTGTAAAAGAACTCGCAAAAGAAAAAGAGAGCGTCAAGGGCAAGAAAAAAATTTATTACATTTCAGCAGAATTTCTCATTGGAAAACTGCTGTCAAATAATTTGATTAATCTGGGGATTTACGATGAAGTGGCAGATATGCTGAAACAGTATGGCAAAGATATCAACCTTATTGAGCAAGTGGAGCCAGAACCTTCTCTTGGCAATGGCGGATTGGGGCGCCTTGCAGCATGTTTTCTGGATTCCATGGCATCACTGGGATTAAATGGAGACGGCATCGGACTGAATTATCATTTTGGCTTGTTTCTGCAGACATTTGAAAATCATCTGCAGAAGGAAAACAAAAATCCCTGGATTGAGAAAGAAAGCTGGCTTACCAGGACAGAAGTATCTTATCCTGTTCAGTTTGGAGGCTTTACCGTTTGGTCCAGAATGTATGACCTGGATGTGACAGGCTTTGATAACCGTACCAATAAGCTTCATTTGTTCGACATTGAAACAGTGGATGAGAGTTTGGTGCGGGATGGAATAGACTTCAATAAGGAGGATATTAGCAAGAATCTTACCCTGTTTTTATATCCTGATGATTCTGACGATGCCGGAAGACTGCTGCGTGTTTATCAGCAGTATTTTATGGTCAGCAACGCAGCAAGGCTTATTTTAGAAGAATGCAGAGCAAAAGGCTGTAAACTCTATGATCTGCCAGAATATGCGGCGATTCAGATAAACGATACGCATCCAAGCATGGTAATTCCAGAACTGATCCGCCTGCTGATGGAAGAGGGCATCCGTATGAAAGACGCCATTGAGATTGTATCTAAGACTTGTGCATATACAAATCATACCATTCTCGCAGAGGCGCTGGAGAAATGGCCAATGGCTTATCTGAATCAGGCGGTGCCTCAGCTGATGCCGATTATACGGGAACTGGACACAATGGTAAAAGACAATTTTGCGGATAAATCTGTGGCAATTATT
>CAJUCK010000014.1:36129-44265 GCA_910585395.1 uncultured Lachnospiraceae bacterium
AAGATTTATCCAGAGAAGTTCAACAACAAGACGAATGGAATTACGTTTCGCAGGTGGCTGATGCACTGCAACAAAGGGTTGAGCCGTTACCTGGATGAGATGATCGGGACTGGCTGGCACAAGGACGCAGATGAATTAGAGAAACTTCTTAGTTTTGCAGATGATACAAAAGTTTTGAATAAACTGCTGGATATTAAGAAGGAAAATAAGCGTGCTCTCGCTGCTTATTTGAAAGAAACCCAGGGTGTTGAAATTGATGAAAATTCTATTTTTGATATCCAAATCAAGCGTCTTCATGAATATAAACGTCAGCAGATGAATGCCCTGTATGTAATTCACAAATATCTGGAAATTAAGAAAGGCAAGAAAAATACTACGCCGATTACTGTGATTTTTGGAGCAAAAGCAGCGCCGGCTTATGTGATTGCCAAAGATATTATCCATCTGATTCTCTGTCTGCAGGAGATCATCAATAAGGATTCAGAGGTAAGCCCTTATCTGAAAGTGGTGATGGTAGAAAACTATAATGTGACTAAAGCAGAAAAGTTAATTCCTGCCTGTGATATTTCACAGCAGATTTCCCTTGCAAGCAAGGAGGCGTCAGGAACTGGAAATATGAAATTTATGCTGAACGGCGCAGTCACGCTGGGAACCATGGATGGAGCTAATGTGGAGATTGCAGATCTGGTGGGAGAAAAAAATATTTATATCTTCGGTGAGAGTTCCGACACAGTAATTGAACATTATGAGAAGGCTGATTATGTTTCCAAAGAATATTATGAAGAAGATGAAGAAATCAAGGAAGCAGTAGATTTTATTGTCAGTGATGAAATGATGAAAGTAGGACAGAAGGAAAATCTGGAACGTCTCTATAAGGAACTGCTGAATAAAGATTGGTTTATGACATTGCTTGACTATAAAGACTATGCAGCAAAAAGAGAAGAATGCTATAAGGATTATGAGGATCGTATGGCGTGGGCAAAGAAGATGCTGGTGAATACGGCTAAGGCAGGATTCTTTTCCTCAGACCGGACCATTGCAGAATATGATAAAGATATCTGGAAATTGTAAAATATGATTGGATAGAAAAGGGGTGCTTCGCCATGAAGCACCCTGATTTTTGTGTAACTGTCAGAAACCTCTTGACGCTTTTGGGCGCAGGAAATCTAATTGTGCTTAAGATAGTGAGAGTGAAAGGATTTAGGATATGACTATGTTTGGTAAGTCTGGCGCTGTCGGATATTTTACCATGTGCTTTCCAGATGACAGCAGTTTGAGGAAGTAATGCCTAACAAAAAGGGTTGAATTTTTACACAATTTAATTTAAAAATAAAAAATGTATGCTTGAAGCTAGAATAATAAAAGAAAATTTCTGGAAATAATGCAAGAAATTGTTTCTATATACGCCATATAAGGATAAAAAATAGATAAATAAACTGATAATAATGCAAATATAACATTAAAAATCTAATTATCAGACAATAATAAGAAAAAATGTGTTTACAAGCAGGAAAAAAGGGTGTATAGTATGTTACAGAAAGACACTTCACCATAGCAATGTGGTAAAAACAGGGAGGAAAAGAGATGCAGGAGACAAAGAGAACAGCAAGAGGAATGTATGATCCCAGATTTGAACATGATAACTGCGGGATTGGTGCAGTGGTAAATATCAAAGGCATCAGGACCCATAAAACAGTAGAAAACGCACTCAAAATTGTTGAAAATTTAAAACACAGAGCTGGAAAAGATGCGGAGGGCGAGACCGGAGACGGTGTGGGAATCCTCCTGCAGATTTCCCATAAATTCTTTCAGAAAGCAGCAAAAGAGGCTGGAATCATATTGGGTGAGGAGCGTGATTATGGAATTGGAATGTTTTTCTTTTCCCAGGATGAGCTGAAACGCAATCAGGCAAAGAAAATGTTTGAAGTGATTGTAAAGAAAGAAGGCATGGAATTTCTGGGCTGGCGGCAGGTGCCTATTGCGCCTGAAAAATTGGGAAAGAAGGCCGTAGACTGTATGCCCTGTATTATGCAGGGCTTTGTGAGACGTCCTGAGAATGTAAGCAGAGGGCTGGACTTTGACCGGAGGCTGTATGTGGCCCGGCGGGTGTTTGAACAGTCTAATGACGATACGTATGTGGTTTCTCTTTCCAGCCGCACTATTGTGTATAAGGGAATGTTTCTGGTAGAACAGCTTCGTCAGTTTTTTGGCGATTTACAGGATCAGGACTATGAATCAGCGATTGCAACCGTGCATTCCAGGTTTTCCACCAACACCAATCCAAGCTGGGAACGTGCGCATCCCAACCGTTTTATTGTGCATAACGGAGAAATCAATACCATTCGCGGAAATGCGGACAAAATGCTTGCCAGGGAAGAGACTATGGAATCGGAACATCTGCAGGGAGAGCTGCAGAAAGTTCTTCCGGTGGTGAATACAGAAGGTTCTGATTCAGCGAGATTGGATAATACTCTGGAATTTTTGGTGATGAGCGGTATGGATCTTCCGCTGGCAGTGATGATTACCATTCCCGAACCCTGGGCTAATAATCAGATTATGAGTCAGAAGAAGAAAGATTTCTATCAGTATTATGCGACCATGATGGAACCCTGGGACGGTCCGGCGTCTATTTTGTTCAGTGACGGAGATCTTTTAGGAGCTGTCCTGGACCGCAACGGCCTGCGTCCCTCCCGCTATTATATTACAGAAGACGACTATTTGATTTTATCTTCTGAGGTAGGAGTGCTCGATATTCCTCCTACAAAAATTGTGGTAAAAGAGCGGCTCCGTCCAGGAAAAATGCTGCTGGTAGATACGGTTCAGGGAAGAGTGATTGATGATGATGAGTTAAAGGAAAAATATGCTGGCAGACAGCCCTATGGGGAATGGCTGGACCAGAATTTAATCAAGCTCTCAGATTTGAAAATCCCTAATCAGCGGGTGCCCCAATATCAAAGCGAAGAGCGGCAGAGACTGCAGAAAACCTTTGGCTATACGTATGAATCTTTAAAAGAGTCTATACTCCCCATGGCGAAAAACGGCGGGGAGGCAACGGCAGCAATGGGGATTGATACCCCTCTGGCGGCGCTGGCAGGAGATCATCAGCCCTTGTTCAACTATTTTAAGCAGAAATTTGCCCAGGTGACAAATCCGCCTATTGATTCCATCCGGGAGGAAGTGGTAACCAGCACCACCGTGTATATTGGAGAGGACGGCAACTTACTGGAAGAAAAGCCTATGAACTGTCAGGTGCTTAAGGTGGATAACCCGATTCTTACCAACACAGATTTAATGAAAATCAAGGCCATGAAGGTGGACGGCTTTCATGTGGTGGAAATTCCCATCACATATTATAAAAATACCAGTCTGGAAAAAGCCATTGACCGTTTGTTTGTGGAGGCAGACCGGGCGTACCGGGATGGGGCGAATATCCTGATTTTATCAGACCGGAGTGTAGATGAAAATCACGTGCCGATTCCCTCTCTCCTTGCTGTGTCAGCTTTGCAGCAGTATTTGATAAAGACCAAGAAACGGACAGCCCTGGCGATGATTTTAGAATCTGGGGAGCCCAGGGAAGTGCATCATTTTGCGACTCTGTTAGGCTACGGCGCCTGTGCTATCAATCCGTATCTGGCGCAGGATACAGTAAAACAGCTGATTGACGAATATATGCTGGATAAGGATTATTATGCGGCGGTAGCGGACTACAATAACGCCATTCTTCATGGGATTGTTAAGATTGCTGCAAAAATGGGGATTTCCACAATTCAGTCCTATCAGGGAGCCAAGATTTTTGAGGCGATCGGTATCAGCGCAGATGTGATAGAGAAATATTTTACGAATACGGTAAGCCGTATCGGAGGCATTACCTTAAAAGACATTGAAGAGGATGTAGATGCGCTGCATTCCAGCGCTTACGATCCTCTGGGCCTGGAGACCGATTTGACACTAGAGAGCCGGGGACGCCATAAGATGCGCAGCGGCGCCGACAGCCATCTCTATAATCCGCTGACCATCCATCTTCTCCAGGAATCCGCCAAAAGAGGGGATTACCAGCTTTTTAAACAATATACAAAGGCGGCGGACGAGCAGGAGAAAAATGCTAATATCCGGGGCGTGATGGCGTTTGATTTTCCTAAAAAAGGCGTTCCTATAGAGGAAGTGGAGAGCGTGGATTCTATTGTGACGCGTTTTAAGACAGGAGCGATGTCTTATGGCTCGATTTCTCAGGAAGCCCATGAGACCCTTGCCATCGCCATGAACCGTCTTCATGGAAAATCAAACAGTGGAGAGGGCGGAGAAAATCCAGAACGTCTGGTGACAAGCAGGGACGGCTTGAACCGTTGTTCTGCCATTAAGCAGGTGGCCTCCGGAAGGTTTGGAGTTACCAGCCAGTATCTGGTGAGCGCCAAAGAAATACAAATAAAAATGGCTCAGGGGGCCAAGCCAGGAGAGGGCGGGCATCTTCCAGGACAGAAGGTATATCCCTGGATTGCCAGAACTAGACTGTCTACACCGGGCGTGTCTTTAATTTCCCCGCCGCCGCACCATGATATTTATTCCATTGAAGATTTGGAGCAGCTGATTTATGATTTGAAAAATTCCAACCGCCAGGCGAGAATTACAGTTAAACTGGTATCGGAGGCAGGCGTGGGAACAGTTGCGGCCGGAGTTGCAAAGGCAGGAGCGCAGGTTATTCTGATTTCGGGCTATGACGGAGGAACCGGGGCGGCGCCCAGCAGTTCTATCCACAATGCAGGACTTCCCTGGGAACTGGGGCTTTCCGAGACACATCAGACATTGATACTCAACGGGCTGCGCAATAAGGTGCGGATAGAGACAGACGGAAAATTGATGACTGGGCGCGATGTAGCGATTGCCGCTATGCTGGGGGCAGAAGAATTTGGATTTGCCACGGCCCCTCTGGTGACCATGGGCTGCGTCATGATGCGTGTCTGCCATCTGGATACCTGTCCGGCAGGAATTGCCACTCAAAATCCAAAACTGCGGAAACGATTTGCAGGAAAACCAGAGTATGTGGTGAACTTTATGCGCTTTATCGCGGAGGAACTGCGGGAATATATGGCGAAATTAGGTGTCCGCACGGTGGATGAGCTGGTGGGGCGCAGCGATCTGCTGAAAATGCGTGGAGATTTGTGCGGCAGGGAGAAAGAACTGGATTTATCTGCAATTTTGCACAATCCTTTTGCAGGACCAAAGGAAAAGGTGATTTTTGACCCGAAACAGGTCTATGATTTTGAATTGGAGAAGACCAAGGATGAGAAGATTCTGCTAAAACAGCTGAAATCTGCTCTGGAAAGCGGACAGAAACGCAGCATTGACGTGGAAGTTGCTAATACGGACCGGGCTTTCGGAACAATTTTCGGTTCTGAGATTACCAGGCGTTATGTGGACAGTCTGGAAGAAGATACTTTTCTGGTGAAGTGTACTGGGGCGGGCGGACAGAGCTTTGGAGCGTTTATCCCCAGAGGGTTGACCCTGGAACTGGTGGGAGACAGCAATGATTATTTTGGAAAAGGGCTGTCAGGCGGCAAGCTGGTCGTTTATCCTCCGGCTGGAGTGAAATACCGTCAGGATGAAAATATCATTATTGGAAATGTAGCGCTTTATGGAGCCACCAGCGGAAAGGCATTTATCAACGGCGTTGCCGGAGAGCGGTTCTGCGTACGCAATTCTGGGGCTAATGCGGTAGTAGAGGGCGTCGGCGACCATGGGTGTGAATATATGACCGGCGGCAGGGTGGCAGTTCTTGGAAAAACCGGGAAGAACTTTGCAGCGGGAATGAGCGGCGGAATTGCCTATGTACTGGACGAGGACAGCGACCTGTATACCAGAATCAATAAGGAAATGGTATTTTCCCAGGAGATTACCTCTAAATATGACGTGATAGAATTAAAGGATATGATAAAAGAGCATGTGGCATTAACCAACTCTCAGAAAGGGAAAGAGATTCTGGATCATTTCAGCCAGTATCTGCCTAAATTTAAGAAGATTGTACCTTATGACTACAACCGGATGATGATGGCCATTGTGCAGATGGAGGAAAAGGGATTGAGCTCAGAACAGGCACAGATTGAGGCATTCTTTGGTATGAGCAGGGAAGAGTCCTGATGCTGCTGCAATAAGGCAGTGAAGTAAGAATTTAAGGAGGAATTTGTTATGGGAAAACCAACAGGATTTATGGAATATGAAAGACAGACAGCAGAGGCAGCGGCGCCAAAGGAGCGTATTCAGAATTTTAACGAATTCCATACTCCCCTCAGTCAGGAAGAACAGCGCAGGCAGGGCGCCCGCTGTATGGCGTGCGGTGTTCCCTTCTGCCAGTCAGGTATGGACATTATGGGGATGACTTCTGGCTGTCCACTTCACAATCTGGTGCCGGAATGGAACGACCTGATCTATACGGGAAACTGGCGGGAGGCATACAGCCGCTTAAAGAAGACCAATAATTTTCCGGAATTTACTGCAAGAGTATGTCCAGCTCTCTGTGAGGCTGCCTGCACCTGCAGCCATTACGGCGACGCTGTTTCTGTGAAAGAAAATGAATTTGGGATTATTGAATACGCCTACGAGCAAGGGTATGCCAAGGCGAAACCTCCTAAAGTGCGCACTGGGAAAAAGGTGGCCGTCATTGGCTCTGGCCCTGCAGGACTGGCAGCGGCAGACCAGCTCAACAAGCGGGGGCATAAGGTGACTGTGTATGAGCGGGATGACCGTCTGGGAGGGCTTTTGATGTACGGGATTCCCAATATGAAGCTGGAAAAGCACGTTATCGAGCGAAAAATTAATATCATGAAGGAAGAGGGCGTGGAATTTATCACTGGCATAAATGTGGGCAGGGACATCAAAGCATCAAAATTACTGAAAGAATATGACCGGGTGATTCTTGCCTGCGGAGCAAAAAATCCCAGAGATATCAAGGTTCCTGGCAGAGATGCCAAAAACATTTATTTTGCGGTGGATTTTCTGGCGGCAACTACGAAAAGCCTCTTAGATTCTGAGCTAAAGGATAACAAATATATTTCTGCAAAGGGCAGAAAAGTGGTGGTAATCGGCGGGGGCGATACCGGAAATGACTGTGTGGGAACAGCAATCCGCCACGGAGCCGCTTCGGTGGTACAGCTTGAAATGATGCCCAAAGCGCCAGATGAGCGCAGTGAGGATAATTCCTGGCCTCAATGGCCCAAGATCTGCAAGACAGATTACGGTCAGCAGGAAGCCGCTGCAGTGTTCGGCAGTGACCCCAGAATTTACCAGACCACAGTTAAGGAATTTCTGAAGGATAAAAATGGAAATCTCTGCGGTCTCACTATTGTAAAATTGGAGAGCAGGAAGGATGAAAAAACCGGACGTACGGTGATGGCGGAGATTCCTGGAACGGAAAGTAAGATGGATGCGGATTTAGTTTTGATTGCTGCTGGTTTTCTGGGTACAGAGAAGTATATTGCAGATGCCTTTCATGTATCTTTGAGTGAGCGTTCCAACGTGCAGACAGAACAGGGGTGTTATCATACAAGTGTGAAAAATGTCTTTGCGGCAGGAGATATGCGCAGGGGACAGTCCCTGGTGGTATGGGCAATCCGGGAAGGCAGAGAGGCAGCAAGAGAAGTAGATTTCAGTCTGATGGGCTATACTAATCTGGAGGCATAGAATTAAATTGTGTGTGATGAGAGATGGCCGTTTTGTATGTTTGTGAGAATGGGATATGTTATTTGATGTTTATTTCGATCGGCGCGAACATAATCTGTCAATTTTTTGGTATAAGCAGCCCTCTTTTTGATAAAAATTATAAATTAATTGAAAATTCTGCAAGGATTTTCCGTTTCTAATCGTATTATAAGTGAAACAGAAAATTATGGAAGTTCGTTAAGGAGGAAATAAATAATATGACAAAAGCAATTATGTTTGGCATGGTTGGAGGGCTGACAATTGCGATGGGAGCCGTTGTACTTCCAGCAAGCAGCTTTTCTGTCCAGAATGAAACAGCAGCACAAGTCAATACACAGTCTGCAGTAACACAGGTTTATGCAGAGCCTGCAGTGGTTCAGCAGAATATTGAGACGGTGGGTCAGGGATATGGATGCGATTATGTGGATGGCCATCACACAGGTACAT
>CAJUCK010000014.1:44275-50227 GCA_910585395.1 uncultured Lachnospiraceae bacterium
GATGAGAATCATGATGGAGTCTGCGATCTTGGAAACCACCATTCTTATGATTACAATGGAGGCAGTACAAACAGCAGCACGGTTTCTACTCCAGCACAGGGAACAGGATATGGGAGACATCATTCAGAAAGAGGCCATCATGGTGGAAGGCATCATTGACGCACATAGAAATTTGTGCAGGCAGCGGTGAAAACCGCTGCCCTTTTATTATCATACAGGACTCAGCTGTCCGTTTGCCAGCTGAATCCTTGTAAGATTTCTCAGTTTACTTATTTTGATAATAATCAGGTGGGCGCCCGTACAAGAAGCGGTTATTGCTTCGAAATTGTGCTCGGTGCAGGGACAAAAGCTGTGTTTTCAGAAAAGTTATGCAGGGAACAGGGCACGCTTTTGTTGCAGAATGACATCTGACAAATTCTGGTGTATAATATGGCCAGGAGGAGGTGGCGCATAAATGCGCAGTGAAGCAGAGGTGAACCGGGCGGTGGATAGATATGCAGATATGGTGCAGCGTGTCTGCTTTTATCATTTGAAAAATCGGACGGATACAGAGGATGTGTTTCAGAATGTTTTTTTGAAATACATGTTGTCAGATGAGCTGTTTGGCGACAGTGAGCATGAAAAGGCATGGCTGCTTCGGGTGGCAATCAATGCCTGTAAGGATTATCTTAAAAGTTTTTTTAGAAGAAACGTTGTTTCCTTGGAAGTGCTGAACGAAATAGAGGCAGAAGTGTCGGAAGATTACAGAGAGGTTTTGGAAGCGGTTCTGTCTCTGCCCGAAAAATATAAAGATACCATTTATCTTCATTATTATGAGGGATATACAGCGGCAGAAATCGGAAAAATTCTTGGAAAAAAAGAAAATGCTGTGTATTCTATGCTTTCCAGAGGACGGGGGATGCTGAGGGAGAAGCTGGGAGGTGATTGGATTGGAAAATAAAATACAGAATGCATTTGACAGTATTAAGGCAGATTCCGGTCTGAAAGAAACTACAAAAGAGCTTTTATCCAGCAAACGAAGGAAAGAAGACAGGGGATGCCGCCGCATGAGGATTCAAAAAACGATTGCAGCAGTTTGTGGGATGCTGCTTTTAGTAACAGGAATCGGAGGCTTTTGGTGGATGCAGACGCCAGTGTCTTATGTGAGTATTGATGTCAATCCTTCTGTGGAACTGGCATTGAACCGTTTTGACAGAGTGGTGTCAGCGAAGGCGTATAATCCTGAAGGAGAGGAAATACTAAGGGAGCTGTCTTTGAAAGGAAAGAAGTATATAGAAGCCATTGATGCAGTTGTGGAGAGCAGAGTGATGAAGCGCTATCTGACACGGCAGGCAGAGATTGTCTTTACGGTGGCTGCAGATGGATATAGAGAAAATGAAATTGAAAAGGGGGTATCTCACTGCCAGGGGCATATCAGTCAAAGCAGCCACAGTCTGGTAACAGATCTAAAGACTGCTGCTCAGGCACATGTCCAGGGGCTGTCTGTAGGAAAGTATTATGCGTATCTTCAGTTGTCTCAGTATGACAGTACAGTGACTGTGGAAGAGTGCAGGCATATGAGCATGGGAGAAATACATGGAAAGATCAAGGAACATGAAGGGAATGGAGGGAGATGCCAGCAGACAGAACAGGAGAATTCAGATAAAGGAGATGGGGAAGGAACCAGCGGCTCATCGGGTCATGGCAGCCATCACAGTGAAGGGCACCATAAATAGTCACAGTCTGAAGTTGGTTTTTCAGAGCAGAATGACGACATTACATTTGGAGAAGAAAAGAAATAGTAAAAATAACTAAAATAGTAAAAAAATAACAAAAAAATTGTATGTTATGTTGAAAAAATAGAAGAAAGTGATACAATAGTATTAAAGAAAGAGAATGTCGTTATTTTGATTGAAAAGAACCAGGAGAGTATTTATGGGAAAGACAACATCCATCAATCTGGTGGGAAGAGAAGAATTTGCAGTGATTATGGAAGTGTTTGCAAGATGTACAGATGATTATATGTTCCTGTTCGATTTAGATAAGGATGAGTATATTATTTCTGAGCAGATTTTGGAGAAATTTGATTTGCCGGACAATCACTTTTTTAATGCAGGAGCTGTACTGGAGAAAGTAATTTATCCAGAGGATATGCCAGATCTGACAGAAGATTTAGAGAAATTAAAGAGTGGAAAGAGCGACGAGCACAATCTTGAATACCGCTGGGTAGACCGGCAGGGTAAGATTGTGTGGATTAGCTGCAGGGGTGTGGTGATACAGGATAGTACCCAGAAACAGAAGACAAAGATTCTGATAGGAAGGATTACAGAAATCGGCAGCAAGCGAAAAGCTGATAATGTGACAGGGCTGTTTGCAGAGCGGCAGTTACTGCTTGATTTTGAAAAATGTAAGAAGGAAGGAAATTGCAGAAATGGGGTTATTCTGCGTATTGGTGTAGATAATTTTAAGGAGATCAACGAACGGTATGGCATGGAGACCGGCGATGCGGTTTTAAAAATGATTGCCCAGTGCATGGAACTGGTGAGAGGTGAGAAAGACCGCTGTTATAAATTGGACGGGGATGAATTTGTGCTTCTAATGGAAGGAAACGATACGCAGAAGGCAAGAGAACATTATCATACGATCAGGATTTTGATTGAGGAACATAGAAAAGTACAGGGATATCAGAATTTTTATACCATTTCTGCAGGAGTTGTGGGATTTTTCTATGAGAATACTGAGTTTGAAAAGCTGCACAACTATTCAGAATTTGCTCTTGGCATGGCAAAGAAAAATGGGAAAAACTGTTCTTATGTCTATACAGAAGAAGATTATGAAAGCTATGTGAAGAGCATTAAGATTCAGGAGAAACTCCGCTATGCAGTAAATCATGATTTTCAGGGCTTTCAAGTATATTATCAGCCGATTGTCTCTTTAGAAACTCAGGAAGTTGTAGGGGCAGAAGCGCTGCTTCGTTTTTCATCCAGGGAATATGGTATGCTCTCACCGGGAGTATTTATTCCGATTTTGGAAGAGAGCGGTTTGATTATTCCGGTGGGAGAGTGGGTATATCGGACGGCAATGCGCCAGAGTATGGACTGGCAGCGGCTGATGCCGGAGTTCAGGATTAATATCAATCTGTCCTTTATTCAGATTTGTAAATCTGATGTGGTTAGTGGAATTATGGCTTCCATTGACGAATTGGGAATTGAACCAAGTACGGTACTCTTTGAATTTACCGAGAGCGGTATGATTTCCTATGATGATTCTGTGCAGCGCCTTCTGGATGTGCTCAATGAAAATGAAGTAAAGATTGCTTTGGATGATTTTGGGACAGGATATTCTTCACTGGCTTATCTGCAGAATCTGCGGGTAAATCTGCTGAAATTGGACCGTGGATTTACTTCCAAGGCAGTAGTCAATGATTTTGATTATAATCTGATTGGGCATATTGTGACAATGGCGCACAGTATAGGGATGAAGGTGTGCTTTGAAGGTATTGAGACAGAAGAGGAACTTCAGAAACTTCGGAAGCTGGAGCCTGATTACATACAGGGATTTTATTATGGAAAGCCAGTAGATGGGGAAACATTTTATCACAGCCATTTACGGAAGCTGGAAAAAGCTTCTTAATCTTAATAAGAAAAAGAGACAGATAGCGTTTAAGTTATAAATGCATCTGTCTCTTTTTATGTTATGGGAGTACTTCTGGTATGTCAGGCAGTATATTTTTGTACAATCTTCATGAATTTATCACGGTGTTCTGCAGTAAACTGTTCGTAAGTCTGGTGATGGGATGCGATTTCTTTTCCAAGTTCCGCCAAAAATTCAGGGATTTCAGATTCTAACATAACTCCCAGGTCTTCTGCAAAAGATTCTTCACCCTGAGTTTCACAGCCTTGTTCGAAAACAGCAAAGGCGGGTTTCGGACCATCTGGTGTCTGCCTTACGCCGCCTCTAAAGCCCAGAGGGGCAATCTGATGTGCAGAACAGGAAGAGGGACACCCGGAAATATGAATTTTGGGAAGTGTTTTGTCGGGAAAATTTTCTTTGCGAACTCTTTCTACACAGGCGTGAAGAAGGCTTTGAGAATCTCTTGCACCTACTTGGCAGATGGAAGCGCCGATGCATGCAACAGAAGACTCAAAGGTATTATTAGCGCTGTCAGAAGTGATAGCAAGAATTTTTTCGGCTTCTGAAGATGTCAGGTTGATAATATACATTCCTTCATCTGGAGAAAGACGAACCAATACATCTTCCATAGGAAGAATAACATCGTACAGTTTGCGGAAAAATTCTGGTTTGGGACTGCCTCCTACAGGATGGTATGAGACAGCATAGAGTCCTGGCTGTTTCTGCAAAATGGCTCTTGGGCTGTTTAGTGTATTGCCGTCTCCTGCTTTGGTTATTTCTGGAAGTTCAATCTTAAGATCTAGATTTTCTTCTGCAAGAACTTTGGAAAGTTTTTCCTGGTATGCTTTTATATAACCTTCTGTTCCAAGAGTTTCCTGCATAAAGCGGGTACGTGCTGCCGCACGATTGTCATAGTTGCCATAGGTGGTAAAAGTTTCTATCATGGCTTTTATATAATAGAGGATTTTGGAAGGCTGGATATCAGAAGCCACTAACGCACCCATCCGCGGGCTGCGTCCAAGTCCCCCAGCGCTGTAGACATCAAAGGTACCGTTTTCTTTTGCTGCAAATCCAAGATCCCGGAAAGTGGCATGGGTTACGTTTTCTTTGCTGTTGGAGAAGCAGACTTTTAATTTACGAGGCAGTTTTACGGTGTTGATAAAACCTAGAAGATAGTCAGCAGCTTCTTTTGCATAAGGCATTACATCAAAATATTCATCTTTCTGTACACCGGAAAGAGGCGGGCACATTACATTTCGCGGAAAGTCTCCGCCGCCTCCCATGGTAATGATCTCATGGTCAAATGCTTCTTCGATCAGAGAGCATACCTGCTCTGCAGATAAGTTGTGAAGTTGCAGAGTTTCGCAGGTTGTAATATGAGCTAGAGAGATATCGTATTTTTCAATGCTGTCAGCAATAAAACGGAGTTTTTCTTTATTGATTTCGCCGCCAGTCATACGCAGGCGGAGCATGTTTGCTGCCTCCTCTCTGAGCGTAGCTGCCAAAGCGGCCAGAAAAACCTTTGTACTGTGCTACATTGATTTCCTTCTTATAAAATTTGTCTGTCATTTCGTGGAATTCTTTTAGGTCCCCACGAAATTCTGCTGCGTGATTTGTCATGATAACCTCCTTAAAAATTTGTGCAGATTATATGTTGGCACTCTAATGTTTAGGGTGTCCGTTCTGAAAGGTATTTAATCACAAGAGATAAATCTTGTCTATTTCTTATTTAAATTTTACCAAATTTTTCACATAAAATGAAATTATTATTATTTATAAAATAATAATAATATGTTATGATTTAAAGAAAGAGGATCTCACGGAGCAAAAGGAGTAAAGATGCTATGCTTGATAGTCGAATTTATACATTTCTGGAAGTGTGCAGAACCTTGAATTATACGCGGGCGTCTGTGAATCTTCATATTACACAGCCGGCAGTGACACAGCATATCCGATATCTGGAAGAACTGTATCAGGTGCCTCTGGTAGAAATGCGGGGAAAGAAAGTATGTCTGACAGAACAGGGCAAGCTTTTGGAACGCCTTGCTGCCTCTATGTGCGCAGATGAACTGCATATTCAGGAGGTGCTGCAAAATAGTATGCGCAGGAAAGAAAAGCTGGTATTGGGCGCTACACTCACTGTGGGCGAGTTTGTGATTCCAGCTGTGCTGAGTCAGTATCTGAAAGATTTTCCAGACACTGATATTTCCGTCATGGTAAAGAATACAGAAAATCTTCTGCAAATGCTGGAGGCAGGAGAAATTGAATTTGCAGTAGTGGAGGGAAGATTTGATAAAAGCGCCTATTCCTATCATTTGATTTCCAGAGAAAAATATATCG
>CAJUCK010000014.1:50237-56372 GCA_910585395.1 uncultured Lachnospiraceae bacterium
CTGTCAAAACGGCAGCATTCCTATGGAGATGCTGTTCTGCAACCGCCTGATTGTGCGAGAAAAGGGCTCAGGTACCAGGGGGATTCTGGAACAATTTTTACAAACGCATAATCAGTCTTTAGATAAATTTCAGAATCGGATTGAAGTTTCTAATATGGGAGCAATTCGTAAACTGGTGGCAGAAAACTGCGGCATTAGTTTCTTATATGAAGCAGTGGTCAAGCAGGAACTTGAGAGGGAGATTTTGTATGAGATTCCAGTGGAAGGCTTTCAAATACAGAGAGAATTTAATTTTGTTTATCTGAAAAATAGTATTTTCAGTGAAAAATATGATACAATAAGCAAATATTTTGAGCTATGGAGAGGAAACATATGAGAAAAGCAGTATTTTTTGATATCGACGGGACCATTTGGGATGAGAAGCAGCAGATGCCAGACAGTACAAGAAAGGCATTCAAAAAAATGAAGGAACGAGGACATTATCTGTTTATCAGCAGTGGCAGAACGAGGGTTTTTATTCCGGATAAAGCTCTGATGCCTTTGGGATTTGACGGAATTTTGGCTGGATGCGGCACGTATGGAGAGTTTCAAGGAGAAGTAAAGTTTTATCATCGGATTCCATTGGAAGAAATTCAGAGAGTCAACGATTTTCTGCGGGCGTTAGGAGCTGCATATATTTTGGAGGGCAGATACTTTCTGTATCTGGATGAAGAGCGTTTTCCGAAAGATTCTTCCTTCCCCCAGGAAATGAAACAGGAAATGGGGGACAGAATGATTCGGGTTACTGGAAATGAAGAGCGTCTGGAGGTCAGCAAGTTTTGTGTAAATTATTTGGAGGATGCAACGAAACAGAAGGAACTGGAATGTGTACTGGAACCAGATTATGCTGTGATTCACAGGGGAGGGAATTTTATGGAGATTGTTCCCAGGGGATTTCATAAGGCCACAGGAATTCAAGAGATTTGCAGGCTTCTTGGAATTGCGCATGAAAATACGTATTCTTTCGGAGACAGCACCAACGACCTGGATATGCTGGAATATACAGCACATTCTGTCGCCATGGGAGATGGGATGCAGCAGGCAAAAGATGCAGCAGAATATGTTACAGCGCCTCTTTGGGAGGATGGAATTTATCTTGCCTGTCAACATTATGGTCTGATTTGATTTTAAGGAGGTACGCTATGAAAGGAATAGCGATTGTAACTGGAGCAAGCAGTGGGATCGGAAGAGAATTTGTTAAATTGCTGTTGAAAGCAAAAGAAGTTGATGAAATCTGGGCAGTTGCCAGAGATAAAGAAAAACTGAACCGGCTAAAAAACAGATTTGGTGTCAGAGTAAAAATTTATTCTGTAGATTTATCAAATCTGGATCAGATAAAAAAGTTTGGTGCAGTGGTTAAACAGAAAAAACCAGATATAAAATATCTTATTAACAGCGCTGGATATGCAAAATTCTGTTCTTATGAAAATTTATCTGTACGACAGACGGTAAATATGATTGATGTAAACTGCAGCGCAGTTGTGGCGATGACGCTTTTAGCCATTCCATATATGAAAAGGGACAGCCATATTCTGAATCTCTCTTCCCAGGCTTCTTTTCAGCCTCTTCCCTATCAAAATGTGTACAGCGCTACAAAGACATTTGTCAGACATTATTCCAGGGCATTGAACGTGGAACTGCGTGAGAAGGGAATTTCTGTAACGGCGGTTTGTCCAGGATGGATGCGCACTGCATTGTATCAGCGTGCGATGATAGGCGCTGACAAGACAGTGAATAATTTTCTGGGAATGACGGCGCCAGATAAGGTAGCGGCCAAAGCACTGCGGGATGCCAGAAGAAACAAGGATATGTCTGTGTATGGCATATATGTCAGAGCGTCACATGTTGCTGCTAAACTGCTGCCGCAGAAAGTCATGATGAAATTGTGGATGCTGCAGCAGAACTTTTAAAGGAGCGTTCGTAAAAATTTGAGAAGAAGCTGACATTCAATGAATGTCCATTTATAGATGAAAGAAGAGAGAAGTGAAAAGAGAGGTGTCTCTTTTCGTAAAATTTATAATTATTTTAGAAAGTTTAAGATTTGGAACATTGACAAAAAATGGGAAAAGGAATAGTATGGATTGCAAAATCGAAAGTGGAAAGGGAACAGGAAGTTTTTATCTGTGAACTTTAAAAACGCACAGAATGGAGGAAAAAATGGGAAAGATATTTAAATATCTGAGTGAACACAAGGCAGCGGTATTTGTGATTTTGCTGCTTTTGATTGTGCAGGCATACTGTGACTTATCGCTTCCTCAATATATGTCTGATATTGTGGACATTGGAATTCAGCAGAGTGGGATTGAGTATGCAGTTCCAGAAGAAATGTCAGAAGAAACCATGGAAAATCTTTGTGTATTCTTGTCTAAAGAAGATGCGGAGCAACTCAAGGATTCCTATAAACAGGACGCTGACGGCAGTTATAAACTGAGCGTTGACGAAAAAGAGGAAATAAAAGAACTGGAAGAGCTGCTTGGAATGCCAATGGTGGTAATGTCTTCCATGACAGAAGAGACAGGCATGGATATGGCAGATTTAAAAGAATTATTAAACAGTGGTCAGATGACTAAAGAGCAGATTCTGCAGGCAGAAGACCAGGCGAAAGGCAAGATGGGAGAAATGAGTGATTCTATTATTTCCCAGAAGGCAAGGCTGATGGTACGCAAGGAATATGAGACACTGGGCTATCAGATGGAAGATTATCAAAACAGATATATGATGCGTACTGGTGGAAAAATGCTGGCTATGACAGTGCTTATGACACTGGCGTCTGTTTTGGCAGGGCTGATTGCCTCTCGTGTTTCTGCAAAACTGGGCATGGATCTCAGAGGCAGGGTGTTTAAAAAGGTAGTGAGATTTTCCAACAGTGAAATAGAACAGTTTTCCACTGCTTCACTGATTACCAGAAGCACAAATGATATTCAGCAGGTACAGATGGTGGCGGTGCTGCTTCTTCGTATGATTATGTATGCCCCAATTATTGGGATTGGGGGTGTGATAAAAGTGTCTGGAACAAAAACGGGAATGGGATGGATTATTGGTGTCGCTGTGGGAAGCATTATTCTGCTGGTAGGAACTTTGATGTCTGTTACGATGCCAAAATTCAAAAAAATGCAGACATTGGTGGATCGTCTAAATCTGGTCTCCAGGGAAATTCTTACGGGTGTTTCGGTGATTCGGGCTTTTTCCAGAGAGAAGTTTGAGGAAAAACGATTTGAAGGCGCTAATCGGGATTTAATGAAAACGCAGCTTTTTACAAGCCGGATTATGTCTATGATGATGCCAGCGATGATGCTGATTATGAACTGTATTACTGTGCTGATTGTGTGGTTTGGTTCCAAAGGCGTAGATTTGGGAAATCTGCAGGTGGGAGATATGATGGCATTTATTACGTATACCATGCAGATTGTTATGGCGTTTTTGATGCTGACCATGATTTCTGTGATGCTTCCACGTGCCGGTGTGGCTGCAAACCGTATTGAAGAGGTTATAAAGACCAGGGAGACTGTGCTTGACCCCAAAGATCCAGCGGACGAAAAACAAGAAAACTGGAGAGGCGAGGTGGCATTTGAAGATGTTTCTTTCCGTTATCCAGGAGCAGATGAGGATGCTGTCAGTCACATTTCTTTTATGGCAAAGCCAGGCCAGACGACAGCTATTATTGGAAGTACGGGCTGCGGGAAATCGACGATATTAAATTTGATTCCAAGATTTTATGATGTGACAGCAGGAAAAATAACCATGGATGGCGTGGATATCCGGCAGATAAGCCAGAAAAAGCTTCGTGGTTTGATTGGTTATGTTCCTCAGAAAGGTGTGCTTTTTTCAGGAACGATTGCTTCTAATATTCAATTTGCAGGCAATGTATCGGATGCAAAGATGCAAGAGGCAGCAGAAATTGCCCAGGCGCAGGAGTTTATTATGGAAAAAGAAGAGCAGTTTGAAAGTGCTATTTCTCAGGGGGGTACCAATGTATCAGGAGGTCAGAAACAGCGCCTTTCCATTGCCCGGGCAATTGCGAAAAATCCTAGGGTATTCCTTTTTGATGACAGTTTTTCTGCGCTGGATTATAAAACAGATGTGGTACTCCGAAAAGCATTGCAGGAAAAGATCAAAGATGCGGCTATGATAATTGTGGCACAGAGAATCAGTACTATATTACATGCAGATCAGATAATTGTTCTGGAAGATGGAGGCGTTGCAGGTATGGGAACACATGAAGAACTGATGGAGCATTGTGAGACTTATCAGGAAATTGCAAGATCTCAGCTTTCTGAGCAGGAACTTAAGAATAAAGGGGGTGCTTGCTGATGAGCGAACAGAGACGGCCCCAGAGAATGGGGCATGGCCATGGTGGTATGGTTCCAGGGGAAAAGGCAAAGAATTTCAGGGGCACAGTGAAAAAGCTTCTGCAGTATATGGGACGTTATAAAACAGGCGTTCTCTTTGTTCTGATATTTGCGGTGGCGTCTACAGTGTTTGGTATTGCAGGTCCTAAAATTCTTGGAAACGCAACCACTGAACTTTTTCATGGACTGGTGGAAAAAGTTTCTGGAACAGGGCAGATTAATTTTGGAAAGATTGGAGAAATACTGCTGTTTTTATTGATAATTTACTTGTTCAGCGCACTGTGTTCTTTTATTCAAGGCTATATTATGACAGGAATTACCCAGAAAATATGTTATCGTTTTCGGGAAGATATTTCTCAGAAAATTAATCGGATGCCTATGAAATATTTTGAGTCAAGAACAGTAGGAGAAGTATTATCGCGTATTACGAATGACGTAGATACTCTTGGACAGGGATTGAACCAAAGTGTGACACAGCTGATAACCTCTATTACAACCCTGATTGGAATTCTGGTAATGATGATCAGCATCAGCCCAGTGATGACATTGATTGCCTTTGTAATTCTTCCGGTTTCTGGTGTCTTAATCGGTATTGTAGTAAAATTTTCACAGAAATATTTTATTGCGCAGCAGAAATATCTGGGGAAGATTAACGGTCAGGTGGAAGAAGTCTACAGTGGCCACAATATTGTCAAGGCTTTTAATAAAGAAGAAGATATGCTGCGTGAATTTGATGAGACCAATGATATTCTCTACCAATCAGCGTGGAAATCTCAGTTTCTGTCGGGCATGATGCAGCCGATTATGGGATTTGTTGGCAACCTCGGATATGTAGCTGTTGCAGTAGTGGGAGCCATGCTTGCTGTCCAAGGAAGCATTGAGGTGGGGGAAATTCAGTCTTTTATTCAGTATGTAAGGCAGTTTACCCAGCCTATTTCCCAGGTGGCGCAGGTTTCTAATATGCTGCAGGCTACAGCTGCGGCGGCAGAACGTGTTTTTGAATTCTTAGAAGAAGATGAGGAAGAGGCATCTGCACAGCACCCGCTGAAAGTAAGTGATATGAAAGGCAGAGTTTCCTTTGAGCATGTGCAGTTTGGTTACGACAAGGATAAAGTTATTATCAATGATTTTAACTGCCAGGTGGAACCAGGGCAGATGGTGGCGATTGTCGGCCCTACTGGGGCGGGAAAGACGACTATGGTTAAACTTTTGATGCGTTTCTATGATGTATTGAAAGGTAGCATCCAGGTAGATGGTCATGATCTGCGGGAATTTCACCGCAGTGATCTGCGAGAAAACTTCGGCATGGTGCTGCAGGATACATGGCTGTTTAAAGGGAGCATAATGGAAAATATTCGTTATGGCAGATTGGATGCTACAGATGAGGAAGTAATTGCTGCTGCAAAGGCGGCACATGCTCATCGCTTTATCTCCACGCTCCCAGGCGGATATCAGATGGAATTAAATGAGGATGCCAGTAATGTTTCCCAGGGACAGAAGCAGCTTCTGACTATTGCAAGAGCGATTCTGGCGGATAATCCGATTTTGATTCTGGATGAGGCTACTTCTTCTGTGGATACCAGAACGGAGGAAAGGATTCAGAAGGCGATGAATAATCTGATGAAAGGCAGAACAAGTTTTGTGATAGCTCATCGTTTGTCTACAATTAAAGATGCAGATGTTATTTTGGTGATGAAAGACGGGGATATCATTGAACAGGGGAATCATAAAGAATTGCTGGCAAAGA
>CAJUCK010000015.1:0-4595 GCA_910585395.1 uncultured Lachnospiraceae bacterium
CGAAGGCGGTGCCAACAGATTTACAGTCTGCCCCCTTTGGCCACTCGGGAATCCATCCATATTTAAGACAACTCGTTCCTATTTGTCCTGACTGTAGTAAATTATAGCACATGTTTTTTCGTCTTGCAACACTATTTTAAAGTTTTTTCTTGAAAACTAGCTCTCACATCACTGCTTGTGCATAACTTTTCCGGTGAAAAAAGAACCGTACCAACATTCTTTTTCTGCAAAAAAGGCGTAAAATCCATTGTTCTTTCAATGATTTTACACCTTTTATCTCAAAGAAACTATTGTCTTTCCCCTCATATTTAACGTCCACATTTACTCCTTCCCAATATTTTTCAAAATCACTGCTGAATTAGGAGGAAGTGAAATATGAAGCCGTCCATTGCTGATCTCATACAATTCCGGTTCCAGAGAGTAAGATTCTGTTGTTGTAAGTATAATACGCTCCAGCCTGGTCTTCCGCTCCATTTCTGCCGGCCATATTCTCCACACCATGTCTCTCTGAACATAATCATTATTGATGACAATTACAAATTGCTGCAGACGATTGAAACGTCCATAGCACATAACCTGATAATCCCCGCCCAAAAATTTTAGGGAACCTGTTCGAAATGCCTCGTATCTCTTGTGAATGCGAATAATGTCACGATGAAACGCCAAAAGTTCCTGATCTTCTTTTCCCCATGGATACGTTCTGCGGTTATCAGGATCTGTAAAGCCAACAACTCCTGCTTCATCTCCATAATAGATTGTGGGCGCTCCCGGCCAGGTCATCTGTATTACTACTGCTTCCTTCATAACGCCTTTGTTTACTTCTTCACCTGCCGCTGCACTTCCCAGGCTGTCTACTCTTCCTACCTTATGATTGGTACGTGTCAGAAATCTGGAATGATCATGATTGGATAATTCATTCATGGCGCATTGAAGGGAAGACGTCATAAAACGTGTCATATAATAGTTCATGGCGCCTTCAAAATTCTGGAAATTCCCCAGCATATCCTGCCGGTAGCCGTCACTGTGTTTCTCCATTCCCGTGAGAAACCACGTCAAAGGTTCCATAAAAGCGTCATTATTCATGACCGTATCCCACTGGTCACCGCGAAGCCATTCTACTGGATCACCATAATGCTCTGCAAGAACAATCGCCTCTGGATTGGCCTCTCTCACAGCTTTGCGAAAATCTCTCCAGAACTGATGATTAAATTCCACAGAATGTCCCAGATCCGCCGCCACATCCAAACGCCATCCATCTGCGTTAAATGGAGGAGATACCCACTTTCTGCCAATATCCAGAATATATTCGTATAAATCTTCTGAACCTTCATAGTTTAGTTTGGGCAGCGTATCATGTCCCCACCATCCATCATAGCTGCCATTATAAGGCCAGAGGTTTTCATCGTGAAACTGAAAGAAATCACGATACGGACTGTCCGCTGAAATATAAGCGCCGGTGGCATACCCAAGTTCTTTTTCATAAATCAATTCCCTGTCCAGCCATTTATTAAAAGAACCGCAGTGGTTAAACACTCCGTCCAAAATCACCCGCATTCCACGTTTATGCGCCTCTTCCACCAGTTTGGCAAACAATTCATTACTGGCTTCCAGATTCCTGCGGTCTGAGACGCGCTTAATATATTTGGTGGCTTCTGTATTATCCGTTGCCCCCGAATTCAGCAGCTGCCCGCCGTCTTCCACAATCTTTCCATAATGCGGATCTATATAATCATAATCTTGAATATCATATTTATGATTAGACGGAGATACAAATAATGGATTAAAATACAGCACCTCCACCCCAAGATCCTGAAGATAATCGAGTTTCTGCATAACACCTGCCAGATCTCCGCCGTAGAACTCTCCTACTCCAAATTCTGCAGGGCATTTCTCCCAGTCATCCACATGCTGGCTGTATACCTTAATATAATAATATTCATTGGTCTCTACATCATTGGAAGGATCTCCATTACAAAAACGATCCACCAAGATCTGATACATAACCGCTCCTTTTGCCCAATCAGGAATAGAAAAACCTGGCACCATCGTAAAGGCATAATCCTGACGTATCTCAGGGGAAACTCCCATTCGATCATAATAGCAGTGGAGCATGCCAGTAGCAATCTCAAAATAATACCGATAAGGTTCTGTTCCAAGCTGCACTTTTACCTGATAATAATCAAAGGGTCCGCCTTTCTCATAGGAATCTTCCCGGCATCACTGCGCAGCCATACAATATCTACATTGTCTTTGGCTGTACGGAAGGTAAGTGTTACTTCCTCATTTTCCTTCGGTTCCGGCGGGTTCCTGTAATCTTTGGTTCCATCGGCAAAGAGTGCGTGCTTACGCAGCAAAGGACGCATCAGCATCATATATTGTTGTCTCTGATTTAACTCATAGATCGAATACTCTTTCATAGCCCTTAACCTCTTCACAAATTAGTCTGTTACTTTTTATTTTATAGGATAGTTGCGGGTAAATCAACTATTATTTCTTCACTTATTTTGTTTTTTCTTCTCAAAATCGGAAAATGACATCTTCGGCTGCTGCACAAATCATTGTTTTTCAGTAAAATTTTACTGCACCGGATACACATTTTATTTTTCATCTTTCTAAGAGCAGTTTGCTTTTTTCCTGTCCAAATCTTCCTATAAAGTAAAAAAGGCAGCTTCGACGGCTGCCTTTTTAGGAGAAGGTATTTTTACTATGGGGTGTAGCAAAAACTATATAATGTATTGGGGGGTTTTTACAATAATTATAGTACCACAGAATCTCCAATAAGTGTGCACAAACTTCACAAAAATCATTTTTAATTTTTGTAAGATTTGTATAGTTCTTTTCTCCCTTCTCTCAGGTTTTTTCCCTTCAAACAGCGCTTCAAACTCATCTCTGCTGATCTTTTCTTTTTCCAGCAGAAGGTCGGCGCACTTATGAAGAATTTTCTCATGCTCCTTAAGAATGCTTCTGGATTTCTCATAACATTCATCAATAATCCGTTTAATCTCCTGATCAATGATGCCAGCTATATTTTCTCCATATGATCTGGTGTGGGCTAAATCTCTGCCGATAAATACCTCATCATCATCGTTATCGTAATTGATCAGCCCTACATTCTCGGACATTCCATATCTGGTAACCATTGCTTTTGCCACTCCAGTTGCCTGTTTAATATCCTGGGAAGCCCCTGTGGTAATATCATCAAAAATCATTTCCTCTGCCACTCTGCCGCCCAAGTCTACAATAATCTCCTGCAGCATTCTTCCTTTGGTGTTAAACATTTCTTCGCGCTCCGGCAGAGGCATAGTATACCCTGCTGCCCCCACACCTGTAGGAATGATGGACACAGAATACACTGGTCCTACATCTGGCAGTACATGAAACAGAATGGCATGGCCTGCCTCGTGATATGCAGTAATCCGCTTCTCTTTTTCTGTAATAATCCGGCTCTTTTTCTCTGAACCAATACCTACTTTCACAAAAGATTTGCGTATGTCACCCTGTATAATATATCCCCGGTCTTCCTTTGCTGCAAGTATGGCTGCCTCATTGAGCAGGTTTTCCAGATCTGCTCCTGTAAATCCCGCTGTGGTCTGGGCAATCTGTTTTAAATCTACATCATCACCCAAAGGCTTATTTCTGGCATGGACTTTTAAGATTTCTTCCCTTCCTCCCACGTCTGGACGTCCTACATGCACCTTTCGGTCAAAACGCCCTGGACGCATAATGGCAGGATCTAAAATGTCCACACGGTTTGTTGCCGCCATCACAATAATTCCTTCGTTGACACCAAAGCCATCCATTTCCACCAGAAGCTGGTTTAACGTCTGTTCTCTTTCATCATGGCCTCCGCCCATACCTGTACCACGGCGTCTCGCCACTGCATCAATTTCATCAATAAATACAATACAGGGAGCATTTTTCTTTGCCTCTTCAAAAAGATCCCGGACACGGGAAGCTCCCACACCTACAAACATTTCCACAAAGTCAGAACCAGAAATACTAAAAAACGGCACGCCTGCTTCTCCGGCAACTGCCTTGGCAAGCAAAGTTTTTCCTGTTCCAGGAGGGCCCACCAATAAGACACCTTTCGGTATTCTGGCTCCCAGTTTCGTATATTTTCTGGGTGCCCGCAGAAAATCCACCAGTTCTTCTAACTCTTCTTTTTCTTCCTTAAGTCCCGCAACACCTGCAAAATTAACTTTTTTATTTTCATCTGTAGTCATTTTTGCACGGCTCTTGCCAAAATTCATCATTCTGTTTCCGCCACCAGAAGAAGCTGCTGCATGATTTGTCATCATTATATAGAAAACAAACAGCACCCCAAACAGAATCAAGGTAGGAAGCAGGGAAATAAGCCAGTTTTCCTCCGGCATTTCCTGAACCACATAGTCTTTAAATCCATACGATTTCATGGTGTCTTGAAGGGTATTGATATCTGACACATGAATGGTTTTCACTGCGTTTCGCGAATCCCCCTTCAAGGTTACATCTGCCTCTCCGCTTGGCACCTCTCTGTTCTGAGAAACAACCACAGATACGACATGCCCTGTTTCCAAATCTTCTCAGACTTTTCCGGCAAAAATCTTTCCGGCACA
>CAJUCK010000015.1:4605-6885 GCA_910585395.1 uncultured Lachnospiraceae bacterium
TTCTTCAAACTGCGCATAGGTATAGACAGAATTCTGTCCGAAGCCAGAAGAACTGTCCCGAAATATCCAGAGCAATGCCAGAATAATAATTACTGCAATATACAGCCCAAATGCTCTGTAACGTTTTTGATTACTCATTATTGATACATTTTCTCCTTTCCTTATCCTATACTCAAAGCTCTACCACTCCCACATAAGGCAGGTTGCGGTACTGCTGCATATAATCAAGACCATAGCCTACAACAAATTCATCCGGTATGGCAAACCCGGTATAATCCACATGCACATCCGTTACTCTGCGGTCTGGTTTATCCAGCAATGTGCAAAGCCGCAGGCTTTTTGGTTTTCTGCTTTTCAAATTCTCTAACAAATAACTCAGTGTCCTTCCGGAATCTACAATATCTTCCACTACCAGCACATTCTTGCCCTCGATTGCTTCGTCAAGATCTTTGATAACCTTCACCACACCGCTGGATTTTGTATCATTTCCATAACTGGACACAGACATAAAATCAATAGAAACCGGAACTGTCAGTCGTTTTGCCAGCTCGCAGGTGAAGAATACGCCTCCCTTTAGAACACTAACCAGATGTACTGACTCTCCCTGATAATACTCACTGATTTCTTTTCCCATCTCACAAATTCTACTCTCTACTTCTTCTTCTGAAATTAACACGCGGACTTTTTCATTCATGTGCTGTTCCTCCATTTACACGTATCTCCAAAATTCTTCTAGTATGTTCTGTTACCTTTACATCCTCACTGATGCGATAGCCGACCACCCATAAAATGTGGGTGTCATCTGCCAAAAGCAGCATCTGCTTCCGCCGATACCCCGGCACTTTTTCATCTGCAAAATACCTGTTCAGCTTTTTCCTGCTGCCTTGTGCATTAATTATCAGGAAATCTTGTTCCTGTGGGGTTCTCATTCGCATAGTACCTTTTATTTTATCATAGTCCATCCATTTCGTATACCTATTTTGGGGAATTTCTTCATTTTGAGGAATTTTATCCAATAATCTGGTCTGTACATCACAATGATAAGGGTCAATGAAAACACTTCCTTTTTCAGATAACCTCCATTCCCTTCCCATATCGCAGTCCTGCTTCTCTCTTTTTCGCAGCAAAATCCCCTGGTAAATCCGTCTTGCCTCTACATCTTCTGGAAATACTATCCATCTTCCGCTCTGCAGATGAAACAACTCCTGAAGCTGGCTGACATGAATCCTCGAAATATCACGGTTCTTTCCCGCCGCCTGTGCCAAAACCTTGTGCAATGCCTGCCGTAAAATCACTGGCTTTTCACATAATAATTTTTCTGAAATAAAATATCCGCCGTCTTTTTGGCAGATATATGATTTTACCGCATGGTCCGTCAGCTCATCTATCAGTTCCATTGCCTCTGAAACAGTTGCTGAAGCCTGATTTATATGAGAAACAGCCTGAGCATTAATTTCAGACAATACTGGCAGAATCTGATGGCGGATCTTATTACGGGTAAATAATAATTCCTCATTGGTTTGGTCTGTACAGTATTTCTGATGATGTTTTGCAAGGTATTCCTCAATCTCTTGGCGTGTGGCGCACAGCAATGGACGGATAATCTGCCCCCGCACAGGCCAAATTCCCATCATTCCTCGAAGTCCTGTTCCCCGGATCAGATGAAAAATCACGGTCTCTGCACAATCATTTTGATTATGCGCCACAGCAATTTTATCCGCTCCAAATTCCTCTGCTGTCTGTCTAAAATATTGATAGCGCAGTTCTCTCGCCCCCTCTTCCAAAGACATTTTCTCTTCTCTTGCATATCTGCCAGCATCACAACAGCAGATTTTATATGGAATCTGGGCGTGAATACAGAATTTTTCCACAAATTCTGCGTCTCTGAGACTCTCATCTCCACGGATTCCATGTTCTACGTGTACTGCGCACAACTGAATTGCAAGTTCTCGGCGCAGTTCCAGCAGCAGCAGCAGCAGACAGATGGAATCTGCACCTCCGGATACTGCTGCAAGAACACAGTCTCCCTCTTCTACCATATGATACTCTTCTATAAAATTTCTCACTTTCTTTCGCATTGCCATCTCCTGTATTCTTCCATCGTAATTTTTCCTGCAGTGTTTTTGCACGCAAAACGTCCTCCACTGCAAATTACTTATTCCAAATCCCTGTCACAAGCACTGTCATATCATCTTTTACTTTGCCTGCAGTAAACAATAGAATCCGTTCCAAAATCTGCTTCGCCATCTGTCCTGGGTTATTGCTGTCAATCGTCTCTAA
>CAJUCK010000015.1:6895-8847 GCA_910585395.1 uncultured Lachnospiraceae bacterium
TAAAATCTCACGCATGGTTTCTTCTGGCATAGGCACTTTCAGATAATCCAGCACCCCGTCTGAAAGCAGAACCACAAAGTCTCCGTCCATAAGCTGTCTGGTGCTCTTCTCTATCTCTATCTGCTGAAATATTCCTGCCGGCAGACTTGCTGATGAGATACATTCTACTTCCTCACCACGCTTAATAAAAGCGGCGGCGGCCCCAATCTTATAAAATTCACATTTCCCTGTGTACAGATCCATAGAAGCCAGGTCTACTGTAGAAAACATCCCATCTTCTCCCTGTATGACCATTGCGGAATTCATCATTCGGATTGCAGTCTCTTTCTGAAAACCAGATTCTAAAAACTTCTCTATTAACTCTATCACCATTTCGCTTTCCTTACAAGCACTGATTCCAGAACCCATACCATCCGACAATGCCATAACACATTCCCCGCCTTCCAGTTCGAGAAAAGAAAAGCTGTCTCCAGACACCTGTGCATGGTCTTTTGTCAGTCTCGCCACACCTTGAAGAACATGGAATAATGTATCTTCTTCAAATGTGAGAAATACCTCTTCCTTTCCCACCAGGGTACGCGTATATTTTCCTGGAACCATATCTCGTTTTAATCCCTGGCCTGCCGCTTTTGCCACTTCTTTTATTGGAATGCAGTTTCCCCACTTTGACGCCGCCTTAAGCTGCAGGGACAATTTGTTGTTCTGCCTCTGGTACAGATGAATTTCTTTCACCTGGATTCCTCTCTCTTTCAAGCGGTATTTAACAGAGGACACCAGTCTTGATTCCTGCTGGCTCACATCCCTGTACTCTCTGGCACAGTCTTCCATAATGTACGCCATAGCGTCAAGCTGCTCTGCGATAATGCCCCGATTTTCCAGCAATCGGTTATACCAGGCGAGATTCAGTCTTGCTTTCTCAAATATCCCCACCGCCTCCTCCACAATACTGTCGGAATAGGGACAGCAGTCCGCCAGTTCCCTGTGTACCTCTTCCTCCGCATTTCCGCGTTTTTCAATAGAATGAAAGAGCCGGAAAAATATTTCATACATAGGACTGGTATCTTCCTGCCAGCAGATGGCACACTGATCACAGCTCATACAAATCTTTCCCGCAATCTCCTGCTGCATCTTTCCCATCTCCTCTGGTTCAAAGTCGCTCTTAAAACTTTCCATCTGGGAAAAAATCTGAGAAAGCCCACTGAAAGACCTGGCGTAACTCTGCAGTTTCTGTCCATGTTCTGGCGCCGTCTGTTCTACGGTCTTTTTTCCAACAACAGACAGCACATTTTCCTCCAGAAACATATGGAGCGCCGGAGACAGAACTAAAACCATGGTATACACAAGAACTGCTTCCAGCGCCCCCATCCATATCACAGTACGATTTCTTATCAGAAGCAGTTCTCCCGCTGCTGTAAGAAGAAGAACACTGATTCCTGCCGCACCCGCCCCAACATAAGTACGGCAGTTCTTATAAGCCCATTCCACTAACCTGACTACCACTCCAGTAATCAGCAGAACCATCGTGTACTTTGCCATTGCTTGTACTGACGTAAACATAGCCATGCCAAAAATACTGAATATCAAAAGCAGCGTTTTGTTTACCTCTTCCATGCACACTGCTGCAAAAACTCCTGGAATCAACGGATAACATCCTGCAAATTCCACTCTTGCTGCAAACATTGTGATCATATACAATGCAATTTCTTTCCATTTCTTTTTATTCATCCTTTTATCCTCCTTTTCCTGCCGCCCTCTGCGTGCAGGAGTTATTATAATAAAGAGGACTCTGAAATGTTTGTCAAATCTGGGATAAGTTTTCAAAAACTTTTAGACAAAAAATCCCTTAGAATCGCTGCTTATGGCGATTCTAAGGGATTAAGGCTTCTCAGGAAATTCAGGAAAAATCCTAATCTGTTTCCTTCTTCTCCTTAAAGATAATCTCATTTTCGTGG
>CAJUCK010000015.1:8857-23480 GCA_910585395.1 uncultured Lachnospiraceae bacterium
TACCCAGCCTGGTCTTTGCCGCCTGCTCTATGTATTCTTTTGTATCTATGTATTTCTCATATTCTTCCAGTTCTATCTTACGCTGCTCTTCAGACTCCATCTGCGCCTGCAGCTCCTGCTGCCTGCCTTTGTAAGACTGATTCTTATGGTACAAATTAACAATCTGAACAGACATGACCCCTGCCAGAATCAATACAATCAAGGCAATACATAACATCCCATTCTTATTCTGCCTTCCTCTTCTGCGCATTTGGGTTCTCTGTGCACTTGCTCTTCGTGCTTGTTGTTTTCTTCCCATTTAAAATGCCTTTCATTTTTATTCCATTTATAACTTACACATACCTATTCTAACTGCTCTCCAAAATTTTTTCAATTGTTTTTTGATAAACCGAAAGACTTTTTTCGTTTTTTTCCTTACATGTCCCAAAGGCCTTTTCAGAAGACGGGCTGTCCAAGCCAAGGGCCTGCTGAGAACAAACAGTATCTTTTCTAATAGAAATACGCTTCCCTTCACCACCCAGGCACTGAATATCAAATTATAGAAAAACATTCCCACCAAAACGCCGCCAATTACAAACCCCCGTATGTAACCGCTGTTTTCCCGATACAGCATAGCGAACAGCGCCGCTGCGCTTCCTACCCAGAAAATCAGATCTTCTGTACCTACGACCCACATTTTATGAGGAATAATTCTCCGCAGAACCCTCAGAAAGTCATAGACCAAAAGAAGCAATATTCCCGTCAGGAAAGCTGCCAGCAGTACATCGGTTTCTTTTAAAATTTCTGCGCTGACTTCCATTATTTAAACAATCTTCCCAACAGGGATTCATTCTGTTTTACGGAAGACTTTACGTCTGAATAGGTGAGGCTGTCAATCTTTCCTTCAATATCTATCTCTCCTTTTTCCAGTGTCAGGCGGTTTACATGAAGATCATTTCCCTTTATCATCAGCATTCCCAATTCTGTCTCCAGCAGAATCTCTCCCACATCAAATGAGAGCACATCTATTACTCCGTTCAGCACTCCGCTTTTCCGGTTGGAAATCATTATCTTATGACCGCTTCCTGTCCCAGTTCTCTCTTCCATCCAAAAACCTCCTTCCATATATCCAGGATCAAGTATGTCCTTTTTAAATATATGAAAGAGGTATGGTTTTATGCCTGTTTTCTTTTGTTCTCTGATTCTACAAATATTTAAACAGCTCTTTCGCTTCTTCTTTCTTGCTGGTATCTTGAATGTCCAGCACCTCCACTTTTACATTCTTCGTTCCAAAAGCAATCTCAATGGTATCTCCCACTTTCACATCCAGGGAAGCCTTCGCCGTTTTGCCGTTCACTGATACACGGCCAGCGTCACATGCTTCATTTGCCACAGTTCTCCGCTTAATCAGCCGAGAAACCTTTAAAAATTTATCCAGTCTCATTTTATTTCTCCTTTTCTATTGAACAAAGCAGACAAATCCGTCAAAGCTCCCTCAAACCCTTATTTTTAAGAGTGCAGAGCAAAAACCTTGTACCATCTGTCATGCCAGGTGCGCATAATATAAAAAAAGGGCTTTCTTTTGAAAGCCCTCCATAATGTCATAAACTTAATTATGCGTTAACCATATCCTTTAAAGCTTTACCTGCCTTAAACTTCGGTGCCTTAGAAGCAGGAATCTTCATTTCCTTACCACTCTGAGGATTTCTTCCTATTCTTGCTGCTCTCTCAGAAACTTCAAAAGTTCCAAATCCAACTAACTGGATCTTTTCTCCCTTCTTTAATTCCTCAGCTACAACATCTGTAAAAGCTTTCAGCGCCTTCTCTGCATCTTTCTTGGATAATTCGGTTTTGTCAGCAATAGCTGCAACTAACTCTGTTTTGTTCATGACAAAATTCCTCCTCTGGATTTCTCTCAAAAATTTTATTTCGGTCAAATTTCTTTACAAAGTAACCTCTTTTTCTATTCATAATTACTCTTCAAGATTACCTACACAAATATTTATACTTGTTTTTCTATTGTTTGTCAAGGAATTTTCCATGTTTGCCAAAGAATTTTCCCAATTGCAGAGAATTTGAGCTGCATCTTTCTCAGATGCTTTTCTCATTTATAATTTGCGACATTTTCCGCAGTTACAGGTTCAAAAGGAACATAGACATAGAGCCCATTATCCATAGCATATTCCACTTCTGTGAGGTCCTGGCCATTGACCAGCGCCTTTGCCGCATTCACGCAGGCGCGTCCCTGCCCAGGCGCTGACTGGCACACGGTAAAGCTCATCTCCTTATTCTCAATTGCCTGACAGCCTCCCTCTGTGGCGTCCACCCCCAGAATCAGCAGAGATGACGGATCTATATCATGCTCCTTGCAGGATTCTATGACACCCAAAGCCATATCGTCGTTGTTGCTGAGTACACAATCTACCGTTCTGCCTGTTTTCAGCACAATATCAAACATATTTTTTGCCTTCTCCACACTCCAGTCTGCATAATCCATAAAAATATAATTAATCTTTTTACCGCTTGCATTTAAAACATTTTTTACCGCTTTTGTTCTTCCATAGGTTGCAGAATGTCCTCTCTCTCCTTCCAGAATCATAACATTGAGTTCCTCTTTCGAGGCAAGTTTGTCCAGTACATATTCAGCCTGAAAAGTCCCGGCATCCTGTTCGTTAGAACCTACGTAAACATATTTTCCTTTTTCCAAAAGCTTTTCGTCAGGACAGCTGTTAAAATACACCATTGGAACATCTCCTGCTGCAATTTCAAGCTGAAGTGCCATCGCCGTATCTGCTGGATTACACAGAATCACATCATAGCCCTGCGCCACGCCTTCTTCAATGTGCTTCACCTGGGTATCTGAGGTGCCGTCTCCCACTAAGAGATCAAGCTGTATCCCCTGTTCATTTGCTGCGTTTGCCGCTTCCTGAGCAATCATTTCACGAAAAGTGTCTGCACTTGATAAAATCATCAATGCTCTTATCTCTCCATGGCTTTCTCCCCCTGCGCTTCCTCCTTTGCAGCCTGCAAGAAAACATGCGATCATTGCCAATATAAGAAATACTGCCGTTTTCTTCATTACTTTTTCACTCCTTCCTAGAACTTAAATGATTTCACCTGACGTTCCAGTTCCTCTGACGTTGCTGCCAGCGCATCCGCATCATTTGCCACCTCTTTGCTGTTTAAAGTGATATGGTTTGACTGTGTAACCATGTCCTCAGCCGTCTGCAGGATCTCATCGGTACTCGCCGCCTGTTCCTCAGAGATAGCTGCTGCATTAGTAGCGACAGAATCCACTTTCTCCACCTTTTCTATCATATTCTGAATCAGTGAGCTGGTCTCCCCGATATTTTCAAAAATGCCGTTAAAGGTAATCACCGCCTGCTCAATCAATTCACTGCTTTCCTTAATATTATCCGCACTGTTTACTGACTGCTCTACGGCATCTTTTACAAGTTCCTGAACCTGATGAATAAGCTGTTCAATATCAGACACAGATTCTGTACTTGTAGCCGCCAGTTTGCCGATCTCTCCCGCCACAACTGCAAAACCTTTTCCTGCTTCTCCCGCTCTTGCGGCCTCAATCGAAGCATTCAGAGATAAGAGATTGGTTTCGTCTGCGATATGTCCTATCAATGACACAATATCTGTAATTTCTTCGGAAGCTGCTCCCACCTTGTTGACTGCTTCCTCCAGGCAGGAAATGGAGGCGCTGATATTTTGCATGGCATCTCCCACCTTCTGCATATCTTTTTTCCCTTTTTGAGAGACAAGAACTGTCTCCTGCATTTTTTCTTCTACTTTAACGCTGTCCTCCTTGGTGTCTGCAACTACCATAGCCAAAGTAGTGGCGCTTTCCGCGATCTCATTGACAGAAACAGAGAGCTGGTCTACTGTAGAGTTCATCTCCTTCATAGAATCAGACTGCACAATAGATGCATCGTACATTTCCCTGGAAATTTTGCTGCTCCCATCTGCCTGGCTTCCCAGTTTATCAGAAATATGGTAAATATCCTGGATCATAGACCGCATGGATTCCACAAACCTCTGGACGCTACGCCCCATGGCAGCAATTTCATCCTTCCCTTTCGCTTTCACTTCGACCGTGAAATCGCCTTCCGCCATCTTGGTAATATCTGCGGTAAATCTCTTTATAGGCCGGATAATCATATGTACCATACGTTCAATCAAAAGAATGATACAGAGAATCGCAGCACATCCGATCACTGTCATAATCATCCGCAGTTTATTCAAATCAGAGTAAATGGCTGCTGTAGGAACATCGGAAACCATGACCCACTCTGTTCCGCTGACTTCCTGAAAAGCAGTCAGGTAGCCGCCGATTTCTTTGGTACTGTAATCATTCTCTGCCACAGATTTTGCAATTCCTGCAAACAATGGATTTTCATCGTCTGTATTCAATTGAGTATAGACCCTCTGGCTGTCTCTTCCTGCCAGAATAGTGCCGTCTGAAACGTCCACAAGAAATGCTTCCGCTTCTTCCATTTCCACCATGGAATTTACCACCAGGCTTACGTGTTTCAGAGAAACATCTGCAGAAATGACCCGTATCTTCTCGCCTCCATCATTCAATATCCCGGAAGCACTGATAATATTTTCACCTTTTTCATTGGTATAAGCTGTCCCAAATGCCATATTGATCCGAGACAAACCCTGGGTGTACCACACAGAATCCAGCATATTTTCTGCACTCTTTTCAGATTTCTCCGGTTTTACGATATTTCCGTCTTCAGACGCCACATAAATTCCTTCTGGATAATCTGTACTATAACCATAATATTGATTCAGCATTTCCTGCAGTTTTTTTTCATCAGGTTTTGTCCCTTCAATATTCTTCTTAACCATCTCAAAAGACGCCAGATTCTGCTGGAGCCATCCTTCCATCTCTGCCACCTGATTTCCAATGGAAGTTTCCAGAAGGTTACTGGCAGATTCCTCCATCATCCCTTTGGAAACCTGATAAGATGCCAGAATCAAAAGTAATACCATCACGATTACCGCAGGTATAATTGTCCCCAGCAGCTTTGTCTTGATTGAGATTTTTCCTTTTCCCCTTCTCATAGCTTCCTCCTTACGTATTAAAAAGTGGAAAAAAGATACCATTTTCTGTCAATCCTTTTCCCACTTCCTATATCTGCCTCCTACCGGCGCTAAGGCGCTGCGCCTTATACCAGATATCGTCTCACAAGCTTGCTTGCATAACAGTATCTGGTATAAGCAGGGCGTTACGCCCTTTTGCACCTTAAGCCTGGTATTAAAGCATCTTATTGATCATTGCAAGAACTTCTTTCCCCAGCTTCTCAGACTTTTCATCTGCATCTGCAAGAGAAGTTCCTTTTACACCATAATAGAATTTTACCTTTGGCTCTGTCCCAGAAGGTCTTACACATACCCATGCATCATCATTCAAATCATAATAAAGCACATTGGAACTGGGAAGTCCCGTTGGCGTTACTGCTCCCGTTTCCATATTCTTGATCGTATCTGTCTTGTAATCTCTTGCAGAAACTACCTGATACCCGCCGATTTCTGCCGGGGTATTCTCTCTTAAAGTATTCATAATCTGCTGAATCTTCTCCAGCCCTTCAATTCCCTTCAAAGTAATGGATTTTACATCATCTTTATAGTAGCCATAGCGCTCATACATGGCAATCATAGCATCCCATAAAGTCATATTCTTTGTCTTGTAATAAGCAGCTGCTTCACACAAGGTCATGGAAGCAACTACCGCATCCTTATCTCTTGCATAAGTTCCGGTCAGGCAGCCATAGCTCTCCTCCATACCAAAGAGATACGTACCTTTGCCAGTATTCTCAAATTCTAAAATTTTCTGCCCGATAAATTTAAACCCGGTAAGCACCTCCACCAGTGCAATGCCGTAATATTTAGCAATGGCATCCGCCATATTTGTGGAAACGATGGATTTAATAAACGCTCCGTCAGCTGGAAGACCCTCTTTTTCTTTTCTCTGGCTGATCACATAATCCCCAATGAGACAGCCAGACATATTTCCGGTCAAGCTGTGATATTCACCTGTCTCAGCGTCCTTTACGTACACGCCAAGGCGGTCTGCATCCGGGTCCGTAGCAAGAATCAGGTCTGCATCTACTTCTTTTCCAAGTTTTAATCCAAGCTGGAAGGCTTCCTCAGCTTCTGGATTGGGATAACTTACTGTGGGGAACTCACCGTCCGGCAGTTCTTGTTCTGGAACAACATAAACATTTTCAAATCCAAGCTCTTTCAATACACGGCGTACTGGAATATTTCCTGTTCCATGAAGCGGCGTATACACAATTTTCAAATCTTTTGCCACTGCGTCAATGCAGTCCTGATGAAGCACCAGACTCTTTAATTCTTCGATATAGGGATCATCAATGTCCTTGCCTATTACGGTGTAAAGCCCTGCTGCCTGAGCTTCATCCTTACCCATGGTCTTCACTGTGGCATAATCGGTTACCTTTTTAACTTCATCCATAATCCCTTTATCATGAGGCGGCGTAATCTGCGCACCGTCCTCCCAGTAAACCTTATAACCATTATATTCTGGCGGATTGTGGCTTGCGGTAATATTGATGCCTGCGATACATCCCAGTCTGCGCACTGCATAAGACAATTCCGGGGTAGGCCTTAACGATTCAAATACATACGCCTTGATCCCATTTGCTGCCAGACAGAGCGCTGCTTCATCTGCAAATTCTGGAGACATTCTTCTGGAATCATAGGCAATTGCCACACCCTTTGCCTGTCCATTCACAGATGCAATATAATTTGCAAGTCCCTGAGTCGCCTTGCGGACCGTATAGATATTCATACGATTCGTTCCCGTTCCGATAACTCCTCTCAAACCTGCTGTGCCAAATTCCAGATCCATATAGAAGCGTTCCTCGATTTCCTTCTCGTCATCTGCAATGCCCCGGAGCTCTTCCTTCGCTGCCTCATCAAAATATGGGTTATTCAACCATTCATTATAAAGTTCCTTGTAATCCATCTTCTTCCTCCTTGATTTGTCTCAGTAATTCGCATCTCTCATTTATATAGTTCTATCATACTTCATGAGATGATTTTTCTCAACTACTTTTTTACGATTATGCCCTTTTTTTCTCCTATTCCATACTTCCGTCAATTCTGCCGCTTCCCGTATCAGCATTCTCATCTTGGCTGCCGCTGCTGCCATTATTATTGTTGTTCTGATTATTGTTGTTCTGATTATTATTGTTGTTATTCTGACTGGCATTATTTCTATTATTATTCGTATTGTTCTGGTTATTGTTGTTCTGGTTATTATTGTTGCTCTGATTGGTATTATTTCTATTATTATTCGTATTGCTCTGGTTATTGTTGTTGTTCTGATTGGTATTATTTCTATTATTATTCGTACTGTTCTGATTATTATTGTTGTTATTCTGATTGGTATTATTTCTATTATTGTTATTATTTTGGCTGGTGTTGGTATTATTTTGATTACTGTTGGTATTGTTTTGATTATTATTCTGGTTATTGTCACTGGAAGTCTTATTATTTTCCTTATTATTGCCAGAAGTGGAGATCGTCTCATCTTTATTCTCATCTTCCTGACTGTTCATCTCAATGGAAATTTCTGCTGTAGAAGAATTTACAATCAGCTTTCTCTTCCAGCCTGCGTAGCCGTCCGCCTTTGCTGTCAACTGATGAACACCGTAGTTTACCTGTACAGGCTGACTCAGATCCACCTCTTCTCCGTCCAATTGCACCACAGCATTTTCCGGTGTCACCTTAAACTTTATCTGACAGGTTTTGGGTCCTTCACCCTTTAATTCATCCAGATTTACCTTCAGCTCACGGTTTGCCTCCACTGTAATCTCCCTGCTTCCGCCGTAGCCGTTGTTTGCCACTGCCAGGAGATATGTTCCTTCTGGGACCTCAATCCGCATCTCAGGGGTAATTTTCTTAGAAAGTATATTTCCAATAGTGATATAACCTCCGTGAAAAAGTTCTGTATTTTCCAATACTACTGTTCCATGTCCGCTGATAACTTGAATGACATAAATATGCTGTCCCATTCCCTTCATGCAGATCATATCATCCTCACTGATCTCTGAGACAGATATCTTGCTGCCTTCGTGAAAAACCAGAATATTTTCATCAAAATAATAGCTTTCATTCCCTACCATCAGACTTTTCTGCTCTTTGTCTAACGTGTATTTATACAGGTCGTCATAGGAAAAAATATCTTTTGAAAACTGGACTTCTGTAAGTTTTTCTTCCTTCTCTGTAATGCAGACCAGTTCCCCCAGTGAAACCTGCTCGATGGTCAGCTGATCTCCATATTTGTTCTTAATAAAAGTACCGCCGGTGTAAATGTATGGCTTTTCTTTCGCTGTATCGCAGTCTCTGAGTGTCAGCAGCTTACGTTCTGTATCAATTCCTGTAACTGCATAAAGCACTTCTTGATTCTGGCCCTGACTCTCTTTTTCTGTGTCAAGATTTTCTTGCACATTTATATTTTTTCGTTTTGTATATACTTCACTGCCGTCTGTAATTCTTTTTTTCTGTTCTCCGCAGCCTGCCGCTGCTGCGATAAGCAGCAGGAGCAAAAACAGAATATGTAATTTTCTCTTTCGCAACTTGCATTCCTCCTAATATATCATGCCCTGTTTCGCCAGGCTCAGACTTACATTATCCTCTGATCAGACATAGAAATCTCTCCCTGTCTTCGTTCTGAGTTATAATCTTCTGTAGTTTTTCCAGATTTCTGCCGCAGACCCACGCCTTACTGGTGTTGAAGTAATGATTGGCGATCTTCCAGTATTTCTCTGGATAGGCAAGACGGATATAAAGCTGGTTCATTTCCTGGTAATTGAGCTTTCTTACATCATTATAAGCTTTCATCATATCCATGCCAAGTCCCATATTCCAGTTATGCTTTTCCAGAATTTTACGCATAAAATTTCCTAAGTCTGCCGCCTGGACATCATAAGATGCTTTCTCAAAATTTAAAACCGCCATTCCTTTGCGAAGAAAAACCACATTGTGCTGATTATAATCTCCATGGCAGATTCCATAAATCCCCTGCCGGCCGTCTGTTTCTTCCTTTTCCTGAAGTTCCTTTTGCATTGTAACTACATTCAGCGCTTCCTGATAGAACAAATCAAAGCTGTGTAGAAATTCCATTTCAAAATCACTTTTCTTTTTTCTGTTATAAATAAAATTCCGTACCTTCTTCAATTCCCTGGTATGTCTCTCATTTTCGCTGAGCAGGCTGTCATCCTGAATCTGAAGATAATTTGGAATCTCCTCTGGAAATGTTCTGAGTATACTATGCATATCTGCAAGCTGCCGAATGGCACGCAGAACATCTTCCCTGCTCTTTGTGTCACATTCCCTGCCCTCATACCAGTCACGCACTATATAGGCTGTTCCATCTACATCTCTGGCAAGGGTTTTTTCCTCCTTGGTCCGGACAATGCAGTCCACATGTTCTTGTCCATGCCCTGCTAAAAACTGCAGAAGACGGTACAGAAAATCTGCCCTTCCTTCCGAACCTCTGTATTCTTTTAAAATTTTTAGTCCCTGGCTGGTCTCACATATCAGTGCGCCTCTGCCCTTCACCGTCTGTTTTACCTCAAACGGATACTGCTCCAGAATCAGATTTTCTCGATTAAACACATAAACCCCTCCACCATGATATTCACAAATCCATTTCTTGTGTCTTTCTATCATATGTGAAGAGGTCAAATTCTATTCGGGTTTTTGCTCTGTTTTTACCAAATTCATCAAAATTTCCCTGGTATTATCCTCTGGGCGCTCCAGAACATGCATCAGAAGGCGGTTCAGCGTTACTCCAATTTCTTTCCCTCGTTCCAGTCCCAGTTCCAGCATATCGGTACCGTTCACAGCGAGGTCTTTTAAAGTGAGACACTGCCTTTTTGCCATGATTTCGTGATAAAGTGATTCATAGGAATCAATCAGCTCCAGTTTTTCTTTACGTCTGTAATTATTTTTTGCCAAGGTATCCGCACGCTTCACCTCAAACAAGGCTGGATACTGTTCCAGACCTACGCGGTGAATGGCACGGCGGACAGAAGCTTCCCGCAGAGAAGGCCTGTCATCATGCCAGGCGATAAGATTGGTAACGCTGCGTATTGTATCATTGTCAAATTTCAGACGGCGCAGAATTATTTTTGCCATTTTGGCTCCCTGCGCAGGATGCCCATAAAAATGATAAATGCCATTCTCATCCACAGTCCTGCATGCCGGCTTCCCCACATCATGCAGCAGCATGGTAAGACGCAGAACCTTGTCATTACGAATATTCTGCATTGCCAAAATAGAATGTTCTCCAACATTATATTTGTGATACCGGTTATTTTGCGGCGTCTTCATCATCTCGTCAAATTCCGGCAGAAAAACCTGGCTCATTCCCAGCTCATATACCGTGCGCATCATTTCTGGATGCTCAGAAACCAGAAGTTTCACCAGCTCTGCCTGAATCCGCTCTGCACTGATTCTGTCAAGATTCTGCGCAAGCCTGCGAACAGCGCTTTGTGTATTTTCCTCAATGGTAAATCCAAGCTGCGCAGCAAATCTCACTGCACGCATCATGCGCAGCGCATCCTCGTTAAAGCGGTCAACTGGATTCCCAACGCAGCGTATTACTTGTTTCTCTATATCTTCCATTCCATGAAATGCATCAATCAAGCCTTCTGTATCATTATACGCCATGGCATTGATTGTAAAATCCCGGCGTTTTAAATCTTCCAGCAGGCTGGAGGTAAAAATCACCTCTCGCGGATGTCTCTGGTCTTCATATTCGCCGTCAATCCGGTAGGTAGTAACCTCAAATGCTTCTCTTCCTTCCATTACAGTAACAGTCCCATGCTGGATTCCTGTGTCCACTGTTTTAAGAAAGAGCTGTTTTACCTGCTGAGGTGAAGCTGAAGTAGTGATATCCCAGTCCCCCGGAACCCTTCCCAATATGGAATCTCTGATACAGCCGCCCACTGCATACGCTTCATGACCGGCTTGTACCAGTGTGTCTATTATATATTTCACTTTTCCAGGTAACTGAATCGTCATTTTCCACTCCTGCTTTCTACTGACACAGTCTTGCAACCACCTGGTTGATTACTTTTCCATCTGCTTTACCCTTTAATTCTGCCATAACTGCTTTCATGATCTGGCCTTTATTCTTTGTTGCTGCCACCTCTGCAAATTTCTCCGTAATATACGTTTCCACCTCTTGTTCTGACATCATTGCCGGAGCATATTCCTTGATTACATCATGACGAAACTGATATTCTTCCACGAGATCAGTGCGTTCTGGCGGACAGGTGTCAAGCTGTTCTTTTACTGTCTTTAATTCCTTTAATATTACACGATCCACCAATGCTTCTGGTATATCCTCACGGCATCCTTCATCAATGGCCGCTTTCTTCACTGCTGATACCAGCGCAGAAACTGCATCTTTTCTTGCTTTATTTTTTGCCTTCATCGCAGCAATCATATCTCCCTGCAGAGTCTTGATATCCATAATTCTAATTCCTCCTGTCAATATTATTTACAATACGTCTCTTATAATACCCGGCGAACGGTAACAATAGGACGGTAAGTTGCATTATCATATGCTACTATTCCATATGCAGTTCCTTTGGCATGAACAATCTGTCCATTTCCCATATAAATTGCTACATGTCCGTTATAACAGATCAAGTCTCCGGCCCTGGCATTGGCATAACTGACTTCTTTTCCCACAGACCGCTGAGAATACGAATAACTGGGAATACTGATTCCAAAATGTGCGTACACATAGCTGGTAAATCCGCTGCAGTCCGCCCCGGTATTGGGATCTTTGCCTCCCCAAACATAAGGATTCCCCACAAAATTCATGGCATACTGAACCACCGCGCTGCCGCTAACGCCAGTAGAATAATCTGGATTTTTATTTCCATCATCCGAACTTCCTTCTGAGCCGCCTTCAGAAGCGCTGTCGCTTTCTGAACTGCTGCTCTCATTGGAACCTCCATCGCCTCTTGAACCTCCATTTTGTTCCGAACCTTGGGCCATTTGACGCTGCTGACGTTCCATCTGCTGCTGTTCCCGTTCTTCGCGCTCCCGGCGTTCCTGTTCTTCGCGTTCCCGGCGTTCCCGTTCTTCACGCTCATTTTCTTGTGCAATAATAACATTCTGCGCATTGATCGTATCTTGATACTGTGCTGCCAGAGACTGTGCCTCTGCCAGCAGTCTGTCAAAATTCGTTGCTTCTTTTTTCTTCTGTGCAATCACAGTACGGTAATTTTCCTCGGCTGCCTGAAATTCCTGCCGCTTTTCTTCCAGGGCTGCAACTTCCTTCTTCTGTTTCTTCTGCAGCTGCGCTACCTGTTTCTTGGTATTTTCATACTCTGTGAGCAGATTTCTGTCATAATCATATACCTGATTAACATACTCTACTCTATTCAGAAGATCCGCAATGCTTTTTGATTCCAGAATACTGGTAAGCATAGCGTTGTCGCCTTTTTCATACATGAAGCGAATCCTAAGCTTCATGGCCTCGTACTGGTTTTTCTCGTCTTCTTTTGCCTGCTTTAAGTTTTCCTTCGTCTGCGCAAGCTCGTCCTGTTTAATAGCAAGCTCTTCTTCCAATGTGGATAATTCCACAATGACATTAACCAGTTCTGCATCCAGGGCATTAATTTCTTCCTGAAGTTGTCCCTGCTCCTGCTCTATATTATCTATCTCATTCTGTTTGGATTTTAAATTCTCTTCTGCCTTCTGTTTAGCATTTTCTGCTTCTGACTTCTTGTCCGCCAAAGCAACGTTAAATTGAGAAATCCCCAGAGTAACCACCAACAATGCCGCCGCCAATTTCTTAGCTTTCATATGCAGTCCCCTTTCTATTTTATTTATTCTAAGTGATTATAACATCATATTCAAGGGATAGCAACCAAAGAACAATTGAATTTGAAAGACCTGACTGCCTTTTCATCTCCGGCAGGATGATAAAACCCCCATCATAGATGGGGGCCTGTCCTTAAAATTCTGGTTCTATCAGACCATAAGTACTGCCTTTTCGCTTATAAACAACATTAACCTGATCCGTCTCTGCATTCTGGAATACAAAGAAATTATGTCCCAGAAGCTCCATTTGCACACAGGCATCCTCTGGATACATAGGCTTCATCCCAAAGCGTTTGGTACGAATGATCTTTACATCTTCATCATCTTCCACTTCTTTATCAATATATTCCTTCTGGAAATTAGCTGCTGACTGCTTCTGGTCTACAATTTTGTTCTTGTATTTCTTCAGCTGCCTTTCAATGACCTCTTCCACCAGATCTATCGAAACATACATGTCATTACTTACCTGCTCTGAACGGATGATATTTCCTTTTACTGGAATAGTTACTTCAATTTTCTGGCGCTCCTTTTCTACGCTCAACGTTACGAGAATATCGGTTTCCGGCGTAAAATATCTCTCTAGTTTAGATAATTTGTCCTCTACTGCCTGTCTCAAACCTGCTGTTATCTCGATATTTTTTCCACTAATTGTGATACGCATGGTGTCCAACCCCCTTGCTGTTTATTTTTCTGATGAATGTATTATAGCATATTTATCCATTCAATACAATAAATCTCCACGGTATTTTCTTGACATTCGAGTAGCTGGGTAATAGTATACCTTTAGTTAACTGTGAAAGGAGCCACTGGCTATGAAACATGAAATTGCTTTTATCACAGGCGCTTCCCGCGGTATTGGCCGCGCGATTGCCACAGAATTTGCCCAGGCAGGATTTTCTCTCGCCATCAATTGCCGTAACTCTGTCCGTGAACTGGAACAGCTTGCTGGAGAATTAACGGAACGCTGCCATGTGCCCTGTATTGCCCTGGCTGGTGATATCGGCAGTGAAGATTTCGTAAGAAACGCTTTTCATACTATAGAAGAAACTCTGGGCACTGTCTCCGTATTGGTAAATAATGCTGGCATTTCCCATATCGGTCTGCTGACAGACATGAGCCTGGATGAATGGGACCATATCATTCAGACAAATCTGACCTCTTTGTTCTGCTGCTGCAGACAGGCAATCCCTCCTATGGTCCGCAGACATTCTGGCAGAATCATAAATATTTCTTCTGTCTGGGGCAGCGCAGGCGCTTCCTGCGAAGTGGCATATTCTGCTTCCAAAGGCGGCGTCAATTCCTTTACCCGTGCCTTGGCAAAAGAACTGGCTCCCAGCAATATTTCTGTCAACGCCATTGCCTGCGGTGTCATAGACACACAGATGAATCAATGCTTTTCTGCCAGAGAACTTGTCCAGCTCGCAGAAGAAATCCCTGCCGGACGTTTCGGGACTCCCAAAGAAGTGGCGTCTCTTGCCCTGTCCCTGGTCTCTGCTCCTTCCTATCTCACTGGACAGATTATTACTCTGGACGGAGGCTGGCAATAACAATTCATATTTGCGAATTGTATATGAGTTTCGCATATTTCCTCTGTTTCGCATAATTTTTCTCGTAAAATATTCATAGTGTTTTATATTTTTACAGCAGAGGACTATGATATGAAATTTTCTACCAGACTGGAAAATCTTTTAGAAGAACGCAATCTCACTCAAAAATTCTTATCTAAAGAACTGAATATCGCTGCCTCTAC
>CAJUCK010000015.1:23490-39574 GCA_910585395.1 uncultured Lachnospiraceae bacterium
TTAAATGGGTATTTGCGCCAGAATCGAGAACCTGATTTTGAAACGCTGATTAATCTTGCAAAATTTTTCAGTGTTTCCACAGACTATTTGCTCGGTATGACCAATATACGTAATCCGTATGCTCTCAATGGCTGTTACGACGATAAAGAAGAAGACTTACTGGAAACTTACCGTTCTCTGGGCCCTGTGGAACAAAATTACCTGCTAAAACAGGCACATATTTATAACGACCACGATTTAGAAACTTCTCCCTCCAGGAAAAAATGAGATACTCTATATGCGTGCGCTTATTCTCAGTATGCGTATTATCAACGTTAAGCGGGCATAATTCTATTAGAATATCTATATCCACATTTTAATTGGAGGTATCTTCATGGATTTTAGCATCCGTCTTAAAAATCTCATAGAGGAAAGAGAAGTTACGCAGAAACGGCTATCGCTGGAACTCCACATTGCACCCACCACGCTGAATGGGTATATCAATAATTACCGTGAACCAGATTTCCACACACTTGTCCGTATGGCACGTTATTTTGATGTGTCTACTGATTATCTTCTGGGGCTTAAAGATGAGAAAAAGCCTGCGCCTTCCGCTTTAAGTTCAACTGAAGGCGCCTTAATTCATATTTACCGTTCACTGATTCCTGAACGTCAAGAACTTCTTATGGAACAGGCAAAATTTTATCAGAGCTTATCCTCCAAAAAACAAAATGGAAACAATCACCCCCTATCATAAAAGAGCTGTTTACCAGCGATTGCCAATCGCTGGTAAACAGCTCCAATTAAGCTTTGTGTATCAATTTCCCAGTTTTACCCTTTCAATGATTCACTGCTCCTATTCTTTTTCATAGCTTATGCTTCCATCTCAATCTCTTCCTGATACTTATCCAGAATCATCCGTTGAATATTTTCCCTCGTTTGGGAGTTAATGGGATGTGCAATATCACGGTATTCTCCGTCCGCCGCTCTTCTGCTGGGCATTGCGATAAAAAGTCCCTTTTCACCTTCAATGACCTTAATATCATGCACCACAAATTCTTCATCAATGGTAATAGACACTACCGCACGCATTTTCCCTTCTTTCTCAACCTTACGGATTCTCACGTCTGTTATCTGCATAAATCTCTGCCCCCTTTATAAATCTTCCCATTTCTTAAGAACAGGTTTTATCCACTATGAATATGCAGTTTCACCATATCCGCTGCACGGTATATGGTATGGCGCAAAATGCCAATCAGCTGCGTTTGGAGCGATATACTATACTGTATATCATTTCCCTCCAATAAATAACCCAGGATTCTTTCCAGCTTCCTCTTTGCCAGATTGTCAATAAGCACATGGCTGGCCATGCCAGATGCCAAATCCCTCATCGTCTTACTATCATTTTCCATTTATGACCATCTCTGGCCATCCACTGAAAATACTCATTAAATCACATATCTTTCATTGTGCTCATAAACAACTTTAATTCCATCGCCGCCGCTGAAATAAGTATTTGCACGAAGTGTATCACGGCTCTCCACAATACAATTCTCAATATGTGTATTATCACCAATATATACATCATTTAAAATGATAGAATTTTTAATGACACAGTTCTTTCCTACAAACGCTTTCTTAAACAAAATGGAGTTCTCCACCTTGCTGTTAATGATACAACCGCTGGAAACCAGACTGTTGCGTACCTCAGACCCTACGTTATATTTAGCAGGCGGAAGATCGTCAACTTTAGAATAAATCCTTGGCTCATCCCTGAAATATTTCCGTATCTCAGGTTTAAGGAAATCCATATTTGTCTTATAATAAGATTCTACTGTAGAAATATTATTCCAGTATGTCTCCAGTTTGTAGCCGAAGATTCTCTTCATATTCTTATAACGGATGAGTATATCTGTCACAAAATCATAACGGTTCTCTTCTGCGCAGCGTTCCAGCATTTCTATCAGCTGTCTTCTGCGCAGTACATAAATACCCGCTGAAATTGTATTGGACTGAGCAACCATTGGCTTTTCTTCAAATTCCACAATCCGCGAATCCTCGTTCATCCGAACAACGCCAAAACGGCTTACATCTTCGCCTACCGGCATGTCCTTACAAACAATTGTGATATCTGCCTTTTTCTCAATGTGATACTCCAGCAGTTTATTATAATCCATTTTATAAACACAGTCTCCAGCAGCAATAATAACATACGGCTCATGACTCTGCTTTAGGAATGTAATATTCCTGTACATGGCATCTGCTGTTCCACGGTACCACCATGCATTATCAGATGTAACTGTGGGATTAAATACATACAGACCGCCCTGTTTTCTTCCGAAATCCCACCATTTTGAAGAACTAAGATGCTCATTGAGGCTTCTTGCGTTATACTGGGTTAAAACTGCCACCTTCTGAATATGTGAATTACTCATATTGCTGAGTGCAAAATCTATACAGCGAAAACATCCGCCCACCGGCATGGCTGCAATCGCTCTCTTATTAGAAAGCTCCTGCATTTTACTGTTATTTCCGCCTGCTAATATAATACCTAATGCCTTCATACTCTGTCACCTGCCTTAATGATTGATTCACCGCCTGCCAAAAGGCCATCCGGATAGTCTTCTTTATCTGTCTTACCGGAAATTGCTGTATTCTTACCTATCTTAACACCCGATGGTATCACAGAATTTTCTCCAATGGTTACAAGACCAAAGGAATATACGCTCTTGTTCATCTTATTCTCTGTCTCTTCACCTACACCCAGCTCAACATTATTTCCAATCGTAACATTCTCTGCTACAATTGCTTTTGTTACGGTTACGTTATCACCAATCACTGTATCCTGCATGATAATGGAATCACGTACCACTGTGCCCTTGCCAATTACAACACCTGCGCCAATTACCGAGCCATATACTTTACCGTAAATCTCTGAGCCTTCTCCGATAATACAACGTTCTGTCACTGCATCCTCTGCAATAAACTGAGGTTCAATGATCTCGCTCTTTGTATAAATCTTCCAATACTCTTCATAGAGATTAAATTCTGGAATCAGGTCTATCAATTCCATATTTGCTTCCCAGTAAGAACCAAGTGTTCCTACATCTTTCCAATAGCCATTGTACTCGTAAGCAAATAATCTTCTGCCATTTTCTCTGCAATAAGGAATAATATGTTTACCAAAGTCACAGTTGCTCTGTTCTGACATGGTAACCAGAGCTTCTCTCAACACACTCCAGTTGAAAATGTAAATACCCATAGATGCAAGGTTGCTTCTTGGGTTAGCTGGTTTCTCTTCGAACTCTGTAATCTGCTTATTCTCATCTGTAATTACCAGACCAAAGCGGCTCGCTTCCTCCCATGGCACCGGCATAGCTGCAATGGTGACATCAGCATTATTTTCCTTGTGGAAATCCAGCATCACCTCGTAATTCATCTTGTAAATATGATCACCCGAAAGAATCAGCACATATTCAGGATGATAACTGTCGATGTAGTTCAGGTTCTGATAAATTGCATTTGCTGTACCTGTATACCACTCACTGTTGTCGCTCTTCTCGTACGGGGGCAGCACTGTCACACCACCATTATTCCGGTCTAAATCCCATGGAATTCCAATTCCAATATGAGTATTCAGACGCAGCGGCTGATACTGTGTCAACACGCCTACCGTATCTATCCCCGAATTTACACAGTTACTCAACGGAAAATCAATAATTCGATATTTACCGCCAAATGCTACAGCTGGTTTTGCAACATTAGAAGTCAACACTCCAAGTCTGCTGCCCTGACCCCCTGCCAAAAGCATGGCTATCATTTCTTTACGAATCATGTCTCTCACCTCTCGTCAATTAATTTCTTGTTACTTACATCCTATATTATAGCACATAAGAATCATTTAGTACACATATTTCACAATTTTTTTGCCCAAAAATAAATAATTTTGTCACAAGATATATTACCCGATTATTACAAGAAATACAGCCTATCCGCTTTTATTTCCTATTTTCAATTTGCAAAATGCCCATTGTTGTTATAAAATGGGATTAATTAATATAAGGAAAGACTGGTTAGAGCGCCAGCGGGTTGCTCCTGGCTCCCTAAGCAAAACCAGGCAGGTAAAATATATGTGCAAAAATGTATACAAAATCAATTTCAAACAGCCAGTTCATCTTCATTTTATCGGTATTGGAGGCATCAGCATGAGCGGCCTTGCCGAAATTCTGTTACAGGAAGGATTTCCCATCTCTGGATCAGATTCACGAGAAACCCCCTTGACTCAAAAGCTCGTCTCCCTTGGAGCCAGAATTTATTACGGACAGCGCGCTTCCAATATTCAGAAGGATATTGATGCCGTAGTCTACACAGCTGCCATTCATCCAGACAATCCAGAGCTGAAAGCTGCTGTGGACCAGCAGATACCTACCCTGACGCGCGCAGAACTTTTAGGACAGATTATGGAAAACTATCAGCAGTCTGTGGCCGTTTCAGGCACACACGGCAAAACCACCACCACATCTATGATTACTGATATTTTTTTGGAAGCCTGCTGCGATCCCACCGTCTCAGTAGGAGGAATCCTCAAATCCATCAACGGCAACATACGTGTCGGCGGATCTGATTATTTCCTGACAGAGGCATGTGAATACACCAACAGTTTTTTTAACTTTTATCCGAAATATGCATTGATATTAAATATAGAAGAAGACCATATGGATTTCTTCAAGGATCTTGCTGATATCCGCAGTTCTTTCCGTAAATTTGCAGAAAACATACCTTCTTTCGGCACGCTCTTTATCAATGAAGAAATTGAAGATTATCAGGAAATCGTAAAAGACCTTGACTGCAGAATTGTGACCTATGGCTTGACCCCTTCTGCTTCATATTATGCGGATAATATCACTTTTAATACAAAAGGCTGTGGAAACTTTACACTGATTCATGGAAACACTTCCTTGGGCAGTATTTCTATGAATGTACCTGGCCAGCATAATATCAGCAATGCTGTTGCCGCCTGTGCCCTTGCCTTGGAAATGAACCTTCCCTTCGCTTCTGTTCAGGCAGCGCTGGCAGGTTTTGGCGGAACTGCAAGACGTTTTGAACATAAAGGCGATTTGGGCGGAATCACGATTGTAGATGATTATGCACATCATCCCACAGAAATCACCGCAACCCTTACTGCTGCCCGAAATTGTACGAAAAACCGCATAATATGTGTCTTTCAGCCACATACCTATACCCGTACGAAGGCGTTTCTTACAGAGTTCGCCCAGGCACTCTCTGCCGCCGATTTCGTTGTGCTTGCAGATATTTATGCCGCCAGAGAACAGAATACCATAGGCATCACGTCCAAAGATCTCCAAAAAGAGTTACAAAATCTGGGCAAAGATTGCTATTATTTTGCATCTTTTGACGAAATTGAAAATTTCTTATTAAAAAATTGTATAAACGGTGATTTGTTGATAACTATGGGGGCCGGAGACATTGTACAAGTAGGAGAACACCTTCTGGGCATATAGTTATCCACATTATCCACATTCCAATTGGGGAAAACTTTCCATTTGGAATGTGGATTTTTAAGTTTACATAAGGTAATTTTCAACATTTTACCGTTCCGTCCATAACTTCCGTAATCATGAGGATCTTTATTTGTTACCATAATAATTTTCCACCGGATTATCCACATTATCCACCCTCTCCACATTTGCCCAATCCCTTGATTTTACTGGCATTACAGGAAAAATTATACTTCTCATTTCAACTTAAATGTGCTATACTTTAAGCCACATAAGAGTGTTCGATTTTTATTATTTCAAAGCAGAGAATGTTTAAGAACAAGTATCGGATCAACATCAAGATTCAACCTGGAGGGTATTATGGCTGATATTACTTTACACAAAGACAACGACAATTCCACAACAGAGATTAACAACCGTTTCATTGATGAATATATGACAGACGCCAACGGAGAATTCGTAAAGATTTATCTGTATCTGCTCCGCTGCATGAATTCCCCTGACTGCAGTTTCTCTATTTCCAGGGCTGCGGACAAGTTCAACCATACAGAGAAGGACATTCAGCGCGCTTTAAAATACTGGGAAAAAATGAATCTTCTTCAGCTGGAATACACGCAGGATAATTCCATTGCCGGCATTTATTTCCTTGACTCTGAAACTGTTTCTAAAGAAGATGATTCTGTTCCTTTGAAAAAAACCTCAGCCGCTGTTCAAAAACGCACTTACACCGCTGATGAATTGAAATCTTTTCGGGAGAAAGAGGAGGTGCAGGAGCTGATATTCGTGGCAGAAAGCTACCTTGCAAGACCTCTGACTTACACAGATAGCCAGAAATTACTTTTCTGGTATGATAGTCTGTCATTTTCTGTGGATTTAATTGTTTACCTTATGGAATACTGCATTGCAGGAGGACATTCCAGCCTGCACTACATGGATAAAGTGGCAATGAACTGGAAGGCTGAGCAGATTCAGACAGTAGAACAGGCAAAACGCAGTTCTCAGGCTCACAGCCAGCTGCACTATGCAGTAATAAAAGCTCTTGGAATTCAAGGACGCAGCCTGATTCCTGCTGAATTTGCCTTTATTGATAAATGGAACAGAGACTATGGCTTTGGACAGGATATGATTACAGAAGCCTGCAGCCGCACGATTCTCGCCATTCATCAGCCCAGCTTTGAATACACCGACCGAATTCTTACAAGCTGGAAAAGACAGAATATTCATACTCCTGCTGATATTCGCAAAGCAGATGAGGCATTTCAGGCATCAAAAACTGCAGAACGTACACGGATAGCTTCTTCCAGAAGCATGACAGCAAAGGCAGCTGCTCCCAATCGTTTCAACAGTTTTCCGCAGCGCACTTATAATATGGAACAACTGGAAGCAAAATTATTGAACACTACAAGCTAAGGAGGCATTTATGGCTCTGAGCAATACCCAGTATAATATTCTGCTCCGCCGTTACGAGGCAAAGCAGCTGGAAAACCAACATATTGTTATGGAGCGGATTCAGTCCGTATATCAGGAACTGCCCCGCCTTCTGGAGATTGACAACACGATCTCTTCTCTTTCTGTGGCACAGGCAAAAAAACTAATCGGCGGAGATGATACTGCTCTGGAAGAATTGCATAGACAGCTTACGGAACTCATTCATGAGAAGAAGCTGCTATTAACCTCTCACGGCTATCCAGAGCATTATTTTGAACCGCCCTATGGCTGTCCTGACTGCCAGGATACCGGCTACATTGATGGACAGAAGTGCCATTGTTTTCAGCAGGCAGCAATTGATCTGGTTTATACCCAGTCCAACATCCGTCAGATTCTGAATATAGAGAATTTTCAGAACTTTTCCTATGATTTTTACTCTGTGGAACAGGTTAATCCTGCCACTGGAATGTCCAGCCGTGATACCGTAAAACATGCTGTACATCAATGCCTGGATTTTGTCAAAACGTTTGACCAGGAATTTCATAACCTGTTTTTCTACGGAGATACCGGAATCGGCAAAACTTACCTCTCTAACTGTGTTGCTAAGGAACTGCTGGATTCTGGACATTCTGTTATTTATTTTTCAGCATCTTCCCTGTTCCATATTTTTGAAAAAAATGTATTTGACAGAGAGAGGGATGCCAGTGGGGACTATCAAAATATTTTTGAATGTGATCTATTAATTATTGACGATCTGGGCACAGAATTATCCAACACTTTTACTGTTTCCCAGCTTTTTCTCTGTCTCAACGAGCGGATTTTGCGTCGAAAATCTACGATTATCTCCACAAATCTTGCACTTTTACAATTAGCTGACTTATATTCGGAACGTACTTTTTCCCGAATTTCCAGCAATTATACTATGATTAAATTATTCGGTGATGATATACGCATCCAGAAAAAACTCAAAAGACCGCCTTGTCAAGGTCTCTGAGTAATGTTATAATCGTTTTGCTTTTTCATGATTGATATTTCAGAACACCAAAACATTTTTACTATATATGGAGGATCATTACATGCAGCGCAACGAAAAAAATTATGAAACTATCCCTGCTGGCTCCCTGGGTGTCATTGCCCTGGAAGGCTGTCGAAGTTTAGGCGAAATGGTGGACAAGTATCTGGTAAATTTCCGAAGCGAGCGCGAGCACAAGCATCTCAATGATATCGCTTTTCAAGGATACCATAAAAACACTTATCTGGTTGATTGTTCCACCCCTCGTTTTGGAACTGGCGAAGCCAAAGGAATCATCAATGAATCTGTCCGTGGATTTGACCTTTATCTGATGGTGGACGTGACCAATTACAGCTTGAGTTATACCGTATGCGGACATGAGAACCATATGTCTCCGGACGACCACTATCAGGACTTAAAGCGCATCATCGCTGCCGCAGGCGGAAAAGCCAGAAGAATAACCGTTATCATGCCCTTCCTCTATGAAAGCCGTCAGCACAAACGTACCGCCCGGGAGTCTATGGATTGTGCCCTCGCACTGCAGGAGCTGACGCATATGGGAGTAGACAATATCATTACCTTTGACGCCCATGATCCACGTGTCCAGAATGCAATCCCTCTCAATGGATTCGAGACCGTACGCTCTGCCTACCAGTTTATCAAGAGTATTCTGACTGAGGTAGATGACCTGATGATTGACAGTGACCATATGATGATCATCAGCCCCGACGAAGGCGGTACAAACCGTGCTGTTTATCTCGCCAACGTGCTGGGACTGGATATTGGTATGTTTTACAAACGCAGGGATTACAGTAAAATTATTGATGGCCGCAATCCTATTGTAGCACATGAATTTCTGGGTTCCTCTGTGGAAAACAAAGACGTTCTGATAATCGACGATATGATCTCATCTGGAGACAGTATGATTGACGTTGCCACGGAATTGAAAAAGCGCAAGGCAGGACGCATTTTTGTAGTTTCTACCTTTGGACTGTTTACCAGCGGTCTTGAGAAATTTGACAAAGCGGTGAAAGAAGGACTCATCTATAAGGTAGTAACCACCAACCTTACCTATCAGACACCGGAACTGCTGAGCAAACCTTACTACATCAACTGCGATATGAGTAAATATATTGCCTATATTATTGATACCTTGAACCATGATCTCTCTATCAGCGACCTTTTAGATCCCTATGAGCGGATTGAATCATTGGTAAACAGATACAAGGCGGAGAGAATGAATAAATAACAAAGAACCGTAAAAATAATTACTTGGGAATACTTTAATAAAAATATTTTTTTAAATTAAAATGCAAAAGTATAATATTTCGAACTTCTTCATTTCAAGAAGCCATCACATGAACTGCTTCCTGTGATGGCTTTTTGTTTTCTTTTATTTCTTTATCTTGACAGTCTTTATCTTAGAATATGGACCATATATCTTCTTCCCTTTTTCCATATAATACGGACGTACCTTGATATACAGCTTCTTCGCAGATTTTTTTGCCTTAATGGTTGTTTTGACTGCTTTTACTTTTTTCAGAGTTTTTACAGACTTAAATCCTTTGTTCTTCTTTGCAGAAGCGTAGATAACATAGCCCTTGGCTCCCTTGATTTTTTTCCAGGAAACCCTCACTTTTCTACCTTTCAGTGCCTTCCCTTTTACCGACGGGCGTGCCAGCACTTTAACCTTGGCGTATTGGGTACTGAGCTCACTGCTGTATGCTGGGTTTTTCGCCCTGGCCACAACCTTATAATAATACGTCTTTGCTGTCTTCACTTTCTTATCCACATAACGCGCTGCAGTGGTGCTGCCAATCTTTACATAACCCCTAATGGGATTGGTAGAACGGTAAATGTCGTACCCTGCCGCACCGTTAACGCCATTAAAGCTCACCAGCACATACCGGCTGGTCTTCTGCTGGGCTGCTTTAATCTTAGCCACAGCTCTCAGATACACCTCCACTACTGCGGAAGCTCTTTTCCCAGAGCCGTCAAGCGCAGCTGCCGTGATGACTGCCCTGCCTGCCCCTCTGGCTGTAACTTTTGTCCCTGACACCTCTGCCACCCCAGGATCGCTGCTGGTTATACTATAAGCAGCATCATCAGGGCTTACTGTAACTTGTATTGTACATTGCTCGCCCAAGGTTAATTTCTGCTGAGCAGGGCTGATCTCTAATTTTTCTACTAATTGATCAGGAGTTTCTGGATTAGATGGTTTCTCCGGGTCGCTCGGTTTCTCTGGATCTGTCGGCTTCTCTGGATCTGTCGGCTTCTCTGGGTCGCTCGGTTCCTCTGGATCTGTTGGCTTCTCTGGGTCGCTCGGTTTCTCTGGATCTGTCGGCTTTTCTTTTTTCAGTCCTTCAACTGCTTTTTGAAGGGCTTTTTGCGCTTCCTGCACCTCAGACTGTGTCTTTCCTTCCGTCACTATTCTTTCAGCTTCCTGGATAGCTTCTTGCAGCACATTATAGCTTACATCTGTGTAATCTCCCTTTTGAATCTCTTTTGCGGATGCCAGTTCTTCTTTAAGTTCTGTACAGTCTGCAAGTTCATCCATCACTTTTTGCAGCTTCGCAGCCGCTGCTGCTGCTTCTTCTTCTGTCGTCACCGTATTATATGCTCTCCAAGCCTCCCGAATTGCTTCCTGCAAGGCACGATAACTTGCGTCCGTATAATTTCCTTTCTCAATCCCTTTGGCCTCTGCAATTTTATCTTTGATTTCCTTGGGATTAGCTATAACTCCCGCCAAAATCTGCACTTGACGCTCGGAACATGCATAGTTGTATACTGCAAAGTCGTCCAAATATCCCTGGTAATACTCGCCGTTACCCCAGTTTGCCTTTCCAATCTGAAGTACACTGCTCTCACCCAAGATCTGCTTCAACGAACCGTTATTATTTGCAGTGCTCATAAGAACTCCATTTATATAGACTTTCGTATCATCCCTTCCATACACTACTGCAATATGATTCCAGCCTTCTCCATAAGATGCTTCAGCACTCTCCTGCCTTCCGTTTAAGAAACGCTCCGCTGTCACTTTGCCGCCGTTTTCCATAACGCCAATATAATTTTCTCGGCCAAGAATCTGCCCAGCTCCATCAGATGCAGAATAAAACGCCCAATTTGTTTCACTTCTTCCTGCCTTACTATAATAGCTTATCGTCACTTCTTCCGTACCAGTCAGCAGTGCCGTTCCATCTTTTTTTGTCACATTGAGCCAGACGCTTCCTGTTCCATCCAGAGAGAGCACACTGCCTCTCTCTGCATCCTGGACAACCATTGGTATACTGCTTGAATGTGCCACAGCATTGGAAGATTGGAACCCATTCTCTTTATCATCAAAGGTAAATTCAGCCAGTGCCACCTGCACCTCATCTGCCAGTTCCTGATAACGGCTTTCCGCTGTAAACAGCAAATCTGCATTGGTGACAAGATTCTTCTCTGCAGCAGACAATTTATCATAAGCGGATCTGGCCTGCTCAATCTTAGTCCTGCATTCACTGCTCAGTTCTACGTCTCCAATTTCATTGATTTTTACAATAACATTATTCACTTCTTCCTGTTCTACAACATTATCCAGGTAATTTTCTGCCTCTGCCTTAACCGCTTCTGCCGTCATGGCTGTCCCTACAATTTTTACATTGTCCAAATAACCTTTATAGTACTCTCCATTTCCCCAGTTTGCTTTTCCAATCTGCAGAATACTGTTTTCTCCCAAAATATCTGGCAGGGCAATACTGCTTCCCTTTTTTGCCGCTTCCTTTCCATTAATGTAGAGAATCGTTTCTCCAGCAGTATATACCAATGTCACGTACATCCACTCAGAAGTATCCATCTTTTCTGCAATGGCTGAATCTGGTCTTGCGCCGTCATTTTTATAACGCTCTGCACTAAAATCTCCCTGAAATTCAAACAGCCCCAAATAAGTTTCATAATTTACTTCCTGTGCTTCCCCGTTGGGTGATGCATAAAAGAACCAATTGCCTTTCTCTGATTCTGGTTTCGCCGCAAAAGAAAATGTCATTTCCGTCCTTCCTATAAGCAGACTGCTGCCATTTCCTTTCGTTATGTTCAACCAATTACTGCCGCTTCCATCCAGATACAAAGCACCATCACGAATCACATAAGCATCCTGCCCTTCTGCTATTGCCTGCCCTCCAATAAATCCAGTCTCTTCATTGTCAAATGTAAATTCTGCCAGATAATTTACCATTGCTGCTTCTGCCTTCTCTAAGTCAGACAGATTGTTGATACTTTCCAATTCTTCCTCTGTCAGCAGATCACATGCTTGTCTGGCAAGGATTACTTTTCGGCTGCACTCTGGTGTCAATGCTACAGTACCAATACGGTTAATTCTATCGACAGCTTCTGATATAGACTCTACTTTTTTCAGTAATCCACTTTGAACATCACGCAGATTTTTGGCCGCCGTCTCCAAATCTCCGTTTGCCGCTTCCTGATTTTCATTCAAAGATTTTGCTGCTGATAATGCCTTCGCATAAGGTTCCCATGTTTTCGCCGTATACACCGCTTCTTGATTTTCTGGTACAGCTGCATACAATGCTTCGTCCATACGCATCCATGCCTGCACACGACTTAAAGTTTCCTCTGCGCTGTCGACTATATTCTGCAGCGCATCTTTATCTTCCAATACCTCTTTTGCCTTTGCCAGTGCAGTCTGATATGTCTGCCAGCGGTCCGCTGCATATATGCTCTGTTCTTCCGACTTCTGATTCTCTACCGTATTCTGTAATATACTCTTATCCACATATTTCATTGCCTCTGTCTTCACTTCTGCATCCGTCCATGCACGGGAAATCACTTTATAATTATCAATCCATCCCCGAAAATGCTCTCCCTTTTCTCTATTAAATGCCTTTTTCCAGTTAGACTTACCAATATACCAGACACTGTCGCTTCCCAGAATGTCAGACAAAGCGGCATTATTGTCCACCTCTGTTTTCTTTTCTCCATCTTCATAGATAATAATGCTATTCTCTTTGTATACAATCGTCAAATAATGCCAGCGGTCTGCTCTGCCTTCTGTTTCTGCCATCGGAAGCCGCTCTCCCTGATTATAAAAGCGCTGCGCTGTAATTGTATTGGCATTATCTATTACCCCCACATATTTTTCCCAGTTTACGCTAGGACTGGTATCATCCGGCGCTGCATAGAATACCCAGCCGAATTCACCACCGTCACGTTTCGCCTGAAGGGAAACGGTCATTTCTTTCAATAACCCGCCTGGCACAATAGTTCCCCCATTCGTTCCAGTTACTTCTAAGTAATCTTTGTAACCATTTAAATATAAAGCTTTCCCCTCATCATGTTCCTTGAGGCTGTACACGCCTTTTGCTATTGCTGCTCCGCCTGCAAACCCAGACTGCTCATCATCAAAGGTAAAGTCCACCAGTGTTTCAGGTACGATAATCTCTCCAAAGGCATAATCTCCGGCTTCTTTAACCGCTTCCCCTTCTGTCATGGCATGACCTGAAATTTTCAGATTGTCAATCAATCCCTTAAAATACTTCCCTGTCTGCAGATTTGCTTTTCCAATCTGCAAAATACTATCATCTGTTATGATATCAGAAACATTACAGCTTCCAGCATGCCTGCCCTTTTCCTGTCCATTGATGTAAATAATAATTTCCGAGCCGTCGTAAACCACAGACAGCTGATACCAGCCGTCTTTCCCCTGGGCATTCACTGAAGCATATTTTTCCCCACTCTTATATGCCTCTGCCGTAATTTTTCCGTCTGTTTCCTTAATTCCAAGATACGTTTCCCTCCCAGATTCCTGTGTTCCTTCTGGTGATACATAAAATAACCAATTTTCGTTTCCTGACTCTGGTTTCACTTCACAAGAAACGGAAAAAGCAGTTTCACCAGCCAGTACGCTTTTACCTGTTTTTGCTTTTATTGTCAGAAAATCACTGCTTCCGTTAAGAGATATGGCCTTGCCCAGTCTATGTTCCTGCAATGTATAAGTTCCTTCTGCCTCTGCATAAACCGTGGTAAATCCGGTGCTTTGATCATCAAACGTAAATTCTGTCCCCACCTCTGTAGCTTTCTCGAAAGTCCAGCGCTGTCCTGGGGTACTATCATTATTATACTGCCCCGTGGCATTGTTAAACCACTGGACAACTCTTATATTGTCTCCAGGATTATCCCCTTCTACTCCCCAGACATAGTAGGTCATGGACGGCACAATCCGAAACATACCGTCATCGTCTTTCAAAAAAGCAAAACTCTGGCTGCGCGAACCATCCGCTTCCCCTGTGCCAACTTCAGGCCCTTCCAGGTAATACCTGCTATATGTATAGTCTGTTCCTCCAACATTTCTGACCTCAGTGCCCTCCCCATTGACCTGCACCGCTTTCCCAGTACTCATACTGGTAATCGTATATTCCCCATCTCCATTGTTTTTCACCAGCCACCACTCATCCTTACTAGAACCCTTTGGCGCTGTCACCAGTTCCCCTACTGCATTTGTCACCAGAGATTTTCCACTGAGGGATGATACAATCCGGTATACGCCGTCAGACAGTTCTCCCTGAATTGGTTTATCTTCCACACGCCTGCCTGTGTTAGCATAAGTCAGGCTGTACCATCCCAGCTCATCCAGGTTTGTTGTCGACTCCCCCTCTATATATGTTCCTGTTTCATTCTGTATCATCTGTGCCACATTGGGCATCTCCACACCCTTGCGATTTACATAATGATTATACATCTGATAATAAATAGGACGCCAGCTTCCCGCCGGCCAACGGTTTACACCTGCAAAAAACTCATACGTTGGCTTATTTTTCAGGTTTCCACTTACACGCATATACCAGGTTGATGGCACCTCCTGTTCCCCTAAATTATTACATTTTATCGCATATTCTGCGGCTTTCATAAAACGGTTGTCAGATAATCCATACAGATCATCCCCCTGATTCCATGCCGTCTCACAGATAACCCCCACAAGGGTGAGTCCCAGGGTGGTATGTCCTTGATCCCGGACAGACTCCTGCCACTGCACCAGTTCCTGACCATTTTGTTCCAATACATAGGGCATTGCATGGTAAAATGAACCGTTGCCTTTTCCATATTTGAAAAAGTTCAGAGCCTGCTCATAAATGTCTTCCCGATCGCAAAATACACCAATTGAAATCATGGATGCAATATTAGCAAGCTCCCAATTCGCCCAATAACTTCCTACATAGGTATCGTTATGTCGAATCATAAAATCCTGATTTAAGGGGTAAAACGCATCAATCAAAAGATCCTGCAGTCCTTTCAGATCAAAATCTGGATGATCGCGCAAAAGCTCTCCGATATTTGCCAGTTGATACCCCTGAAGTCCTGACACTAAGAATCGATCCTGGCTTCCCCCCAGCCTTTTCAACACAGAGGACCACCCATTGACAACACGGACAGCCGTATCCCCATGCGTCTTATCGCCGCTTAATTTCCAGATAAGAGCATTTTGATAAGCACGCTTCAAATCAACACAAAATTGCCCGATATTAGCGCCAGGCACACCTCTGGTCACTTCCTCCACGGGGCGTGGGTTCCAATTTGGATTCGACCATGTGTTTCCCCACAAAGCATCCCAGGTTGCCTTATTGGGGGCTACATTATTCTGCACATTTTCCCATGCCCTATCAAGATCCGCCTCTGAATGCATCATTCCTGGATGTTTAAACTTGCTGTCATTCCTAGGCTGCGCTTTTACTGGGTTTACAGTTTCTTCAGATTTTACTGCCGCTTTTACTTCAAATCCCAAAAGCGACAGATTTCCCACCGATATAACCACTGCCAAAAGCAATGACAATATCGTTGAAATTCTGCTTTTCCTCTTCCCTTCTTTCATATCCTCTTTCCTTTCCCTTTTTAATTGTAAATTACCTTGGGCAAAAAGCATCTAAATAACCCACAATAACTTTACTATTTTAGTATACCATGTATTTGTATATTTTCAACATAAAAAGGTAGATGAAATATATAAATTTGACAAATTACATAAAGCAAAGTGTGCAAGCCCCCTCAGCCCATTTGCCCCAGTTTGGGTGAATTAGATTGCACACTTTGCTGCGCTGGGCACAATTACAAAGCAATAATTCCCGCTTGTGTAAGTGCGCATATTATGTTATCCCACAAT
>CAJUCK010000015.1:39584-51299 GCA_910585395.1 uncultured Lachnospiraceae bacterium
GATCTTGCCGTAATTCCATAGACGACTGCATAGATGACTGCAAACACGCCTACTGTTCCCACGCTACAGACGGCAAACAGCGGCATATCCGCCATGCCAAAGAGAAAAATCAGACGGTTGATCATAGGAAACGCTGCCAGCAGATGGATACATGCCGTCACCAGCGGGAGGAAAAATACTTTCAGAATCTGGCTGCGGATGGAAGAGCGCACTTCCTTTTTGCTCATTCCAACTTTCTGCATAATCTCAAATCTTGCTTTATCCTCATAACCTTCTGAAACCTGTTTATAATAGATAATCAATGTGGTTGCCATCAGGAATACAAAGCCTAAGAAGATTCCCAGAAACAGAAAACCGCCGCAGAATATCATAAAGCTTTCCCTGTTTTCCGCCCTGGTCTCCACCCTGACATTCATTTCCCCTTCTGTACCAGCTGTCTGCAACAGCTCAGAAATATGCCTGCCGCAGGCAATTTTCTGCTCTGGCTCCCCGCTGACATCCAAAGCAGTCACATAGACAATCTGGCTGCTGCGTTCCTTGTAAACAGATTTTTCAAGTTCATATATTTCCTGCAGTACCTTCTCATCTTTTACCACCACAAAATAGACATCACACATTACTTCCACCTGCATATCTGTCAAATACAGCTGTGTCAAATGTTCTTTTATTTGAAATGTCTTATCCAGAAAATGATATGCCTGGTCATCTTTATCTCCATTTTGCGTATAAACCAGCACTTCATTCTCCGTTAGGTCTGTTTTTTTCCCGCCCATTCGTTGATAATCTTCTAGCGTAACCCATTCAACAACGCTCATCTCACCTTCTGGAACCGTAATTTTGTCTGCTTTTTGGATATTTAATTTCTCTCCATCCTTAAATACCGTAAAAGACAAATTTGTGTAACTGGACATATTTTCTATTTCCATTCTCATATCAGCTGATGCCTGCACAATGGCTTTTTTTATACGCTCTTTTCCATTCTCTGGCAAATCATATCCTGTGACATTGATTTCTTTTGGATAACGGTTGTTCATCGAAGAGTCCACTCCCATGTACAGAGAAATCGTTCCCGACACCATTACCAGCACCATAGTGCTCAAAATACAGATGTTGCTAAGCCCCACTGCATTCTGCTTCATCCGATAGATCATACCGGAAACAGAAGTAAAATGCCGGGTTTTATAATAATAATTTTTATTTTTCCGCAGCAGTTTCAATACAGCGATGCTCCCTGCGGTAAACAGGCAGTACGTGCCCAGAATTACTAGAATAACCGCTACAAAAAACAACATCAAGGCATCGATTGGATTTTTAACAAACAGAGCGATCGCATATCCCCCGCCCAAAGCAAATACCCCCACGGCAGCCATCAGCCAGCGGGTCTTTGGTTCTTTTTCACCATTGGCTGCACTCTGCAGCAATTCAATTGGTTTGGCTTTCTGCACCTGAAACAAATTATAAATCAGCGTTACTCCAAAAATACACAAAAACAAAATCACTGTGTTTACAATTGCGTCTATAGAAACCTGGAAACCAAAAGGCACCTCAAGGCTGACCAGGCGCATAAGCACCATTGTCACCAGTTTATTCAGCAGCACACCTGCTGCAATTCCCAAAGAAATGCTGACAAAAGCTACCATCACAATTTCCCAGAACATCATTTTACCAATATGACGTTTTTCCATGCCCAGAATATTGAAGAGACCAAATTCCTTCTTCCGTCTCTTCATCAGAAAACTGTTGGTATAAAATAAAAAGATTACTGCAAAAATTGCAATTACCCCGCAGCCCATTCCCAGAATAAGCGCCAAATCGCCGCTTCCTGGCATTTTCTTGATCCCTTCATCCTGAGAGATGGCCCCTAGAATATAGTACATAGCGCTGGTACCGATTACCGCCAGCATATACGGCAGATACAGACTGCCATTTTTCTTTAAATTGCTGAAAGCAAGCCTGCCATAAAAAAATCTATTCATGTTTTCCACCACCTGTCGTAATTACTGTAAGCGTATCAGAAATTTTCTGATACATTTCCTCATCGCTGCTGGAACCTTTATAAATCTGATGAAATACCTGGCCGTCCTTGATAAACAGCACTCTTTTGGCGCAGCTTGCCGCTTTAATGGAATGGGTTACCATCAGGATTGTCTGTCCTTCCTGATTGATGCTCTGAAACATAGCCAGAAGACTCTCCGCTGCTTTGGAATCCAGTGCGCCTGTAGGTTCGTCTGCAAGAACAATCTGAGGATTGGTAATCAATGCACGTGCCACTGCTGCACGCTGTTTCTGACCGCCAGAGACTTCATAGGGATATTTGCCAAGGATTTCATTGATTCCCAGTTTTCCCGCAATTGTCATCAAGCGGGTGCGCATTTCATTATAACCTTTCCCAGCTAAAACCAGAGGCAAAAATATATTATCCTGAAGGCTGAACGTATCTAACAGGTTAAAATCCTGAAAAACAAATCCCAGATTCTGACGCCGGAATGCAGACAGTTCCCGTTCTCGTATTGCCGAAAGATTCTTTCCATTTAACAGCACCTGTCCGGCAGTTGCTTTATCCAATGCTGCAAGAATATTAAGCAGTGTGGTCTTACCTGATCCAGACTCTCCCATAATTGCAACATATTCTCCCTTTTCTACAGAAAATGTAACATCGGACAATGCCTGCACCTGGTTTCCCCCAAATCGGGTAGTATATACTTTTTTTATTTTTTTTACTTCCAATATTGCCATGATATCCTCCTTTTTCACTGGCTCTGTCTGCCGCAGGAAACCTTTTATCCAAAATATCATATGCAGCTCTGATTTTCAACAAACAGACAGGGCAATTTCTGTTTCTGAAAATAGTATACCGAAACAAAAATTGCCCTGCCTTAACTTTGGCTTACATTTTTAGGTTTTATCTTACGATTTTGTAAGATTAAACGCCCGTTTTATCTAATCAGCGTATTAAAAATTATTTTACAGTCACTCTCAAAACTGCCTTTGCCTTCCCATTGTATGTCTTAACGGTAATCACTGCCTTTCCTTTTTTCTTTGCAGTGACTTTTCCTGTCTTGCTCACCTTAACAGCTTTCTTTCCTTTCTTGTCAACTGTGTACTTAAAGGTTGCGCTTCCAAATTTCTTAGAAGAAACTTTTGCTTTAATCTGGAACGTTTTCTTCTTTCCCTTTGCTTTCAGCGTGACCTTCTTCTTATTCAGAGAAATCTTAGTTTTCTTGGTAGGCGCTTTCTTGACCGTAATCTTAAATACTTTTACTTTACCGTCTCTTCCAATGGATTTGACAGTTGCCTTTCCAACTTTCTTCGCATAGACAATACCCTTTTTATTTACAGTGGCAGCCTTAGGATTAGAAGTTGTATACGTACAATTCCTGCCTGCTATAGAGTATTTTTCTTTTAATCCCATAGTCAGCACTTTGGTAGATACTGTTCTCAGCTTGACCAGTCCATTGATCGCAAGTTTTAATGCAGTATCTGCGGCATTTACCTGGGCCTGCGTTGCCTTAGCGTCTTTTGCAGTCTGTTCTGCCCTGCTCAATGCCGCCTTAAATGCACTGTAGCTTACTGCTGTATAATCTGATGCTTTAAGCGCTTTAGCCGCTGCAATGGTTTGATTTAAAACAGTAAAATCTGTTTTGGCTGGTTCATTTCCTAAATTATCCTTTTCTGTCAGCCCCAAAATAGCTTCCCGCAGATCGGCAGCAGCTTTATCCACCTGTTCCTGTGTTGCCTCTTCCATATTGTTTATCTTAATGGCTTCTTCCAAAGCTTCACTGAATATATTCCAGCTCTCTTCTGTATATTTCTCCTTGTCTGTATACTGGTCTGCCTCATTGATTGCCGCTGCAAGTTCTTTCTTGTCCGCATCCCCTGGGCCTGCCTGCGTCGGCTTCTTCTCCAGTCCCTTAATCGCCGCACGCAAATCAGATAATGCCTGGTCTACCTGCGTCTGGCTTGCTTCTTCGTCGCCATTGACTCTGACTGCCTCAGCAAGAGCATCACAAAGGTTCTTCCAGCTTTCTTCTGTATATTTTTCTTCGTCTGTATAACTGTTTGCTTCGTTGATTGCCTCAGCCAGTTCTCTCTTGTCTGCATCTCCTGGGCCTGCCTGTGTTGGTTTTTTCTCCAATCCCTTAATCGCCGCCTTCAAAGCTTCAAGGGCGTCCTTGACCTGCTGCAGTGTCGCCTGGGGATCTTCCTTTACACGGTTGGCTTCTGCAAGCGCCTCACTGAACGTATTCCAGCTTTCTTCCGTATACTTATCCTGATCTTCCTGCTTAGGAGCTTTGCTGATTTCTGTATCAAGTTTGTTCTTTTCCTCCTGAATCTGCCCTGGCTCTGTTGTTCCTGATTCTTTCACGATGGTAATCGTATAGTCTGCTGCCGTCTCATGATCCTGCGCAGTTGCATTCAGGGAAATATTCGTTGTCTCTCCCGTCAATGCAAAAAGCTGCTCACTGGTATCGTCAATCAGCACATTATCTATGCGAATCAATCCGCTGGGCGTATTCGGAGATACTCTCATATAAACAGACTCCGTATCCTGAGGAACTTTGAGGGTATAGTTCTTAGTCTCTCCTGTAAATGCCGGGGAAAGTGTTCCCTTGTCAAAACTCAGCGCAGACAAATTCGGGTTATTGCTGTACGTTGTAGTATCTGTAGTGGCAATACCGAACAAACCTCCCACAAGAGAGCTGCCATTGCCCTGGAATTTGACATTAATCACCGGGATTTTCTCTCCATTTTCATCCAGCACAAATTCTCCGGCAGAATCTTTCTTGTATTCTGGGCTGCTCCAGTATTTCGCTGGAATTTCAATTGTATCCGTATAGAAGACACTTTCTCCTGCTGCATCATTAATCGTAATGCTCTGAAGTTTCTCTCCATTGATATAAAGATCGAAACTCCTGCCTTTGTCTCCTGAATACCAGGTACATTTGAGATAATTGTGCTCTGCCTGGGGATTTATCTGCAGGTCATAACTGAACCAGCCGGTTTTCTGGGCGTCCCGGTAGAGGCGTCCGTTGAAATTGCCCACACTGGAGTTTTCATATTTCAGGTTCTTTGCTAACTCTGAATTATTCTCATCAAAGCTGGTCAAAGTTTCAATTGCCATCTCTTCTTCACGGAGTCTCTGCTTCTTCTCCAGAATACGTTTCTGGCTTGCCTCAGAACCTGCTATTTCAAAGGTCATATACAAACCATAGCGTTCCTTGTAGCGCATAAAATGAGGTGTATAAATCAAATCTGGAGAATCGGTATTCTTTAACTTAAACTGTACTTTTCCATCTTCGCTGTCATCAATCCGCACCAGATTTTCCTTAACATTATTTCTCCACTCCTGCACCGTCATATTCTGAACGGTAATGACAGACTGGCAGGTGGTGTCTTTCGTTCCCACACGCACCAGAATGCCGTTTGCGCTAAACGCATCCATATTGCTGGTTCCAAGCGCTGCGCTTAATGCAACTGGTCCATAACGGAACGCCATAAAATCTTCATTGTCCTGTGTTCCATACGCTTTTACTTCCATGGGGAAAGTAAGCTCTATGGTATCTCCTGCGTTGACGTTTGAGACCACAGCATAACCACTGCTTTTCTCTGCCTGTGTAATTTCCTGTTTTGTGCCATTGACAAGAATCTCAGCTTCTCCCGCTGTCCAGTCTGGAATGCGGAATTTCAAATTGGTGCCTTCTGCCACTTCTGTCCCTTCTTTTGCCGCCACTTTCACTGTCACTTTGTCTTCATTCGGTATATGAGCTGTCTGAGTCAGCTTCAGATTCTGCTTTGCAAAAGTAAAGCTGCTGCTGAAATACATATTTACATAGACATCTGACTTTTCTGTAAAATACATGGTGTCTCCAAGTTTGGAAAAATTCTCCATTCCAGTCCCTGTACAGCACCAGAATTCATCGAATGGACGGTTAAACACCTTATTATATCCAGGAGCCATAGGCTGAAAATACATCGTAGTTCCTGTCTCCGGATTCTGAGAAGAAAGAATCGCATTGATATAAGTATTCTCATAATAATCCATATATTTCTTATCCTTTGTCAGCTTATACAGCTCTCTGGATAATTTCAGCATATTATAAGTATTGCAGGTTTCACAGGTCGTGGAACCGTCATAAGCTGATTTTGAAGCGTCATAATAAAGCTTATCTGCATCATGGAAATGCTCTGACTGGCTGTTTCCGCCTGTCACATACGTATGATGCTCAATGACAATATCCCAGAATTTCTCTGCCGCTGTCTTATATTTCTCCAGTTCCAGTTTTTCAGTTTCCAAGAGAGCTTCATAATAATCTTCATTGTCCATCATCACAGTATATCGTTTCAGCGCGCCAATAAACTTTGGTATCGTGGTGTTGGCATGCTTTCCGCTCAATATATCATTTCCTGCTGCAAGTTCATTAAATAGTGAAACCTCGTCAAAAAACTGTGCTGCATCCTTATAATGTTCGTTTCCAGTGATATCATAAATCTCATACAGAGCCTCATTCATACCGCCGTATTCCGTCCGAAGCATGACGGTATTATCTGTCAGCCTGCTGCATCGTTTGTAGACATACTCGCTGAAGCCTTCTGCAATTTCCAGAGCTTCATCGGCAAGCTCTTTCTCGTCCACAAACGTATAAATGTCAATCAGCCCTGCCAGAATTTTATGCAGATTGTACCATGGAACAATCACATTTTCATCACTGTCTCCTGTTCCATCTGTCTTGTTCAAAATGCTTTCCCGGAAAGCAGATACATATCCCGCGCTTTCTGGATGTGCCGCAGCATAGGCATCCTGACAGACTTTCAATCCTTCTACTGCATCCCTGATCTGTGTAAGAAGCGCTGCTTTTGTCTGATCTTCTTTTGCACCCTTATATGCCTGAGAAAGCGCCGACATATAATGACCGAAGGTATGCCCCCGGAAATTGGTGCCATTGCTTCTCTCCCAGCCCTGATATCCTTCTGAGACTGGAGGTTTCAGCCCGGATACCCGGTAAAACTCATACAAAAACTTCTTAGAACTTAAACTCAGCAGGTATTCATTTTCTTTCTGCGCCGCATTCAGCAGATAGTCGTCTTCCAAGACAACATTTTCAATGCCGCAGTCGAGAATTCCATCCAGATTTTTTTCTGCCATTGCTTTAACGGTCACAGTAAAGTCTTTTGTCACTGCCTCCCCGCCTGCAAATACAGCTGTTGCTGTCAATTTGACGTTTTTATCCGGCTGCCCGGATTCTGGACGGGTCACTGTACCCACTCCGTCATCAGGTGAAATCACTGTTGTATCAAATGATTTCCAGGTAATGACAGAACCAGCCGCACCTTTCTCTGGAAGGTCTATCTTCTTGCTGGTTACAGACTGCGGAATATTCAGCGCATCCAGATCGCTCTGTGCCACTGCCTTCTTGTCAAATGTCCGTCCGCTTGTTTCTTCATAGACTTCAATTGCCTCTTCCTGTCCCAGAACTATATCATACAGGCGGTATCCATCCAGAGATGCATTCAGATACACATTATGATAATTAGGCCCGTTATATCCGATAGATTTCTCGTCTCCCTCACATGCACCAATAACTCCGGTAGCAGTTTCTGTGATTTTATATTTGATACTCGTCTTCTGAAGAATGCCGTTTCGGTACATGGCTGCTTCTTTCGTGTCACTGTCATAAGTCACGAGCACATGTGTCCACTCCCCGGTCGGGAAAAATTCATTTCTGTCGCCATCCACTTTAATAAAATATGGCTGGTCATTTGCCGGCCCCACAGATAAACCAAGCGGTTCTCTGCTGTTCGTCGTGAGATAATATCCATCACTGTTAAATGCTTTTTTGCTCCATGCAATCACTTGTTCTCCTGTTCCCATATCTGCATTTGGTTTTATCCAGAAAGCAAGCGTCAATCTGCTGGGGGAAAGCATTCCATTCGTTCCCAGGTTCAGCCAGGAGTCTGTTCCATTCAATGACACTGCTTTTCCCTTGATTCCCTCTGGATAAGCAACCGTTCCATTTGCCTTGACCAAATTCTCATACACAGAACTGTCTTTCAAATCGCCTCCGTCGAAGTTCAGATCCAGAAGCAGATTAGGATTTTCATCCTCTGAGTATGCCTTTATTGTCACTGCAAATGTTCTGACTGCGGCTTCTCCATTTAAGTAACTTGCGCTTGCCGTCAGGGTCACAGTCTCATCTGGCTCTCCGATTCCTGGACGTTTTTTTACTTCTCCGCTGTTCGTAAGAACCTCTGGCTTTGAAGATTCCCAGGTAATCACAGAACCCTTTTCCCCTTTTAATGGAAGATTAATATCTTTAATCGTACTGTTCACCAGTGACAATACATCTAAATCACTTTGTGCCACCGCCTTTTTATCAAACTTTCTGCCGCTTTCTTCATAAACTGCAATGATCTCTTCGATATCCAGCACTCTGTCATATAGGCGGTATTCGTCCAGGGATGCTTCCAAGAAGGAGCTGTTATAGCTTCCATTTCGTCCAATATATTTCGTTACGTTTTTACACGGACCAATTACTCCTGTCGCAGTTCCCTCTATTTGCTGTCCTACGCTCGTCTTCTGAGGAAGACCATTTCGGTAAACTACAGCCTCTTTGGTATCGCTGTCATAAGTTATAAGCACATGCGTCCACTCTCCCTTAGGAAAGAATTCATTTCTGTCACCGCTGACTTTGATAAAATATGGCTGGCCTCCCCCTGGCCCTATGGACAGTCCCAAAGGTTCTCCTTCTGCCGATCTCAGATAAAATCCGTCACTGTTAAACGCATCTTTATGCCAGGCGATAATCTGCTCGCCAGTCAAGTTATCCGCAGGATTTATCCAGAAAGAAAGCGACATTTTACTGGGACAGAGCAGATCGCTGATTCCCAGATCGATCCAGGAATTTGCTCCCTTTAAAGTCACTGCCTTTCCTTTAACGCCCGCCGGGTATTCTACGGTTCCGTTCTCTTTTGCTGGATGTCCATAAATAGATGTATCACTGGTATTGCCTTCATCAAATTTCAAATCTAGTATCAAAGACGGGTCCTGTCCTTCTGCCAGCGCTTTTACAGTTACTGAAAAAGGTTTCGTCACTGCTTCTTCTCCCGCATAGCTTGCACTCGCCGTCAAAATTACTTCTTTGTCTCCCTCCTCCGCGGTGGGATACTTCACAATTTTACCTTCATCAGAGAGAATCCCTGGCTCAGAAGAGCTCCAGGCAATCACAGAACCAGAATTCCCTTTTGTGGGAAGAACTATATCTTTTGCCGTCTCAGAGGCGACATACAATGCCTCCAAATCACTCTCTGCCAACTCTTTTACAGCGGCGCTGTCCAAAGAAAGTCCCGATTCTTTAAAAGCATTTACAACATCTTCCATCCCGAGCACTTTGTCATAGAGACGGTATTCATCCAGACAGGCATTCAGTTTACTACCATAGTTATGCTTTGGACCATTACAGCCGATCACTTTTTGATCTCCGTCACAGTCTCCGATTACTCCTGTTGCGGTTTCTGTTATATTGTTTTTCACAAACGTCTTCTGCGGTATTCCGTTTCGATATACCTGTGCCTGTTTGCTCTCGCTGTCATATGTAACTGCGACATGCGTCCACTCTCCTGTTGGGAAGAAATCACTTCTCGCTCCAGTCACTACAATTTGATATGGCTGACCGCCAGTAGGTCCTGGCCCCACAGACAATCCAAGAGGTTCGTTGTCATTATTTGAAGTCAAATACCATCCATCGGTATACCATTCCTGCTTATTCCAGGCAATAATCTGCTCACCTGCAATGTCTGCATTGGGCTTTATCCAAAAACAAAGCGTCAATTTCTCTGGGGACAGCGCTCCGTCGGTTCCCAGATCCAGATACGTATTTCCATCCAGGGAAATCGCCTTTCCAACTACGCCCTGTACACTTGTCACAGAACCCCTCACCACCACTTCTGCCTTTTTTGAAGAAGAATCCGCCAGAATGGACGCCCCTGTCTCATCCTCAAATTTTAAATTCAGCACTGAAGTATCTGTATTTTCCGTTCTCTCTTCAGATACTTGTTCTGGAGCCGCTTGAAGATACGTGACTGGCAGGCTAGTCACTGTAATTGCAGCGGCAAGTATTACTGACCATATGCTTCTCTTTTTCATAAACTTCTCCTCTCTTTCTTTTTATATCCTGTTTATGCCAACCATCTTCACATCAGAAATTCTCTGTGCACACTGTAAAAAAACGTAACATATGGGCATATTTTCTCACCAGAATACACAAAGCATTTGTTTGTGAAGTTAATTTTTAGTATAGCATAATACACAATATTTTCAAAGAGAAATCACCGATTCCTATGTATTTTTCCATAAAATTAAAAATTCAGCTGAATATGGTCTGTCAGTAAAAAAACAAGATATCACTGGATTTTTTCTATAGAATAAAGATAACAGGCGCAGTAAGATCTAAAAATTTACACTGGCAATACGCCTGGTGTAACTTTTCATGTCTTAACATGCGCCTGTATCTGAAAGTTTTCATCGCAATTTTAAGATTTATCTTTGGCAATTCTGCAGATAAATCCTCTCCTGCTGATTACATATTGATAAAATCAGTCATCAAAATAATATTTTCATCTGGGTTCCTGTGCCAGGTTCTGACTGTGCAAGAATCTTATGTCCAAGCCTGTTCAGTATCTCTTTTACCAGATACAGTCCAATGCCGGACGCCTTTTTATCATTTCTCCCATTATAGCCAGTATAACCCTTGTCAAAAATTCGCGGACGATCCTCTGGCAGAATACCGATTCCAGTATCTTCCACTACCAGACATCCTTTTTTCAAATAAATCCGAATCGTGCCAGAAGCTGTATATTTGATGGCATTGGACAATAACTGCTCTAGTACGAACACCATCCATTTCTCGTCTGTCACCACTTTTACATTCACTGGGTCATATTCCAGCGACAGTTTTTTGCGGATAAACATGGGTGCATATTTTCGGACTGCCTGCCGGATGATATCATCCAGATTGTACTCTCTCAGCACAAAATCATTGATCCCATCCGTAAGCCGCAGATATTGAAGCACCATATCCACATACTGCTCGATTTTAAATAATTCTTCCTTCACCTGTTTCCTCTGCTCATAGTAGGATTCTTCCTCTGACACCTGATACTGCAGCAGCAAATCCATAGCAGCAATCGGTGTCTTGATTTGGTGAGTCCACAAGGTAAAATAGTCGATGACATCCTTTTTTTCCCGCATCAGAGCTGCCACCTGTTCTATGCGCTCCTGTCTTGAAACATCCAGAAGTTCCTGATATAACCGTTCCTGTACGTCCAAAGGTTTGGGAAATTGTTCTACGCCGTTTCTTACTGCTTTCAGCTGCCAGCTCAATTGCTGGACTTTCCCACGATACTTTAATCCATCCATCAGAAATACCAGCATTTCAAGTACCAGACATAATCCGGCTGCATACCCCACTGCTTCCAGGGGAAGATTATAGAGAAACAATACTAAGGCAAAAATCAGTACAAATGAAAAACACAAAAATATACCTACACATTGCCTTTTTGCATACTCCTTAATCCACCACATAGCCGATTCCTTTCCTGGTCTTTATCATATCCTGAATGCCAGTTTCCTCCAGCTTCTTTTCCCAGTATTCGCTGCTTTTCATGTCGTTTTTGCAGCGGGCAAACTGGCAGATAATGGATATGGCATAATAGAACTGC
>CAJUCK010000016.1:0-1636 GCA_910585395.1 uncultured Lachnospiraceae bacterium
AATTTGCGAAACTTATTATACGTCATCGCAAAAAGTAATTCGAGATAAGAGTATTCAAAGAAATGACAAAAAGGACTGAGCCCTGTTCAATACAGGATTCAATCCTCATTATATGTAATTCTCAATTTATGTCTAATTTTTTGAAGGCGGTTCATGCTTTATTGAATTAAACCATTAGAAGTGCATGTTAAGGTTAAAGTCTTAGATATCTCTTGTAAAGAAGATGACAACGTAAAGGAACCAATGGCAGTATTTCCAGACTTCCTAGCAGATTTACTGTTAAAATAATAAGAAGAATTAGTGACTGATGTAGAGCACGAAGCTTCTGTACAAGAGGAAGAAGAACCATTATATTGAAAAGTAGCTGTTAACGTATATGTGGCAATAACTGTTCCAAAAGTATTTTTTATTTTGTAGGTTTTGGATGCTGTTTTTTGTTTTGTTGAATAGTACAAGCTATTTCCAGTAGAAGATTTAATATTATCATTTGGCAGTAAGACAAATACTTCAACTTCTGCATATAAATCCTCGCTAAAATATTCAATATAATTTGTGGAAAAAGCAACGGGTGATTTTGCATCAGCAGTAATAGCAGAACTAAGTAGCAAGCATAGTGAGAAAAATAAAATGAGTCTACGTTTCATAAAAGCCTCCTTTGTATTAATGATTTTTTGTTTTTTAGTTTATTAAGAATTAATTAAGTACAGAATTCTTTTCATCTATTTCTATTTCGGGATAAATTATAGTTGTTTCTTCAATTTCAACCATAGTATTTTTCGAAACCCAGTAAGCATGATAAATCATACTGCATAATATAAAGAAAGCAATAATGATAATAAAAATAATAATGGTATTGCGCTTTTTGGTCTTTATGGATGTTTTTATAACATCTTCAGGAGAAAGTAATGTTGCAAAAGAGAGCGCCATATCTTCTGCTGTCCCAAAGTGTTTTATGATATCTTCATAAGTAATATCAGGATGTTCTATCCCATAAGAGTAAATATCCTGGTAAATAGAAGAAAGAACCTCCTGTCTATGTGGATAATTTTTGGGAATAATATGGCAGACATATCTGTAATAACGTTTAATTTGTGTCATCAATGTTTTATTCATAAACATCCCCTTCTTTAGAATGAATAAGAAATTCAATCAGTTTAGAATACTCCCGATAAGATTCTAATAATTTTTTATAACGAGAAAAACCAGACTCTTCCAGATGATAGTAGATACGAGTCTGTCTTTTGCCTGTCTTTTCTTCATGAAAGGAAATCATTTTATCATCTGACAGACGGTACAGGATTGGATACATAGATCCTTCCAATATCGTGTAATTTTGATTACTTCTTTTTTTTAATTCTTGTGAAAGCTGATATCCATACATATCTTGTTCAGATAAAAGCTTCAGCAATAAAAGTTCAATTGTTGCTTTTTTGTAATTTGATATCAAATTAGATGTTTTCATACTTAAGTACCTCATCTTTATGTATTATAGCAAAATACATTTGAAAATCAATACCTAGAATAAAAATATATTGTTGACAAAAGTATATATGTGTGAAATAATAAGAATAAGTTTTGGGGAATAAAAAGATGATTCTTATCTGCATCAGAGAAAGATAGCAGAGGGAGAGGTTAC
>CAJUCK010000016.1:1646-2236 GCA_910585395.1 uncultured Lachnospiraceae bacterium
TGAAAAAAGTAATTAGGGAATTTTTTCAGATCATTGGATACTGCATCGGAATATTATGGAGTACATCTAAAAGATATTTTATAATACGTATTATTTTAAATATTGTTTCCCTGAGTGTTCCATTTGTTGTGATAGCATTCACAAGATCACTGATAAATCTTCTTGCAGATAGCAATATGTCTGAATCAGATACAGTTTTGCAGTCATTTCTTACATTGTCTTTGCTTTTAGTGGGATGTAACATACTCAATAAAGCGGTTGAGACAGCGAATACTTACTATGAAGGGCTGCATCGCGATACAATGGACACTGTAACAAAACAGCGTATCATGGAGAAAGCTGTAGAATTGGATTTGTCATTTTTTGATTCTGCTGCTTTTTATAATGAGGTGAATGATGCGAACAGAAACAGCCCAATGATTACATATACTGCTTTTTATGCAATGGACTTGATGTGGTATTCTGCTCAGTTTATGATTGCTTTTGCGTATCTGCTCCAATTCAGTATTATTTTATCTTTTATATTTGTTCTTTCGATCATCCCTTGTACAATTATTCGTATAAAACAGGTAGAAGCTGTATATGGTTTT
>CAJUCK010000016.1:2246-2487 GCA_910585395.1 uncultured Lachnospiraceae bacterium
AAAAAAAAAAAAAAAAAAAAAAAAAAAAAAAATGCAGTATGCATCTGAGGTGCTGTTGTCAAGGGAGTTTGCTAAAGACGTAAGAATATACAATATCTTTCCATTTATTAGTGGGAAATTTTTGGAGATATGGAATACATTGTTCTCAAAAAAGAGAAAGATTTCACTTTGGTATACAAAAATTCTGGTGGCTCTTTCCACTTTGCCTGAAATAGTTGCAGCAGTATACCTTTTCTTGATG
>CAJUCK010000016.1:2535-4633 GCA_910585395.1 uncultured Lachnospiraceae bacterium
TCTGTTAGTTACCAGAAGAGTTTATACAATTGGAGACTATTCTTTCCTACAGGGGATCATGACACAGATCTTAGGTGGTGTATATATGGTGATTTCCAGTTATACGCAGTTGGCAGATGGTAAGATACGTATACAAAATTACAGAAAATTTTTGGGATTTCAGAGTAAAATTCATGCAGACGGAACTCTGGAACTTACAAAATCTTCCTTTATAATTGAATTTAAAAATGTTAGTTTTCGGTATAATGACAATTTGCCCTGGATTCTTAAGAAGGTGAGTTTTTCTTTTGACAGTAGACAAAAGGTTGCTTTAGTAGGAGTAAATGGAAGCGGCAAGACAACAATTATCAAGCTATTACTTCGTTTTTATGATCCAGTAGAGGGGCAGATTCTTATGGACGGTAAGGACATTAGGGAGTATACGCTGGATAGTGTCCGCAGGCATTTCAGTACAGTGTTTCAGGATTATAGTAATTATGCTTTTAGCGTAAAAGAATCTGTTTCACTTTCCGATATCAGTCGGGTCGGCGAAGAAGAAAGAATTATAGATGCCTTAAAACAGAGCGGTGCGGATGAGTTTGTGGATCGTTTCCCACAGGGGATGGATACATATCTGACGAGAAGGTATGATGAAAGCGGTCAGGAATTGTCTGGTGGGCAGTGGCAGAAAATGGCACTTGCTCGTGCATTTTTCCGTAAGTCTGATATCTATATTTTAGATGAGCCTTCTGCTTCGTTAGATGCCAGATCAGAAGATGAAGTATTCCGTATGTTCCAGACTATGTATGCAGAAAAGGGTGCAATTTTAATTTCACACAGGCTGTCAAATGTACATTTGTCTGATTTGATTCTTGTTTTGGATAAAGAATCTCTGGCAGAATCAGGGCATCATGAAGAGCTGATGAAGAAAGATGGGGTGTATGCACATATGTATAGATTACAAGCAGAAAAGTATAAGAATATGTGATGATATCAGTGTATGGAAGAGGGGAGTGAATAATATGTCCGATAAAAATATACGCATAGCAATTTTAGATGATGGAGTCCATCCAAAGGCCTGTCCACTGGCGGGGAGTTTTCTGATAGACAATGATTTATCTGTTTCTAGTCAGAAGGAAAATACAGTTTCACCATACAGCCATGGCTCTATGTGTGCTCGTATTGTGCAGCGATATACTAGATTGGACAAAGTAGATGTATTTAGTTTACAGATTTTACAAGGGAATACTTTAAGGGGCAATATTGACAGACTCTTGAAGTCTTTGGAGTTATGTGTTTCTATGGATATTCGGCTAATTCATCTCAGTGTCGGCACATATGTATTTGAGGATTTTGCAAAGCTGGAAGAAGCTGTACATTTTCTGGCTCATTCAGACAGATTTCTGGTAGCTGCCACAGGTAATCAAGGAACAGTTACATATCCGGCTTATTTACCTGGTGTAATTGGTGTTAAATGCCATCCCAAACTTTCGGGTGATGAATATATATATAGTTATGATTCATTTACAAAAATTCATTTTCAAGCTTCTGCCAGACATAATTTGTCTGTTGATGGACAGGAGATGAAAACTTCAATGTCTAACAGCTATGCGGCACCGTTGATTACAGCGAAGTTGCTTTCCTATCTAAAAAATAATAAAGATTTAGGGAAAAATGATATCCTGTGTTTGCTTATGAAAAATGCAAAAAAGAATATATTTGCAGAAAAAAGCGAATCTTATCCTTCAGTAGATATCCCTGTGGTTGTATTGAGTGGATTTTCTACTAAGCGGCTGTCCTGTATAATTGGGCATTTTACGAATTGCCTGCGTAGGGAGGATTATCATGTTAGAGTGGCAACAAATTTGTCGGGGGTGCGTCCATGGGATGAAACTGTTTTGCCAGAAACAGAAGATTTGGATTTGTTTACTGCACGTATGGCCTGGTACTTTTCATGTGAGATTATCTTGTTGGGAAGCACATCATATATAGCATTTGACAATTATGAAAATGTTAGTCTATGGATATATGGTGAAGAAAGCAGCATTGTGCCGGAAGTGGATGAAAGTGAGAGACAAGATATAGTAGTGGATGATGGTGAAATAGGAAATGTGGGAGT
>CAJUCK010000016.1:4643-15590 GCA_910585395.1 uncultured Lachnospiraceae bacterium
ATGGAGAACGGTGAAATACAGGTAAAAGAGGTGTTAGATGACGTTCAGGTATTTTGGGCGGCAGGGATGGATGAGAGGCAGATGTTTGAAACGATGATAGATATATTGAAATAGATGATTTAGATGCTAAAACATACGGACAATCATGAGTGGTCACATGAAAATAATGTATGTTTTGCATATATAACCCTAAGGGGAGTATTTTAAGTGTGAGAATTTATAAGAAAGAAGGAATGTGAGATGAAAAAAAAATTAGTCAAAACAAGAAACACTCGGAAAGATACACTTGAAGCAATGAAAAGATGTACATGTGGTTGTAAAAATTGTAGTGGAGGAGGATCTTTTTCTGTTGAAGAAGGAGCTAAAGGGTCTGCAATAACTTATTTAGATTAGTGTGTAACTTTTAATTTTAAATTATAAGATGTGGCCACAAGTATATTTAAGAGATTCTTCTTAATTATTCTATTCTCGTGAATAATAAACAAAGAGGAATTACTTGTACATATGTTGTAAATTTCACGAGGATTAAATACCCCGCAGATTTCTGCGGGGTATAAAATAATTTTGTTATATGCTATTTTTAATAAATATTTGGAGAAGTGTTGCAATTAATTTTTAACATAAAGTATTTTTAATGTGAATAGCTGTTTGAAAAAATGTGGCACAGAGTTTTGATAAATAATAGATTTGAACAAGATAATACAGAGAATAGTGATTTTGTCTAACAATGTTATTATACAATGAAAGAATAAAATTGGTAGATTTAATCAATATTTTTACAATTATTTTAAATTTTGCTCTGCTTTCACTGTTTAGACTGTTCACTTTTTTCCATATAAAGGCTTTGAAATATTTGGAGTGAATAAGGCATATATCAATATCATTTTCGTGAAAAATAGAAATCCCATATTTTCCAATGAATTCTATGTAAACATAGTAGTAATTATACTTGATGAGTCAGTTACAAAATTTTTGAATAATTGAGTTGATGGTTGAAAAAGGTTTCTGTTTTTTATTGAAATTTTTCATCCCTGTTAGTACCTGTAGTGTATGGGATTGTTCCATATAAGAATTATAAAATATAGCGTGGTGGTACAACATTTTTAGGGTTTGTTTGTGCCTTGAGTGAAGTGAAAGAAGTGTTAAAAAGTATGATAAAATCATCGGTTTTTATAGGAACTTTGAGATAGCTTGTCCAGCAAAAGCGATATCATTTGTAAAAGATGCAGATTGTAGAATGGTGTATAAAAAATTAGTAAATAAAGGTAATTCAAATTGAGAGAAAGGGAGTGGATTAATGTATATTTTAGCAGAACAGGCAGAAAAGAGACTTCAGGAGATTCTGCTGCAGGCAGTTCATGAAACAGAGTATTACCGGAGGTTTTTCAAAAATACTAAATTAGAACCAGTAGGTAATTATTTTAAATTATCTGATTTTCCATTACTGACACGGCAGGCTATTCAGTGGGAACGTAGTAATTTTCTATGTAATAAGTATCAGCGTTATCCAGATATTGATTACTTGTTGTTAAAACGCAGTTTTGGAATTCTGGGTAATCCGTTAGAAATCTATTGGGACAGTCGGGATGATGAGCGTTCGCATTCATTTTTATGGGAATATAGAAAAAAGAGATTTGCTATCACTGCTGATGAAAAATGCTGTATATTCCGTACAGCAGAATATGCAGGCAACAAGATTATGGATATTATATCAAAGCGTCTGAGTCGGGATGGAAAAGTATTGTCATTTTCTATGCAGAATTTGTCACCGGAAAGATTAAGATGGTGTTGGGATGTTATTTTGGAATTTAATCCATCATGGATAGTTATTCCTCCAGGCGTTGCATTAATGCTGGCAGAAAACATAGAAACAGAAAATCAGCCATTACCATCTAAATTGCGGTATATTGAATTATACGGAGAATCGTTTGATTTAGATGAGGAAGCTGCCATCAGGAATATGTTTCATGCGCAGATAGGCAATATATATGCAACACAAGCATCTGGAGTTATAGCAGCTTCGTGTGAACATGGACATTTGCATATTTTCCCAGAAAATATAATTGCAGAAGTAATTCGAGATGGTAAGCCTGTTATGGATGAAGAAGGATATATTCATGTTACTTCTCTTCAGAACACTGCAATGCCGTTAATACGTTTGAACACTGACGATTGTGGCATTTTGCAGTCAGAGCATTGCATTTGTGGGCAGGAATCTCCTGTGTTACGGTTGACGCGGAAAAGAAAATGCAATTTTATTATAAATTCATCTGGGAGGAAAATTAGTGCTTTCCTGCTGAGAAGTCTGGCAGAATATACAAACGAAGAAGTGTCACGATGTTTGGCGCATATCCGATTTAAGCAGAATGGTTGTGACAGTATGGATGTTATTCTGTGCACTAAACCAGCATTTTCTGGTTGGAGCCAAGAGACAGCTCGGGTATTTCGAGAAAAGTTGGAAGATCCTGAACTTGAACAGATGCAGTGGAACTTTATCTACGAGAATCTGTGTGAAACAGATGAAAAACAAATAGAAGAACATCTATTTTTTGAATCGTGGGAGGGAGAAAAATAATGAGGACAGAAGATAAACCATTTATCCATATGATGAAAACGCCATTGAGCAATTATTTATATGATGTAAATACAAATATGTTTGTGGGGTTGGATGAAAATACATATATACATCTTAAGAAAGTAGAGCAGGGGGAATGTGGATTGGAAGATTCTGACGATGAGTGTATTAGACGAAATATGGATATATTACTTGAACAGGGCTTTTTATCTGTAAAACATCCGAAAGAGATCCGGCATGGACACAGTGACTTGATTGACTGGTACTTAAATGAGAATATTAGACAAATCGCATTACAGGTAACACAGCAGTGCAATTTTCGATGTGCCTATTGTGTCTATTGTGCAGGTGATTTTGAATTACAGAGGAATCATTCTTCTAAACGAATGCCAATTGAAACTGCATTGGCTGCTGTAGATTTTTTTATTGCCCGATGTGGTAATCAAGAGCATCCAGCTATTGCTTTTTATGGAGGGGAGCCGTTATTAGAATTTCCGATTATTCAGAAAGTGGTAGAGTATGCTGAAGATAAAATGTATGGGAAAAAATTGACATTTGCAATTACCACAAATGCATCTTTGCTTACGGTAGATATTGCCCGATTTTTTATGGAACATAATTTTGTAACGACTATCAGTTTAGATGGTACACCTGAAACTCATGACAAATCAAGGAGGTTTGCCAATGATGGTCGGGGTAGTTTTGCTGTGATTCAGGATAATTTAAAAAAAATAATGGAACATTGTCCAGAGTTCAAGTTTTCTTTTAATATTGTGACAGATCCTAGATTTCCTTGCGATTCTATACATCAGCTATTTAGCAAAAATAGTCTTTTTAGAAAGGCACGAGTAACATCAACATTGATTAATGATCAATTCTCAGTGGAGAAAACTGTTCCGGGGGATGTTTTTTTGTATCAGCATGACCAGTATATGTTCCAAAGTTATTTGTCGCTTCTAGGCATATATGACAGGAATAATGTTTCTCGTGTAGCTTTTGCAGAGTTAATCAGTAGTTTTGAGCAAATAAAGGACAGTATGAAACCATCAAAATCTCTTCCTGATGTAGCGGCGCCTGGTGGGCCGTGTATTGCAGGAGAAATGCGTTTGTTTGTTAATACAGATGGCAACCTCTTTCCTTGTGAGCGTGTTAGTGAGACATCAGAAGTTATGAATATTGGAAACTTGTGGGATGGATTTGATTATAGCAAGGTCGATAGGCTTTTAAATATTGCTCAGTCTACGGCAGAAAAGTGTAAAAATTGCTGGGCGTTTCAGCATTGCATACTTTGTTGTACACACAGTGATAATTGTGGGGAGCTGTCTGCGGCTTTGCGTCTTTCACAGTGTAATAGAGTACGTGCGCAGGTAGAAGAGACATTCAGGAATTATCTCTGGATGAGGGAATTTGATATTCCTTATGATATGATGAAGCAGGAGGTTTGATATTATGCGTATGATTATGTTTCCTTATGGGAGCGACTGTGAACCAATCATTCGCCATGCAGGGTTGCTGGATGCGAACTATAAAATAGCGGCTTTGGTTTCACCAGGCGGATGGGGGCTGGCAGGAAAAGAAATAACAATGAAGAATAGCAGGGTGGCGTTACCCATTTATGAAAGAATCCAAGATGTGACGGAAGAATATGACACACTTTTTATTCCATCTTTTGATACGCTTGATGAAGAAGTGGAAAACCGACTGGTGGATGAGATGCTGAATATGATTTCTGACTTATTACATATTGTTTGCGTCGCAAATCTTACGGACAAGAATCGCAAAAAATTGCAAGATGCATGTTACATGGAAAATGTGCTATGTAATTTTCTGTATTTTGCTGAAGATAAAGGACCAGAAATATACGGTTTGACAGAGCCAATTGAGAAGTATCCGTCTTTACAGACATTGGATGTTCCCGTGATAATTGTGGCTGGAGAATGGGAGAAAACTGACAAATTTGAAGTTTCTTTGGCATTGCGAGAACGATTCTTACGGGAAGGCTATCGTGTATCCCAAGTTGGTTCTAGAAATGGCTGTGAGATGTTTGGTTTCCATTCTTTTCCTCATTTTATGTTCCACAAAGAAGTGGATGCCATAGACAAAATTATTTATTTTAACCGATGGATTGTACAGATGGTAAAGGAAGAGCAACCGGATTTGATAATGATAACGATACCTGGAGCAATGCAGAATTTCAATGAGCAGTTAACTAGAGGATTTGGTGTGCTCCATCATCAAGTGTTTCAAGCCGTCATACCTGATATTTTTGTGATGTGTACATTTTATATGTCTGCTGATGAAGATGCACTAGAAGAATTGTCTAGAATTTGTCAATATAAATTTAGCGTACCGGTGGACGCATATCATATGTCTAATTTGCTGATTGATATAAATGAGTCAGAGGCACAGAGACAAATCATTACGAACAGCATATATCGTAAGTCAGTTTCAAAAGCAATTGTGGAAAATGGTTCAGATAGTTCGATTCCAATATTTAATATGTTGGAGCAAGAGGATTGTGACCAAATGGTTGAAATGATACTTGAAAAGCTGACACCAAAAGATGTCCAGATTGTTTTCTGACATGATAAAGAGCAGACATTAAAGTATTTTTCATGGAGGTGAAAGGATGGATGATGAAAAGAGAACAGCGATTATCTTAGAAGAGATTCGTAAAGAAATAAAAACACTCTTACATGACAGGTTTGGTTTAAAAAAGGGCATTATGTCAGAGAGTGTAGAAGGTAATTTCTTTGGGAGACGTGGTCTGTTGAACCCCCGGGAACTGACATACTTAGCATATATGTTGGAGATTCGATATAACATTCAGTTTAGCATGAAAGAATATGACGATCAAAGATTTTATAATTTGGCAGGGCTGTCAGAAATTGTTATGGAAATGGTGACGGAAAAATCTCACAGGGAAGGAGACTGATAAAACGATGAGAAAATCTCTTACATTAAAAATGCTCTTGCGTTCTCCATTAAAGACATTATTGACATTTCTTTTGATAGCAGCGGCTTCGTTCACATTGTTCTCGCGCGTGACAGACTATGTCATTACCAACAGGGAAACAGCGAATGCCGAAAAGTTCTATCACGGCGTTGCCGCATTAGATAACACGGTGCCGGATATAATGGTATCAGGAGAAAAGGAAGGGGTGTTTTTTTCTATCGGTCATGAGACAGAGAATAAACCATGGCCAGAGGAAGAGAAAATCAAAGAATTTTCGTCGTTGCCCGGCGTGACGCTGGCGGATACAAGGTATATGACGGCAGGGCTGGTGGAAGATTATAAGCGTCTGGTTGATGAGCACAGTTCTGCATATAGCTTGGGCAGGTTTGTGCTTGAGGGAACTTATATAGGATATGAAGAGGTTTCCGGCGCTGAGAGTACGATAGAATTGGTTTTTGACGACGTTGTAGTAATTGCCGGCGAGATTGAGGTTGAATCAGAGAAAACGGTCAAGATAAATCATATTTGCATAGAAGAAGATTTAGAAGGTGTAAAGAATCCATATTCCCAGAAGTACTTTGATGAACTGGAGAAAGGAAGCAGATGTCTTCTCAAAGGAAAATATACAGACACAAGTGGGCAAGGACTTGAGACAAATATACAGCAAGAAGGGGATTTTTGTATTTTAGATGGAGTGGGAGAAGATTACCTTGAAACAAAGCAATTTGCTGTATATAAAGAGCTGGTTGAAGCAATCAAGCAGAGTCTTTACACCTATGATATTGTATATACTTCAGACATGCGCGCTATACCGCGTTTTAACGAGCGTAAAATGATTATGTCAAAGGGACGTCCTCTGAAAGAAGATGATAAAGACACCTGTGTGGTAAGCGATCTTTTTCTGAAAACAAATCACCTTTCCATAGGTGACAAAGTGAACGTTAAATTTGGCGACAGGCTGTTTGCTCAGGATCCTCTGCATGGTGCGCGGGCTGATTATAAAGGAAATCTATCAAGATTTGTCGGCGAAGCAGAACTTGAGATTGTAGGTGCATATCAGTTTAATGATGATATGCAGATGCGGGTGTCAGAGTTTGACTGGAGTTATACGTCAAGCACGGTATTTGTGCCCAAATCACTCCTACCCATTGATGTTCCTGATGATTATATTCCCTCTATGGGGGAATTCAGCATTTTTGTTGAGAATGCTCAAGACATAGAGGCGTTTCAGGAAGCCGCCGAACCGCTTGCGGCAGAAATGGGGGTAGCTTTGCGATTGTCGGACGGGGGGTGGCTGAACATAAAAGACAGTTTTGAAAGAGGTTCTCTGATATCTTTTTTATCTGCGATACTGTATATAGCAGGTTCAGCATTGGCATTGCTGCTGGCAATTTACTTTTACGTCGGCTGGAATAAAAAAACATATGCCATTATGCGTACTATGGGGGTTTCTGCTGAGATGGCAGGAAATTCACTTATACTGCCGCTTGTGGTATTATCAGCATTTGCCATGCCGGCTGGTATAATGGCAGGACTTTTTTATTCATTAAAGATAATGACTGTGGCGTTTGCGTCCATGACAGAGAATTCCCCAGATGGATATGTTCTGGATATCACGCCGCCCATTGGGCAGATTATAATGTGCCTACTTTTTGAACTGGCTTTTATGTCATTTATTGCTCTATTTTTCCTGCAGAAGATGAAGAAAATACCGCCATTGAAATTGCTGCAAGAGGGTGCAGTGCAGGCAGCTGCAGATACATCAACAGCTCCAAAAAGTATAGGAACAATAATTTCTCCAGCAGAACTTGATATTACAAAAATTCCGATCTCTCATGAAGTGCCGCTAGGTGGAAAATATAGCGCTCTGCATCATGTTGCCGCCTATGTCCTATGTCATGTGCGGCGCGGCATCAAAAAGGCAATGATATTACTGCTTGTGACAGTTGTGATGACGGCAGGCATTGGAGTATATGGGCTGTCAAAAATCACATATCAGGATGCTTTTTATAAATTAGATGTGAAGGGAAAGGCAATGGAGTTTGCATCTTCTTCCATCATAGAATTGTTAAAATCTGAATTGGCAGAGAATGTCTACTATTACAATACATTGTCTGTGTACGTTGATGGAATAGGGCTCAAAATTCCAATGACGTTTACCAACGATTTTGAACGATATCTGGAAAAAGATCATACAATTACATATGCGGAAGGGTATGATAATTCTATATTTGATGGTACAGGATCTGTGTGTTTGCTAGGACAGGCGCTGGCAAAAGAGATAGGTGTCAGTCCAGGTGATGAAATAGCATTGCTGACGAATGACATATATTTATTTATGAGGGAATTGTATGAAGATGAGGAAAGTTTTCAGACAGCAGTCGCACAGGCAGGAAAAGAGTATAAAGTTGTGGGAATTCTGGAATCTGGAGATGAAGATGTTAGCGGCAGCATTTTTGCGGCTGCAAATGATGCAGCAGAAATGCTCTATGGACAGCCTTTTCCAATTTCCTATTGTGAGTTTAAGCTGGCGGATAATAGGAGACTTGACGAATTAAATATTTTACTGGATGACCAGAGGGCACAGGAGATGAAATATGCGCCAATGGCTTCTTATCACATTGATTCAGAGGGGCTTAAAAATGTGGAGCAAATCTGCAGTCTGCTAGAATTGATCTTCCCAATTGCTGCAGTGGCTGCAGCAGCTGTAGGTCTGCTTGGTTCTGGCCTTGCTATGCGGCAGGGATTATTTTTGTAGTATGCGGGCTTGCGTTATACAGCCCAGGGATTTTTGCAAGGAGTACGGAGACGTTTGCTTTTTGCTGTGCATTGTACTTCTTAGGATGCCTATGTGGGGCGGCCGCAGCGGCGGTGTATGTAACGAGGGGCAGGGTGCTGGAACTTCTGCAAGTGAAAGAATAATTGCCGCAGGCAAAAGTAGAAAAGGAGAAAACATTTACCCTTCAGCTTCACTTTTGAAGTTTGGAGGGTTTTCTTCTGTCCGCAAAACTTGCGGAAAAAGGAATTTAAATATTTTTGAATGAAATTAAACTTGCGATAAATGGAGTTAATATTGAAAATAGCAGATTTATATGATACACTGCCTAAGATGGTGTTGATGCATGGATTGGTACGTTGAAATGTACGGAGGCTGAAAAATGAAATTTAGCTACAGTAAATTATGGAAGATTTTGATTGATAAGAAAATGATGAAGAAAGACTTGATGGCAAAAGCTAACGTTACATCTTCAACTATGGCAAAGATGGGAAAAGATTTGCCAGTCAGTATGGAAGTGCTGGGCAGAATATGCCGCGCGCTGGACTGCAATATTGGTGATATTGTAGATTTTATCAAAGAATAAAACGATAGCAAAACGTTACAAGGAAAAGGGGAACAAGTTCTAATTAAGACAAGGCGGTAAGCTGAGTGGATAATATGATAGGAGATGTTATGCTGAAAGATATAAAGAAACTATTTGAAAGACCCTTGCCTTCTGGGCGGAATGGGGCCTTCTTTAATACATTTTCATATCCGACCAAAATATCGCCTGAATCTATAGCTGTGTATATTGCTTCGACAACCAAGCCTGGAGACACGGTGTTAGATACTTTTAGCGGCAGTGGAAGCACTGGGATAGCTGCATTATTATGTGAACACCCAACGGATAAGATGAAACAGCTTGCAGAAGAACTGGGAGTCGATCCTATTTGGGGTTCAAGAAATGCAGTGGGGTATGAAATAGGTACGTATGGCGCCTTTGCTGCAGAAACCATCACGAACAGATTGAAAGCAGATGAATTTATCAAAGCTGTGAATCATTTTGTGGAGAGTGAGAAAAACTTACTTGAACACTATTATTCTGCAAAAGATCCAAATGATAAAAATGGGACTATAAGATATATTATTTGGTCAGAAGTATTGCTCTGTTCCCATTGCAAAGACGAGATATCGTATTTTGACAGTGGTACGAAACGCGGACCAGTGTGTTTTAAAAAAGAGGTAGTGTGTCCACATTGCGGCCACAAATCTTCTGTTGATGATATGGAATTTCAAACGGAAGAATATTATGATGGAATTCTTAAGAAATTAAGTATTCGAAAAAAACGTGTTCCAGCATGGGTGTACGGCGCCACAGAAGGGAAAAACTGGGATCGCCCAGCCACTGCAGCCGACATTGATAAGGCAGGCGAAGCAGAACGAGAACTGCAGACAATTAACGACAGCCCTAAAGCAATCCAATGGGGAGAACTTCATAGGAATGGCTATCATTATGGAATTTCTCATCTGCATCAGTTTTATACAGCTCGAAACTATCTGATCATGCGTAAGCTATGGGAGGCAGCAGATAATTATAAACCATCCATCAGGGATGCGGTAAGACTGCTTTTACTTAGTTATAATGCCTCCCATTGTACACTTATGACACGTGTAGTTGCCAAGAAGAAAGCAAAGGATTTTGTTTTGACAGGAGCTCAAAGCGGGGTGCTCTATATAAGCAGGCTTCCTGTTGAAAAAAATATTTTTATGGGGTTAGAAAGAAAATCTATGCCTTTTTATAATGCCTATAAGCTGCTGGAAGGATGTACAGGTAATTTTGTTATCAAGAATAAGTCAAGTCAGAAGCTTGAAGAAAAAAATAATTCAGTAGATTTTGTATTTACAGACCCTCCGTTTGGAGGATTTATACCATATGCAGAGGTAAACCAGATCAATGAACTATGGCTGGATAAAACTACTGAAAGAAATGAGGAAATTATAATTAGTGCATCGCAAAACAAAGGGATTCAAGAATACCAGAAGATGCTCACATCTGTATTTTCTGAGATAAAAAGGGTATTAAAGAATTCCTCATATGCAGCTGTTGTTTTCCATGCAGCTAAAGCGCAAATCTGGTCTGCATTTGAGGATGCCATTACAGATGCAGGATTGAATGTTTTAATGACTAATATCTTGGACAAAAAACAGGCAAGTTTTAAACAGATTGTTTCTAAAAGTTCAGTACAGGGGGATCCGCTGCTGCTGCTTAACAAAGGGGTAAGAAATGATCATACTCATGAAAAGGAGGAGGCGATTATGGAAAGGGTTATAGCCTCTCTGACAAATGAAGACGCGTTCGATGAGCGAAGGGCATATTCTTTGTATGTAAATGAGTGTCTTCGTAATAAAATTCACGTGACGTATGACGCCAAAGATGCATATGTTCTTATCAGACGAATGAGAAAGGATGTTTTGAATGCAGCACGACAGAGATGATAATCTCAAAATAAAGAGGTATGGACAAGTTTTTTCTGGAAAAATGGTTGCTGATCTTTTGGTATCATTATTGCCGGGCAGTCTTTTGATCAATTCTGTTATAGATCCAATGGCTGGAGGGGGAGATCTTTTATTATCTGTTCATAATAAGTATCCACAGGT
>CAJUCK010000016.1:15600-30416 GCA_910585395.1 uncultured Lachnospiraceae bacterium
GGAAATATTACAGGAATAGATATAGATGCTGATGTCATAGACTTGTGCAGACAAACCGTTCCAGATGCGCAGATAATCATGGAAAATGCGTTCACAAGTACAATCATTAAAGATTCACAAGGCTGGGATTTGGTGATTACAAATCCACCCTATATTAGATATCAAACATTAAAAACAAATCCTGAAATCGGCCTTCCAGATGGAGAAGAGCTGCGGAAGAATTTGATAGATCATATTCATAATTCAATGATTTTGGATGAAGATGAAAAATCGCTTTATATGGATATTGCGAAGAATTATTCGGGGCTCTCTGATATGGCCGTCCCTTCTTGGATTCTGTGTGCTTCTCTGGTAAAACAAGGCGGATACTTGGCGATGGTTCTGCCAGAAACATGGTTGAACAGAGATTATGCTCTGCCGATACATTACCTTCTTCTGCGCTGTTTTGAAATTACTGTGATTGCGAAAGATACCGAATCAGTATGGTTTGACAATGCAGAGATAAGGACCTGTCTGGTTGCTGCCAGAAGAAAAAAAAATGAATCGTTAATGAGCAGTTATCAAAAGACAGTATTTTTGGAGCTGGGTTCGTCATTAACTGGTTCAGAATCTCTGATTGATAATTTAATATATGACGGCAAGCGAGGACTTGATGCGCTGACACAGATTATATATATGCAGGCAGATATTGACGGGGAAGGCTGCGTTTCCAGAACAATACCGTCAATGGCGTTATTTCCAGGTTTGGTAAGTGAGCTTGTTGAACGCCCCTGGATTCGCAAAGAAGACAGGGTAGATATCAGGGGGGCAAAACGGCTGCCCAAAGAAATCAGTGCGCTGGTCTGTCAGTCTAAAGATATAGAATACAAAACTTTAGAAGAACTTGGCTGGTCCATTGGACAGGGAATGCGGACCGGTGCAAATGATTTTTTTTATGCGTCTGTATTGGCAGAGACCGAACAAGGAGTTTTGATTCAAACAGAACCCTGGTATGGGCGTCAGCTGTTAATAAGATCTGATAACGTCAGAAAAGGAATAAAAAAAAGAGGAGAGATAAGGGGAATTGTCGTAGGATACGAAGATCTGACAAAGTGTATTATCTACATCCAGGACCAGATTAGGGAGCTGGATTATCCTAGAGCATCTCAAAAGGCAGCCTTAAATTTTGAGATTATGGACCCTGCTTTAGATGCTTATATTTGTGAGGGGGAGAATTATATTTCTCCATCGCGTAAAAAGCCTTTTAAAGAGTTTTCCGCAGTAAAAACAAATGAGAAAAATACCATTGGTGGGTTCGAGAGATTTTGGTATATGCTTCCAGTACTTAAGGAAAGGCATACGCCTAATTTATGCATGCCCCGTGTTTGCGGAGATTGTGCAGAGGCTATTTTCGTGTGCCAGAGCACAGAACGAGAAATAGTAGTAGACGCAAACTTTATTACATTATGGAATACAGATATTTCTTCCCAGATAAGAACGTTTGCATTATTAAATTCTACGTGGGCGAAAGCTTTTCTTGAAGTAACCGGAACTACGATGGGCGGAGGCGCCCTGAAAATTGAAGCCAGCCACGTTCGAAAAATTGTGTTTCCCAACCTTGACTCTGAGAGTGAGACTGCGCTTGAAAACTTGGGGAAAATACTGTTGAAAGAAAAAAAATTGAGCCCCAAGATTCAGGATCAGATAGACGAAATTGTTTTATCACCTTTTGATGAGGCTGCTGCTGTCAGCATGAAAGAGGAACTAAGAAAGCTGCTTTGCAAAAAAATAAAGGAAAGGACTGGTCGAAAAAATGATGAATAAAATGGAGCTGAGATCTTTTATTACTACCGCTCAGCATGAAATAGATAACGGGGCAGTCGAGGATAAACTGAGACATCTTTTGTCGGTGCGCCTCACTAAAATATTCCCGGATTCTCCATGGTGGGTACAAGAGCATGTGATGGGTACAGAAACCTATCTTCGTTTTGCAAATGCCGACGGAAAAGAGCAGATAGGATTTGCAGATTCTGTGGTTGGAAAGACAGCCATAGAATACGAAAAAAATTTAACAATCAAGAGTATCTTTAGTGAGGGTTATCATCAGGTAAAGAAATATTGTGCCGCTCTGTGCAATTTAGGCATCCCTGAAAATGAGATTCTCGGTATTCTTTCTGACACAGTAAGATGGTATGGATATACGGTAAGAATTATAGATAACCATGATAAATTAAGATTATATGGTGCAGAAGATATTGAGCTGATAGAACAGGACCGTATTGATTTATCGTCTGAAACAGAAGAAGAAATGCAGAAGTTTGAATTGTTTGTAAACAAATATTTGGGGAGAGAACAGTCCAGAATTCTAACGGCAAAATCATTAGTTCTCGATTTTGGCGTGGAGAGCGGATTCTATCATAAAGAGATTACGAAGTGCCGGAAACTTGTTTTAGACGCCATGGAATCCAACCCTGAGTATGCTAAGCTAATACAAGAGGTCTGGCAGAATTTTGTGGCGTACTTGGGAGCTTCTGAGTATGGAACTTTTTCGCTCGACACATACATAAATGAATATTATTTGGTTACAGTCGCCAAAATTATCTGTGCCAATATAATCAACAGAGCGCCATTGATTTGTAATGATGAAGAAATCGTAAAAATATTAGACGGTAAATATTTCCAGAAGAAGAATATTCAAAACCTTGTTGAATATGACTATTTCGGATGGCTGAATAACGATCCATATGTGAAGGAAATGGCAGAGAGCGCGAAGAGTATCCAAAAACTGCTGAGCAGTTATGATTTTAAAGTGATTGCAGAAGAAGATTTGTTTGGCGCTTTACTGGCACAATTGTCAAATCGTGAGCACAGATTGCTATTAGGACAGGATTTTACCCCTCACTGGGTTGCAGAAAACATGGTGGAATATGCACTCAAAGATTTGAATGATGATCCCTGCATATTGGACATGTGTTGTGGATCGGGAGTGTTTTTAATTGAAACAGTCAAAAAGGTTCGCGAAAAATATGGAATCAGCGCAGATGCATATGATGATATAAAAGTTGAGATGATTTTTTCATGTGTTACGGGATTTGATATAGATCCTCTGGCAGTTATGCTGGCAAAAGTCAACTGGATAATGGCGATGAGGGATTTGTTTCCGGTATATAAAGGCCAGATTACGATTCCTGTTTATCATGCGGATTCGTTATTTGTGGCGACACCGATAACCCATGATATGCCTTCGGAAAATGAAGAGTCATACATCATGCATTTTGATGACAATGATGACAATGAAATTGAAATTCCCAGACACCTGCTGACGCCGAAACATAGACGGACATTTGACGCTTTTATGTCTGTTTGTTATAAATATGCCATGAAAAGGGCCGGCCAAAAAGAATGCGAATTGACAAAAGATCAGATAGATACACTTTTAACATCGGTGGAAATGGAAAGTGGCATGGCTTTTTCTTCCGCTGAAATGCAAGCGCAGAAGGCAGCTGCACATGACCTGATTCTGCAGCTTGAAAGTCTTCAGCGCCAAGGGAGAAATGGAATCTGGTATTTTATTCTCAACAATAGTTATAAGCCTGGACTTGTTGCAGACCAATTTAATTGTATGGTGTCTAATCCCCCGTGGCTTGCTATGAGCAAGCTGGCTGATAATCCATTTAAACAGGAGCTTCAGGAGAAAACTGCTGATTTTGGCATTAAGCCGCCAGGCGCCTCTCATCTTCATATGGAGCTCGCCACTACATTTTTATTGGCATCAGTAAATAAATACTTGAAAGAAGATGCAAGATGGATGTGTGTAATGCCAGGAAGTATTTTAAGTGGATATCACCATGAGCCGCTTAGATTGGAGAAGTATAGGGATTCACAGTATTCAATAGATACAGAAATAGACACTATTTGGGAATTACCGATATCGACATTTAAAAACAGGGCAGTGGTTCTCGGCGGAAGAAAAACAGGTGAAAAATCTAAATATCCATTCAAAGGAAGAAAGTATAACGAACTAGGGGAATATGAAGAATGTAATTATACATTAAGCAGACAGGGAAACAGATCTGCATGGACAAACAGAGGTGAAAATGCTGAATTATTAGATATTGTTAATCCTAATCCTTGGGCATTTCATCAAGGTGCAGACATTATGCCCAGAACCACATGGTTTCATGAGTTCAGTCTTTTGCCCAATAATTTATGGCAGATTAGAAAGATAGAAAATACATCGCAGCTGTACTATTTGTTAAGTGACAGCCATAAGGATGTCTGCAGAACGCTGGAGGCAGACGGTTTAAACAGCCAATACATTTATGACTGCCTGATCTCAAAGCACCTGTCGCCATTTATTGTTTCTGATCCTGCAAAAGTAATTTTACCTGGTGTAAAAACAAAAGGAACGTGGAGAGCAATTTGTGATGAGGATCTTGTAGTGATGAATTCGGGGACCTCGTACATATTTGATGAAATCCAAGAAAATATCGGTATGCCATTGAAAGATTTTTTTGAACAGAAAATCAATATTAGGAATAAGCTGGATAAACAAAATTTTTCATCCAGACGCTGGCTGGTATTGTCTAATGCAGGAGGTACAAAACCATGTGCCGCTGTTATGGATTTGAGCAGAATAGATAAATCAAAGTTGATTATTGATCAGACGTTATATTGGTATTTGGCTAAAACGAAAACGGAAGCGATATATATTGCAGGAATGCTTAACAGTGATACGCTGTCAGCAGCGATAACAGATTTTCAGCCCCAAGGTGGATTTGGCCCGCGCCATATCCATACGATACCATATAAAATCATTCCTCAGTTTGATGCGTCTGATGATGCACATGTACAAGTGGTATCACAGACAAGAAAATTAATTTCTGAATGGACAGCATACTGTGAGGATAACTCGGTTGGAAAATATTTATTACCAGACAGCGGGAGTCTAAACAGCAGGAGACGGAAGCTGAAAACGGCGTTAAAATCAATGTCATCTTATAAAAAGTACGAGGAAGCATGCAGCGGCGTTTTGTGTGTTGAGTAAAACAAGTTTGGCAGAGGATTGTTAGCTTTTAGGTGTTCTGTCATGTTAGGGAAAAGTAAAGCATGAATTGTATTTTATGTTGCTATTTACATGAATCTATGATAAACTTTTAATTGTTCCATTTAGAAATATTCTAAATGGATTTGAGGTAGCGGTTTGGAAACAAAGGGTGGATTTTATATTACGCAAATAAAACAGCTTCAAGACAGGATTTTTGAAAGGCTGTTACTTGAGAATGGCATTGAGATAAGCGGTGGGCAGGGAAGAATTTTATTTATTCTATGGAAAACAGATCATTTAACAATCAGTGAAATAAGTGAGAAAACATCTCTTGCTAAGAATACGATATCTGTTGTAATAAACGGCATGGTAAATAAGGGGATTGTGGAACGCAGTATTAACCCCCAGAATCGCCGCCAAACCATTGTGTCCCTTACAGAATATGCAAAATCTTTACAAGTAAAATACGAAGCTGTGTCTCAGCAGATGAATGCGTTATTTTATCACGGTTTTTCAGATAAGGAACAGAAGCAATTTGAAGATTATCTTGCCCGAATACTAGAAACATTGATAGAAAATATGCATACGGACAAATAATTTAAAAAAGGGGGTTTGTTATGAAAAACTGGAATTATATGATTGAATTTATCCAAAAACAGAAAACAGTTTTTGTTGGTTCAGTGGATGAAGATGGTTTTCCAAATATAAAAGCGATGTTTACACCACGCAAGATAGATGGTAATTGTTTTTATTTTTCGACCAATACATCTTCCATGCGTTCACAGCAGTTTATTAAAAATCCAAAGGCAAGTATCTATTTTTATAAAAGAGGGCGATTTAAGTATGAAGGCATAATGCTGACAGGCACAATGGAAGTTTTACAAGACGATGATCTAAAACAGGAAATCTGGCGTATAGGAGATATCATCTATTATAAACAGGGAGTATCTGACCCAGATTATTGTGTATTGAAATTTACAGCAATAAAGGGCAGATATTATTGTGATTTAAAAACAGAAAGCTTTCACATTAAGGATTTAGAGTAATCAAAACAGAGTAACAGCAATGTTTACGAAAAGATTTAGACAGAAGAGTTCAAAATATCAGAGTCAGAAAGGATGAAATTTATGGAAGAATTAAAAGTTATTATGGAGAAATTTGTGGCATCAGGCTGGGATTTAATAGCTGTTCCTGCACAACAATGGTTAGATAAAAAAGCAGATAAAGATGTCTTAATAGCCGCAATAAAGCAAGCGGACAAAGAGTGTGGGAGCTGCGGCTGTGAATTAGACCCACTTTATAAAAGAGCTTTGGAATTGATGTAACAATGCTGCGTGGAAGTAGTTAAGTGGATTACTGGATTTAGTGCACTTTAAGAATTATGATTTATATAAACAGTAAAAGCCTAAACTTATTGTCAAATGTTTGAACGGAATAATCAATGAAAAAGGAAGGGAGGATTTATCAATGAGCAGAGTGTTGGTATCGTATTTTAGCGCAAGCGGAGTAACTGAGAGAGTGGCGGAGCGGCTGGCAGAAGAAACCGGGAGCCAATTGTTTGAAATTGAACCAGCAGCTAAATATACAGATGAAGATCTTAACTGGCAGGATAGTTTAAGCCGAAGTTCTGTTGAAATGAAGGATAGGGGGTGCCGTCCTGTAATTCATTCCAAGGTAGAGAATATGGGACAGTACGATGTTATTTTTGTGGGCTTCCCAATATGGTGGTACAGGGAGCCGTCTATTATTGACACCTTTATGGAAGCCTATGATTTCAGCGGAAAGACGGTGGTTCCTTTTGCTACATCGGGTGGAAGTCCGATTGGTGATTCTGGAAAAAATATGCAGGCATTAGCGCCAGGGGCAAGAGTAATGGAGGGAAAACGATTTTCGGCAGAAACATCTGGAAAAGCGCTTGCAGAGTGGGCGGCAAAGTGGATAAAATGAAAATAATGAGTTAAAATCATAATAGCGCCATGTTAGGCTGTTTTATTTCCTGCCACGGGTGTATTGACACTGCCATTCATTCTGCCGCAGGCGTAGAACTTCGTCGGCAATGTTTTCGTATCATGGAACAACAGAAAACAGAAGAGCCTATGGAAAAGCTAAAATAACAAAAGTCTATCATCTTCCTTGCCGTTATCATGTTATCAGGGGAGGCTGTAAATGAGGACATCGTTTTTGCATAAGTGAGTAAAAAGCAGAAACGATGTCTCTTTTTCAAATATTTACAGGTCTTTCATTCGGATATTATTAAAAATGCATTTTTTTAGTGTCCATAACTATTTTTTTACTACAGGTATCCATACTTCATATTGTGCATTTTGTGGGTCTGGATTTAAATAAACTTCGATATCAGGAGCATTTCCATACTCGTATCCTGAAGTTGGCAGCCATTCTGTTACGATGCGCTGCTCCAATTCTTGAATAGACTGATTTGTACCCTCTCCAGAAAATATTGCCCAAGTAGCCGCTGGCACAATATAATCTTCAAGGTCATTCTTTTCCTGTGAAGTAGATACTGCAATATAGTACCTCCATGGTTCAGTGTCATTACAAGTGCTGACCCCAAGCACTCCCATAGGTGGTGTGTTCATCATACCGGCCAATCTCTGCAATGTTCCATTTGTAGATATTTCCTGCCACTTTGTGGGTATGACTGTAAAGTTTTTTTCAATATCCTTATTCAACGGTACAGATACGCCTACAATGCGGAAAGCGTCTTTTGTTTCAATTCGATAATTCATTTCTTCCACTCCTTTGACTGTGATTTTAAATGAGACAGGCGGGAAGGATTTTACGGATACGCCTTCATTTTTTACAGCAGATGGGGCAATCCCATGAACAGACTGAAACGCTCTGTTGAATGCGGTGGGGGAATTATAACCGTATTTTCCTGCTGCATCAATGATTTTCATGTTTTTACTTTGTAAATCTACGGCAGCAAGCGACATTTTTCTCCTGCGGATATATCCAGATAGGGGAATCCCTGCCATATAAGTGAACATTCTTTGGAAATGATAGGAAGAACAGCAGGCAATTTTCCCAAGCTGTTCATAATCAATTTCCTCTGTTAAATGTTCTTCAATATAACCTATTGCATCATTTAATCTTTCAATCCATTCCATAACAAAAAATCCTCCTGACAGTTTTTAATATATATTACGATTGCGTTTTTTTCCTCTCAATCCTTGCACGAAAAAGAGAGGTTCCATTTTTTAAGCTCTCCCTGGTCTGGTCTTTCCAAGTCATCTTTGCTCTTTCCAATGCTTTCCGTAGGATATCCAGGGTTGTTTTTATGTAACGGTTTTAGCATCATACGGCAGAAAAGAAATTTTATCTTTAGCCCTATCAGATAAATATTATATCATAATATTTCAGACTGGTGTTTGTTGAAGACGGCAGAGTGGAAAGATATGTCATTGACAAATTGCCGCGGCTGGATGATTTCTTGACAAGTATGTAAAATTTAACTATAGTGACTATGAGAACAAGTTTACCAAAAGAGCTGTATTGTTTAAAGTCACTAAGAGCATGAAGTGACTGGGCAGAAAGTGTGTCGGACTATATGGGAATCTGGATGATTTGGAAATCTTAAAAGTATCTGTAAAAGTATTTTGAGGGAAGGGGCGTCAAAAATATGAAATATCAGATTTACGGTATCATTATTTTGCTGTTATTTTATGGTGTTTATCTTGGAAAGATGATGCAGCAAAGGCAGAAAGGAATACAGACAGACCAGATTGCAAAAGGCAATAAGCATGGAAAATTATTGTGGGTAGAATTATTTATGAAGTTAGCCACGTATCTTACTGTTTGTGCGGAAAGTATCAGTGTGATACGAAATATACATCAATTGCCTGTCTGTTTCAGATGGATTGGCATGGCAGCAGCGTTTCTAGGCGTGATAGTTTTTGGGGTATCAGTTTATACCATGAAAGACAGCTGGAGGGCAGGAATTCCGGAGAATGACAAAACAGAATTTGTAACAGCGGGAATTTATGGATGGAGCCGGAATCCTGCATTTCTTGGATTTGATCTTACATATATTGGTTTGCTGCTGCTTTTTTTCAATCAGGTATTGATGGCATTTTCCTGCTTTGCAATTCTGATGCTGCATTTGCAGATACTGCAGGAAGAAGCATACCTTGAAACTTTGTTCGGCACAGAATATATTAAATATAAAAACTGTGTCAGGAGATATTGGGGAAAGTATAAAAGTTAAATGTACAGATTTTCTGAGAGACAAATAAGTAAAGGAGATGAAAATCTCAATGGTTTTCCTGTGTTTGGCAGAGACGGAAATTTAGATTGCTGGATAATTTGAGGTATGATATAATCTGCCTAGAATGATTATGTTATTTAGATGGTAAATTTCCCTGACTTCATAGAAGAAGGGGGCAGATGTTTAAACACTCAGACCAGAGTGAGAAATCGGCAGTTTGATACCACTGCCAGAAAACAAATGTAAAACAGAATGGACAGAGCGTCATTGGTAAATGGAGGAAGAGATGAGCAGTCACAGTGATTTACGCAGAATTCCAGGAGTTGGAGAAAATATGGAGCGGCATATGCAGAATATCGGGATTCGCTGTGTCGCAGATTTAAAGGGGAGAGACCCAGAAGAACTGTATCATTTAGACTGTCTGAAAAAAGGGTTTCAGGACGATAAATGTGTACTGTATGTATTCCGCTGTGCTGTATATTATGCAGAACATGAACATCATGAGCAGGAGAAATTAAAATGGTGGTATTGGAAAGACAAAGAATACCCAGAAAAGGAGTAATAATAAGGACTTATGAAAATCATTATTTCTCCGGCAAAGAAGATGAATGAGAACACAGATTTGTTTGAGATAAATGCTTTACCGGAATTTATAGATGATGCCAGGATTCTTATGCGTGAAATCCAGTCCTTGACATTAGAAGAGGCAAAAGCATTGTGGAAGTGCAATGATAAACTGGCGGCATTAAATTACAGACGTTTTCAGGATATGGATTTGCAAAAAACGCTGACACCGGCGCTCATGTCATACCAAGGGCTGCAGTATCAGCATATGGCGCCGGAAGTATTTACAGATTTGGAATTATCATATCTTGCAGAGCATCTAAGGATTTTGTCAGGATTTTACGGTGCATTAAAACCATTTGACGGAGTAACGCCGTACCGGCTGGAAATGCAGGCGGGATTGAGCGTTAAAGGCTGCCGGAATCTGTATGAGTTCTGGGAAAAACGCTTATACCTCAGTCTGCTGGACGAGGATAGGACGATTATTAATCTGGCGTCCAAAGAATATTCGAAATGTGTGGAGGCATATATAACGCCAGAGGACAGGTTTATCCATGTTGAGTTTGGAGAGCTGGCAGAGGGGAAGGTGAGACAGAAAGGGACGCTTGCCAAAATGGCGCGTGGAGAAATGGTACGATATATGGCAGAGAATCATATTTGCAGCCCTCAAGAGATGAGGGAGTTTCAGGCTTTGGGATTTTCCTATTGTAAAGAGCTGTCCAGCCAGGTGAAATATGTATTTTTAAAATAAATGAAGATGAGAGAGTGAACTTTCCAGAATCTGGGAATAGTTTTAGAATGAACAGAATAAAATATCATAGAATCTTAATGGACATTCTATCTAAAGAGAGGAAGAGAAAAATGGAAAAGAAGAATCCTATGAGAAAGAATCTTGTTCAGGCACAGGGAGAGAAAAGAGTCAGGATATCTGTACTGACTATTTTAAAAATACTGCTGGCAATGTATCTCTTAACGGGAGCTCTGCTGCTGATTTTATCGGCTATGCTTTATAAAATGCAGCTGAGTGAAAGCGTAGTATCAGTAGGTATCGTTCTGATTTATGTTTTATCTGGATTTTTAGGAGGATTTTTAAGCGGCAAGGTGATGAAAACCAGACGTTTTTTCTGGGGGATGATTATGGGAGGCGCATATTTCCTGATTTTGATTTTGGGTTCCATTTTATTTCAAAAAGGAATTAACATGGAGATCACACGTTTCTTTACGACTTTGATATTGTGCACAGCATCTGGAATGATTGGCGGTATGGTAAGCTGACATTTTATGCAGCAAGAATGTGGAATTGACGAAAATTAATTTGGGTGATAAGCTGGTACAATAGAGGGGGCTGGGAAAGGAATAAGAGAAGATGGAACGAAAGAAGAGATATCAATATACAATACTTTTGTTTCTGATGGTGTCTGGCTTGACATTTGCGGCATGTGAAGGACAAAAGGAGACGCAGGAGAAGAAAGATGCAGAATATGTCCATCTTTCTCTTTTTTGTGATGTAAATTTCTGGAAACCGCCTCAATGGGAGACGAAAAAAGGCAGTATCACAGGAGAGATTTCAGAAAAAACGGGCGTTGTGATTGATACCAGCGTACCTGCCCAGGACGGAGACAAACAGTTGAGCCGGCTGCTGGTCAATGGCGAACTTCCAGATATGGCTTCTGTTACGGACAGCACTATGATCAGCCAGTTAGTAGATTCAGGCAAAGTGTGGGACTTGGAGGAATTTTTTGAAACTTATCTGCCAGATTCCCATATTCTTAGAGATTTTCCGGAAGATGTAAAGGAAATGTTAAAAGAACGTGATGGCGGATGGTATGCCTGGCCTTCTCATATTGATTCTGATGATGCCAGAAACCAATGGCCTCCGACGGCAGAATGCTACGCAGATGAAGAAGAGTATTTATGGAATTGTGGAATAATATGGAATAGAAGGCTGTTAGATGAGCTTGGACTTTCCATTGAGCATTTAGAGACAAAAGAAGAAGTTCTGCGTGCATTTGAAAGGGCAAAGCAATGGAACCAGCAGAAAGAAGAGGAGATCATTCCTCTTTTGGTGGATGGAAAAGATTATCAGGAATTTACATTGGATTTTCTCCAGGAAACTTTTGGTATGCTGCCTATTGCAAAAGACGGCGCTTATTGTTCTCCAATATTACAGCCGGAGACAAAAGAGGCGCTGGAGTTTTTAAACCAGGCGCTGCGTGAGAAATATATATTGCCGGAGCAGCTTACCTGGCAGAATTTGACAGTCAAAAATACCCTGTCAGATGGACAGGTGCTGTGTTTTATTGGCAACATTGCAAATTCAGATATCAATGCTCTGGAATGGGTTTCTTCTGGACAGATTCGTTCAGACTCAGGGAAACCTTCTGTCTGGGGAAAGAGGAACACATCTACTACAGGGTGGCTCAATACATTTCTGTCCAAATCATGCGAGCACCCACAGGAACTGGCTGTCTGGCTGGACTATATGACAAGTGAAGAAGGGCTGCTGCTCTGGGACTGCGGGCAGCAGGGAGTGGATTATGAACTGGATGAATCTGGGCTGGTAAGACGCTTTACGCAGGAAGAAAAGCCAGATAAAAATGAAACCAGCGCCTGGTGGCCGTTTGGCAATATCGCATGGCTGTGGAGTGTATTGGCTCCTTATGAAGAAGGAAGCCAGGAGGATGCGTCAAGCAAAATCAAAGTGGCATATGCCAAGACAGCAGGAACAAAGATATATAATGCATCTTTGACAGATATCAGTCTTGAAGGAGAGGAAAAGAGGCTGGAAGAAACATTAAATACATATATCAAAAAGGAAATCTCGTCACTGTTACTGACGGAAAGCACAGAAGATTTTGAAGAAAAATATACGGCGTTGATGGATTCTCTTGAGCAGAAGGGAATCCGAAAACTGGACAAACAGAAAAACAGCCTGTACCAGCAGAAATGCAGTGAGGCAGGTGAATCTATATGCATACAAGAATGAAAAAGACAACTTTTCGAAAACTTTTGCTGGTGGGAGGGATGGTTTTTCTTGTATTGATGGGAGCTTTCATGCTGACCAGATATTCTATCAGGCAGACTGTGCAGGAAAATATGAGACAGGCAGAACAGAGCCTGCTGATGCAGATGGAGGATAAATTTCAGGATTATCGTTATAATATGATACAGATTGTTTCTTCTATGGTCTATTCCCCAACTGTGTATTCTTGTTTTTTTCAGAATTCTGCGGAACGTGTGATGGCAAATGAAGATGTTTCCATGGTTTTTTCCAATACGTTTCTTTTAGACAATACGATTACAGATATTTTCTTATATGATAAAGACATGAAACGGATTGCCAGCGCTGGCAAAGAAATAGAAGAGCTGGAGGATTGTGGATTTATAAACGAATGGAAAGAGCAGATTACATTCAGCGGTTTATTTGAAATGCCAGATACAAAATCGCCCGGCTATGCTCTGTTTTTTCCTGTTTTTAAGCTGGAAAGCGAAAAATATGCAGAGCAGATCGGCATGTGCATTTTGGTATTTAAGACCCAGAAATTGATGGAAATACTTTCAGATGCACATCTTGTGTCTGGCGGGGAGCTTTATCTGGAAGATGCAGACAGACAGATCCTTGCTGCTTCAAGCGGAGATGTCTTAGGAAGAGATTTGAAAAAGCTGGCTGATTATGAGAGCGGCAGCAGAGAAACCAGGGCGCTGGCGATAGAAGGCTGGAATCTGGTTCTTATGAGAACAGAAGCGGGACTTTCCCAGGAATTATACAGAAATACTTGTTTTATTGCAGCAGCTTATCTGCTGGCAGGAGCGCTTATATTTTGGCTTTTAATTATCTGTTATCGGAGTCTGGTGCGGCCAATACAGGAGATGTATGACTTTGTCCAAGAAGTGTCTTTCAATCCCAGACTCCGCATAGAAGTAAAAGATAAAAATGAAATCGGCAAGGTGGAGCAGGAACTAAATCAGATGTTAGACAGTATTGCCCAGAAAAATACAGAGATTCAAGAGATTAAGGAATGGGCTTACCAGTCAGAACTGGCAAAAAAACAGCTTCAGATTCTGGTGTACCGTAACCAGATACATCCGCATTTCTTGTATAATACCTTAGACTGTGTCCGTGCCATGGCAGTCCTCAATGACCAGAAACCAATTGCAGCCATTACACTTGCTTTATCCAGAATGTTCCGCTTTGCTGTAAAAGAGGAAAATGTGGTAATGGTAGAGGATGAAGTAAATTATACCAGAGAATATGCCAGGATTATAGATTATCGTTTTAATGGGAAAATTAAAATAGAGATCGAAATGGAAGACGCCATTGCTGCCCGGCCAATGATAAAATTGATTTTACAGCCTATCATTGAAAATGCGGTATTTCACGGTCTGGAGCAGCAGGTAGGAGGCGGCAGGGTAAAGGCTTCTATTTGTAAAGCAGATGAGGGCAGACTGCATCTTGAAGTTACAGATAATGGCTGCGGCATGCCGGCGGAAACACTGGAAACGCTTCGCAGGTCTCTGACAGGAGAACAGAAAGAAGACAGTATTGGGCTGCCCAATATCTGCCATCGTCTGAGACTGTTTTATGGGGATGAGATGAGATTTTCCATAGACAGCAGAGAAAACGAAGGGACAAGGGTGGTCATAGACATAGCAGATAAAGTGGAAGACAGGGGGATTGGATATGTATCGGATTTTTCTGGCTGATGATGAAATTTGGGAAATGAAAGGAATGAAAAAAATTATACAGCAGATGGGGCTTCCCCTGCAGGTGATTGGTGAAGCGGAGGATGGAATCTCTGCCTGGGAAGGTCTCAAACAAAAGAAACCAGATATTCTGCTGGCAGATATTCGTATGCCAGGTTATAATGGCCTGGAACTGGTGCAGAGGATAAGGCAGGAAGGATTGGAGACAAAAATCATTTTTATCAGCGGCTATGCAGAATTTTCTTATGCACAAAAAGCTTTGCGGATGGGAGTGTCGGATTATCTGATAAAGCCTGT
>CAJUCK010000016.1:30434-42337 GCA_910585395.1 uncultured Lachnospiraceae bacterium
AGAGGAAGAATTAAAGGAAGTACTGGAGGAATTGATCAGTGAACTGGACGGCGGACGAAAGGAAGAGCCTGAGGGAGATCAGGGTAAATATCCTTCTGTCCTGCAGGAAATTATGCAGGAAATTCAAAGTAATTACTGCGGGGATATTACCTTGAAGTCTCTTGCAGATAAATACTATATGAGTGACAGCCGTCTCAGTGTTCTGCTGAAGGAAAAACTTGGCATGTCCTTTCCTAATTATCTGGCTTCCCTTCGTGTTCAGAAAGCTCAGGAACTCATGAGGGATGAGAAACTCTCTCTGGAAGTTATTGCCAAAATGGTAGGATTTAAGGATTATTTTTACTTTAATAAAGTGTTTAAAAAGATGGAAGGCGTATCACCCAGCAAATTTCGAAAAGAATTATAAAGAATGCTTTTCTGGTGTTTACAGAGCCGTCAAAGGATGAGTTTGTTCATCCTTTGACGGCGTTTTTTGCCTCTAAAGATTCATGCCGTTTGTAAACGCTTTTGAATTTCCTATTCGAAAAGAATTTACCAAGAAAACAAAATTTATTATATGTTTATAGAGAGAATTTTAAGATAAAATATACTTATGTTTTATACATAAAGAGAAAAGAGATATGAAAGAGGACGTAAAAAATAAATTATGCACAATTATGAATGAAAAATGCTGATAGAGTAATGGAGACAAATCTGTCATTGAAAACAGGGTCAGCGAAGTTTGTTATTCTGCATAATGTACGTCAAACAGAAGGAAAGCGAGGTAAAAGAAATGAAATGGAAACAGAAAATTTGTATTATGCTCTGCGTGATACTGACAGGTGCAGGTGTTTATATTCCAGACGCACCTAGAGTGATGGCGCAGAGCCAGAGCCCCACAGATACAGGAAAAAGGGAGACTTTGAATTTTAATACAGACTGGCTGTACAGCAGCGTAGATTATGAAAATGGTTTTGCAGCGAAACTTGACGACTCTGGTTTTGATAAGATTTCAGTGCCTCATGCCAACACAATTTTGGAGACACATAAAGGAGATGATTTTCCCAACCAGATTGCTGCCTATCGCTTTGTATCCTGGTATCGCAGGCATTTTACACTTCCAGCAGCATATGCAGGGAGGCATATCACTGTAGATTTTGAAGGTGTCGCCACTAACGCGGAAATATATCTGAACGGTGCGGCGGTGGGGAGCCATAAAGGAGCTTATACCAGTTTTTCTGTGGATATCACAGATGAGGTATATACAGACGGCAGAGAAAATGTGCTGGCAGTCCGGGTGGATTCGCAGAAGCAGACACAGGTTCCTCCCGAAGGCGGCAATGTAGATTACTGCCTGTTTGGGGGAATTGTCAGAGACGTCAGGATGACCATAACTGATCCTGTTCGTGTTGAGAGAGTGTTTGTCACTACGCCAGACTTGACCAAAGCCAGTGGAGCAGTAAAGAACAGTGTGGATATTGTAAACGATTCCAGTCAGGGAAAGACTTATACTGTTGAAACCACAGTGCTTGATCAAGAAGGAAACATTGTTGCTTCTGCGTCTGGGCAGGCGGAGCTTCCAGCAGGGGAAATGACAAAGGTAGAGATGACTACAGATACAGTCTCCAATCCTCATCTGTGGGACGTGGATGATCCATATCTCTATACAGCCGTTACAAAGATTAAGGATGGAAACACAGAAATTGATACATACCTCACTAGATTTGGAATGCGATTTTTTGAGTTTAAGACAGGACCAGATGACGGTCAATTTTATCTGAATGGCAGGAAGATGGAGATAATTGGAATTAACCGTCATGAGCAGTGGCCATGGATTGGACGTGCAGTGCCTGATAAACTGCAGGAAAGAGATGCAGATTTGATTAAGGCAAACGGCATCAATGCAGTGAGATGTTCTCATTATCCTCAGGATCCTTCATTCTTGGACCGCTGTGATGAGATTGGTCTTCTGGTAGTAGAAGAGCCGCCAGGATGGCAGCATATTGGGGATGACCAGTGGAAGGCGGAATTTAAATTTAACCTGGAAGAACTGATTCTCCGTGACAGGAACCATCCTTCGATTATAAGCTGGGGCGCCAGACCCAATGAGTCCAAAGCAGATCTTCCTTTTAACAGGGAGTGTGAAGTGATTTCCAAGGAATTGGACCCCACCAGACCCACTCATGGTGTGCGCTGGGAGTTTGCACTTCCAGGAGAGATTGAAAATAATCCCAATCACATGCAGGAAGATGAAACGGTTGTAAATGATATCCTGACGGTAAATTATCGTTATCCAGAAGAACCGCCTCACATTCCTTATATGGTGACAGAACATTCCAATGACTGGTGGGGAGACGGTTATTCCTGGGCAAAAGATGCAGAGGCAATTAAGTTTATTGATTCTTTTGCAGAGGCTTTAGATTATTTCTATCGGAATGATAAAGTCGCCGGAGGTTTCGGCTGGAGTATGTTTGACTATGACAACGAAGTAAATTATACCAACACAGGTCATGTCTTTTACAGTGGGTTATATGATATTTTCCGTCATGAAAAGCCAGTTTCTTATCTGTACAAATCACAGACAGAACCAGGAGACGCCCCTGTTATCTATATTTCCAACAGCTGGACAGAACAGGGGACGAATACAGACAAAGTGTATGTTTTAAGCAACTGTGATGAGATAGAATTATTTGTAAACAATGTTTCCAAGGGAAAGATTAAGCCAAATAAGTATCAAAGTCTGCCGCATCCAATCTTTGAATTTACAGGTATTTCATTTGAAGCAGGAGAATTAAAGGCAGTGGGGTATATTGATGGAAAGAAGGCTGATGAGTATATCCGCAGGACAGCAGGGGAGCCGGTTCGTCTGACAGCAGAAGCAGATTACAGCACTCTGACAGCGGATGGGACAGACATGACCAGTGTTTCTGTTACAGCGGTAGATGCAGAAGGGAACAGGGTGCCCTTTGCAGATAACAAAATTAATGTTGCCATGGTCAGCCCGGAAAATGGGATGGACGCCACGCTGATTTCTGAGAAAGATATGGAGCTGGAAGGCGGGAGAGGTGCTTTTTTGGTACAGTCAGTGAGGGATAAAAGCGGTACAGCCAGTTTTGAGGTAACGGCAGAAGGCTTAGAACCTGCAAGGGTTACAATTAAGACTGAGCCGTTTAAGGCAGACAATCTGGTTCCTGCTGCAGAATCTGACACAAATAATATAGTGCCGGTACTGCCCAGGCCTTATATAATTAATGACGCCAGAAAGGGAACGGGTCTGTATCAGTTCTCATACCAAGGAAGCGGCTGGGTGTATGGCTCTGAAAAAACGGCGTATCAGAGTGATAACCATTATTCTAAGACGGCAGGGGACGTCTGCAGCATTCGGTTTGTGGGAACAAATCTGAAGTATTATGGGGCTAAGGCGCCAGCCCATGGAATTGCTGCTTTTTCCATTGATGGAGGGGCAGAGAGTAAAGTTGACTGTTATTCAGGCGCCAGAGAGGGGAATGCCCTGCTGTTTGACACAGGAGAGCTGCTGTATGGGGAACATACGCTGACGATTAGAGTGACAGGAGAAAAGAATGATTCAGCAGGCGATATATATGTGAATGTGGATAAGGTTGAAATTTCTTCTCAGACGCCGAAGGCAGTAGTTGATGATCATACGACTGGTACTGGAGATATGCAGTTCAATTACAGCAGCGGCTGGCAGACCAGTCAGTCAGCAGGATGCTATCAGGGCAGTAACCACTGGACAGAGACCAAAGGCGATATTCTGGAATTTAAGTTTACGGGGACGTCCGTGAAATATTATACTCAGAAGGCATGGAATCTTGGAATTGCGGCTTTCTCCATTGACGGAGGCGAGGAAACGCTGGTGGATCTTTACCAGAAAAATACAGAAGACCAGGTGATGGTTTATGAATCAGGTCCGTTAACAAAGGGAGAACATATTCTGAAAGTCCGCGTAACAGGAGACAAGAGTCCGGATAATCCAAATCCTGAGAATTATTTTGTTGTGGTAGCGGACAGAATTGATGTTTTTGATGAAGAAGAAACAGCAGCATGCAGCCATGAGAATACAGTCTTGGTGAATAAAGCAGATGCTTCTTGTACTAAGACAGGTTATTCAGGAGATACCCGCTGCCGGGACTGCGGAAAGCTGACTGCAAAAGGAAGTACAACAGCGGCATTGGGACATTCCTGGGATGAAGGAGAGATTACAACAGAACCTACATACAAAGAACCAGGAATCAAGACTTATACCTGCATTCGCTGTCAGGAGGTCAAAACAGAGGAAGTGGCTGAGTTAACATGTGACCATCGAGATACAGAGACGCAGATAAAGGATCAGAAAGAAGCCTCTTGTACAGTGGCAGGGTACACAGGAGACACTTACTGTGAACGCTGTGGTACGAAGACAGCAGATGGAGAAAGGATATCTGCATTGGGACATCAGTGGAACGATGGAGTTATTACCAAAGAGCCCACTGCAGAAACAGAGGGAATCAAGACTTATACCTGCATTCGCTGTCAGGAAACGAAAACAGAAGCAATACCTCAGACTGGAACAAATCCAGGTCCAGGAACAAATCCAGATCCAGGAATAAATCCAGGTCCAGGAACAAATCCAGGTCCAGGAACGGATTCAGGCACAGTTAAAGCTCCGCCTGCGAAGGGTACGTCTCTGACAGACAATATCTCCAAGGCAGTGTATAAGGTTGTGGAGGCAAAGACTGTGAATGGCAGAATTATTGGAAATGTGATATACACAAAACCATCCCAGACTTCCTTGAAAACTGTAAATATTCCTTCATCAGTCACTATCAATGGAGGAACGTACCGTGTAACTTCAATTGCTGCTAAAGCGTTTCGGAATAACAGGAAACTGACAAAGGTAACTATTGGAAACAATATTGCCTCTATAGGAACCAGTGCGTTCAGTGGATGTAAGAAATTGAAAACAGTGGTCATGGGCAAGAATGTAACCTCTATAGGGACCAGTGCATTTAATAAATGCAGCAGCATTACAAAGATTACAATTCCCGCCAAAGTAAAGAAAATTGGCAGGCAGGCGTTTTCAGATTGTAAAAAACTGAAAAATATTACCATTAAGACAGCCAAGCTGACCAAGAAATCTGTGGGAAGCAGAGCATTTAAAGGTATTTCTGCAAAAGCAGTGATAAAGGTGCCGAAGAAACAGCTGAAATCTTACAGGAGTATCCTAAAAGCAAGAGGGATTGGAAAGAAAGTAAAAATTAAGAAATAAGAAGTTAAGTGAAAAAATGTGCATTCTGCTGGTTACAGAATATTTCCAGCAGGATGCACATTTGTGCTGTTACCGCTGCACGCGTCCAGAGGCATCACCGCCAGCTAATTTCAATACTTCATCCAGGGAAACAAGATTGAAATCCCCTTCAATAGAATGTTTCAGGCAGGAAGCAGCCACTGCGAAATCAATCAGTTCCTGAGGAGGATATCCTATCAGAGAACCAGCAATGAGACCACCTCCGAAGCTGTCACCGCCGCCTACCCGGTCAACGATATGCATGTGGTATTTTTTGCTGAAATAATAGTTATTGCCATCGTATAGCATTGCTGACCAGTCATTATCATTGGCAGAGATAGATTCTCTGAGAGTGATGGCAACTTTTGAGAAGCCAAAACGATCTTTTAATTGTTTTGCCACGTCTTTATAGCCTTCGTGGTTTACCGTTCCGGCAGTGACATCTGTATTAGCTGCACGGATGCCGAATATGTCAGAAGCATCTTCTTCATTGGCAATACAGACGTCTACGTATTGGCAGAGATTTTCCATAACACGTCCAGCTTTTTCTTTGCTCCACAATTTATTACGGTAGTTTAAATCACAGGAAATGGTAACGCCTGCTTCTTTTGCTGCCTGGCATGCCATCATGCACAGATCTGCCAGGGTATCATTTAAGGCAGGAGTGATTCCCGTAAAATGGAACCAGTCTGCCTGGGAGAAGATTTCTTTCCAGCAGAAATCTCCTGATTTGGCAGTAGAGAGGGCAGAACCAGCCCGGTCATAAATGACTTTAGAAGGTCTTTGAGAAGCTCCTTTTTCAAGATAATAAATTCCCACGCGTTCCCCTCCGCGGGCAATACAGGAAACGTCTACACCATATCTGCGAAGGGAATTGACACCTGCCTGACCGATTTCATGAGAGGGCAGCCGGGAGACAAATACAGAGTGAAAACCATAATTTGCCAGAGAGACACAAACATTGGCTTCCCCGCCTCCAAAAGATGCGCCCAGGGTGTCTGCCTGAACGAATCTCTGATAGCCTTCCGGGGCCAGCCGCAGCATTAATTCTCCAAAAGTAATTACTTTTTTTCCAGTCATAAAGATTCTCCTTTTTTGAGTAAAGTAAGTTAGGCGCGGATTGTCCGTACAGCTTCCTGAGTTAATTTTTGAATTTCTTCAAAATTTCCAGATTTTATAAGCTCTTCTTTTACCATCCAGCTGCCGCCGCATGCCGTTACTTTATCACATGCAAGATAAGTGTGGAGGTTTTCTGGATTAATTCCGCCGGTGGGCATAAATCGAACCTGAGGATATGGAGCAGACAGAGCCTTAATCATTTCCAGTCCTCCAGATACTTCAGCTGGAAAAAATTTTAAGAAGGTCAGTCCCATGGAAAGAGCAGTCTCAATGCCAGTGGGATTATTAATGCCTGGAAATACTGGATATTTTTTTTTCAGGCAGTGTTTTACCATGGCAGGGTTGAGCCCTGGACTTACAATAAAACGGGCGCCAGCCTTCATTGCCTGGTCTGCCTGGGCGGCAGTGAGTACTGTTCCGGCGCCGACAAGCATGTCGGGGAACTCTTTGGACATAATTTGAATGCACTCTGCAGCTGCCTCTGTTCGGAAGGTGATTTCAGCACAGGGGAGTCCGCCGTCACAGAGAGCTTTTGCCAGTGGCTTTGCATCTGCCGGATCATCTAAGACTACTACAGGGATAATACGGGTGAATTTTAACTGTTCTGTTATTTTGTGCATGTGGCGACCTCCTATAAAATGCCAGGGGCATTTGATTCTAAATCATCTGTTTTTGCCAGGAGAACAGGCGGCGTGACCCAGGTCAGGGGAGCCTGTTCTGGGGAACTGTCAGGATCATTGCCAGAAGTTTTATCGGTATGGTAATGAAATCCGTTTTGTTCTTTGCTGCCGTAACCAGTTTTCGTATCGCTGTCAGAACGATTCTGGCCGTTCAAAGAGCGTGACCGCTCTGGCAGATCACTGTCAGGGATGTTTCCGTCATCGTAGACATTTTTTATGCTTTCTTGATTCATATAATCGGTTCCTTTCTGAGCATGTTTTTCATAGTATGTGGAACAGAGGCGAGAATTATGCAGAATTTGTCAGGCATACCGTTAAGCTGGACAGTCAGGAGCTTAATCTGGCATTAAAAAATAATAAAATCAATTTCTCGACAATAAAGCAGTATAATGCTATAATTATTAAAAAATAATCTGCAATTACAAAGGAGGGAATAAAAGAAGGGAATAAAATGTCAAAATAACATAAGGCGGTGAGAGGAATCTTATTGTAATTAGCTATAGACATCAGAAAGGATGTAAGATAATGAAAAAGTACGATGTGACTGCATTAGGAGAGTTGTTGATTGATTTTACTTATACGGGGACTTCTGAGCAGGGGAATTCCGTTTTGGAGGCGAATCCTGGAGGTGCGCCCTGTAATGTACTGGCAATGCTGAACCAATGTCATAGAAGCACGAACTTTATTGGAAAGGTGGGAAAAGACCAATTCGGGAATCTGCTGAGAGACACGCTGGAAGATTTAAAGATAGGCACAGATGGATTATGTTTTGATAATGAGGTCAAGACGACTCTTGCTTTTGTAAAAACGTTTGCCAATGGTGACCGTGATTTTGCTTTTTATCGAAATCCGGGGGCAGATATGATGCTTACCCCAGAGGAAGTACAGCAAGAGCAGATAGAAAACAGCAGGATTTTTCACTTTGGCACTCTTTCTATGACACATGAAGGCGTCTGTCTTGCCACGGAGAAAGCAGTAAATGCTGCAAAATCAGGCAAAACGCTGATTTCCTTTGACCCCAATCTGCGGATTCCGCTGTGGAAAGATCTGCAGACTGCGAAAGAAAAAATGAGATACGGGTTGAGTAAGTGCGATGTCTGCAAAATATCTGAGGAAGAAGTGGAGTTTCTTACCGGGGAGAAAGATATTGAGAAAGGCGCGCAGATACTTAGAGAGCAGTTTCCGGTAAAACTGCTTTTTGTGACAGCAGGAGCAGAGGGAAGTTATGCATTTTATAAAGATTTGAAAGTCTATCAGGCAAGCTTTAAGCTGGGAGGAACCATAGAGACTACAGGAGCGGGAGATACCTTCTGCGGCAGTATTCTGCATCATCTCCTAGACCGTGAGATTGAAAGTCTCACAGAAGAAGATTTGAGGCAGATGCTGGTTTTTGCCAATGCAGCAGCATACCTGGTGACAACAAAAAAAGGAGCCATCCGTTCTATGCCAAACCTTTCAGAAGTTGAGAAGCTCATAGAAGAAAACAGATAAATTGGGGAGAACTTATGATTACAATCAAAGAACTGGCATCTATTCTGGGAATCAGCCCTACAACGGTGTCGAATGTAGTAAATGGGCATACAGATAAAATGTCTCCTGCTACGAGACAGAGAATTGAAGAAGCACTGGTCCAGTATGAATTCCGCCGTACGGTTCGTCAGGAAGATCACAGTAAGGCATTAAAGCTGATATCTGTGGATTTTTATCTGCGTTCTAAGGAAAATATTTTTATGGACCCTTTTTGTTCTGAATTATTAAATGCAATCTGCGTCAGGCTGAAAGCATATGGGGCATATCCAGTCTGCGGAATTCCCAACAATCATGAAGATATTTTTCACAAACTGCAGGCACGCAATATCCAGGGGGGAATTGTGGTGGGCGTAGATCCCTGGGAATGCCAGAACTTTTCTGCAAAGGTAGGAAAACCAGTGGTATTTATAGACTGCGGAGAGGGAGAGTATGATAATATTGGAATTGATGATTACCAGGGCGGAAGAGAGATGACGGAATTTATGTTAAAGCAGGGGCATCAAAAAATTGCCTTTTTCTGTGACCGGAAAAGCCCTGTTTCCAGCACTTTTGAACGTTTTCGAGGATATTGCGATGCGCTAAAGAATGCTGGAATTGATTATAATAATGAGGATTACTACTATCTGCCAGATGAGAGAAACTTGAGAAGAGAGGCAATCCGCAGTTTCGCTCTTAAGGCAAGGCAGGAGGGCTATACGGCAGTGTTTGTTGTCTCAGACCTTCTGGCAAATGAGACGGTCAGTAATTTCTTTGAGGAAGGACTGCAGGTGCCAGAAGATATCTCAGTGTCAGGCTTTGATGATAATCTCTATGCCAGACTCTGCCGGCCTATGCTCACAACCATCCGCCAGTCTGTGGATGAAAAGGGAGAAGAGGCGGTAAAACTTCTGATGAAGAGGATTCGAGGAGAAGAGATTCTGGCTAAGTCTTTTAAACTTCCAGTGGAGCTGATTGTCCGGGGAAGTGTCAAAAATATCAATTAATGGTTCAAAGTTGGAACGTATAGAGTATCATTCTATGCGTTCTTTTTTTATCTTAAAGTTTCCTTTCAATTGAATGAAAAAAGTATGCCTGTCCCGCAGAGGGAAATATACTGCAGTCTGTCCAGTTTGAAAATGGTTTATTGGTTTTAAGTGAAAAAATTTTAGCAATAATGCACAGGAATCAATGACAGAATTTGTACATAAAATTGGTTATACACAAAATATATTGCAAAACAAAACATAACTAAATAATATTAAACACATGAAAAGCAAGGTTTTAACTAAAAAATTGTTGAAAAACACAAGGAGGTAAAAAATGACAAAGAGAAAGAAAAAAATAATGGCATTATTCCTTGCTGTAACAACTGTCTCAGGTCTATTATTTGGCGGCTGCGGCAAAAAAGAAGGGGCAGATGGAAAAGTTGTCATTGAGCTGGTACATTACAAGCCGGAGGCAGTAGATGTATTTGAAGCTCTGGAAGAGAAATTTAATGCTTCTCACGACAATATTGAACTGGTGATTGATTCACCAAATGATGCCATGGTAATTTTGAAAACCAGATTTATCAGAGAAAATAATCCAGACATTATCGGAATTGGAGGGGATATTAACTACTCCAATTTTCTGGACGCCAACATGCTGATGGATATTTCCGATTTTGACGGTCTTTCTGATATCAAGGAAAATTACCTTGCCACCAATAAGGAACTGGAGTATGTGCCTCAGGAAGGAATCTATGCAGTTCCGTACATGGCAAATGCAGCAGGAGTTCTCTATAATAAAGATATGTTTGAGGAACATAACTGGAGTATTCCAACCACATGGGAAGAATTCTTAAGCTTGTGCGATACCATACAGGCAGAGGGCATACAGCCATTGTATTTCGGCTATAAAGATACCTGGACTTGTCTGGCGCCCTGGAATGCTATTGCAGTAAATCTCTGTGATACGGACATTGCCTACCAGGTAAACAGCGGGGAATCCACTTTTGCGGATGCGTACAAAGAAGTGGCAGAGAAAGACAAGGAATTATTGAAATATGGCCAGCAGGATCCAGTTGCCTACAGCTACAATGATGCCTGTACTGCCTTTGCAAGAGGTCAGTCAGCCATGTATGTAATTGGAAATTATGCGATTCCCCAGATTAAATCTGTAAATCCAGATATGAATATTGATTCCTTTGTATTTCCTGCCAGCAGCAAGGCAGAAGAAAATATTTTGAATTCAGGCAACGACTTGATGTTCAGTGTAATGGAGGACTGTGAGCATAAGGAAGAGGCTTATGAGGTATTGCGGTTCCTGTTAGAAGATGAAAATGTTCAGGCGTATTTGAATGACCAGAGTGCAGTGCCCTGCAAGAAAGGTGAGTTTGAGATTGCGTCAGAGTTAGAAGGAATGAAGGATTATATCGACAATGGAATTGTAGCAGATTACCAGGATCACCATTATCCAAGCGAGATGGCGGTGGACGCCATGATTCAGACTTATCTGTTTGACAATGGAAGCGACGCCTTAAATACCTTCCTCACAAGGTTTGATAAGGAATGGGTCAGATATAACAAAGATATCATCCGCAAAGTAAAAGAATATCAGGAAAAGGGGGAATAGGTCATGGAAAATGGTGGAAAAAGAGATAAAGCGTGGACAAAGAACGATAAGATTTTTCTTGGAATGCTGATTCCAGTTTTGATCTTGTTCTTCTGTTTTAATACACTTCCTCTGCTGAAAGGTTTTTATTACGGACTTACCAATTACAGAGGATATGGAGATTATGAGTTTGTAGGGCTGCGGAACTTTGCAGATTTGTTTACAGACCTGCGCGTGGGAAAATCTTATCTGTTTACCTTTAAATATGCAGTGGTAATGACCATAGCGGTCAATGTGATCAGCCTGATTCTTGCATTGGGGCTGAATCGGCAGATCAGAGGAAAAAGCGCGCTGAGAGGAATTTATTTCGTGCCCAATATTCTGGGAGGACTGGTTGTAGGTTATATTTTCAGCTTTGTCTTTACATACATCCTTCCAGCAGTGGGCGAGGCAACAGGAATCGGATTTCTCCAGAACAGTATGCTGGCAAGCAGCAAGACCGCATGGATTGCCATTGTAATTGTTGGAGCATGGCAGGGAATCGCCATGAATACGATTATCTATATTTCCGGGCTGCAGACTGTGCCAGAGGAAGTATATGAGGCAGGAATGATTGACGGAGTAAGCGGGTGGAAGAAATTCCGGACACTGACCTTCCCTCTGATTCTTCCCTTCTTCAGCATCAACCTGGTGCTGTGTATGAAAAATGCCCTGATGGTATTTGACCAGATTATGTC
>CAJUCK010000016.1:42347-42687 GCA_910585395.1 uncultured Lachnospiraceae bacterium
GAATGCATTTGTATTCTTTCTGGTAATTGTAATTATTTCGTTCCTGCAGATGAAATTCTTAGGTGGAAAGGAGGAGCAGTTATAATGGGAAAAGAGAATCGCGAAGGAGCAGTTGGTGGAAAGACTGTCAATCGTATCATCAATATTTTGCTGGCATTGGGATGTCTTACGATCTTATTTCCGCTCTATATGACAGTGATTATCGCTTTTAAAAAGCCTTCAGAAATGACGAATGATGTGGCGGGAGCCCTGGCATTTCCGTCAAACTGGAATTTTGATAACTTTGTAGAGGCAATGAGGGTTACGGATTTCTGGCGTTCTCTGGGCAACAGCTTACTGC
>CAJUCK010000016.1:42697-48594 GCA_910585395.1 uncultured Lachnospiraceae bacterium
AAATATTTAAAACATCCTATTTCTATATCGTCAGCGGTATGTTTGTGCCATTTGCGGTATTGATGATGCCTCTGGTAAAGCAGACTTCACAGATAGGGCTGGCAAACCGGGCAGGTGTCATTCTCCTGTATGTAGTGTTCTTTATGCCGATGAATATCCTCTTGTATGCCGGATATCTGAAAAATATTCCCATTGCGCTGGAAGAAGCAGCCTGTGTGGATGGGGCCAGCGTCTGGCAGACGTACTGGAAAATTATATTTCCAAATATGAAGCCTATGCATGCAACTGTGGCAGTTCTGACGGCCATGAGTACCTGGAATGATGTGATGACACCTCTCGTTATTATGTCTGGCAGCGATGTGAATACCCTTCCGCTGGCACAGCTGAATTTCCAGTCTCAGTTCGGAACCAATTATAATCTTGCATTTGCTTCCTATTTGCTGGCGCTTCTGCCGATATTAATTTTCTATATTGTTTGCCAGAAGCAGATTATCAATGGAGTTGTAAACGGAGCAGTAAAATAGAAACGGTGATAAGGAAGATACAATATGGATTTAAAGAGCAGTTATTTTGAATTATATGGAACTAATGAAATCACACAGTACAGATGGGAACAGCTCTTATCCATGATGGAACATGCCAAAAAGACCCGCCCCGCTGCCTTGAAAAAGGCAGACCGGGACGGGAATGGCTGGTATCAGTCAGAAAAAATTGTGGGCATGATGCTCTATGTGGATAAGTTCAGCAATAATCTCAAAGAGTTTGAACAGAGGATTGATTACCTTGCAGAACTTGGAATTACCTATGTCCACTTTATGCCCCTGCTAAAGTCCAGGGACGGCAACAATGACGGAGGGTATGCAGTCTCTGATTATCTGATGGTGGATGATAAATTCGGCACCATGAAACAGTTAGAACGAGTTATGAAGCTGTTAAAACAGAAAGGAATCCGTACCTGTATAGATTTTGTTTTGAACCACACAGCAAAAGAGCATGTCTGGGTCCAGAAATTTAGAGAAGGGGATCATGATTATGACGACATGTATCTTATGTTTGATGATGATACCATACCAAAGGAATATGAAAAAACTCTGACAGAGATTTTTCCCGAGGTGGCGCCAGGTAATTTTACCTATTATGAAGATATTAAAAAATACGTAATGACTCGGTTCTATGAGTTCCAATGGGATCTGAATTACCGCAATCCTCAGGTGTTCAACAAGATTGTGGAGGTAATGCTTACCCTTGCAAATAAAGGCGTTGACATTTTCCGCCTGGATGCGATACCATATATATGGAAAGAAATTGGAACTTCCTGTATGAACCTTCCCAATGTGCATAAAATTATCAGCATGATGTATCATATAGTCCAGCAGGTATGTCCCAGCGTGATTTTCCTTGGGGAAGCCATCGTGGAACCTTTTGAGATCGTAAAATATTTTGGGAACCATGATACGAAAGAGTGCAACGTGATGTATAATGCTTCGTTCATGGTTCTTTTGTGGAATTCTCTGGCAACCAGAGATGTAAGGCTGATGCAGCGTTCCTTGTCCATAGAGTACAAAATCCCAGAAGACGGTACATGGATCAATTATGTGAGGTGCCACGATGACATTGGATGGGGATTTGAAAATGGAATCTTGAAAGACTTAGGACTTGACCCAGAACTGCACAAACAATATATGATTCAGTTTATGGAGGGAAGATATCCAGGAAGCTTTGCGGTCGGAGAATTATATGAATATAATCCAGTCACGAAAGACGCCAGAAACAGCGGGACGCTTGCATCTTTATGCGGGCTGGAACAGGCATTGAATGAGAAGCATATATATAAGATGGAGCTGGCGGTAAAAAGAATCCTTCTGCTTCATGCAATGGCAATTTCCTATACAGGAATCCCTCTTCTGTACAGCGGAGATGAAATTGGGCAGATGAACGATTGGAATTACAAGAATGTCCAGGAGTATGCTGCAGATTCCCGTTGGCTGCACAGAGCCAGCATGGACTGGGAGGCAGCAAAGAAGCGCAGCGACCTTGGTACAGTTCAGGGGCAGATATTCTCAAAGCTTCAGAATATGATACGCATCCGCAAGTCCAGCAGCTATTTCAGTTCTTCCTGCCGGGCAGTTCCGGTAGACACAGGGAACAATGCGGTATTTTGCTTCCACAAGGAGAATAAAATGCTGGTGCTTGCTAATTTTTCCGAACAGGAACAATGGGTGGATTCTAAAACTTTTGACTGGTTTGGGCTGCCTGGTGAAATGCAGGATTTAATCACCGGAAGACTTGTAAGGTCTTATCACAACCATATCATGCTGGGACCTTATGAATATCTCTGGTTAGTATAATGAGGAAAGGTAATGTTGTATGGCAATTATAATTGAGGACAGCGTATTTACGCTTCAGACGAAGAACAGTACTTATCAAATGAAAGCAGATGATAAGGGAATTCTTCTGCACACCTATTATGGAAAGAGGACAGACGCCACCGATTATTCATATCTGGTATCTATGGCAGACCGGGGATTTTCAGGAAATATTTATGAGGCAAGGGAAGACAGGACGTATTCTTTGGACTTCCTTCCTCAGGAATTTCCGGTTTGCGGCAGCGGTGATTACCGGGTCAACTGTCTTCATGCAGATTTGGGGGAAGGAGTAAGCGACTGCCTGATGTTTTTTGACAGTTATCACACATACCATGGGAAATATTCGCTGGAAGGTCTTCCTGCGATGTTTTCCGCAGAAGAAGAACCTGTGGATACCTTGGAAATTGTGCTGAAAGACAATCAGGAAGCGTTTTATCTGCATTTATTATATGGTGTGTTTGAAGAGTATGACATCATCACCAGGGCGGCAGTGATTGAGAACCGGACGGACAGAGAGGTACGGCTCCATAAGGCGCTGTCCGGCTGTCTGGATATGGATCATGATGGAATGGATCTGATTCATTTTTATGGCAGGCATGCAGGAGAACGGGAAATGGAGCGTGTTTCTCTGTACCATGGAATTACAGAACTGAGAAGCACACGTGGAACTTCCAGCCATCAGCATAATCCTTTTGTTATTTTGGCAGATCAGAATGCCAGTGAGAATATGGGAGAGTGTTTTGGAGTTTCTCTGCTTTACAGCGGCGGATTTCACATGCAGGCGGAGGTAGACCAGTTCCACCAGACCAGGCTTGTGATGGGAATTGACGACTGTGATTTTACCTGGAGCCTTCCGCCGGGAGAAAAATTTATCACACCAGAGATAGCCATGGGCTATAGCGGCGAAGGTCTGGCAAAGCTGTCTCACTGCTATCACAACAGTTTTCATAATCATTTAATCCGCAGCCAATGGAAAAATAAGAGGCGTCCTATCCTTGTAAATAATTGGGAGGCAACCTACTTTGATTTTAATGCGGACAAGCTTCTAAAAATTGCCAGAGAAGCGGCAGAGTTGGAATTGGATATGCTGGTGCTGGACGATGGCTGGTTTGGAAAAAGAGACAATGATGATGCAGGGCTTGGAGACTGGTTCGTAAATGAACAGAAGCTGGGCTGTACATTAAAAGAACTGGCAGATAAAGTTAATGATCTGGGACTGATGTTCGGGCTGTGGTTTGAGCCGGAAATGATTTCAGAGGACAGCAGCCTCTACAGGCAGCATCCAGATTGGGCTATGGCTGTTCCCGGCAGGAATCCTATCCGCGCTAGATCCCAGCTGGTGCTGGATATGACACGTGAGGATGTGCTCGCTTATATCAAAGAGCGTCTGTTTGCTATTATGGATTCGGCAAATATCCAATATATTAAATGGGATATGAATCGTTCGGTGGCAGCAGCTTACAGTACTCTGCTGCCGAGAGAGCGGCAGGGAGAGCTGCGGCATAGATATGTGCTGGGACTTTACCATGTGATGGAAGCTCTGCTGGAGCGGTATCCCAATTTACTGCTGGAAGGCTGCAGCGGGGGCGGCGGAAGATTTGATGCAGGAATGCTCTATTATGCGCCGCAGATTTGGTGCAGTGATAATACAGATGCTGTGGAACGGCTGAATATTCAGTATGGAACATCTTTTGGTTATCCTATGTCCTCAGTATCTGCTCATGTATCTGTCTGTCCCAATCATCAAAATGGCAGAGTTACTCCTTTTAAGACTAGAGGAATCTGTGCTATGCAGGGGACTTTTGGCTATGAAATGGATTTGAGTAAATTGTCAGAAGAAGAGAAGAAAGAAGCCAGAGAGCAGATACGTACCTTTAAGAAACATTACAGATTGTTCCAGTTTGGAGATTATTACAGAATTTCTTCCCCCTTAAAGAACCGTGATTTTACGGCATGGGAATATGCAGACAAAGAGGGAAAAGAGGCTTACCTGGGCGTAGTTTACACAGATCTTCATGGTAATCCGGCGGCACATACAGTAAAATTCCGCGGGCTTTGTCCAGAGGGAGTTTACAAAATGTGGAAAGATCATGAAGCGGCAGGAGAATATACGGGAGCTGCTCTGATGAACGGCGGAGTCCTGCTGCCAGTTCCGGTAGAAAATTATGATTCCTGCCAGATATATATTTGTCTGAAAGAATAAATTCTGGTTTAAATTTTTTATTCCCTTATTTCCTGAATTATGGCTGGAGGTTTCTGCGGTAGTATGAAAAAAATTATTATGATAAATCTGGCAGTTTCAGCAGTGATTATGCTGGCACTTCCATGGCTGGCGGTTACTTTCGTGAAAGGAGATGCAGGAATGGCGGTCTGCTTCCTGCTGTTTTTTGCAGTGGACCCAATATACGCTGTGATGGCGGGGGTGTCTGCAGGTAAAGATATCAGGCGTTTATGGAGTCTGCCAATTATTTCGGCGGCGCTGTTTTTGGCGGGTGCATGGATGTTCTTTGCCATAGGAGAAAAGGCGTTTCTTCTGTATGCGGCAGTCTACCTTGTTTTGGGGATGGCGGCAATGTGCATCTCCAAATTTATCAGGTTTTGGAGGTGAATTATGGAAAGAGTCGTGTTTAGACGCGCAGAAGAAAAAGATGTATCTTTAATATTGTACTTTATTAAAGAACTGGCAGAATATGAGAAGATGTCAGATGAAGTAGCTGCCACGGAAGAATTATTGTGCGAGTGGATTTTCCGTAAAAATAAAGCAGAGGTCATCTTTGCGGTGGTGGATGATAAAGAAGTTGGATTTGCCCTGTTTTTCCATAATTTCTCAACTTTTCTTGGACGGGCAGGGATTTATTTGGAAGATTTGTATGTGAGACCTGAATGCCGGGGGAAAGGGTATGGAAAAGCTCTTTTGAGAAAACTTGCGCAGATTACAGCTGAGCGTGGCTGCGGGAGGCTGGAATGGTCATGCCTGAACTGGAATAAGCCAAGCATTGAATTCTACCGTTCCTTAGAGGCAGAACCAATGGATGAATGGACAGTTTACCGTTTGTCTGGTGATACGCTGAAAAATTTAGGGAAGGAATGAATTTCAGCTTATATAACAGAATAGAATGAATATGTATAGCTGGATAGTTTTCAGACATGAAAATTATCCGGCTGTTTTCATGTTAGCGGCATAATACCTTTTGCATGCGCGCGTAATATAAAAGATCAAGAGAAATATCAGCGCTTTAATTATAAGCAGATTAAAATTCAGGAAATTCAAAAGTAAAGATTTATCGACTTCTGTCCCTATCTATGATATAATAATCAAATTATAGATTAGAGAAAGGGGCATTTTCGATGGATGTCACATCTGAAAATAAACCAAAAAAACATATTAGCGTAGGTTTGCTGGCACATGTGGATGCAGGGAAAACTACACTTTCTGAGGCACTTCTATACGTCAGCGGCAGTATACGGAAATTTGGAAGAGTGGACAGCAGAGATGCTTTTTTGGATACCGATGCGCGTGAGAGGGCAAGA
>CAJUCK010000017.1:0-6223 GCA_910585395.1 uncultured Lachnospiraceae bacterium
GGGGCAGAGAGAATCTATGTGATTGCCTATGCGTCAAACACACCAGAGACAGAACAGTGAAAGCCATCTGGCAATGTGATATGCTTTTGGTTTAGCAGATACGAAAGATAGTTTAATATGAATGAAGATAAGTGCCTGCATTTCAGTTTGAAATGTGGGCATTTCTTCTCAGGCCATTTATTGTCCTGATTTTGCAATAATTCAAAGAGTTATGAAAGTTCATTGATGGCAGCATTTTCATATCTGCGCAGCAAATTTAGAATTCTTCATTTACGTTTTATTGTTATTTGACTGCCGTAACAAAAATACTTAAAAATATTAATATTAGATTTAATTTTTTTTATTTTAATTGGAAACAACAAATAGATAGAGTAAAACCTTATTTCTGTTAAAATTTGTCCCAGCATAGAATTTTTTTTCAATCGTTCTATGCTGGGACAAAAATGATTTATTAAGAAATTTGCCGCTCTAAAAGTTAAATAGCTGAATTTTATTGTAAAGAATAATAAGATTACTAGTAAATTTTGAAATACTGACAATTGGTTTTATCATAAATTTGAGAAACTTTTAAATTAAAATATTAAATATTTATTTAACATCTATATACTGTGCAATATCTGCACTTTCAACATAATCTTTCTTTATATAATCTTTGATTTCATATTCTTTATCGAGATTTCCGATTTTTACAAGGAAAGAAATGGTATCCTGCAGGTTTTCTACGTCTGCGTCAGATATTTTTACAGTATATTCATATTTTGCAGCCACATCAGCTAATAGCTCTGGGTCAAGGGAAAGGGCGTCAGCTACTTTCTTTTTTATATCCTCATCCAGACTATCAAGCGCCGCAACACCTCGGGCATACTGTTCAATAATTACACGGATAACTTCTGGGTTATTCTGAGCGTATTCTGCTCTGGCGACAATAGGATTAACACCCAGCAGTCCGCAGTCAGGACCTTCGCCGATAATTTTAGCAGTGCCGTCAGCTACAAGCCTTGTTACGTTTGGTTCCCAGATTGCCACTGCGTCTACTGCACCTGTTGAGAGAACGGTTGCGGCATCACCAGTTGCGATATTTACCAGTTCAATATCAGAGTTAATATCAAGATTATTTTTTGACAGAATCTTATCAATCAGGTTATGGGCGGTAGAACCAACAGTTGCGCCGACTTTTTTGCCTTTCAAGTCAGTGATAGAAGCAATGTCTGAATCAGCGCTTACCAGCATGGCATAGGATTTTGCTCCGTCTGCAGCTGTGGCAATAATTTCATTTTTCTGCCCTGCGGCAATAGAAGATACAGCGGGCACATCCCCCATAACTCCGATATCAGAGCTGCCTGAAGCGAGAGATTCATTCATAGGAGGACCAGATTCGTTCCAGATTACTTCAACCCCCTGTTCTTTGAGGGCTTCTTCTATCCAGCCGTTTTCACGGGCGATGTACAGCGGAATAAAAGCGGCTGACGGCTGGATGGCAATATTTATTACAGAAGAGCTGTCTTTTGCGCCAGCGTTATCAGAATCCTTTGTCTCAGGGGAAGAGCCGCAGCCGGACAACATGGTAATACCAAGGGCCAGGGCGGTAAGACAGGATAAAATACGGTTTTTTTTCATTTTACTTACTCCTTTCGAAATCTGCATCAAACAAATCTGCGTCAAACTATTGTTTTTTGATATTATTGGTCAGATTAACTAAAAAATTCATTGTAAATAATTTTTCTGATTTCCACAAATTCATAACTGTTGCGGTCACGGGGCTCTGGAAGTTGGACAGGGACAATGCGCTGAATTCTGCCAGGTCTTTCTGACATGACAATTATCTGATCTGCCAGATATACCGCTTCGTCGATATCATGGGTGACAAGAAGCATAGTGGTGTGAGACCGCTTCTGTATCCGCTTGAGTTCTTTTTGCATGGATATTTTTGTAAAGGCATCCAATGCGCCAAAAGGTTCGTCCAAAAACAGGACTGAAGGATTATTCACCAGCGCCCGTGCGATCCCGGCACGCTGTGCCATACCGCCGGAAAGCTCCCGGGGGTAAGAATTTTCAAATCCATTTAAACCAACCAGTTCGATATATTGCTTTACTTTTTCCTGTTTTTCTTCCTTGGAAATGTCGTTTAAGGCATATCCCACATTTTGCGATACTGTCAGCCAGGGGAAAAGCCTGTGTTCCTGAAATACCATACCCCTGTGCTTGTTTGGACCTGTAATTTCTGTTCCGTCGATCCATACAGTTCCCTCGTGATCAGCGTCAAGTCCGCATATAGCGCGGAGCAGGGTGCTTTTCCCACAACCGCTGGAGCCCACAATGCAGATGACTTCGCCTTTTTTTACGCTGAAATTGATATCGTCAAGAATGTGCATATCTGTGCTGCCTCTTTGGCTGAAATATTTGTGCAGCCCTTCTACAACAATGTAATTTTTTTCTTTTTCGACTGTCATATCATACACCTCAATTCCAACGGATCACAAGCTTTTCAACTAGTTTCAAAAGTGAATCCATAATTTTTCCGGTAATGCCGATGGTGAGCATACCTACGATTACGATATCTGTTTTTCCGAACTGTCTTGCGTTCATAATCAAATATCCCAGACCAGTTGTGGAAGATACAAGTTCAGCAGCAACCACGCACATCCAGCAGGAACTTAGTCCAATACGCAGACCAGTGAAAATATTGGGGGCTGCGCTGGGAATTACCATCATAAAAATATGTTTGAAAAACGGTGTTTCCATAGAAGTGGATACTTCAATTAGTTTTGTGTCTGTCTGCCGTATGCCATCAATTACATTAATTAATATGGTAAAAAATCCACCCAGAAAGATTAAAAAGATTTTACCGCCTTCTCCGATGCCAAACCAGAGAATTACCAGAGGAATCCATGCAATAGGGGGAATAGGCTTTATAAGCTGTATGAGCAGGCTTGTCAATCTGTCGAGATGATTTGAAAGACCAATGAGAATACCCAGAACAATTCCCAGTATGGAAGCAAGAACGTAGCCTTGCAGTACTCTTACCACACTTATGCCAAGGTTTTCCCAGAGCTCACCGCTTTGTATCAGTGAAATAATGGTACTGCCTACTTTAGATGGAGATGGCATTATCACAGGATTCAGTTTTCCAGTGCTGCCCATCACAATCCAGACAACTAAAATTGTAACTACAAGAACTATGTATTCAGCAGCGTACCCTGCTTTCTTTGCTGTAGTCTTGTTCATGTATGTTTACCGCCTTTCTTTCGGTTATTTTTAGACGCAAGTGGAATTCCGTCTGCTAAAATACCATAACTTTTTTGGGAATTAATTCTAAAATAGAATTAAAATAAGAATAAGTGAAAAATTTAGTAAAATAATGCTGAAACGGAATTAAAAAGAGAGAAATAGATATTAGAATACAGTTGCATTATGGAAAAAAAATGAGGTGATAGGAATTTTATGTCAGAATCCGGTATCATTTTTAATATACAGCGTTACACCATACATGACGGCCCAGGCATCCGGACGGAATTATTTTTGAAAGGCTGTCCCTTACAGTGCAGGTGGTGCTCAAATCCAGAGAGCCACAAATTATTTCAGCAGCCTGGCGTTTACCATACGAAGTGTATCGGCAAAGATAAATGCGGATGCTGTTTGGATGTATGCGAAAACAAAGAGAGCCTGATATTTAAAGATCATAAACTGTCAGCAATAGACAGAGCACAGTGTACCAATTGTATGGAGTGCGCGAAAGTGTGTCCAGCAGACGCCATTAAACTTTGGGGAAAAAAGATTTCCGTGGAAGAGGCAATGGAAACGGTAAGAAAAGATATCCCCTATTATAAGAGTTCTGGCGGGGGCATTACCTTGTCTGGTGGAGAACCTCTGATGCAGATCGCCTTTGTTTCAGAACTCCTGAAAAAATGCAGGCAGGAGGGCATACATACTTGTGTGGAGACTACTCTGTGTGCAGATTGGAAGGAGATAGAGCAGATCGTTCCAGATACAGATTTATTTATTACAGACTTAAAGCACATGGATTCTTCTGTCCACAGACAGTATACCAACGTGCCAAACGAAAGAATCTTGGAAAATATGGAACGTTTGGCGAAGCTTTTAAAACCAATGATTGTGAGAATCCCTGTAATTCCTGGTGTAAATGATACCCAGGAGAACATGGAGGCTGCTGCTGATTTTATATCAGAAAAACTTCATAATCAGTTGGAAGAGCTGCAGTTACTGGAATTTATGCGGCTGGGAGAAGAAAAATATAAATCTCTGGATCTTGCCTACCCCATGGCGGGACTGAAATTTGACAGAGATGAATTTACATTAAAGGTCAGAGAATTTGCAGATTATTTTAAAGGCAGAGGAATAAACTGCAAAGTTGGTACTACAACTAAGGAGGGAGACAGACAATGATGACAAAAAAGCCTGCAGGAACAGAGGCATTTGATAAACATTACGGAATTGGATACAAGGTGGGACATGATGGTTTTTCGCCTTATAGCCGGGTAAATAAACTGAGGAAAGTTTTTTTGGAACGTAAATTCAACATTGATATTCAGAGGGCAAGGCTGATCACGCAGACGTACAGGGAGAATCCAGAACTTTCTGCAAAGCTGAAAACGGCTTATTCTCTGAAAAATATTCTGGAACATGTAGAAATTGATTTGTATGAGGATGAACTTTTGGCGGGAGAGCTGGCAGCTCCGGCAAAAGCGGCCCCGATTTATCCAGAATTTTCCGCCGCGTGGATTATAGACGAGCTGCAAAACCATCCATTTGATCAGAGAGCTCATGATAAGTTTTATATTACAGAGCAGGATAAAGAAGAATTATTAGAACTGCTGGAATTCTGGCGCGGCAGAACAATCGCTGATGCAGTAGAGGCGACTCTCACAGAAGATCAGAAAAAAGGATGTGAGATGGGCAAGAAAGTGTATATGACCAATCTGTATCATTTCGGCGGTGTGGGGCATTTTGTGATGGATTATGAAAAACTGCTGAAAGCAGGATACCATGGATTGATTGCGGAAGCAGAAGCTTCATCTGCGGCCTTAGATCCGTCAGACAGTGAATATACGGAAAAGAAAGAATTTTACGAAGCCATGGTGATTGAATTAAAGGCAGCATGTAATTACATTAATCGTTATGCATTGCTGGCAGAAAAGCGGAGCAGCGAGGAAGCAAATCCTGTGAGAAAGAGAGAACTGGAACAGATTGCAGCGAACTGCCGGCAGATTGCCGGTGGACCGGCAAAAACCATGTGGCAAGCTTTGCAGTTATGGCATTTTGCAACCACCATTACACTGATCGAATCCAATGGTCATTCGGTATCTTATGGAAGAATGGACCAGTGGCTGTATCCTTATTATAGAAGCGACATGGAAAACCATGTCATTACAAAGGAATTTGCCCAGGAATTGCTGGAATGTGCCTACGTAAAAATGGGGAATCCATCCAAACTAAAGGATAGAATGACAGTGGAAGTGCGCAATGGAAGAGGATGGGGCGGCGAGAGCCTTACTATCGGTGGCGTGGACGAAGAGGGACGGGATGTGACCAATGATCTGACCTTTATGCTGCTGGAAGCTTCTGTGCATACCAGAATGATGAATCCGTGGGTTTGTGTAAGAATGCACCAGAATACGCCTTATGAGCTGCGGGTGAAAACCGTGGAGTGCATTCGGGCTGGTTATGGCCATCCCAAGATTTTTAATGATGAAGTGGCAGTTAAGGCAATGAAGAGAAAAGGAATGAGTCTTGCACAGGCGAGAAATTATGCTGTGGTGGGCTGTGTGGAGCCAGATCTTCCTGGACAGGAATATGGTTATCATGATGCAGCTTATATAAATATTGCCAAAGTGATGGAACTTGCATTAAATGGCGGACAGTGTATTGACTGCAGCCAGAAATGTCCCAGATATCAAGTGTGTGCAGGGGCGGGAGAGAGATTGGGTCCAGACACAGGTTCTTTGGAGCGTTTTCAGAGTATGGAGGAAGTTATTAAAAGTTTTCAAAGACAGATGCAGTTCTGGACAGATCAGATGTGCAGCGGACTCAATCAGATAGATAAAATACAGAGAGAGAAAAAACCGCTGCCTTATGCCTCCGCATTTTTTGGCGGCTGCATGGAAAAGGGGAAAGATTTAGGCGAGGGAGGCGCAAATTATAATTTTACTGGCCCGCAGGCAAGTGGAATTGGAACCTGCGCAGATATTCTCTCCACTATTAAGCA
>CAJUCK010000017.1:6288-10425 GCA_910585395.1 uncultured Lachnospiraceae bacterium
GAGAGGAATTACTGCAGGCAGTCCGGGATAACTGGGAAGGCCATGATATTTTATATGCTCTGGTAAACAGCAGCAAAGTGCATCATTATGGAAATGACGACGATTATGCGGACGACCTGTTTAAAGAGGTGTTCGAGTCCTACTGCCGCAGCATTACCGGCAGGAAAAATCCCCGCGGCGGATATTTCTGCCCAGGTGTCTATACCGTGAATGCAAATGTAGGACTGGGGCTTGGCCTGGGGGCGTCTTTGGATGGCAGAAAGAGCGGAGAACCAATTTCGGATAATATGGGACCAGTCCATACGCATGCTGCGTCTCATGATATCAGCGGTCCCACAGCGATTGCAAATTCCGTGACCAAGGCAGATCACAGTCTGGCAACAAACGGTACGCTCTTGAATTGGAAATTTCCCCCAGAGTGTGTGGCTGGGGCAGAAGGCAGAGAAAATCTGGTCGGCTTTATCGGCACATACTTAGAGAAAGGCGGTATGCACTGCCAGTTTAATATTATGAGCAATGAGATGATGAAGGCGGCTATGAAGACGCCGGAAGATTACAAAGACATGCTGGTAAGAGTAGCAGGCTACAGCGCCTATTTTGTAGAACTGGGCAAGCCTCTGCAGATGGATCTGATCCGACGGACAGAGCTGGCGTTTTCTTAATCAGAATAGAACAAATGTGTAAATATCAAAGAGCCAGGAATCTGAAAAAACAGATTTCTGGCTCTTTGTTTTCTGTGAAAAAGCTTTATTTATGCTGGTATAAAAACATTACAGAGAAAAAATTCTATTACTTATTGCTTCTTCTCCAGATATGCATTTTCTCAGCTTCTTTGATGAGCTCATCGCGGAAATCAGGATGTGCTACAGAAATAATAGCTTCACATTTCTGCCATGAAGACAGGCCTTTCAGGTTTACCTTGCCGTATTCAGTAACCAGATAGTGGATATTGGCGCGGGTGTCTGTGACAACAGATCCCGGATGCAGTGTAGGCAGGATTCTGGATTTTAATTCTCCATCCTTGGTCTTGAAGGTGGAAGAACAGCAGATAAAGCTCTTGCCGCCGTTAGAAAGATATGCGCCAAGTACGAAGTCAAGCTGTCCGCCGGCACCGCTGATATGTTTGATTCCAGAGCTTTCAGAACTGACCTGTCCGAACAAGTCAATGTCTACAGCGTTGTTGATGGACATAAAATTATCCAGTGCAGAGATGGAGCGTATATCGTTGGTGTAGCTTACCGGAGCGCTCAGCAGTTCTGGATTCTCGTCCAGATAGTCGTACATTTTCTTGGTTCCAGCGCCAAAGGCATAAGCCTGGCGGAAACGGTCGATATTCTTTTTAGAACCGTTGATTTTTCCAGCTTTTGCGATGTCTACAAACGCATCTACGTACATTTCAGTGTGGACTCCTAAATCTTTCAGGTCAGATTCAGCGATAAGAGATCCCACAGCGTTGGGCATACCGCCGATTCCAAGCTGAAGGCAGGCGCCGTTGGGGATTTCCTCTACAATCAATTTTGCCACGGCTTTGTCTACTTCTGTGGCAGCGCCGCCGCCGCCCAGTTCTCCGATGGGGGCATTATCGCCTTTTACGATAAAATCTACCTGAGAAATGTGTACGCCGTTTTCAAAGCCGCCCAGGCATCTGGGCATATTTTCATTAACTTCCACAATAATTTTTGCAGATGTCTCACAGACAGCAGCAAGATGGGAAGCATTGGGGCCAAAATTAAAATATCCGTGTTTATCCATGGGGGATACTTGGAACATTGCCACGTTATCCTTGGTGTCAGATTCACGATAATAGCGGGGCAGCTCAGAGTAACGGATAGGAGCATAGAAGGCACAGCCCCGGTTGATAAGCTTACGTTCTATGCCGGACATATGCCAGGAATTCCAGGTGAAATGTTCTCCGGCGTCTTCCCGCTCGAAAACAGCAGGCGGTTTCAAGAGAATACCGCCTCTTAAATTCACATCTTTTAATTCGTCTGTACGCTTTGCCAGCGCCTTGTCTAACACATCTGGAGTGCCGTTGCACCAGCCATAATCTACCCAGTCACCGGATTTGACAACTTTGACAGCTTCGTCAGCAGAGACAAGTTTCTGCTGGTATTCCTGTGTATAATCCATGATAAAACCTCCCTGAAATATAAAATTAGATTGTTAAATCTGTAACATATGTTCATCTTATCATCTTTCTGGTTAAGGGTCAATAAGACTGCCGCGATAATCTTTAAAAAAGATAGATTTTGCGCTGGAAGAACAAATGGAATTGTACTATAATAAGTAGTAGGCTAAAGATATTACAGTGGAGGAGGAATATTATGAGTGCAAAGAATAAGTATCGATATAATGATAAGACAGAGCGGTACCATGCGATGAACAGACTGTTTCATCTGGCTGCTCTTGCAGTTTGGATTGCTTATCTTGCTTTTCTGTGGCTGAAGGCAGGAACTGGAAATATGGCGTTGGCCACAACAATCGGAAATACAGTTGTAATTATTATTTCTGTAATAATCAATACAATCTTGTTTTTTGGGAATCGTGCAACACCTAAGCTTAAAACGGCTATCAGTATTGAGTTTGGATTTTTATATTTGATGATGGCTCTGCAGACAGACGCAGAATTTATAAATTTTATTATAGTTGGGGTTCTTGCCATTCAGATTCCATATTATGATGCAAAAAATTACAGAGTAACCTCTGCTGCTTATTTTATATTGTATATCCTGCAGCTTATTGTGCGGATAACAAAGCAGGATATTATTATGGATATAGATGGAATTTGTACAATCTATGTAATACTGGGAGTACTTTATGTGATAACCAGGGCTGGGGGACTGGCAAAATTATTCAGTGACCATGCGCTGGGAACAGTACAGGAGCAGAGCGGAAAACAGCAGGTGATGATGGAGGGAATGGTTACAGTTTCCCAGACCATTAAGGAAAAATCTGGACAGAGTACTGAGATGGTGGATGGACTTGTGGATTCTACCCAGGTTGTGGCTCACAGTATGCAGGAAATTTCATCAGCCACAGGACTGACAGCAGAAAATATTTCAGAACAGAGTATTATGACGCAGAATATTCAGGAATCTATCAATGAGACGCTGGAGCATTCCAGCCAGATGGTGGATATTGCCAGAGATTCTAACGTCAGCATTCAAGATAATATGCGTGTGATGGAGGAATTGAAAGAGCAGTCAGCGCAGATTGCGGCGACAAATGACCAGGTGACAGAATCTATGGGCAGACTGCAGGAAAAGACCAAAGAGGTGGAGGAAATTGCAGACATGATTCTTGACATTTCCAGCCAGACCAATCTGCTTGCCCTGAATGCTTCTATTGAGAGCGCCAGGGCAGGAGAAGCAGGACGCGGTTTTGCAGTAGTTGCGGACCAGATTCGCCAGCTGGCAGAACAGACCAAGAGTTCCACTGAAAGTATCACCAGGATAATAGCAGAGCTAAATGAGAATGCCAATCAGGTGGTGAGATCAGTGGAAGATTCTGTGAGTGCGACAGAGAATCAGAATAAAATGATACATACAGCGGCAGACAGCTTTGAAAAACTGGATCGGAATATGGAGAGCCTGATTGTGGACGTCCAAGAAATAGATCAAAGAATCAGCCATCTTTCCGACGCCAATAACAGGATTGTGGAAAGCATTTCCCAGTTATCAGCAACTACTCAGGAAGTTACGGCCAGTGCAGAACAGGCAAGTTCACTCAGCGAAAAGAATTTGAAATATGCAGAGCAGGCAAAAGAGGCCATTACGATGATTCAGAACACTGCGGAACAGATGGACCAGTATTTGTAGCAGATATTATTTGTCAGACAGAAAGAAACAGAGTTTGGGGAAACGGACAGAAGACGTCAGCTTCCTTAACATAAATAATTTCTAAACTATAAAGGAGAGAAAACATGAGATATGAAGTATTAGGCGATACGATGCCGGCAGTAGAAGTGATTTTTGACACAGCAGGAGAGAGTATGTATACACAGTCAGGAGGAATGGCATGGATGAGTGAAGGAGTTGCCATGGACTCTAACATGAAAGGCGGACTTGGAAAAAGCATTGGAAGAATGTTTTCCGGGGAGTCGCTGTTTATGGCAACTTATAAGGCAGAAAAGCCAGG
>CAJUCK010000017.1:10435-41901 GCA_910585395.1 uncultured Lachnospiraceae bacterium
ATTGCATTTGCATCTACAGTTGCAGGTGAAGTACTTCCCATTGATGTAGGGACTACTGGAGGAATGATCTGTCAGAAGGGAGCATTTTTATGTGCTCAGGAGAGCGTGACACTGAGTGTTGCACTGACAAAAAAGCTCTCAGCAGGATTGTTTGGAGGCGAAGGCTTCATCCTGCAGGATATTTCTGGTACAGGAATGGTATTTTTGGAGATTGATGGAAATAAGGTGGAAAAGAACCTTGCCCCTGGAGAAGTGGTTAAGGTAGATACCGGAAATGTGGTTGCTTTTGAAAAGTCTGTGAAATACGAGATTGAGACAGTGAAAGGTTTGAAAAATATATTCTTTGGCGGTGAGGGACTATTTTTGACAAAACTTACTGGTCCAGGAAGGGTGATTCTGCAGACTCAGAACTTTAATGAATTTGCAGGAAGAATCATTAAAATGATGCCTAGCAGATAAATATAATAAAAAAATAAAAAAAGTATTGACAAACACCATGTATATGTGTAAAATAATATCGTTGCTGAAATACAAATGCAGCGAGCCCAGTTAGCTCAGTTGGTAGAGCAGAGGACTGAAAATCCTCGTGTCTCTGGTTCGATTCCGGAACTGGGCATTGCACTGTAAGGTGTTTGTGCGGGTGTAGTTCAATGGTAGAACACCAGCCTTCCAAGCTGGATACGTGGGTTCGATTCCCATCACCCGCTTTTATGCGATAGTGGCGTAGTTGGTAACGCGCGACCTTGCCAAGGTCGAGACCGCGGGTTCGAGCCCCGTCTATCGCTCTCATTAATAAGAGCCGTAAACTCAAGGATTTCTCAGAGAAATCAAGGGTTTGCGGTTTTTTTGTTTTAGAAAGGCTCTGCCGTTCCTGAACAAGAGAAGACCTGTCGAGAGAATGATATAAGGGGGGATTTTTCTGGATAAGAAATCGCAGACTATACTATCCTTTAGCTAGGAAAAAAGTATCATATACGGATAAAATTTTTCTGCATCACTGAGTCTGGGACAGGGAGGCGAGATGAAGCCTTAAATAAATTTTCTGGTGATAAATATCAGGACTGTATTGCGGAAAAATGTTTTATTTTTTATAAAAATATGTTAAAATAGAAAAACAATAAACTTAAAACATTTGGTAATCGATTTGTCTGTATCACAAAGGAGACAGTCAGTGAAAATTTTGAAAATACACCTGATAGAAATAGTCACAGCGATTTTATTTGTGACATTGGCGCTGATCTTTTGCAGCAATGATAGAGAAGTGCTGAATATGGCAAAGAATATTTCCTACAACGATAATTGGACGATTGTCACAGAGGGAGAATCCCAACATTATGACGTGCTTCCACAAGAGCTGGATATATCTGGAAACGAGCAAGAAGTAATCCTGAAAAAACAATTGCCAGAGAAAATTGACTTTGTAAATTCCATTGGATTTTACACTTCTCATCAACTGGTGGATGTGTTTGTAGACGGGAAAAAAATCTATGAGAAGAAAGTACCTGAGATGGCAAAAAGCCAGACGCCAGGAAACTGCTGGAATTTTGTTCAGCTTTGGAATGGATATTCAGGACAGCTTTTGGAAGTACATATTAAGAACTGCTATGATTTTGATTATGTGAAAGTGCCGGAATTTGTCTGCGGACTTCAGTCGAAAATTGTGATGGACATGATAAAAGACAAATTTTTCTCACTGACTATCAGTTATATTGTGCTTGCAATGGGGCTGATGCTGGTTATTGGCTGGTTTACACTTGGAAAGAAAATGCGTTTACACAAAGGAATACCGTGGCTGGGACTTTTTGCCATACATTTTGCAGTCTGGTCTGCGTTTGAGACCCAGATTCCAATGATAATGTTTGGAAGGGAGCTTTTGTGTAATCAGATTACGATTATCAGCTTAAAATTGATGCCTCTTCCAATCATTTACTTTATGAAGGTAGTATATTCCAGAGAAGACAGCCGCCTGCTGGGAGTTCTTGCAGCGATAAGTGAACTGGATGTGGCGGTCAGTCTGCTGGGTCAGTTTTTTGGCTGGTTCGATTTGCGCCAGATTCTGCCGGTTACGCATATTATAGGAGTTTCTGTTGCTGCCTCTGCAGTAGTTATGGGCATACAGTATGTAATGCATAAGGGAAAAAAGGAAGTCAAATCCAGAGGAGAACTGTGGAAAAATGCGGTTTGTATTGGAATTATCGGATTCTGCGTCATATTAGATGCTTTAAATTATTATTATAGATTTCATGATGATGTAGCGTATTTTTCCAGAATCGGCTGCCTGGTTTATGTGGTGGTTTTGGGAGGACAGTTTTTGAGCGGTTCTATTAAGCTGATCCAGGTAGGAAAAGAAGCGGAGGCAATTTTGGAGGAAGCAGAACTGGATGGTCTGACACTCTTAAAGAACCGCAGAAGTTTTGAAAATGAGCTGCATCAGATCAATAAGGGGGAATTTCGTAAATATGGCGTAGTGATGTTTGACCTGAATAATCTGAAAATGATGAACGACCTTTATGGGCATGGAATGGGAGACTGTTATCTGATTACTGGAAGTGAGATTATTCGGGATGTATTTGGGGAGATGGGAGAGATTTACCGAATTGGCGGAGATGAATTTTGTTTGATCTCTGACAGTATTACAGAAGAAATATATGAGCAGAAAAAAACACAGATGTGTGACTGGCTGGCGAGTCTGCAGGGAACTCAGGTAAAGGATTTTATGCAGATAGCCTCTGGTTTTGCAAAATACAGCCGCAGTACAGATATGAATCTTCAGGATACAGTTGGGCGTGCGGATGAAAAAATGTACCAGTGCAAGCGGGCACAGAAAGAAGCAAAAAATAACACTGGCAAAGTATAAACAGGAGGTAGCTGAATATGCGTTATATGCCTATGGCGAAAGTGGAAACTGGAATGACTCTGGGGCAGGATATCTATAATGGAGAAGGGCGTCTGATTTTAGGAAAGCATTTGATGCTGAATTATGACAACCTTCAGGAATTGCTGAAGCTGGGATTTCCAGGAATTTATATTGATGATGAGTTTACAGAAGATTTGATGGTTACTCAGGTGATCCGTCCAGAAGTAAAACGAGAAGCATTGAAGATGGTTCATGATCTGTTTCTGGATAATAAGAATCTTCCTATGGAACAGAAAAATTTACAGGAAGTAGTTATGAATGTGATGGAAGAAGTGCTGAATAACGGCGACGTTATGTGCAATATGCTGGATATTAAAACTTATGATGATTATGTGTATTTTCATTCAGTAAATGTGGCGGTATTGTCCACCATGATTGGCGCAGCCTGCAACTTGAATAAAGAGGAACTTGATATTTTGACAACATCAGCCCTGCTTCATGACGTGGGAAAACGATTTGTGGAGGAAGATGTGCTGAATGTCCGCCGTGCATTGACAGAGGTTGAACGGATCATGATTGTTCAGCATCCCAAACTGGGATATGATTTTTTAAAGGAGAATTTTGATTTTCTTCCAGAAGTGTATGACAGTGTATTGGAACATCATGAGTGGTATAATGGCTGCGGTTATCCTATGCGCAGGTCTGGTTCGGAGATACCCCTTTATGCCAGAATTATTAAGCTTGCGGATGTGTATGATGCGCTTACTTCCAAGCTGCCCTACCATGAACCTGTTTCACCTTCAGAAGCAGTAGAATACATCATGGCAAATGCAGGGGCAGAGTTTGACCCAGAGCTGGTGGATATATTTATGCGCAAAATTGCAGTATATCCTGTGGGCTGTGAGGTCAGCCTTTCAGACGGCAGAACAGCGGTGGTAATGGAAAATTACAAAGAATTTATATTAAGACCCAAGGTAAAAATTATACCTACAGGAGAGGTGATTGACTTGAAGTCTGATGACGAGGCCAGAAATCTGACAATTCTGGAGCTGAATGTGTAGGCAGGATGTGAAGACGTGGCAGGACAGAAAGAAAGGATAGATACGCTGCTGGCGGAGAGTTTTAAAGAGCTTGCCTGCAGGCAGCCCATAGAGAAGATTACGATTAAGGCAATCACGGACAAAGCAGGAGTAATACGCCCTACTTTTTATAATCATTTTCAAGATAAATATGAATTGCTGGAATGGATTATACGCACTCAGATTCTGGAGCCTACCCGTCCTTTGATACATGCGGGAATGGTGGACGAGGCATTGATGCTGATTTTTACTGCTGTCAAGGCAGATGGAGAATTTTATGGCAGGGCGGTGAAACTGGAAGGACAGAATTCTTTCGAGGAAATCTGCAAAAGCTGTATTGAGGATATATTGCTGGAAGTGATTGCAGGGAAGAGCCAGACGGGAACGCGCAGGCATTTCTGGCTGACTCCGGAATATATTGCAAAATATTACGCCCAGTCCATGAGCTTTGTGGTGGTAAACTGGATAAAAGGCGGCATGGCGGTGGAACCGAGGGAGATTACAGATATTTATAATTATATGATTACACGTTCTATGACAGAGGTTATAGAGGAATTGTAGAAAAGAAAGACTTGTTTCAGTGACAGATTTGGCAGAATGTATTTTAGCAATGACAGAAAAATGAAAATGTATATTTGGCAAATACATGAAAAAGAGATTGAATATTCATTTATTCAATCTTTTTTTTTATACTCTTCTATGAAAACAATATAAAAAAGGAGCGCGAAAAAATGATTAAATTTGGCAAGAAAGTGGTAAAACTGCGCATCCCAATTCTGATTATCAGTGTGCTGCTTTTGATTCCGTCAGTATTGGGAATTGTAAACACCAGAATTAATTATGATATTTTGTCTTATCTGCCAAAAGATATTGAGACCATGAAAGGTCAGGATATTCTAATGGAGGAATTTAACACAGGTGCTTTTTCCATCTGTGTGGTGGAAGGGATGGAGAATAAGGATGTGTCAAAGCTGAGAGATCAAATAGAAGAAGTCCCTCATGTTAAGAGCGTGATCTGGTATGATTCGGTGGCAGATCTGTCAGTTCCTATGGAGATACTTCCTGAGGACATCAGAGGGAAATTTGTAAAAGGCGAAGATACCATGATGGCCGTGATGTATGATTCTTCTATGTCATCAGATGAGACTATGGAGGCAGTAAAACAGATTCGCAGACTGGCAGACCAGCAGTGCCTTGTCAGCGGAATGTCAGCAGTAGTCACAGATATTAAAGATATCTGCAATCAAGAAATGATGGCTTATGTGGCAATTGCAGGAGCGTTGTCTTGTGTAATTCTTGCACTGACCATGGATTCGTTTCTGGCTCCGGTATTCTTCCTTTTGAGTATCGGGATGGAGATTTTATATAATTTGGGCAGCAATGTGCTGTCTGGGGAAATCTGTTACATTACTCAGGCGCTGGCAGCAGTCCTTCAGCTGGGAGTCACCATGGATTATTCCATTTTCCTGTGGCATAGTTATGAGGAAAATCAGGAGCGTTTTCCAGGAGATAAAAAACGAGCAATGTCACATGCCATTTCCAATACCCTGGGTTCAGTGCTGAGCAGTTCCACCACTACAGTGGCAGGTTTCGTGGCTTTGTGTTTTATGACATTTACCTTAGGCATGGATTTGGGAGTTGTTATGGCAAAGGGAGTTCTTCTTGGCGTGGTGAGCTGTGTCACGGTGCTTCCATCTATGATACTGGTTTTTGATAAGCCTGTCTCTAAGACGAAACATCGCCCATTAATCCCAGATTTAGGGCGGATTGCTCCTTTTGTGGTGAAGCATTATAAGGCGTTTGTAATACTGTTTCTGATTGTATTAGGTCCGGCAGTATATGGATATACGCACACAGGAGTATATTATGATCTTGCAGGAACGTTGCCTAAGGATCTGCCGAGTATCCAGGCAAACGAAAAACTGGATGAAAATTTTCAGATGAATACCACCCATATTCTGCTGCTTGACAGTAAATTGTCTCAAAAAGAAGCAGGGATGTTGAAAGAGGAAATGGAAACAGTGAACGGTGTATCGGCAATATTGGGACTAGAATCTCTGGTAGGGCCTTCTGTTCCACTGGATATGATTCCAGATGAAGCAAAGAAAAAACTTATGACAGACAATTATCAGATGATGATGATCAGTTCGGAGTACAAGATTGCCTCTGATGAGGTCAATCATCAGATTATAGAGCTGAATGCTATTTTAAAGAAATATGATCCTCAGGGAATGCTGATTGGAGAAGCGCCCTGTACCAAGGATTTGATTAATATTACAGATAAGGATTTTAAAGTAGTAAGCGTGGTTTCCATTTTAGCAGTATTTTTGATTATATTAGCTACTTTTAAATCTATTTCTATTCCGATTATTTTGGTTTCAGTGATTGAATTTGCAATTTTTATTAATATGGGTATTCCGGCGTATACTGGCACGGTGCTTCCTTTTATCGCCTCTGTGGTAATCGGAACCATTCAGCTGGGGGCAACGGTGGATTATGCCATATTGATGACTACCCGTTACCGCAAAGAACGTAACAGCGGGGCGGACAAAACAGAAGCCATTACCATTGCGCTGAGTACGTCCATATCTTCTGTTGTAGGAAGCGCATTAAGCTTCTTTGCGGCGACCGTGGGTGTGGCGTTTTATTCCAGGATTGATATGATTGGGGCATTGTGTACTCTGATGTCACGGGGAGCCATTATCAGTATGTTTGTGGCAGTCTTTATCCTTCCGGCAATGTTTGTAGTATTTGACGGCCTGATTTGTGCAACAAGTAAAAACTTTGGACCGAATAAGCAGAAAAAAGTAAAAACAGAACATATAAAAACAGTATCATAATGTAGGAGGTTATCACTATGAAAAATATAGAATTAAAAAAGAAGTTTCAGAATAAATATATGATTCGTGTTGCAGCAGGGGTTCTTACAGTCGCAGTTTTAGGCAGTGGATCAGGAATGGCATATACGGTTCATGCTGAGAAAGAAGGGAAAGAGATAAAGGAATCTGATAAGAACAGCAGATCAGATAAAAAAGAAATTAAAAAGACATTGGAAAAAGTTCTATCCGTTTCCAAAGAGGCCGCAGAAGATGCAGGAAAAGAAGAGACGGTCTATGTGGTGGCAAAAGCAGACGGCACTGCAAAAGATATCATTGTCAGTGAATGGCTGAAAAATAAAGATAAATCAACCTCTTTAGAGGATGCTTCAAATTTAAAAGAAATTGAGAATGTAAAAGGGGATGAAACTTTTACACAGAATGGGGATAACATTACCTGGCAGGCAGAGGGGAAAGATATTTATTATCAGGGAACTACAGATAAGGAACTGCCGATTACAGAAAAAGTTACTTATTTCCTGAATGGAAAGGAAATGTCTCCAGAGGAAATGGCAGGAAAAAGCGGAAAGGTTACGATTCGTTTTGACTACATGAATCATGAAAAGACTGTTCAGATGGTAGAGGGAGAAGAACATGAAGTATTTGTTCCCTTTACTGTAATGACAGGAATGATTCTGCCAGAAGATTATACGAATGTGGAAATCACGAATGGTAAGGTGATTTCTGATGGAAACAGGAAGGTTGCGGTTGGTCTGGCAATGCCAGGGCTGAAAGAGAGTCTTGATTTGGAAGAGGATGATCTTGATGAAGGTTTGAATATTCCAGATTATGTGGAGCTAAGTGCTGAGGTGGAAAATTTTTCTCTGGAAATGACGATGACCGTTGCCATGAATGAATTATTGAGCGGCAGTGATCTGAGCAGCGCCTTTGATCTGACAGGGCTTGAGGACGATATGGATACGCTCACAGATGCTTCTGGAAAACTGGTGGATGGAACGAAAGAGCTGTCAAAGGGGCTTGATACCTTAAAGAGCAGCATGAAAGAGTTTGCATCAGGAGTAGATACCTTAAAGAATGGAATAAACAGTTATACAAACGGAGCTTCTCAGCTCAATGATGGAATCCGTACACTTTCTGGTTCTTCTGGTACTCTGATTAATGGTGTAACCACTTTAAACAGCAGTGCAGCCACATTGAATCATGGTGTGGCACAGTTGGATCAGGCTCTCAAAGCCAAGATGTCAGATCAGGAAAAATCAGGGCTGATCAAACAGGCAGATGCAGCGATTGACAATACATTCAAGAGTCAGGGTCAGGCCATTAAGCAGCAGGCATCTTCCACATTTTATAACAGTCTTGCAGGAAATCAGGCTGCCAAGGATCAGGTATCAGCAGGTCTGGGAGCTTATACACAGGGAGTTTTGGATTCGGTGCTGCAGACAGCATATTCCAGTGTTGCCAAGGATTCCGCTAAGAAAGATAAGATGGCAGAATATAAACCTCAGGTTGTGCAGGCAGTGACACAGGCGGTAGTTCAGCAGGTTGCCAAACAGGTAACTTCAGGTGTGACAGCCACAGCGATTCAGCAGCAGACTGCCGCTTTGGCAGAACAGAATGGGGGATCTTTAAATGCAGAAGCAGTGGCTCAGGTATGTGCAGCAGTAAATCAGGCAGTCAATACAGAAGGTTCAGAGGCTCAGCAGCAGATTGACGCACTGGTTGGCCAGCAGGATATCAACGGCATGGTAGCAGCAAATGTAAATGGTCAAATGGCTGGAATTGAGCAGCAGATTGACTCGGCTCTGGCATCTGGAGAAGGGCAGGCACAGATCAAGGCAACTGTGGATGCGCTGGTGAATCAGACAGTCAGCGCAGCCATGGCAAATGAAACGTTAAAAGCTGGTATGAACAGCACGGCAGATCAGATTGTTGCCGGAATCGCAGATGGAGCAAAAGATTTAGTAGGTGCAGCAGTGGCAGATACAGCAAAAACGGCGGCAAAAACGGCGGCAGAATCTGCAACTCTTTCCGCAGTGGATGGAACGAAAGCACAGATTTCAGCAGCCATCAATGCACAAGACGCAGAGAGCGGTTACAGTCTGGTATCTGGAATGCAGGCGCTGAGCCAGGGAACACAGACAATGAATGATAATATGCCGTCACTGACCAATGGAATCAGCCAGCTCACCAATGGAGCAGCTGCACTGGTATCCAATAATGGCGCGCTGACAGAGGGAGCCTCAAAGCTTTTCGGCGCTACATCACAGGTAAGTGAAGGAGTGGAAAAGCTGGATGATGGTTCCAGAGAATTGATGGAAGGTATGGTACAATTTGACGAAGATGGAATCCAGAAACTGGTGGACGCTTATGACGGTGATGTGAAGGAACTATTGAATAAGTTAGAGGCAGTTGCAAAAGCAGGCAGAGAATACCAGACCTTCAGTAAAGTGGCAGACGGCATAAAGGGTTCTGTGAAATTCATTTTCCGCACAGAGGCAGTTAAGGCTGCGCCTGTTGACGAAAGCCTGGAGAAATGAAGAACTTGTAGAACACAGAGAACTTATATTTGTTGGAAGGGTTTGGATTACTCTGCAATGTAAAATCTGCACAGCAATCGTTCTGGGAAATATTTTTCCCAGCTGATTGCTGTGCAGTTTGTTTTTGCTGTCCCAACAGCAGATTTTATAAATTTGCTGCTGAGCTGTCTTACGTTAAGATAACAGCGCTTTTCAGTTCTGGTTAAACGAAAGACTATTTAGTTACTTTGAGTTTTTTGGTTTTGCTGAATTTACTGAATACATTCTTCTTAGTAGAATCTTTTTTATATGCCTTTACCTTGACATAATAAATCTTGCCTTTTTTTGGTTTTTTAATGGTAAAGGTGTTCTTTGTGCTTGTTTTTGTAGTTGTCTTGCTCTTTTTGAACTTCTTGTCGGTAGAGTAGGTAAACTGATAGCCGGCAGCGCCTTTTACTTTCTTCACAGTGATAGTCAGCTTGCCCTTTGTGTTTTTCAGAGCAGGAGTTTTGGGGGTGCTTACGGTTACTTTTGTCCATTTTGCAGTAAGAGTAAGGTTTCCAGTCACAGGATTATTAAAGTTGTATTTTTGGCGGCCATTGTACCAGCCTGCGAAAGTATAATTCTTTCTGGTGGTTTTGGGTTCAGCAATGGTTTTGCCGCTTTCCACTATTATGCTGCTGACCTTAGAACCCCCTTTGCTGTCGAAATTGACAGTATATTTAGAGATAGACGGAGAGGATGTTTCCAGTTTCGTTACGGTAACTATAAATTTTTTTATCTTGATAACGTCGGCAATGTTTTCCTCGCCCTTTACTGTAACGGTGGCTGTCAGTGTTACTTTCGCGTCTTCGTCTGTTGGTCTGGTTACTGTGCCAGTGGATGAGATTATATTTTCATTTGAGGATGTCCAGGCAACCTTTGCACCATTGGAGGTTACTGCAGGCAGTGTGATATTAGAAGTAACAGTGGGGGCTATCGTAAGTTCATTTATAGCCGCGTCAGCAATTGCGTTAAGTTCTTCAGCAGTGATGGAGGCTTTTTTGACCGTGAGGGTAAATGATTTTTCAATCACTACATCAGGAATAACATCCGTGCCTTCAGCTGTAATGGAAGCTGTGAGCGTTACTTCTTTGTCGCTGTCTTTCGGACGGCTGACAGCTCCAGCGCTGGAAATCAAGTCTTCGTCAGAGGATATCCAGCTAATCTGCGCTCCATTTGCAGCAGCTGTTGGAAGAGAAAGATCAGAGGTAACAACTGATTCAAGTGTAATTTCTTCAGCAGCTTCTTTTGCTTTTTTGCGGATATCGTCCTGAAGCTTTAAATTATCATACTCAGCTGTGGTAATTGGCATAATAGTACCATGGCTTGCAGCAGGTTCTGGCATGGTATACAATGTCGTGCCGTTTACTATTTCAACTTTTTGTTCTCCAAGAATATGAAAGTTTCCAGTGGTAATGTCGTCTGACAGTCCTGGGAAAATAGTTACGCCTGTGGCGTCTGCAATCAGACAGAAGACGTCTTCACCTGTTAAAGTAATATCTTTTAATTTGGCGATTTCTTTTGCATTCTCCACATCATCCTTGTTCAATTTGAAGATACATGCGCCCTCAATCTGTCCCTTGCTGTAAGCTAAAGAATTGTTATGTACACGTTCCCAATTTGTAGAAGTCAGGGATTTGCTGCGTTCGCAGTAGACTCTCTTGCTGGGGGTGCCATTGATGGTATTTCCATCTTCATTTTTTGTATAACGATAATAGTATTCGCCAGCCTTAATTACCGTTGTGTCGATGACAGAGCCAGGGGCTTCAATCCATACCTGCGCCTCAGAGAAATTATAGAAATCTCTGGTTGTGGCATAGAAGACTCTCTGTTTGCCATAATTATCAATGGAAGTTTTGGAAGCCCAGAATACTACATATTGTCCGGTGCTGTCGTCCCAGTATGCTTCTGGCGCCCAGGTGCAGCCAGCATCATCGGCAGCGACTTTGCATTCTCTCTGCTCAGACCAGTTGATCAAATCTGTGGATTCCCACACCATAATCTTCTGGCTGCCATGTGTCTGATTCTCATTCCAGCTTTGGCCAGGATAATGTACTCCGTTTTGGTCGATGCCAGCAACAGTCAGGTCAGTGGCAATTAAATAGAAACGGTCTCCTTCTTTCGAACGAATGATGAAAGGATCACGGAGCCCATGTGTGCCTAGGGTGGATTCTAATATAAATTTTCCGTCGTTTAAGGCGGAGAAATTAAGTCCATCCTGGCTGATTCCAAAATAGATCCGCTCATCCTTAATATTTGCATATGGAAAATAAGCAAACAGATAATCGGTGGTCTCAGGCATAACGTATGCTTTTTTTACAGTACAATTAAATTCTTTGGTATCTGTGACATCGTTGCTGGTTATAGTTGCTGTCAGTTTGACAGAAGCGTCCTGGCTGGCTGGTCTTGTGACGGCGCCAGGAAGAATGGCGCCTTGCGCCTGTGTGCTGATCACGTCTTCATTGGAAGAGGTCCAGGTAATAACAGAACCTTTTGCCCCTGCTGCTGGCAGACAGACATTCCCGCGAATATCATCTGCATTAGGGATCATAAGAGCTTCTTTATCCAGTTTTACGGCATCTGTATCAGATATCTGCAGTGGAACTTTAAATGTAAGTGTTTTAGTGGCACTGACGTTATTTCTCGTAACAGTGGCAGTTAAAGTTACTGTTTTATCGGTGTCAGCAGGTGTGACAGTTCCATCTGCTGCAATGACATCGGGATCACTGCTTACCCAGCTGGTGATGTCTGCTTCCTTTTCGGGGGAACCATTTAAAGTAGTTTTTGCAGGCAGCGCCAGATTTTTAGTGATGAAATTTTTAGAAGAATTTTCACCCAGGCAGTCCTCTTCTGTTAAATCAATATCAGAAGAGCTGAAATCATTTTCTGCAAGGTTGCTTAACATTGCGTCAATGTCTGTCTGAAGTTCTGTTACTTCTTCCTGGGACATGGCCTTATTATAGATTCTAAAATCAGCTACTTTACCTTCAAATTTGGGGTCTTTTCCACCATAAAAAGACCAGCCCATGTAACCGTCTCTGCCATCTTGGGCAGTCATCAGATCTTGAAGAGTGTAATCACCAGTTTTGTCGGCTATAATGGCATTTGTCTCAGCCTGGAGGACGCCGTCTTTGTAAAAGGAGAATTTCTCATTGTCTTTATAAGTGACCGTAATATTCTGCCATTTGTTGGCGTCCAGGGAGCTGGTTCCGCCGATATCAGCTTCGTGGCTGTATCCTGGAGATCCATAGCCAATGCCCCCGCGCAAGCATTCGTTTTGATTGGAGCAGGCGGTAAAATATAAGTATTTGGTGTTAGAGGAACCAAGACAGAACATCCAGGATGATTTTACATTTTTGGTGATATTTACCAGCATATTAATGGTCACTTCTGTCATACTGCTGTCAATGGTTCCATCAGGGATATCGGCATATCCTCCTTTTAAATCCAGGATGTCGATATTGTCGATTTTTCCACTCTCTACAGGGCTTATGAGAACGCCGTCATGTCCATTGTTGGTTATGTCTTTCAGACCGCCGTCGCTGTTCAGCGTCATATCCCAATGGAGAATCATATTTTCGTCTGTGGAAGCTGCCTGTACATTTTCAAAGCCATCTGCCGGAAACATGGTGGCAGCCATTGCAAAAGCGGTGAAGCCTGCAATGGCAGATTTCAGATACGTTTTTAATTTCATTTGCTTTCCTCCTTATTTTTATAAAATGAGCAGATACTATATGAAAATAGAATGTTCTGCTTATTGGATATATTATATCATCAATAATAATATAAGGAAAGAATTTTCTGGCAGAAGTGATAAAAAAGAGTGGATTTTTACTGAATTTTCTGCGAAATTGAATAATAGAGTTTTGAATACGAAGGAAGTGTGTAACTACTTTTCATACGGGGAGGTTATTCCCGAATATGGTCCAGTCCCTGGGCAATTATGGTGAGCACATGAGAATCCAGCAGAGAGTAGTAAATGGTTTTTCCTTCCCGGCGGTTTTTTACCAGGCGGTTTTGTTTGAGAATACTGAGCTGATGTGAAATGGCGCTCTGAGACATGCCCAGTTCCTGGGCAATATCATAGACACATTTTTCTTCATCTACCAGAGCATACAGAATCTGCAGCCGGGTAGGGGTTCCAAATATTTTAAATAATTCAGCTAATTGTTCAAATTCATTTTGATTCATAATAATTCCTTCTTTTTTGCCGATGAAATAACTGTAATACTTAAAAAATACCATAGAAGGGGAAAACTGTCAAAAGAATAATAACAGTAAGTATAAAACTATGAAGATTTTATTGACGGCCGTCAATGCGAAATATATTCATTCGAATCTTGCGGTTTACAGCTTAAAAGCCTATGCAGAAGAATACCAGGAACATATTCAGACGGCAGAGTATACCATTAATCACCGGATAGAATTTATTTTACAGGAGATTTATAAACAGAAGCCAGATGTATTATGCTTTTCCTGCTATATCTGGAATTTTCGGTATGTTCAGGAGTTGATTGTGGAGATTAAAAAGCTGCTTCCTGGGATACCTGTCTGGGTGGGAGGCCCAGAGGTGACGTATGAACCGGAAAGCTTTCTGATACATTACCCGATGGCGGCCGGGGTCATGATTGGGGAGGGAGAAGCCACTTTCCGAGATTTGTGTAAATATTATCTGGAAGGAAAAAATCAAAGTCTTACACAGATCCCGGGATTGATTTTTCGAACAGCCCAGGGAGAATTGGTGAGGACGCTGGAGAGAGAAGTCTTGTCTATGGATGAGATTCCTTTCTGCTATAAGTGCCTGGACGATTTTAAAAATAGGATTATTTATTATGAGACCAGCCGAGGGTGCCCATTTTCCTGCAGTTACTGCCTTTCTTCTATTGATAAGAAACTGCGTTTTCGCTCATTAAATTTGGTAAAACAGGAACTGCAGTTTTTTCTGGATCATCAAGTACCCCAGGTTAAATTTGTGGATCGTACATTTAACTGTAATCATGAACATGCTATGGAAATCTGGCGTTATCTGAAAGAACATGATAACGGGATAACCAACTTTCATTTTGAAATTTCAGCTGATTTGCTGACAGATGGCGAGATTGCGCTGATTGCCTCCATGAGGCCAGGGTTGATTCAGCTTGAAATCGGAGTGCAGTCTGCGAATACAGATGCAATAGAAGAAATTCACCGCACCATGAATTTGCCCAGGCTCAAACAGGTAGTATCATGTCTTAAACAGGCAGGGACGGTACATCAGCATCTGGATTTGATAGCAGGGCTTCCGAAAGAGGATTTTACTGCTTTTGCAGAATCTTTTCAGGAGGTGTATGGTATGAAGCCAGAGCAGCTTCAGTTAGGATTCCTGAAAGTACTGAAAGGTTCTTATCTGTATGAGTGCCGGAAAGAATATGGACTGCTGTATCAAGAACATCCTCCCTACGAGGTGATGGCGACAAACTGGCTGTCGTATGAAGAAATTCTCAAAATCAAGCTGGTGGAGGAAATGCTGGAGGTATACTATAACAGCGGACAGTACGAAATGACAATGAAAGTGCTGGAGCTTACAGAAGATAATCCGTTTATGATGTTTCTGCATCTGGGAGAATTTTATGAGAGGTATGGACTGAGGGCAATGAGCCATTCCAGGATTCGGCGGTGTGAAATTCTGCTGAATTATATAGAAGAAAAAGATCCTGAACACCATAAACTGTATCAGGAGACGCTGACGTTTGATCTGTATTACCGGGAGAATATGAAGAGCCGTCCAAAGTGGGCCCCTGATTTATCAGAATATAAGGAACTATACAGACAATATTGTAAAAAGGGAAAGCTTACACATTTGGAGCCCTTCTGGTATGATATGGAGATGATACAGAACAAAAAGACACTGACAGAATATCCAAACAAGAAGAAGGAAAAGAGTTTTTATCTGTTTTCCTATGAACAGCGCAGTCCCCTGACTGGACAGGCAGGGGTGCAGCTGGTCAGCGATGGAGGTAAGCATGTTAGATGAATATGTGGCGTTGGATCTTGAAATGACTGGGCTGCGTGCCCGAACAGATCGTATTTTGGAAATCGGGGCAGTAAGAGTAAGTCAAGGGCAGATAAGAGAATCTTTTCAGAAGCTGGTCAATCCTCAAATGAAACTTCCTCAGGAAATTGTAAGCCTCACGGGAATTACAGATCAGATGGTAGCTCAGGGATGTGATACAGACAGCGCAGTGCAGGAATTTCTTTCATTTTCTAAAGGGCTGCCTCTGGCTGGCCATAATATTATTTTTGATTATAGTTTTTTAAAACAGTATGCTGTGAATAAGGGGATTTTGTTGGAAAAAGAAGGGATAGACACTTTGAAGCTTGCAAGAAAGTTTTTGCCGGATGCAGAGAAAAAGACTTTGGATTATCTGTGTGAATTTTTGCATATCAAACGTGACAGAACGCACCGTGCCCTGGAGGATGCCAGGGCAGCGGCAGAATTGCTGGAATATCTGAAAAAGCAGTTTGGCAATAGCGAACCTGAGGCATTTGTACCTCGATATCTGCAGTATAAGGCAAAAAAACAGCAGCCTGCCACTAAAATGCAGAAAAAACGCTTGCAGGAACTGATAGAATATCATAAGATAGAGCTTAACCGGGAACTGGAGAGCTTAAGCCGCAGCGAGGTTTCCCGGATTACAGATCAGATTTATTCCATATATGGGAAAAATTCATTACATTAAATTATTGGTTTACAAGCAGGAATGTATTATATATCTATATAACTTTCCAGCATTGCAAGGATGGGCTCTCTAGTCAGAGAGTTGAGAGAAGCAGCAGTTGCTTTCAGAGCTTGAATCTTTGCAGTATCATTAGATTCTGCATAGAGCTGTGCTAGAAGCTGCCAGGTTGCCCGGATATCACTTTTGATGGACACTGCAAAGGCCAGAACGCAGATGGCTTCCTGTTTATAGGAAAGTTCGCAGAGACGTTGCCCCCAGGTGTTTAAAGTGCGGGCCAGAAGAGTAAAGTTCTGGTCGCATTGGGTTAGTTCTGGAAGATTGGCAGGACCATATTTTAATTTCAGGTCCGTGTTGCTTATTCCGGTAAGATTTAAGATTTTTTTCTCTTTCAGTGCGAGCACTTGAGTTTCACATTGTTTTAGCAGGTCGTCTTCGAACAGGGAAAAGGGAAGTTTGACGCCGGAAAAATCTACATAATCCAGTTTTGAAATATCCTGTCTGCGTGTAAGGTTTGCAGCATTTTCGCGATTCCAGAATGCATTTTCAGCAGCTTGGTTCTGGTGGTTTGCTTTCATGCGTTTATAGGAGACGACTGCCATAAAAATAATAGTCCATCCAATGAGAAGAAAAAAAGCCATAAGATTGAATTCCTTTCTAAAATAAGGTAGTATGTATAAAGAATGGAGGTGAAGGCTGTGCTGAATTTTAATAATCCCAAAACAAAAAAGACATTTGCGTCGGTAATTGCCATAATCCTGGTGGTGTCCATGGTAGCGGCTGTATTTCTCTCAGCATTTGTCTAAAATGGAGTAACTGGAAGAATTGGGGGATATATGGATTTCTTTCGCATAGCATTCATCTGTACCTGTTCATAATATACAGAAAGAGTTGTGTTATGTCAACGAAATTCGTGGTTTGTGTATCTTGAAAAATAAAAAGTTTGTGTTAGAATTAGGTGGTAAAGTATAAACGAAGCAGAATAGTAGGAGATGGACGACTATGAAGAGTTGGAAAAAATACCTGTCAATTGCTGGTGTACTGTTCGTCCTGGCATTGGCAGTAATTGTTACGGTTCCGGTTAATGCGGAGACAGATGAGACATCTACCATTCCGCAGCGGGTGTATTTCGGAGAAGTTTCAGTGGGAGGAATGACTCAGGAACAGGCAAAAGCAGCGGTAGAAGAATATATAAGCGGGAAGCTGAATCAGACTGTCACACTTCAGGCTGGTAAAAATACCGTACAAGTGCAGGCGTCACAATTTGGAGTTTCCTGGGGCAACCCGGAAATTGCTGAGGAAGCCGCTGGTCTTGGAAAGAGTGGAAATTTAATTACCCGTTACAAGGCGATGAAAGATCTGGAAAATGAAGACAAAGTGTATGAGCTCTCTTATAAGGCAGATGAAGAAAAGATCAGCCAGGTGCTTGAGAGTAATGCTCAGACGCTGAATACAGAGGCTAAAGACGGTGGACTTACCAGAGAGAACGGCGTTTTTACAGTTGTTCCAGGAAGTCAGGGTGTCAATATTAATATAGAAGACTCAAAAGAGATATTGGAAAAATATTTTTCCAGCGAGTGGAAGGGGACATCCTCTGAGCCGATTGAACTGGCAGCTGATGTGGTGGAACCCAGAGGAAGTGAAGAGGAACTTGGAAAAGTAAAAGACCTTCTGGGAGGTTTTCACACTTCGTACAGTTCTTCCGGAGCCGGACGTTCTAAGAATGTGGAGAACGGCGCATCTTTGATCAACGGGTCTGTAGTTTATCCAGGCGACACGTTTTCTGTCTATGAAGCGGTCAGCCCATTTGATGCAGAGCATGGCTATGAACTGGCAGGCTCTTATGAGAATGGAACAACGGTGGAGACTTATGGCGGCGGTATCTGTCAGGTGTCTACTACTTTATATAACGCAGTAATCCGCGCAGAACTTGAGATATCAGAGCGTTTCAACCATTCTATGATTGTAAGCTATGTAGATCCTTCTGCAGACGCGGCAATTGCGGGAACTTACAAAGATTTGAAATTTAAAAATAATACAGATGCTCCAATCTATATAGAAGGATATACAGAAGGAAGAGAGCTTTATTTCAATGTGTTTGGAGAGGAGACCAGACCTGCTAACCGGGAGGTAAGCTTTGTAAGTGAGACGTTATCCACAACAGAACCTGGAACGCAGTATCAGGCGTCTTCCGGACATGCAATTGGGTATATCAGCCAGAAACAGTCATCACATACTGGTTATACCGCACAGCTGTGGAAAGTGGTAACAGTTGACGGTGTTGAGAAAAGCCGTGAGATTTTTAACAAGAGTACTTATAAGGCTTCTCCGCGGATTGTTGTAGTGGGAACTGCTTCTGCAAATCCTGAGGCAGTGAACGCCATGAATGCGGCTGTTGGAAGCCAGAACGAGGGAACTATCCGTGCAGCGGCAGCCCAATGGAATGATGCGGCGCAGGCAGCGGCGCAGCAGGCGGCACAGGAAGCTCAGCAGGCGGCCGAGGCAGCTCAGCAGCAACAGCAGCAGTTACAGCAGCAAGAGCAGCAACAGCAGCAGGAAGGCGGAGAGAAGCCCAAGGATGACAAGCCGGATGATGGGGACGACAAACCGGACAAAAATAATAAAAAAGAAAATGAAGAAGAAGAGGACGATGATGAGTAGTGCAAACGGCAATAGAATAAGAAGCTGTCAGGCACAATCTTCGTCTGTGAGGCTGTTTCAGTATTGAAACAGCCTTAACTTACATTATAAGAACATTCCCTGGATAATCTATATTCTGCTGAGTGTTTTTATAATGTAAGTTAAGGGAGAGACAGAAAATGAAAATAGGAAAAATACCAGAAAATGTTTTGAAACGTTCTGTATTTAAGCAGATACATACAAAACGGGAAGAAGTAATTCTGGGAGCTGGTGTAGGTGAAGACTGTGCAGCCATCAAGCTTTCAGAAGATGAAATGTTTGTAATATCCACAGACCCTGTTACAGGAACCGCCACAGATATCGGTCATCTTGCCATCCATATTACCTTGAATGACCTTGCGTCATCAGGAGCAGAACCAGTGGGAGTTATGTTGACGCTGCTTCTCCCAGAACAGGCGCAAGAGGCAGATTTGAAGAAAATGATGGGACAAATAGAACAGGCATGTGCGCAGGCAAAAGTGCAGATAATGGGTGGTCATACAGAGGTGACAAGAGCAGTCAGCCAGCCTGTTGTAAATGTATGCGGCGTGGGAAAAGTGAAGGCATCAAAACTGATTTCCACAGCAGGAGCCAGACCAGGAGATGATATTCTTGCCAGTAAGTGGATTGGACTGGAGGGAACTTCTATTATTGCCAAAGAGAAGGAACAGGAACTGTCGCAGCATTATTCTCCGAAACTGGTACAAAAAGCACAAAAATTTGACCAGTATTTGTCAGTATTGCCAGAGGCAGCCGTGGCCGTGAAGTCCGGCGTCAGCGCTATGCATGATGTGACAGAAGGAGGGATTTTTGGCGCCCTTTGGGAACTTGCAGAAAGCTCTGGCGTTGGACTTGAGATAGATCTAAAGAAAATACCGGTGAAGCAGGAGACCATTGAAGTTTGTGAATTTTTTGGTATTAACCCGTATGAACTGATTTCCAGCGGCTGTATGCTGATGGCGTCGCCAGACGGAAATACACTGCTGCGGGAATTAGACAAAGCAGGGGTTCATGCGTCCCTCATTGGAAAAGCTACTGCGGGCAACGACAGAGTATTGCTGAACCAGGAGGAACGGCGGTTCCTGGAGCCCCCAAAGACAGATGAACTGTACAGGGTCTTATAGAATATAGAGATGGAAGGATTCGTATGATGGAGACGAGAGAGAAGATTTTAACGTTTATAGAGAAAAACAGCAGAGTGGATTTAAAGCAGCTGGCTATTATGCTGGGCATGGAAGAAGCGGCTGTGGCAAATGAGCTGGCAGCTATGGAAGAGGAACATATAATCTGCGGCTACCATACTTTGATCGACTGGGAAAAAACCAGTATAGAAAAGGTAAATGCTTTGATTGAGGTGCGGGTGACCCCTCAGCGTGGCAGAGGCTTCGACAGCGTGGCAGAGAGGGTATATAATTATCCAGAGGTGAACGCAGTTTATCTGATTTCTGGGGGATATGACCTTCTGGTGACTTTGGAGGGCAAGACATTGAGAGAAGTTGCACAGTTTGTATCAGATAAGCTTTCTACGCTGGACTCTGTACTGAGCACTAAGACCAATTTTATCCTGAAGAAATATAAAGACCATGGTACGGTAATTGCAAAACCCAAAGAGGATGAAAGGATGCTGGTGAGCTTATGAGAAATCCATTATCAGAACGAATTACAGATATTCCCTTTTCTGGCATCCGGAAGTTTTTTGACATTGCGGCAGAGATGGAAGATGTGATTTCTTTGGGAGTAGGGGAACCGGATTTTGACACGCCCTGGCATATTCGGGATGAAGGGATTTATTCTCTGGAGAAGGGAAGGACAGCGTATACTTCCAATGCTGGCTTAAAAGAACTGAAAATAGAAATTGCCAGGTATCTGGAGCGCAGATTTCAGGTATCCTATGATTATGAAACAGAAATGATGATTACGGTTGGAGGGAGTGAGGCCATTGATTTAGCTATGCGGGCTATGCTGGACCCAGGAGATGAAGTTTTGATTCCCCAGCCCAGTTATGTATCTTATGTGCCCTGCGCTGCTTTGGCGAATGGGACGCCAGTAGTTATCAATCTGAAAGAGGAAAATGAATTTCGCTTGACAGCCTGGGAACTCAAAGATGCAATTACGCCCAGAACCAAGATTCTGGTACTGCCATTTCCCAATAATCCCACCGGGGCAATTATGGAGCGGAAGGATCTGGAAGCCATCGCAGAAATCATAAGAGAACATGATTTGTATGTAATCAGCGATGAAATATATGCAGAATTGACCTACCAGCAGGATCACGTAAGTATTGCTTCTCTGCCGGGAATGCGGGAGAGAACGGTGCTTATCAATGGTTTTTCCAAAGCATATTCCATGACAGGATGGCGGCTGGGCTATGCCTGCGCTCCCAAAGTGGTGCTGGAACAGATGCTGAAAATTCATCAGTATGCCATTATGTGCGCCCCCACCACCAGTCAGTATGCGGCAGTGGAGGCCGTGCGCAATGGTGATGAAGATGTGGCGGGAATGCGCGAAGAATATAATGGCAGACGGCGATATCTCATACATCGGTTTCAGGAAATGGGGCTGTCCTGCTTTGAACCCTTTGGAGCCTTCTATGCATTTCCCTGTATCAAAGAGTTTGGGATGAGCTCAGATGAATTTGCTACCCGTATGTTGCAGGAAGAGAAAGTGGTAGTGGTTCCAGGGACTGCTTTTGGGGAATGCGGGGAAGGGTTTCTGCGTATCTCCTATGCATATTCCCTGGAGAAGTTAGAGGAAGCGCTGAACAGAATGGAAGGGTTTATCACGAAACTCCGTCAGCAGATATAGAAACGCTTCTATATGAAATTGGAGGAGACAATACATGGCAGAATTAAACATAGTGCTTTATGAGCCGGAGATTCCGGCAAATACAGGAAATATCGGACGAACCTGCGTTGCCACTGGGACAAGGCTTCATCTCATTGAACCTCTGGGTTTTCAGCTGAGCGAGAAGGCACTGAAACGTGCAGGCATGGACTATTGGCCAGAGTTGGATGTTACCAGGTATTTAAACTGGCAGGATTTTCTTGACAAAAATCCTGGGGTGAAAATTTATATGGCGACCACTAAGGGACGGAAGGTATATACGGAGGTAAGTTATGAACCAGACTGCTTTGTGATGTTTGGTAAGGAAAGCGCCGGAATCCCAGAAGAGATTTTAAGGGAACACCCAGATGAGTGCGTCCGTATTCCTATGATTGGTGAAACGCGTTCCCTGAATTTGTCTAATTCTGTCGCTGTCGTGTTGTATGAAGCTTTAAGACAGAATCAGTTCGACCATATGAAGCTGAAAGGACAGCTGCATCACCAAAGCTGGGATGAGGTACAGCCATGAATTTTATAGAGGCAAGAAAATTGGTACATGAATATATCCGCCGCGATGAAGAGGGAAATGTGGAGAGCATTCTGACAGCGCTCGATCAGGTGGATCTGGATGTGAAACAGGGAGAATTTGTTGCAGTCCTGGGACATAACGGTTCTGGAAAATCTACGCTTGCCAAACATCTGAACGTACTGCTTGCAGCCAGCGGCGGTACACTCTGGGTGGATGGGAAGAATGCCGAGGATGAAGATAATATCTGGGCGATACGCCAGAATGCAGGAATGGTATTTCAGAATCCAGACAATCAGATTATTGCAAGTGTCGTGGAAGAGGATGTGGCATTTGGACCGGAAAATATTGGCGTTCCCACTGCACAAATCTGGAAACGGGTGGAGCGAAGTTTAAAATCTGTGGGAATGATACAATACAGGGAGCATTCACCCAACAAGCTCAGCGGCGGACAAAAACAGAGGATAGCCATTGCCGGGGTGATGGCTATGGAGCCGAAGTGCATTGTCCTGGATGAACCCACAGCAATGCTGGACCCAAATGGACGCCGGGAAGTGCTGGATGCGGTGGAGCAGTTAAATAAGGAGAAGGGCATTACAATAATTCTTATTACCCACTATATGGAAGAAGTAGTTCGTGCGGACCGGGTATATGTGATGGATAATGGGAAAGTGGTGATGCAGGGCGATCCCAGAAGCATATTCTCACAGGTGGACACGTTGAAATCCTATCGTTTGGATGTACCCCAGATTACACTTTTAGCTTATGAACTCAGGAAGGCGGGTTTGAATATTCCAGAAGGAATTTTAACCAGACAAGAACTGGTGGAGGCATTATGTCAATTATACTAGATAAAGTCAATTATGTTTACAGTGAGAAAATTGCATACGAAATCCATGCACTGAAAAATATTAATCTTAAAATTGGCGATGGAGAATTTATCGGCATTATTGGACATACTGGTTCAGGAAAATCTACGCTGATTCAGCATTTAAACGGATTAATGCGCGCCACTTCGGGCGGGATTTATTATAATGGGCAGGATATTTACGAGGATGATTATGAGCTTAAAAACCTGCGGGGAAAAGTAGGTCTGGTGTTTCAGTATCCAGAACATCAGCTGTTTGAGACCACTATTTTTGCAGATGTTGCGTTCGGACCCAAAAATCAGGGATTTTCTAAAAAAGAAGCGGAGCTGAAAGCGTTTACAGCTCTGCGAAGTGTCGGACTTCCAGAAGATTACTGGTACCGTTCCCCCTTTGAACTCAGCGGAGGGCAGAAACGCCGGGTAGCTATTGCAGGTGTTCTTGCCATGGAACCAGAGGTACTGATACTGGATGAGCCAACAGCAGGACTTGATCCAAGAGGACGTGATGAGATTTTAAATCAGGTGGCAAAGCTGCATGAGGAGCGCCATATGACGATTATTCTGGTATCTCACAGTATGGAGGATGTGGCAGAATATGTAGAAAGACTGATTGTAATGAATCAGGGAAGCATTATGCTGGATGGCACGCCAGGAGAGGTATTTGCCCACTATCTGGAACTGGAAGCAGTAGGACTTGCAGCGCCACAGGTTACTTATCTGATGCATGATCTGAGAAAGCATGGGATTCAGGTGCCAGGTATCGCCACAACCTTAGATGAGGCAAAAGAAGCAATTCTGCTGACATTTGAGAAGTAAGTAGGAGAGGGTATGTTAAGAGATATTACAATCGGACAATATTATCCAGCAGATTCTGTGATTCACAGATTAGATCCCAGAACCAAGCTGATGGCAGCCTTGATTTATATTTTGTCTCTCTTTATATTCCGGGGCTGGGCAGGATTTGCAGCAGTGACACTGGGACTGATTCTGATGATTGCGCTGTCCAGAGTTCCCTTTGGCTATATGGTGAGAGGGTTAAAAGCAATCGTTGTGATTCTGGTGATAACAATACTTTTTAACTTGTTTCTCACACCTGGAGAATCCCTGGTGGAAATCTGGAAAGTTAAAATTACCTGGGAAGGGTTGAAAAGCGCAGGCTTTATGGCAGTCCGCCTGACATATTTAATTCTGGGGAGCTCGTTATTGACCCTGACTACCACACCGAATCAGCTTACGGACGGGATGGAAAAGGCATTTAAGCCTTTTAATAAGCTGCATATTCCAGTGCATGAGATTTCTATGATGATGTCTATTGCACTGCGGTTTATTCCCATCTTAATTGAAGAGACAGATAAGATTATGAAGGCTCAGCTTGCCAGGGGAGCAGAGTTTGAGAGCGGCAGCCTGATAAAAAAGGCAAAGTCCATGGTACCTTTGCTGGTGCCGCTGTTCGTTTCTGCTTTCCGGCGTGCCAATGACCTTGCCATGGCCATGGAGGCGCGCTGCTACCATGGTGGAGAAGGCAGAACAAAAATGAAACCATTAAAATATAAAAGGTCTGATGGTGCGGCATATCTGCTGTCAGCTGGATATTTTGCAGGAGTGATTGCACTTAGGATATTGTTGTAAGAAGAAAGGCATGGACAGAATGGAAAGGGAAATGAGACGGATTAAGCTGGTGGTTGCCTATGAGGGAACGAATTACTGTGGCTGGCAGGTTCAGCCAAACGGGGTGACCATAGAAGAGATGCTGAACAATGCCCTGACGGAATTATTGGGAGAAAATATTCAGGTGATTGGAGCCAGCCGCACAGACGCAGGTGTTCATTCACTTGGAAATGTAGCGGTGTTTGACACAGAGACAAAAATTCCACCAGAAAAAATCTGTTTTGCTTTAAACCAGCGTCTGCCAGAGGATATTGTCGTACAGACTTCTTGTGAAGTGCCTAAGGACTTTCATCCCAGGAGATGTTACAGTGAGAAGACGTATGCATATCGGATTTTAAACCGGAAAATTCCTGTTCCGACATTGCGGCATGATACATATTTCTATTATCGGGATTTGGATGTGGAAAAAATGCAGCAGGCGGCATTATACTTGCTGGGACGCCATGACTTTAAGAGTTTCTGTTCCGCGAAAACTACAGTGGAGGATACAGTGCGGGAAATCCTGTCATGCACTGTGGAGAGATCTTTGGAGCATGTGGTAACAATTCGAATAACTGGAACAGGATTTTTATATAATATGGTACGCATCATTGCCGGAACGCTTATTTCAGTGGGAATTGGAGAAATTGAACCCAGTGTGATAGAAAAGATTCTTAAGAAAAAGGACAGGAGCGCGGCAGGTCCTACAGCCCCAGCGCAAGGATTAACTATGCTGGAGATAAAATATGGAAAAAGTACTTGAAATTTTACTAAAATATCAAGTATAATTTAAACACTCAGCTAAACATAAATAATATACAGCCTGAGAGAGGAGAAAGGAGATTTAGGAATGTTTTTGCGTAAGATTGATGGAATGAAAATTCGGGAAAAGCTGAAATTTGGTTATAGTCTTGTGGTTGGCTTGATGATTGTAATTACAGTATTTTCTATCATGGGGTTGTTCTTTGTACAGGGGAAAATGAATGATTACATCAATGGCGCCCAGGCAGCAGACACGGCAGTAAAACAGTGCAGGATTAATATGAATGCTGCGGCCAGGAATATTCGGGAAATGACATTAAATCAAAATAATAATTCCTATGAAGATTATCGGAATAATGTGGAAAAATGTGCACAGATTATGGGTGAGTCCATAGAAGAATTAAAAAAGGCAAAAGTAGTCAGTGAGGAATTATCCCTTCGCTATGAAACCGCAATTGAAGAATGGCTGAAAATGGGATATACTATTATAAATACTGTGGAAGATGGAGCACAAACGGAAGCCGCAAGGATGATAATAAATGATTGTTCTCCAGCTCTCAAGGAGGCAGCAGGCATATCAGAAGAAATAGACGATGAGACGGACAATGCAAAGCAAAAGGCAGTAAGTCTTGCCAGAAATACAGTTATTTTTGTGACAGTAGTGGTAATTCTGCTCTTAGCGCTTGCAATTCTTATGGCAGTGAAAGCGGGGACTAAAATTGTTCGAAGTATTGTCCGCCCACTGAAAGAGATTGAAGATGCAGCGACAGAGTTATCTCATGGGAATTTACATACAGAAGTTACCTGCCAGAGTGAAGATGAGATTGGCACATTGGCAGATGCTCTTCGGAGCTCTTTTTATCATTTGAGTTCCTATGTGGAGGACATTGACCGTGCTATGAAAGAATTTTCCCAAGGAAATTTTGATGTAAAAGCAAATGTAGATTATCAGGGAGATTTCTGCAATATCGAGAGTTCTTTTATGGAATTCGAAAAAAATATGGCGGATATGGTGAAGAATGTGCAGACGGTAGCGGATCAGGTTACAAGGGCTTCAGAACAGATTTCCGCCAGTTCTACAGAGCTGGCAGAGGGGGCTTCAGAGCAGGCAGGTGTGACAGAAGAGCTTTCTGCTTCAGTGGAGAGTGTGTCGCAGCAGATTGATCTGAATGCAAGAGAGGCGCTGGATATAAGTTATGAAGTACAGCAGGTCGGAGAAGAAATTGATTACAGCAATAAGAAGATGCAGGAGATGGTAGCGTCGATGAAACGAATCAGTGATTCTTCCAATGAGATCGGAAAGATTATAGCTACTATCAATGAAATTGCAGATCAGACAAATCTTCTGGCATTGAACGCTTCCATTGAGGCAGCCCGTGCCGGAGATGCAGGAAAAGGGTTTGCAGTAGTGGCAGATCAGGTATCTCTTCTTGCAGCCCAGAGCGCTCAGGCAGCGAAAGAATCTACAGCTTTGATCGAGGAATCTGTCTGTGCAGTGAAGAGCGGAATGGTGATTGCCAATGATACAGCGGATCAGCTTGAAAATGTTGTGAAAGGAGCCAGGGACATTATCGGCAAAGTGAATCTGATTGCAGAAGCTTCCAAGGAACAGGCAGGAGCAGTAGATCAAATTAACAGCGGTGTAGACCAGATCAATCATGTGGTGCAGAATAATTCAGCTACATCACAGGAGTGCGCTGCTGCAAGCCAGGAAATGACAGCTCAGGCAGAAAATTTGACGGGAATGATCCGCAAATTCAAGGTTGGAAAGTTCTAACTTTGGGCAGAGTGGAAGAAGTTAGCTTTGTCATGAAAATATATGTTGACAGATGCAACGTCTTGTAATAGAATGTAAAAGTATGGCAAGTTAGAAATGCAAGCCTTACTCCGGCGGAGCGTTTTTGCTTTGAAGTACAAGGAAAAATGTAAATGGTGTGAAACAGATAGAACGGATGGAATCTTTTATATGACTGACTGTGTTTGGATTTCTATGGAAATCAGAGGACGGCATTCGGATATCAGAGTAGCATTGTAAAATTCAAGGAGGTAACATTCAATGAAAACTTTTATGGCCAGCCCGGCAACAATTGAAAGAAAATGGTATGTGGTTGATGCTGAAGGAAAGACCCTGGGTCGCCTGGCATCTGAGATTGCAAAGGTGTTGAGAGGAAAGAATAAACCGATTTTCACTCCGCACATGGATACTGGTGATTATGTAATTGTTGTCAATGCAGACAAGGTAAAAGTAACCGGTAAGAAATTAGACCAGAAGATTTATTACCATCATTCTGATTATGTAGGTGGAATGAAAGAGACTACCTTAAAAGAGATGTTAGCAAACAAACCGGAAAGAGTCGTTGAGCTTGCTGTTAAGGGAATGCTCCCGAAGGGACCTTTGGGAAGACAGATGTATAAAAAGCTGTTTGTATATGCAGGACCGGAACACAAACACGAAGCTCAGAAACCAGAAGTTTTAACATTTTAATCAGGAGGTAAGAAGAGATGGCTAATGCAAGATATTATGGAACAGGTAGAAGAAAAAAATCGATTGCCAGAGTGTATTTAATGCCCGGAACAGGCAAGGTTACAATTAATAAAAGAGATATCGACGAATACTTGGGTCTTGAGACTCTGAAAGTTATCGTTCGTCAGCCATTGGTGGCAACTGAGACAGTTGATAAGTTTGATGTTTTGGTAAATGTGCGCGGAGGCGGATATACTGGTCAGGCGGGAGCAATTCGTCATGGTATTGCCAGAGCGCTGCTGCAGGCAGATGCTGATTACAGGCCAGTGCTGAAGGCAGCAGGATTCCTGACACGTGATCCGAGAATGAAGGAGAGAAAGAAATACGGTCTCAAAGCAGCTCGTCGTGCTCCACAGTTCAGCAAGAGATAATTTTACTACAATTTTAAAAAGACTTAAAAACCCCCGGAAGTCCAGTATTTTCGGGGGTTTTCTTTATTTTCTAAGTGTTTAATTTCAATATCGATAAGGAAAGGTGGTGAAAGATGATGAAAAAGCAAGAAAATTTAGCGACTGAAATTTTTCACACAGTTTTTCAATGATTTCCTCAATCTCTTTAAGGTTTTTCAAGTTCTTATTCAGAACAATACATTCCCTTGTATGCTTTACAAGTACAAATTTCTTTGGCTCTACATGATGAACCCTTTCAAACCTAAAAATATCTTCCGCCCCTAAATCGTCAGCTGAAACAGCGTACATGTACGGAATATCACGTGTTACAATAGAACCATATGCTATACTCATAATTTTCATTATCCTTTCTTTTGCGTGGGAATCATGTTATAATGAACATACTCCCTTTAATTGTTTTAGTAGATGGTTACAGGGTAGCGGCTCTATGGTATTTGCGGTACTGTAGAGCCTTTTTAATTGCTACAATCAATCTGCATCAACTCCTTTCCTAAATTTTGTTTATGGCTTATAAAAGGGCTTGTATCTCAAAATGAGTATATACCTGTTGAGTTACCCCCTGCCCTTTGTGACCTACAATTTTTTTGACAAGCCTATCATCAACCCCAGCTTCAGCTTGTAATGAAATGCAAGTATGCCTTGTATCGTGTGGGCGGTGGTTCATTCCTAACTGTTCTATTAACGATTTCCAGTAACTGTCATAGTAATTTCTGTATTCAAAATGTTTGCCCTCTGGTGTGCTTAAAAGATATTCGCAATCATTCAGATTGTACCAGTATTCAAAGAACGGTATCACTTTATCAGAAATTGGCACTTTCCGTATTCCGGCTTCTGTTTTGGCAGCAGTCACATCAAACCAACGCTCTTTTATATTAACGTGTTCTTTCTTTAAATCCAGTAATTCAGATATTCTACAGCCGGAATATATCAGCATTAAAATCACGTTAAAGTAACCGTTCGTATCTTTCCATTTCCAAATTTTTTCTATCTCCGCTTTGCTGAATGGCTCTCTGTTGTATGCGTTGGGGTTTCCTGCTTTCTTTATGTCTATATATTGTGTTTTGTTCATGTCGGGCGGTATTATGTCATGGATAACCGCATATTTGAACATCAATCCCACAAGAACCTTGTATTTGCGTAGGGGAGGCGTATTCTTGCCGGAAGTATCGGCAATATACTGTAAATCATCCAGTTTCACATCAACCATGCGTTTATTTGCGATAAGTTCACATAATAAATAAGCTGCCCGGTAGCCTTTTGCATTGCTTTCTGATACAGTGGGGAAGTGCTCTTCACTCCAACGCTCAAATACTTCTTGAAATGTAACCTTTGAAGCATCTACATCATATGGAGATTTATTATAATTTGCCAGTGCTTGTAGGGCTTCTTTTTTACTCTCATAATAGCCTATGGTTTTGCGTTTCTGCTTCCATTTGCCCGTTTCTGTGTCTATCTGCCATTCGTTCCGTTACAATCGCTCTATAAGGCTTTCTGCGGTTGCCAGATAGCTTATAGACAGAGCCAAAGCCATTAGGTAGTTTCATTCGTCTGTCCTCCTTTTGTTGGCTTGTATTTGGTTTTTAATTCTTCGAGAAACTTTATATACCCCGTTATATCTCCTTTTTCTCTATATAAATCTTGTTTGCTTAGTGCTTCGCTTTCAAAGGGTTCATTATATTTTGAGGAATATTCAAAATAATCTTTTCCAGCGTTTTCATATCGCTTTGCTCTTTGCTGCATAGTTTTATATGCTTTTCGGTATGCCTTTCTGAAATCATCAGATTTTAAGTCGCTATGAATATTCTTGCAGTTAGAACAGAATTTTTTGTTATTTCCGTTTCTTTCAATAAAATAACCATTGCAGTATGAGCATTTATGAAATATAACGTTATTTTTTCTGGCATAAATAGCATCTAATACTTGCAAAGAGTAATTTTCAAATTCTGAATAGCATAATTGAATAGTTCCAGTATGGTCTTCCCAAAATGTTACTTTTGCAAATGCATCTGGCATATAGTGTTCTTCGGAAAGTATTTTTAAAGGATTTACGCAAACCCATAATACGAAATATTCTCGAAAATTAAATTTGTCAAAAGTATTATCATGATATAACGATATAAGTACGCCGTTGACAATACATCTTGTGACCAAATCAGAATAACCTAACTCTCGGAACGCATTATAACATTCTTTTACAAATTCTGTATTAGGCTGATGATATTTTTTTGAATAAATTTCAAACATTTCTATTATTTTTTTTGCATCTCTGATTGAATTTGAAAATTCAATTATTATATCTCCAAAACAAAACAATTCTTCCATTGGATAGGAATTATCGTAAAAGATACTTTCATTATCCAGATAATTTATATAGCCCGTATCAGTGACTACTAAGTGGATTTCTTCAACATATTCGCCATCTTTGCCTCTTTGGTATGGAATATTCCAATGGTCGTATACGTCTTTTATAGTTTTAGCATCGTCCATTATATTATGTTGACACTTCCTTTCTTAAAAAAATACTGATAACAAAGTGCAAATATACAAATCGAATACAGTTTGTTAATATTGATGATGTAGACATTATAATATTGCAATAAGAAAGTGTCAACATTTATTTAATTATGTGTGGAAACGGAATCCGACAAAAAGCGGTTTAGCGTTGGCATTGGGTGTATCTCCTCAGACGGTAGTTGATTATGTGAAAGGCTCTGACCGCAGGGGAAATATTTACAAGAGAGAGGGAGAAAACAAAAGCAGACTAAAAATTGCTACAGCGGATTTTGACCTTATCAGAAAAGCCTATATTCTCATTGAAGATTTTTACGAACAAAAATTAGGCGATAATCGCAATAATGCCGGAACTATCTTTTGGCTGAACAACAAAGAAAATACACGTTGGAGCAATGAGCAGGAATTTAAGTTTGGAACAGTCGAACAACCAGAAAAAAGGGTTTTGTCTGCTGATGAATTACCAAATCTATTCTTGAAGGACAAAGATAATATACCAAGTCTGCCGGAACTATTGGAGCAAAAAGAAAGGGAAAAGCTACCGCAATTAGGTATAAAGTCAGATGATGGGGAGGGAGAAAATGAGTTTTAAAGCATATGTTGAAGAAATCTTGCAAAATGAGGTTTTAAGCGTGGTTAGGCAGCAGGGATATGTTCTTGAAACTGAAA
>CAJUCK010000018.1:0-2569 GCA_910585395.1 uncultured Lachnospiraceae bacterium
AGTAAAATTATCAATCAGTCTGGTATTGCCAATGTACACTGCCGTGGCCACAAGCACAGGTTTCTCAATCCTTGCTACATTTTCTAATGTCTCAGCGTCTACAATCTCCACATAATCAATTCTGGCAAGAGGTTCCGTCTCCATATTTGTAACGATTGCTTTTTTAATGACCACCGCATCACGTTCTCCTTCTTTCATCCTCTCTTCCCCAGCCATCAGAGATTTCTTAAGAATCAGCGCTGCCTTACGTTCCTCTTTGCTCAGATAGGTATTTCGAGAACTCATAGCAAGACCATCCGCCTCTCTGACAATCGGACAGCCTACAATCGTAATATCAAAATTTAGATCTCGTACCATCCTGCGGATCACGGCAAGCTGCTGTGCATCTTTTTCTCCAAAATATGCTTTATCTGGCGTTACAATATGGAAAAGCTTGGAAACCACTGTGCAGACTCCCCTGAAATGCGTGGGTCTGGTCTTACCGCACAAACCTTTTGTAAGGCTGTCCATATCCACAAAAGTACAGTTATCCTTGAAATACATTTCCTCTGGCTCTGGATGAAAAATCAACGAAGCTCCTGCTTCCTGACAAAGTGCGGCATCCCTGTCAATATCTCTTGGATAACTGGATAAATCTTCATTGACCCCAAATTGCGTAGGATTCACAAAATCACTGACCACTACTCTGTCATTTTCACTGACAGCTTTTACAATCAGGCTCTTGTGACCTTCATGTAAATATCCCATAGTGGGCACAAGCCCCACACTTAACCCCTCTTTTCTCCATTCTCTGATAATGGAGCGCAATTCTTCTATACTATGTATAATCTGCATGTTATCCTCCCATTTCAGTATAATTTCTCAATGACTTCATCATCTATTTTAAAGGTGTGCTCTTCTGCTGGAAATACCCCAGACTTTACTTCATCAATATATTTCTGAAAAGCCTCCTTCATCAAAGACCCGACTGCCCCAAACTGTTTGACAAATTTCGGTTTGAAACCGCCAAACATGGCCAGCATATCCTGATATACCAAAACCTGTCCGTCACACCCTGATCCGGCGCCTATCCCAATAGTAGGAATGCGAAGCTGCTCTGTGACAATCTTTGCAAGCTTTGCCGGAACACACTCCAGCACAACCGCCGATGCACCAGCCTCTTCAACAGCTTTGGCATCTGTTAACAGCTTCCTTGCCGCTGTTTCTGTTTTCCCTTGAACCTTAAACCCTCCAAAAGCATTGAGGGACTGGGGCGTCAGTCCAAGGTGCGCCACTACGGGAATAGAAGCTGTGGTAATGGCACGAATATGTTCTGCAAATTCTCTTCCACCCTCCAGTTTTACTGCATTTGCCCTGCCTTCTTTCATAAGCCGGCCTGCATTGCAGACTGCATCATAAACAGACGTCTGATAGGACATAAAAGGCATATCTGCCACTACCATGGCGTTATCTGCACCTCTCGCCACTGCTTTTGTGTGATGAATCATATCTTCCATAGTCACAGACAGTGTATCTTCATATCCCAGCATCACCATGCCCAGAGAATCTCCTACCAGAATCATATTAATGCCTGCCTCATCAATCAGTTTTGCCATAGAATAATCATAGGCCGTGAGCATGGTTATCTTCTCTCCCTGCTCCTTTGCCTGCTGAATAGTTATCACTGTGTTTTTCATCAAACTACCTCCCAGGCGCTTTTCTTTACTGCGCCAATATTTGTTTCATTTCCTTATAACTGCGTTCTGGATGCTTTTTCATGGCAGCCTCTGTAACCTGAATGCCCACTGCACGATATACTGCCTCCCACTCTGGTCTCTTCAGCTTACTCAAATGTTGTTCCACAGTCACGATATCGTTGCGTTCAATAGGACCAGTTAGAGTCTGTGCACAGCCTGCACAGACTGTTTTTTTACCGGACTCTATTTCATTCTGCGAAAATACGGCCTCCACGTTCTTTTCCACCAAAGGTTTTAAAAGACCGTAAGCCGTCTGTTCCTGAATGCCAGATTCCTTGAGCAGCTCCACGGCAAGATAAATAAGCCCTGTCACATGATTGCTGGCAAGGCTTGTGGCCGCATGATACTTGGCTTTCTCCTCCGTGGAAATCTCTACCACTTCATTAGGCAGAAGATCAAACAAAGCCCTCAGATGCGTAAGAGCTTTGCTGCTTCCCTCCACGGCAAATTTTGCTGCTGTTAAATTTTTATAAGCTGTGAATTTATTACTGAACGCGTAAATTGGATGGATAGAACAGACTTCCGCGCCTGTTCTTTTCCAGTCTGAAAAAATATCACTTGATAAAGAGCCGCTAAAATGGCAAATGACTTTTCCTTTCACATTTCTTGTAGCAATACAATCCCATATATTTTTAATAGCTCCATCTGTGGTAGTAATAAAAAGGGTATCGCTTTCTTCAATCAGTGAATCTAATGATGTAAAATACTTTGTACCTGTAAATTGCGCCGCTTCTTGCCCGCTGCTTTCGGTTCTTGAACAGAATCCGGTTACAGTTCCGCCATGGTCTGCAATGTATTTGCCCATTGTAGTCCCTACTTTTCCGGCACCTATA
>CAJUCK010000018.1:2579-26352 GCA_910585395.1 uncultured Lachnospiraceae bacterium
ATCTTCATATCTGCCTCCATTCTCAAAAATGGAAAGGCCTATGTCATTTATCAACCGATACAGTTTCTTTCCAGAATACCGTTCGTTAATAATTTAACACATATAAAGACAATTTACAAGGATTTTATCTGTTAGTTTCTCACTACTGATACAGTGCGCTGTGAAGCCGCTCCCATGTCTCCCCATATCCTTCTGATGCCGGCGTAACAGGTCTTGTAATAGCATTTTTTTCATCCACTACAATCCTGCCTCCTTCCGCAAGTACAATAATTCTAGTTCCCAGTACGATTGCTTCCTGAATGTTGTGGGTAATAAAGATAAAGGTGCATTTCTCTTCCATAGATATGCGAAGAAGCTCACCCTGCAGCTCATTTCTGGTCATTGCATCTAATGCAGCAAAAGGCTCATCCATCAGTATGATTTCGGGTTTAAGCGCAAGAGCCTTGGCAATCGCAACACGCTGTTTCATTCCGCCAGACAGCTGATAAGGATAATATTTCTCCTGCCCAGATAATTTTACTTTCTGAAGCACTTCTTCTGTTCTCTGCTTTAACTCATTCTTATCGCGTATTCCCTGCAGTTTTAATGGATATTGTATATTCTTTTCCACTGTTTTCCAGGGAAAAAGCTGATTAAAATCCTGAAAAACCATAATACGGTCTGTTCCTGGCTTCGTCCGTTCCACACCATTTACTGTCACACTGCCTTTGTAATTCTCAAATCCGGCAATGCAGCGAAGCAGTGTTGTCTTTCCGCAGCCAGAGGGACCCAGCATACACAGAAATTCATTTCTGTCCACTTCCAAATTAACATCTTTTAATACATCTTTCTCTTTCTCAGTATCTGCATCAAAAACCTTTGATAAATTTTTAATCTCTAAAATAAAATTTTCTTCTTTTGTCATCTTGACATTCCCCATTTTTTCACCGTGCATTTTTCAATAGGTGAAAGCACTCCATATTGTACCACCAAACCGATAATAATAATCACAACCAGCGTGGCATACATTTCCGCATTGTTCATATTTGTGCGCATCTGATTGATAAACAGCCCGATTCCCGGACAGGACGCAACGCCAAAAATCATTTCTGCACTGAGCAGCCCTCTCCATGCTCTTGCCCATCCTACTTTCAATCCTGATACGATATAAGAAGTTGCAGCGGGAAAATAAACTCCCCACAACAATGAAATTCCTTTCAATCCCATATTCATTCCTGCTTCAACATAAATTCTGGGAACTGCAAGAAAACCATCCAGTACATTCCTTGACATGGGCCACAGCACAGCGTGAACCACAAGAAATACAATGACTCCAGGCTTTACTCCGAATATGATTATCACAACCGGCAGCAGTGCAACGCCTGGCAGCAGGTCAAATACGGAAATCACCAGGTTACAGATTTCATAAAATGTCTTGCTTACCATAGATAAACCTGACAGCAAGAACGCCAGAACAACTCCAATCAAAAGCCCTTCTAATAGAAGCTTCATGGAATTTCCTATGTAAATCCACAGGGATATGCCAGCATATCCCTGAACAAAATTCCTGATAAACGCGTCTCCGATAGCCTCCAGTGACGGAAAAATCAACTCCGATTTTTCTCCCATCATTCCTGACTTGGCAACATATTCCCAAATAAGTAACAACAATATCACAAAGACTGCCCTTGCAGCAAAAGCATGTATCTGTCTGTTCTTTTCATTCATAAAATTATTCTCCCTTAGTTGCCGGAAACATTCTCAAATACCAAAGCTTCATAGGACTCTGGTGCAGACTCTATAAATTCTGTCCGTGCCATAAAGGATGCCAGTTCAAATAGATTGCTGGTCTCTGTGGTGTATTTGCTCTTCTGGATATATTCAAGCTCTTCCTGCTCACTGTTTCCATCAAATTCGCATGTAATTTTCGCTGCTTCTTCCTGATTGTCATTGATATAATCTACTGCTTTCTCAATTGCGCTGCACAATGCCTGATACAAATCGGGATCATTATCGTGCATCGTTTCAGAAGCCACTCCTACAATAAAAGAGTCATCAATCCCCCATGCCTGTGTAACATCCATAATTTCATGAAGATTCTCTTCCTGACGCTCTTTGAAAATATATGGATTAGAAGTCAGGTGGCAGGATGCGTTTCCGCTCTCCAGTGCAGCCATTCCATCTGGATGTGCCATCGCAACGATATTGGCGTCCAGCGCATGCGGGTCATACCCTGCGTTTTCCAATGCCATTGCCAGTAAAATATGCTGAATAGAACCGATATTCACAAGGGCGATCTGATTACTGCTTCCAATCAGGTCATCAAAAGATTTAATATTCGCGTCATTTGTCATAAGGCCATGCTCCTGACCAGACAAATTTGTAAAAATCTTATACCCCACACCTTTTGTAACTCCGGTAATTGCCGGCGCTGCCCCCATAAATCCTGCATCAATGCTTCCTGCAGAAATTCCTGTATTTATATCTGCACCAGAACTCATCTGATTCCAGGTAACCGTAACTTTCTTTCCTGTTGCCTCTTCATATGCTTTTTCAATCAGTTCCTGCTCTTTTACTATGCTCAAAGGCGCATATGCCACGCCGTATTGATAAGCAAGATTTAATGCAGCTGTTTCTCCATCCGTACTCTGCTCCTGCGCTGCATCTTTCTGGCTGCCTGATGTTTCCTGAGCTTTATCGCTGCCTCCACATCCTGCCAGCAAAACTGTCATCATACAAACTACCATTGTTTTTAAAATTTTGTTCTTCATTACATGTTCCCCTTTCTTTGTTTTCAAACTGAATTAAGACCTATCACTATGGTTGACAGATTAATCTCTTTCCATCAGCTTCATCCGGTGTATTTTGCCATTGTAAGTGCGTGGAATTTCATCAATAACTTCAATTTCCTTGGGCATTTTGTTTGCGTCAACATATTTTTTTAAAAAATCAAACAGCTCCTTTTTCTGGAAATTCTCTTTGTCGTTGACCACAACATACAATTTAGGTACCTGGCCTGATAACTTATCCGCTTTAGGTACACAGGCACAATCCGTAATTTTTTCATATTTTCTGACGCTCTCTTCGATTTCCTGAGGTGCGATCTTAATTCCCTTATAATTGATGATATCATCTTTTCTTCCCTGCATATACACATAACCGTCCTCGTCAATATACCCCAGGTCATTTGTGTAAATATAGCCGTTCTGCATAATCTTCTCTGTCAGCTCTGGCTGTTTCCAGTAACCTTTCATATTCATAGCTCCTGCTGTCGCAAGCAGCCCCATATTCTCAGCAGACGACTCAATTGGTTCCCTCTTCTCATCAGTAACAAGAAATGATGCATTCCTTGTGGGTTTTCCAATACATCCTTTGCGGCCTCTGTCTTTGTTAAAGTCCAGCACGCAGGTCCTTCCTGATTCTGTAGAACCATAAAAATTATACAGACGTGCAGATGGAAAATAAGAAATCAGTATCTCTTTCACATCCTCTGGAAGCGCTTCCGTTCCCACCTGAATGTAATCAATCTGTCCGCTGATTTCCAGCAATTTCTCTCCTGCAAGTTTATGGAGAACTGTGAGAGCGCTTGGAGATATATCCATGGCTGTCACCTTATACTTTTCAATCAGGCCAAACACACGTTTTACCCATGAAACTCCCTCAATCAATGCTACAGCGCTTCCATTGAGCAGATTTGCATAACAGCATCTCAGTCCATGAGAATGGCTCAAAGGCAGGGGTATCAGCTCAATATTATCTGCCTTCATTTCCGTCCCATATTTCACATTCTCAGCCAGCGCAATATTATTGCTGTGTGTTACCTCAATTCCTTTTGAAACCCCAGTAGTTCCAGTAGTATATAAGATTTCAGCAGTCTCTTCCCCTTTGGGAAATACTAATTTCTCCATATTAATTTCTGCCGCCTGAAATCCATCCTGGTCCTCCAGCAGAGCTTTGGCTTCCATCACAGTAATGGGAACATCATAATTGCTGCTGCAAAGCAATATCTTTGCATTTGTCTCTTCCAAAATTGTCTTGACCCTGTCTTCTGAAGCTCTGTGTTCTACCGGGACAAAAATCACTCCTGTCAGCTCGCATGCCAGATCGCATATGAGAAACTCTGCATCCTGGGTGCATTCCACCATCACACAGTCTTCTTTCTCTATTTCCAATGTTCTTAACTTCTGTGCCGCAACATTCACTTGCCTCCAGATTTCTCCATAAGTATATGCACCTGATTTATCTGCCACACAGAGCCTGTCCGGACTTTTAGCTGCATAATCTGCCACTATTTCCACAATTGACTCAAACATATAATTACCTCGCCCTTTTTTATTTGTCGAAAATATCTAATAAATCTTTTCTACTATATCAGTCAATTGTGATGGAAATTTGAGTAAAAAATCCTGCTTAGCAGGATTCTCCGCCTGCGGCGGATCGCTTTGCGACATATTTCATACCCGCCGCAGCGCGATAAGAGCTTTTTTCTTCTATAAGAAAAAAGAATCCTGATGCGCAGGATTCTTCAGTATATAAATATAAAAAATAAAATTCACATGCCGCCTTGCTGCCCAATTCTTCGCTCCACAGAAAACACAATCGCCATCTCTCCCGCCAGCAGGAGAAACACCGATGTTCCTCCATAGGAAATAAACGGCAGAGGCAGACCTGTATTGGGCAGGATTGCCAAATTTACACATATATTGAATATCGTCTGAAATGTTAAATGAGCAAAAACTCCCAGGCTTAACATACCTCCAAACAAATCAGGGGCAGACATCATCACTCTGGAAATCTGGTACAGAAGATAGCCAAAAAGGTAAATTAATACCAATGCTCCTATAATTCCAAGTTCTTCACAGATTACAGAAAAAATCATGTCATTCTCCGCTTCTGGAATAGGCCCCATTTTCTGTATGGAAGCTCCCAGCCCTTTGCCAAACACGCCGCCTCTTCCAATAGCATACAATCCCTGAAGAGTCTGATATCCCTGTGTCGCGGCGTAGCGGTCAGGATCCAGCCAGGCTGCGATTCTCCTTACGCGGAAAGGCATTTCACTTATTTCTTCGGGCGTAGGCATATTGGACCAGATACTCCACACATACATTCCTATCAGGGCAAAAACAGCAAGAAACACTGCAATATGCAGCTTTTCTGTTTTAGTACTGATAAATGTCATCACGAAACATATCCCCAGCACTACAGCGGAACTGCTTAAGTCATTGCTGAGTTCAAACAGAAGAACTGCTGGTATTCCCCCTGCAATCCAAAGATATACAGTAAGCTTTACAGAACTGAGATATTTCCTGTTCTGCTCAATCAAATATGCCAGAAACACAATCACACAGATCTTAACCCATTCACTTACCTGAAATTGTCCTAGATTTCCCAATTTTACCCAGCGGGTAGCTCCATTGGCAGATACACCAAGAGAAGTTTTCAGCAAAAAAACAGATGCAATCCCTGAAAGATAGAAAATAACTGCTAGAAAATTATTCAGCAGCCGGTAACTGAAGCGCTGAACAAACAACATAATCGCAAATCCTGCCAGCATAAATTTTCCCTGACTCTTTAGCAGAAAAAAAGAATCATTATTATAGTCTTCACTGATACTGCATTGATATGCTGTAGCTGAGAATACCATTATCGCCCCATATGCACATAAGAAAATAAGTACTACCAGCATCATATAGTTATTTCTTACGATAATGGGCTTTTTTCTTTCGTTCAAACCTGTTATCTCCCTTCTGCAAACTCTCTCAAGACCTGCCACAGCTTTTGAAACTGGGTGATTTCTTCCGGCTTCATCAATGAGTCGGGAAAAATTACGGCTTCTTCTTTTCCCGGAGAAAGAGAAAAAGAAAAATCTGCAATTTTCTGAGTTTTATCTCTGTCAGTACCTTCAATTTGAAAGCTGGTTTCCTGATTATCTCTTTTCACCAGCAAAGACGTCTGGTAATTATTCCAAATCCCTTCAAATTTCCATCCCCCGTCATTCATCCTATGCCGCTTCATACTATTTAACAGTACCATGCTTTTAAAAAAACCCTGTTCCATCAAATCCTCGGAAGAATTCTTTTGAAACAATTCTTTTATATTTACCTGAAAAATTTCTTCGATCTGATCCAGAGAAATATAGGTTCCATACTTCCACTCTGGAAGTATATAACCAAGTATCGGATATTCTTTTACAAAATTTTTCTGTAATATTTCATATAGCATTCTGATGTTTACCAGAGTACTGTCCTTACTGATGTAAACCTCCGTGACAGGTTCTCTCAATGCATCACAATAAATTTCCGCATATCCTTTCTGTCCAGATACATATCCCACCGCCTGCCAATTGAGACAGGCTGTTTCCTCTATCTTCAAAATCCCAGACAACCCGCGAAGCAGCTGTTTCTGTCCTTTAAACAAACCTTCCTGATTCAGTGTCAGCTGAATCTGACCGTCCAGACTCTTTGACTTTACCATATTCTGCAGGAGATACGCTGTATGCCACAAGGGAAAACTCCAGACGCCTGCCGCCGTAATAGCCACGATTATTACACCAATTACAAAATACCTTTTTTTCATCAGGTTCTCCTTATACCTTTGAATATTTATTTTACCATACTAAACAAAGCTGTGCAAAGAAAAAATCTGCCAATTTATGATAAAAGCACGGATCACCACATCCTAACTGCAGCAATCCGTGTTTCGTTTTATCTTCTTCTGTTATCTATCATCAAATACTGTTTCGCTCACTTGTCCTTACTTTACATGAGGAACTATTTTCTCCTGACCGCCCATATAAGGACGAAGAGCTTTGGGAATCTTTACGCTTCCGTCTTCACACAGATTATTTTCCAAAAAGGCAATGAGCATACGAGGCGGCGCCACAACGGTATTATTCAAAGTATGTGCAAAATATTTTCCTTCTTTTCCTGTCACACGAATCTTTAATCTGCGCGCCTGGGCGTCTCCGAGATTGGAACAGCTTCCTACCTCAAAATATTTCTGCTGGCGCGGAGACCATGCCTCTACATCAATAGACTTTACTTTCAAATCAGCTAAATCACCGGAACAACATTCCAAAGTCCGCACCGGAATGTCCATGGAACGGAACAAATCTACCGTATTCTGCCACAACTTCTCAAACCAGCTCTTAGACTCTTCTGGCTTACAGACTACTATCATTTCCTGTTTCTCAAACTGATGAATGCGGTATACTCCACGCTCTTCAATACCATGGGCTCCCTTCTCCTTGCGGAAACAGGGAGAATAGCTGGTAAGCGTCTGCGGAAGCTGTTCTTCCTTTAAAATCGTATCAATAAATTTACCAATCATAGAATGCTCGCTGGTTCCGATCAAATACAGGTCTTCGCCTTCAATCTTATACATCATGGCATCCATTTCCGCAAAACTCATAACCCCAGTAACTACATTGCTGCGAATCATGAAAGGTGGAACACAGTAGGTAAATCCTCTGCCAATCATAAAATCTCTTGCATAAGAAATCACTGCTGAATGAAGCCTTGCAATATCTCCCATCAAATAGTAAAATCCATTTCCCGCCACTTTTCTGGCACTGTCCAAATCCAATCCCTGAAAACGCTCCATAATTTCAGAATGATAGGGAATCTCAAAATCTGGTGTCACTGGCTCTCCATATTTCTGTACCTCTACATTTTCACTGTCATCTTTCCCGATCGGTACGGACGGATCAATGATATTAGGAATCGTCATCATAATTTTCGTGACCTTTTCCTGGAGTTCTGTTTCCTGCTGCTCCAATTCTGCCAGACGGCTGGCGCCTGCATTGACCTGAGCCTTCATGGCTTCTGCTTCATCTCTTCTGCCCTGCCCCATTAAAGCGCCTATCTGTTTAGATAATTTTTTTCTGTCAGCACGCAGTGCATCTGCCTCCTGCTGTGTCTTCCTTGCCTGTGCGTCCAATTCAATTACCTCGTCTACCAGGGGCAGTTTGCTGTCCTGAAATTTATTCCGGATATTCTGCTTTACCACTTCCGGATTTTCTCTTAAAAATTTTAAATCAATCATGATTTTCCTCCTGAGATACTCTATAATTTATAATCATCTGCCAGTTTATTCATGCCGCAGCGCCTCAATTGGATCCAGATTTGCTGCTTTATAGGAAGGCAGAAGCCCAAAAACAATTCCAATAATCATGGAAAATACCACTGCCAGAACTGCTGCCGGTATACTGATTGACACCAGTGTCCCAGTAACTCTCGAAATTACCTCTGCCAATACAATCCCCACAATTACCCCCACAAGTCCGCCAAGGCTGGTCAGTACTGCCGCTTCTGTCAAAAACTGCCCCAGTACTTTACCCTTTCGGGCGCCAATCGCTTTCTTGAGACCAATTTCTTGTGTGCGCTCTGTAACAGACACAAGCATAATATTCATTACGCCAATACCACCTACCAAAAGAGAAATTCCGGCAATCCATATCAGCATAGTATTCGTAGATTGTCCCAGCTTCTGCAAATCCTCCGCCTGCTTTAGCAGATCGTCCGCTTTATATTTCATGGTTTCATCTGTAACAGATAAACTGTTGTTAAGAACTGCTGACGCTTCCTTTCCTGCCACCGTCATATTATCTACACTGTCCAGCTTAAGCACCAGCGACTGCGGCTCATCATAACCATAGAGCAGAGGCCAGGTGGTATCTGGGACATACACTGCCCCTGTGTTATTTTCTGCATAAGTATAATAGTCTTCCAAACTGTTGATTACAGGTTCAAATTTCGTAGATTTTGCCACAATGCCGATCACTGTATATGGTTCTCTCTGAATTTCTACTGTCTTTCCCACAGACTCTTCTCCCTGGAACAAGGTTTCTGATGAGTTCTCATCCAACAGCACTACCTTGCGGAATTTTTTAAAGTCAGATTCTGTAAATCCCCGTCCCTGTCTGATAATAAAGTTACAGGCGTTCAGATAATTCTGGTCGATTCCATAAATCTTTCCACCAGACAGACCTGTATTTTTATAATATATCACATTATAGGCGTCTCTTGAAGTATAAAGAGCCGCCCCCTCCACATGATTTAAGTCCAGCATTTCTGCCCGGGTCTCTTCTGAGATAACTGGAACCCCGTCAGGAATCCCATTATATTCCATCTCATAAGTATTATCTCCCTGATAGAGCCGTATATTCACTGTATTCTCTCCCGAACCGATAAGATTTTCCTTAATCTGCTCGTTGGTTCCTTTGATCGTTGAAACAATCGCTATAATTGCAGCAATACCGATGATAATACCCAGCATGGTGAGAAAGGAACGCATTTTATGTGACCACAGTCCCTGAAAAGACAGTCTAATATTTTCTAACATAGTTTCCTCCATTCTGTGTGTGTCTTAATTTATTCAGTCTCTTTCACTTTTACGCCTTCCTTTGCTGCTTTTCCATAAGGAAATGCAATTCGGTCTTCCATGGTTAGACCTGTTTGAATTTCCACTGACTGCCAGAGAGTTTTCCCTGTCTTAACATACTGCTTCACCAAACGGTTATTTTCGTCTGCTTTCAATACATACTTTTTGCCGTCTTCTTCTCTGATATATGCTCTCTCAATATATATTTTGTCCTGCCGGTTTTCACCCATAGCAGCTGTCATCGTCAAGTCTACATACTCTCCATTTCTCAGCCCTTCCGTATCTTCTATATAGGCGGTATATGGATAATATGATACATTTGGGTTACCCTCACCCCAGGCATTGCTGTTTTCCTCTGGATATTGAGAAATCTCTGTAATTGTCGCTTCAAAGCTCTTGCCGCTCTCCCAGGAATTCGCATATACCGTCTGCCCAACCTTAATTTCTCCTAACTGAAGTTCACTTAAAGCTCCGCTGACATATAATCCCTCAGACCCTGCTACCGTGAGAAAGGGGGAACCATCTGTAGGAAGATTATCCTGTTCGCCCAGATTCTTTATCACTCCATTAATCTCAGCCTTTACCACGCCATCATTGGAGACCTTTTTCATCTGCTCCAGTTCCAGTTCTTCCTTTCGCTTCTGCAGATCCAAATCTCGAATTTCCTGCTCTTTCTCCTTAATCATCTTGGAGAGCTCTTCTGATGTGTATCCTTCTGGTTCTTCTGGCTCCGGAATTTCTGGCACTTCCGGCTCTGGTACTTCCGGCTCTTCTGGCTCTTCTATCTCTATAAGCTGAGACTTTGTCTTAACGGACCAGCGCGAATCCTGCGCCATCTGGGGAAATCCATTATCCCCGCCAATTTCCCATGCGCTGAGCAGCCGCTCTGTCAATTTATTATCTTTATGAATTTCGAGGCTCACATAAATCGGTCTTTTCTTATTGGCTGAAAGATCATTGATAAATTCTCCAAGCACATAGCATTCCGGCGTACACAGATACACATAGGGATCCTCTTCTGTCCCCTTTCCATCATTGGGTGTTGCACCTTTCTGAATAAAGTTATAGGCTTCACCTGTTCTCTCTGGAGGCTCTGGCGTCTCTGGAGGCTCTGGCGTCTCTGGGATCACTGGCTCAGGAGGCGCTACAGGTCTGGGGGATACTGGCTTGGTTTTTTTCAGCTTCTCCAATTGCTTTTTCGCTGCTTCTATTTTACTGTTGCTGGTAGAAACATCCAGCTCCTTCATTTCCAATTCCAGCTGAGAAAGAGTCATGTCATAGGAAATCAGCGGATCTCCTGCTGCCACCGTTTGTCCCTCTTCCACAAATACTTCTATAATCTTCTTATCTTCCAAGGCATATACTTCCTGAGAAAAATCATTTGTAAGAATTCCTGAACTGCTCGTTCCATTTTCTCCAAAATAAGAATTAAGATTTGACACAAGCTGGGTCTCCGCTGTGAGATTGTTATTCTGATAATTCCGGTATGCCGTAATTCCTCCAAAGATACCTGCACCTGCAATAGCCAGAGATACTACGGTAATAATTATTACTTTTTTACTCATTCTCTGCCTCCCTGCTGTCTTCTTCCACCGTCTCATCCATGCCATCTTCCGGCTGGCTGGTTTCTTCTACCGTCTCATCCATGCCATCCTCTGGCTGGCTGGTTTCTTCCGCCGCTTCATCCATGCCATCCTCTGGCTGGCTGGTTTCTTCCACTCTTATCGCATCTGCATCATTTTCCAGCTGATTCTTCTCCCCTTCTGTAATCATTCCATCAATAATATTCACAATCCTTTTCGCCTTTGAAGCAATATTTCTGTCATGGGTAATCATAACTATCGTGACGCCTTCGTCATTGAGCTGCTGAAACAGCTCCATGATCTGCTGCCCAGACTTAGAATCCAAGGCTCCTGTCGGCTCATCGGCAAGCAGGATCTTGGGATTATTTACCATTGCCCGGGCAATCGCCACTCTCTGTTTCTGTCCTCCAGACAACTGAGTAGGCTTAAACGTCACACGGTCTCCCAGCCCTACACGCTCCAATGCCTTCAAAGCCCTCTCTCTGCGCTCCTTTTTCTTGACGCCGGCATAACTCAAAGGCAGCGCAACATTCTCCAATGCTGACTGCCTGGAAAGGAGCTGGAAACTCTGAAACACAAATCCAATACTGCGAAGTCTTAAATCCGACATTTCCCTGTCCTTGCACTGCAAAACGTCCTCTCCGGCAAGCAGATATGTTCCAGAAGTGGGACGGTCCAGACATCCGATTATATTCATCAGCGTAGTTTTTCCAGAACCAGAAGGTCCCATAACTGCCACATATTCCCCTTCCTCAACCTGAAGGGAAACATCTTTTAATACTGGAACTACCAGCTTATCCTGCTGGTAATCCTTATATATATTCTGTAAATCTAATATCATAGCTGTTCTTCCCTCCGGCTTCTATTGTAAGAATTTTCCTCCGATGATATTCCCCAGGCTCTCATCTCCTCCTGATGTATCCTCTTTTTGTCTAAAAACTTCTTCACCTCCAGAAATCTCATCATCGACTCCTTCTTCGATATCAAAATCTTCTGCCGGCATTTCTTCATCACTCTGAACTTCTCCCTCGTCAAGCATCTCCCCATCTGTTATTTCTCCGTCTGTCATTTCATCGTCTGTCATTTCTCCGTCTGTCATTTCATCATCTATCATTTCTCCGTCTTCAGCTTCTCCGCCTTCTGCGCCTTCTGGATTATACAAAGGAGAGTTATAATCTACTTCTTCTGCATTGGTAACCGCTGTCACTCCTTCATACAGCCCTTCCATAGGAAATGCAATAAGATCTTCTTCCGTAAGCCCTGATAAGATCTCATATTGTCCCATATTTTCATCGTATTCACCTAATTCCACAATACGTTTTTCCAACTTGTTTTTGGCGTCTGCAGTCCAGACATAGGACGTCTCTTCTTCCTGAACAATATATCCCTCAAACAGCCAGATTCCCTCTTTTTCCGTTGTCTGTCCCTGGTCCAGTTCAATAAACAGATGTTGTCCCATCATTAATCCATCTGTAGAATCCAGCGTCACATAGAAGGGATATTTTGTCGCTTTTTCCATACTGCTTTCAGATTCATAATATACTCCGTTTTCTCCGTTATTATTTGACGCCTCATTCTGTGTATCTATCTTTGTAATTGTTCCTGTCCAGGTCTGCTCTTCATCTACTCTGGAACGCAGAATAACAGACTGTTCCTCTGACAGCATCTGTACGTTTGTCTCACTCACTGTTCCTTTTATTCGAAAATCTCCTACTGCAAGCACCGTCATATAAGATGTGTCTTCACCCATCATCATATCGTTGCTGGAATTATTAATAGACTTTACAACACCTGCAAGCTTGCTGGTCACCACTGCGTTGTCAATGGTCTGCTGTTTCTTTTCCATCTCGGCTTTCTTACTCTCAATGTTGTATTCTGTCTGTTTGATACTGTTCTCTTTCTCCTGTATATCTGCCGTATATTGGTATTTTTCATCAGAAGATGCAGAATTCCGCTCTTTGGTGAGCTGGCTGATCTGAGCCTGAGCGTCTGTAATCTCATTCTGCATACCCTCTAAATCCAGCTCTGCCTGCCTTAATTCTGCCTTTACGTCTTCCATATCGTACTCAAACAGAGGATCTCCCTCTTCCACCATATCGCCTTCTTCCACAAAGACTTCTTTGATCTCACGTTCTGTTTCCTTATTCACCTTCCAGCTTTCCTGAGCCTCCACGACCCCAGAATACCGGTTCTGCACCCCAGAGGCAGAAGTTGTAAGCGAAGCAACACTCTCCACATAGACTTTATCCGCGCTGCTGCCATTGCCGTTTCCTTTTAATAAATACCATGCACCTCCACCCGCAGCCGCTGCAATCACCACAGCGGCGGCGATGATAATGCCAATTTTCTTTTTATTCATCATTTCCTCCATTCTGTGCGTTTTTAGCACAAACAGGCAGTTCTTGAGAGAACGCACAATTTCATTCTCTCTTATCCTCCTGATCTTATCATATACCCTAACATCTCACAATCATCTTAACACAAATCACTCATAATTCCCAACGAAATTTATTAATATTTTCTTAAATAGAAGATTACAGACATTTCCACGACAAAATTCAACTTTTGGCTTGAATTTCAATGTTATTTTCTGTAAACTAGAAACATACAATTACACCATACTTTTCAGCTGGTTGAAATTCCTGCATCTTTCAACAGAAGAAGTATGTTTGTGAAAACCTGGAGGAAAAAATATGAAGAAATCTATCAAACAATCCACCCTAATGTATATTCTGAACGGAATTTCAATTATTTCACTTTTGTTTCTGATTTATTCCCTGCTGTCGTTTACAAATGTAGAACAGCAGTTAAATGAAGCAAATGAGGACCGTTTTATGCTTACCTACAATGCAAATCGTTTTATGAACGGGTCTGCATACCTCACAAATGAAGTCCGTGCTTTTGCTTCCACCGGTGAACAACAGCATTATGATAATTACTGGAATGAAGTTAATAACCTCAAGAACCGGGATATAGGGGTTGCCGCAATGCAGGAAATCGGCATCACCGCTGACGAGCAGACTATGATTGATGATATGTCCTCGCTTTCTAACGACCTGGTGCCTTTGGAAGATGAGGCCATGAAGCATGTACAGGAAGGAAATATGGAGGCGGCCATTGATTATGTATATGGAGAGGAATACAGCACCTCCATTGCAAAAATCAATTCAATCAAGGAACAATTTTTGGCTGATTTGGACAGCAGAACTTCGTCTGAAGTACAAGTTCTGACTGAAAAGTCTGAATCCATCGAAATTTCCATGATTGCAGCGTTTATAATTGTAGGCATTTTGCAGGTACTAATCATGATCATCACCAGGCTTCGGATTCTTGGACCCGTTATTAAAGTGCGAGATCAAATGGGTGAAATTTCTCAGGGAAATCTTTCCGCTGATTTTGCTATGCGGTCTGATACTTCTGAAATCGGGATGCTGGTGGAATCCATTCATGAAACCAAGAGGGAACTTAAGAAATACATACAGGATATTGATTCTAAGCTTGCCGACATGGCAGAGGGCAATATGGATCTTTCCATCGGCAATAATTACCGCGGTGAATTTCTGCCTATTCAAAATGCAATGCGCCAGATTCTGGAATCCTTAAACCGTGCCCTTGCCCAGATTAATATAACCGCTGAAAATGTCTCTGAAGAATCCAGCAAAATGGCATCAGACGCACGTCTTCTCTCTGACGGTGCAGTTCAGCAGGCGTCCGCTGTCGAGGAATTGTCCTCAAGCATTCAGGAATTATCTGGCCAGGTAGACCGCACTTCCAACGATGCAGACACAGCTTGGAAATGTTCTACCGAAGCCGCTAAACAGCTTCTTGTTGCCAATGATAAGATGGCTTTACTGACCTCCGCTATGGAAGATATCTCCAATGCTTCCCGTGAAATCGGAGGAATTATCAAAACTATTGAGGATATCTCTTTCCAGACAAATATTCTCGCATTAAATGCGGCAGTAGAAGCTGCGCGTGCCGGAGAAGCAGGAAAAGGCTTTGCTGTTGTGGCAGATGAAGTACAGAATCTTGCAAATAAGAGTTCCGTTTCTGCACAGCACATTACAGAACTTATTGAAAATTCAATCAAGATGATTCGCAACGGTTCCACATTATCCACAGAAACTACGGAAGCGCTTGCCGCTGTGGTTGTAGGCGCTAAGCAGGCAACAGAATTGATAGAACAGATCGCAGAATCTGCTACTCAGCAGTCCCAGTCACTCCATCAGCTGACAATGGGAATGGAACAGATCGCGGAAGTGGTACAGACCAATGCCAGCACCGCGGAGAAATCTGCTGCCTCTGCTCAGGAACTTTATAAACAATCCAAGGATCTCAAAGTTTCAGTAAATAAATTCCAGCTCCGCGGATAGCATTCTGCCAGGACAATATAAAAAGGACTTTCATCTGGGGTACTCTCCAGTGAAAGTCCTTTTTAATTTTATAATGGATACTTATCTGTCAGCTCTTTTACTATTTCACAAACTGCTGGGGATGCGCTTTCTCCCTCTTTGATCATTTTCGCAATACATTCTGCCACTTTATCCATATCCGCTTCTGTAAACCCTCTGGAAGTGACTGCTGGTGTGCCAAGACGGATACCGCTTGTGACAAACGGGGATTTCGGATCATTCGGAATGGTGTTCTTGTTACAGGTGATATTGACAGAATCCAGCAGCTTCTCCACTGCTTTGCCTGTCAAATCATACGGTGTCAGATCTACAAGCATCAAATGGTTGTCTGTTCCTCCAGATACCAGTTTAATCTCTCTGTCTGTCAGTCCTTTTGCCAATGCCTGGGCATTGTTTATAATATTCTGCTGATAAATTTTAAAACTTTCTTCCAAAGCCTCCTTGAAGCAGACTGCCTTTGCTGCAATCACATGCATCAGAGGCCCTCCTTGGATTCCTGGAAATACTGCCTTGTTAAAGTTAAATTTATCTGCCATTTCCTGATTTGCCAAAATCATACCGCCTCGTGGTCCCCGGAGCGTCTTATGGGTGGTAGTGGTTACCACATGAGCATATGGAACCGGACTTGGATGAAGCCCTGCAGCGATAAGTCCTGCTATATGCGCCATATCTACCATGAGATATGCTCCCACCTCATCTGCAATTTCACGGAATCTCTTAAAATCAATAGTTCTGGCATAAGCGCTTGCTCCAGCAATGATCATTTTAGGGCTGCATTCCAGTGCAATTTCTCTTACCTTATCATAGTCAATAAAACCTTCATCATTGACGCCATATGGTACAATTTTAAAATAAGAACCAGAAAAATTAACCGGGCTTCCGTGTGTCAGATGTCCGCCATGGTCCAGATTCATTCCCATCACAGTGTCTCCTGGCTCAAGCATTGCAAACTGCACCGCCATATTTGCCTGAGCGCCAGAATGAGGCTGTACATTGGCATAGTCACATCCAAACAATTCTTTGGCACGTTCAATGGCAAGATTTTCCACAACATCTACACACTCACAGCCGCCATAATACCTCTTGCCAGGGTACCCTTCTGCATACTTATTGGTCATTGGGCTTCCCATAGCTGCCATAACTGCCCTGCTCACCCAGTTCTCGGAAGCAATCAATTCAATATGGCTGTTCTGCCGTTCCATTTCTGCCGTAATGGCATCTGCCACTGCTGCGTCTGCTTTCTTAACTTCATCAAATGAATACATTGTCTCTTTTCCTTTCGTCTCTGTATATTTTTGTATTTCTTTTGACAACCGCGTATATCGCATTAATGATATAATGTTACTTTTTGAATGTCAATAAGAAAAAAATCTGCATCATCAGTATTGCAGGCACCCCCAGTACAAAATACCAATGTCTGGTTTTATGGTGAAATACATACATTCCTATCCAGGTTCCCAGACTTCCTCCTATGATACTGAGCAGAAAAAATGTTTTCTCTGCAATCCGCCATTTCTTATGCCTTGCCTTCCACTTGTCCAGTCCCATGAGAAAAAAACCTGCTGCATTCACAATCAACACGTATCCCAGACACAGATATTCCACATCCATCTGAAATTTCGTCATCTTCTACTCTTCTCCCAGCTTCAGAGCAGCAAAAACCCCCACAAGAAATGCTGCAATTCCCGTGATGATCGTGATAATTGTAATCGTTCCGAAGCTGTTCATCAAAAGAATTGCTACAGGCGACGCAACAATCAGTCCAATAATTGCCCAATAAGCAATCTCAGGAAATTTCTCGAAAATAATCTCAATCGCTTTGGCGATAGCAAAAATTCCCACCACAACGCCCAGCCCAAAAGGTACCAACACTTTGCATCCTTCTAAAAGCCCAGGCACATGAAACGAAACTAGATTATCAATAAAGCCATTAATTTCACTAAGCACTGGCGTATAATATCCCATCAGCATCAGCATCATAGATCCGCTTACCCCAGGAATAACCATGGTCGCAGATGCCACAATGCCCACCCCAAATATTTTAAGAACATTTACCAGGCTAAAACTTAAATCGGCTGCAGCACCTTCCTGTTCTCCCAGCAGAGCAAGCCCCGCCACCAATGCAAAAAACAGTAAAAAGGCAAGGATATGGCTGAGACGGATGGTTTTGCCCTTTACCTTTCCTGCAATTGCAGGAAGTCCTCCCACAATCAGTCCGATAAACAAAAGATTCATCTGAAAAGGCACTTTGGCAAACATAAACTCTATAATCCGGGCCAGAACCACAATTCCCAGCGCCATACCAATCACAATAGGGATCAGAATCTTCATACTCTTTTTAAACTCAGAAAACAGATGAGTCGCCGCATGGATCATTTTATCATAGATGCCCATAGAGACCGCCATAGTTCCGCCGCTGACTCCAGGAATGATATTTGCCACTCCCATCATCACGCCCTTTAAAATCATTTTAATCATACATTCTCTCCTAAATATTGTTTTAAAAATTCTATCAGTATTTTCATCTCCTGATCGGTACCAATGGTTATCCGCAAATAATTGTCTATCCTCGGTTTATCAAAATATCTCACATAGATTCCCTGTGATTTTAATGCCTCAAATATCTTTACTGCTGGACATTTGGAATGGCTTGCAAATATAAAATTACTGCTGGAATCTGGAAAAACAAACCCCAGCCTGGCCAGCTCCTTCTTGGTCCACTCTCTTGTGAAAATGATTTTATCAATGGTTTCCCTGAAATACGCCTCATCTCTTACTGATGCTGCTCCCATGGCAACGGTAACTGTATTCATCGTGTAAGAATTAAAAGAATACTTGGCATCATTTAAGTATTTTATCAGCTTTTCATTCCCAAATGCATAACCAATCCTCATTCCGGCCAGACTTCTGGATTTGGAAAACGTCTGGACCACAAGCAGATTATCATATTCAGACAACAGTTTTATTGCCGATTCACCTCCAAAATCAATATATGCCTCATCAATAATCACAATTACATCCTGATTTGCAGCAATAATTTCTTCTAACTCTGACAAGTCTTTTTCCACCCCGGTAGGCGCATTGGGATTGGGAATCACAATACCCCCGCAGTCTTTTTTATAATCTTCTGTACAGATTTCAAACTTATCGTTCAAAGGCTGCCGCTCATAGGGAATTCGGAACAAATCTGCCCATACATCATAAAAGGAATACGTAATATCTGGAAACAGAATCGGCTTCTTCCCGTTGAAAAAGGTGAGAAAACTCATTGCCAGCACATCATCAGATCCCACCCCCACAAAAACCTGCTGAGGATTTACTCTGTAGTATCCCGCAAGCTCCTGTATCAGTTCCTCTGCAGCAGGATCGGGATATTTTCTGAGAATCTGACCCTCCATATTCTGCAAAACTTTCAGCGCTTCTGGTGACGGCGGATATGGATTTTCATTAGTATTTAATTTAATAATATCAGAACGGACAGGCTGTTCCCCAGGTGTATAAGGAATGACTCTCCGCACATTTTTTTCCCACGCTGCCATATGATACCTCCTGGCTGTCTTCTACTTTTTTTCTTTTACCAATCCGTATGCCTGCGCCAATTTTTCAAAAGCCGGAAGAGAACGCTTTATCATTTCATAAGAAACGCAATAGGCAAGACGTACAAAACCTGGACATGCAAAGGTAGCGCCTCCCACCAGAAGGATATGGTATTTCTTAGCTTCCTCCACAAACTTTTTCTCTTCAGCTTCTGGAGATTTGATAAACAGATAAAACGCCCCCTGAGGCTTTATGCACTGAAAACCAAGCTCTGTCAATTTATCATAAATCAGTTTCCGGTTCCTGTCATAATACGCCACATCAGTAGTCGAATCAATGGCCTTTACCAAAGCTTTCTGCATCAGTGACGGAGCATTGACAAATCCCAGCACCCTGGTTGCCACAGATAACCCGCTGCATACTTGTTCACAATCAGTCATCTGCGGACAGACTGCAATGTATCCGATTCTCTCTCCCGGAATGGAAAGGGACTTACTGAAAGAATATGTCACAAAAGTATTTTTATAATATTTTGTCAAAAATGGAACTTGATTTCCATCGTAAACCAGCTCACGGTAAGGCTCATCAGAAACCATATATATCTCTCGCTGATACTCTTTCTGCTTTTTCTCCAGAATTTCTGCCATTTTCTGAATCGTTTCCTCTGAATAGACAACCCCTGTGGGATTCACCGGATTGTTGATAATCACAGCACAAGTTTTTTCAGTGATTTTCTGCTCAAAATCTTGAAAGTCTGGCTGAAAGTCAGCAGTATTTGGTGTTACTTCTTTTAAAATCCCCTGATGATTTGCCACATATCCCCGGTATTCACCAAAATAAGGCGCCAGTGCAAGCACCTCATCTCCTGGATCTAAAATCGTCTTAAACACTACATTCAGCGCTCCTGCAGCCCCCACTGTCATAACAATATGTTTCCCTTCAAACTCTGTTTCAAACCGTTTATTAAGATTATCTGCCACCACTTTCCTGGTTTCCGGATATCCTGCGTTATCCATATAGCCATGAAGTTCCAGAGAATTCTCATTTTCAACCGCATCTATGATCGCCTGATTGTATTCTGCTGGAACAGGCGTCATCGGGTTTCCCAGACTGAAATCATATACGTTCTCCGCCCCAACTTTCGCCGCCATTTCTTTTCCTTCCAGAAACATGGCGCGAATTGCCGAGCTGTTTGCCACTGCCTCCTGCATTTTCTTTGAAATCATCTCATCATCCTCTTTCTGTCATTTTTCAAACAATTCTTTTCCATTCTATCACGAATAATTGAAAAAAAAAAGAGGTACATTTCTGTACGCTCTTTTATATATAGATTCAATTTTTGAACTTTTTAATCACATCCAATGCTGGAAGAGGTCTTCCCTCATAATCAAACAACGCCTGATTTGCCCATTCATTGCCGCATGGACCTGGATCTTTCATATATTTCAAGGATGCCTCTGTAGCCCAGCCGCTTCCTGGCACTGGAATCCATGCTGGTTCCCAATAGAAAAATCCTCTGCCCAATCCTTTGGGCACTCCGGCAATCCGCTTCATCAAATCTTCCATAAAGTCCGCCTGCCCCTTTTTTGTCATAGGATATTCGATTTTCTTTACCAGAGACGGCTTGGTCGCCATGCCTTTGCGCTCTCCTTGTTTGAGATTTTCATATTTGGCATAATCCTCCATCGTATAGCCCATGGATACCTCTGCTACAATCAGCTCTTTGCCGTAGCGCTGCGCCAGATCCTGCATATTATTTTCCAGATCTTTCAGAGAACCATGCCAGAAAGGATAATAGGACAAACCAATAATATCAAAATCCAAACCGTCATTTTCAAAATAACTGTCAAACCATTCCCGATACAGCGCATTATTGCCTCCGTTATCTAAATGGATCATAATTGGCATATTTCGGTCTACTGCCCGCACTGCCCGGATTCCTGCATTGACAAACCAGGCAATATTCTCATAATTTGGGCGCTTCCCATCCGGCCATAATAAGCCGTTGGACAATTCATTTCCTATCTGAATCATATCTGGAAATACACCCTCTGTCCTGAAATTTCTCAGCATGGCAAGAGTATAATCATACACCGCATATTCCAGGCGTTTTCCCGTAAAATCTGCCCATGCCTTGGGTTTAATCTGCTTACCAGGATCTGCCCAGAAATCACTGTAATGTACATCCAGCAGAATATACATGCCCCGCTCACGAACACGCTTTGCCAGAGTAATCACAGAATTCATATCGTTTGTACCGCCCCCATAAGGTTCTCCCTCTTGAGAATACGGATGATTCCAGAGCCGAATTCTTATGGCATTCGTACCATATTCCTGCAAAATAGACAGTACGTCTCTCTCATCACCGTCAGCGTCCAGGAATTTAGCCCCCAGCGATTCCAGCTCCAAAAGTGTAGAAACATCCATTCCCTTAATAAATTTTATTTTTTCTGATATCTTTCCCATAACCCTCTACCTCTTTTTCCTTTGAATGTGATTTTGTTGTCAGTCAAAATCAAACTTGGTAATACGCTTTGCCATTGCGCCGTAACGAAAACGAACCATCTCATTTTTCTCAAGAACGTCCTTCTCGTCTCCCGTATACTGACAGCGTATACAATAAAATTCATCCTTCTCCTTATCATAAAACATATCAATATCTAAATCCCGCATAAAGCATGAGGGACATCTGTAATTTAATTTGCCTTTTCCAGATTGAGCCATGTTGCAAACACCTCCTTATCTGAGATTGTTTTGGTATAGCCTAACGTAAACATGGGTGAAAACGCATATCCTTCTCTGATATATCCCACTGCTTCTTTATCTGAAGCTGTCATAGATACCTTTGTTTCAATGGCAGGAATTACTGCGCTGACCGCATCCGCCCCTGCAAGCTGCTCTTCCCTGCACCGATACTCATAAGTAATACTCTTTTCTTCTGCACCAGTACATTTCAGAGTAATGCCGGTCATGTCCTCTGGATATTCTGTAGTACCATAACATGCCACCATATATTCATTCAATTCCACCTTTGCTTTTGGATTACTCATCTCAAGAATATTTCTCTCGATCTTGATCCTAGAGCTTCCCTCTTCAAAATAAATTTTTGTCTGCAGCTTCACAGTGAGATCATAGAACTCAATATCCACTGGATCTAATGTAAGGATTCTGGTATTTCCTTCCTGTGAAAAATGTGCCTTGGTACGGCAGAGACAGAGATCCACCTCTTCCCCTTGGTAGGACAGCTTGGCGCTTCTTACCGTTCCTTCTCCTGCATAATGAGTAAAATAGCCAGCACGGTATTTCTCCTGAATCAGGAAAGGATAGGAAGCATCCTGTACATGTTTGGTTCCTATTCCCACTGGCCATTCGAGTTTCGCTGCGTATGGCCTTAAATCTACAATGGCGCCTCCCTGATCCATGTTAACACATGTTCTCATATAAGGATCGCAGTACCAGAAGAGCTGTTTGTCAGAACCATACAAAATATCTCTCCATAAAGCACATTCTGGTTCTGTATAGCTTTTCTTTTTACGATAATAATCTGCAAACTCTGACATGGTCATGTCCACCAGCTTGCCTTCTTTTTTCAGTTTACCATAGTAAGCGCAGCCATCCGAATAAGATTTCTCCAGCAGCTCATATGGCGCTTCCCATCGCCCCATTTTATTCATCCATGCAGGTCCTACAAACATCATGTTATAGGCATAACCATTATTATATTTCTCCAGAGAACGGTACTGGTCAATCAAATTATACATATAGGGATATTCCCATGTCTTACTGTCATAAATCATGCCTCGAAGCACATTTTGTGGATGAGTTCCGAAATTAGAACCATTCCCGTCATAGCAGGCAATCAAATCTCTGGACAAATGCGGAATTGCCACTATTCCACTGTCTTCTTCTTCATTGGCAGCAGGTGCGTGCGTATTCTGTTTAGATGGAATCCAGGGCGCCCATGGACCGCCGTCAAACAATGTATACCAGGAATTATTACAAGTATGATATGCTTTAGGACCCTCTTCCCAGCAGGTGGCCACTGCACATTTAACCGAAGGATATTTTCCCTTGATATAATTTGTCAGGTCTGCGTCCATGTAATAGGAACCTGTAGATTCAGGATAAAAACCAAAAATATCCCGAAATTTTGCAAAAATATCGTCTACGATAGATTTTTTATCTTCCATAGAAAACATCCAGATACAAAAATCTTTTGTTTTATATTTATCCCGAAACTCCTTACAGGGAAGCCCCAGCAGAGAAAGAGCAATCTCGTCTCCATATTTTTCGTGGTCTGCCTTGGCAAGTTCCACCGCTTCCTCATTAAACAGACTGGCATAAGTCATCTGTATGGTAGTTTTCAATCCATTTTCGTGTGCCAGGCGCTGCTGCGTCTTAAAAATATCAAGTGACTCCGTCAACAGCGCTTTCCTTCCAATATCCTCCGCCTTGCCATGCCCAGTTACTTTCTCTGCATACTCTGGCACCATCTCTGGACGGTGGATAATATTCACTATAAATTTATCCATATATTTCCTCCTTTTCATCCTGATATGTGAAAATCAAACGAGTCCTTTGAAACTAAATGTAAATTTCAAGGGTTTACTTACATCAATCAGGTACTCTGGATGCACTTCTGACATCCAGCTGTCATCTCCTCCCACGCCCATCTGCTGCATAGACACACGTACCACTGTATAATGTACTTCTGGCAGCTCATAAGGATGCATGGCATTTTCCAGTTCATGCGGCGTATAGGGCAGGGCAGAAAAGTTAAATTGGCTGCCATGAAACCGTATGCCCTTCCCTGTGCTGTCTGTAATCTGAGCCCAACGCACACCCGTCTTATTTCCACATTCTTGAGGCACCAGATACTTT
>CAJUCK010000018.1:26362-27057 GCA_910585395.1 uncultured Lachnospiraceae bacterium
TATTGTGATATATGCCAAGCTTCGCACCATTTCTGCGGTCTGCGTAAGTCTCTGCTTCTCCATCACCATACCATTCCACATTTTCATAGTCCGCATTAAACTTAAAGAGAACGCCAAACTCCGGCATATCTTTGAGTTCCTTCACCGGATCATAACAAAGGGTAACAGCAATTGTTCCGTCTCCGAACACTTCATAGGCAAGACTGCATCTGCTGACTGGAACAGTCGGCATCACATAATAATAAGTAATTACTACGCTATGTTCCTTCTGCTCCACGCTTGGGTTCTCTTTGTGTTCTTCGTCTTTTCCCAAGTACATACTGGCAAGTTTCCACTGAGCATACCGAAACTGCATCTTATTCCCATCATCATTGTCCACCGGAGCACGCCAGAAATTGGGCATTGGTATTTTCTCAATCAGTTCTCTGCCTCCGTAACGATATGATACCAATCCAGATTTCAATTTGCTGAACATACATTCAAAGTGCATACCGCGAACACCGATATTCCATTTTCCCTGAATAAGGGTAAATTCCTCTGTGATAGGTTTAGAGTCCTCTTTCACCTCAAATATACTCTGCCCAAAAGCTATTTCATGTCCAGCCAAGGCCCAGTCTGTATCTTCTTTCAAACGAAATGATACTGTCACTGCATATTCCCCTGGCTTCTCAGGAATCTGAACTGGCAGATCATAT
>CAJUCK010000018.1:27067-29252 GCA_910585395.1 uncultured Lachnospiraceae bacterium
AGAGGTTTTACGCAGGTAACCATCTTGCTCTCATCTAGACAAATTCCATTCTTATTTAATAATACCACACATTCATATGAATCGGTATTGACAAATAAATTTTTATTTTTAATGAGCACTTTTTCCCTGGATATTTCTGCTGTAATATTCTGATAATTATATTTTACTTCCTGCATCTTTGGTGATTCATCACGTTCCCCGCCATAGACAATCCCGTTGCCACTAAAATTATAATCTGTGGGACGCTCACCAAAATCTCCGCCATAAGCCTGAAATTTCCTGCCATAACGATCTTTTTTCTCAATAGACTGATCAATATAATCCCAGATAAATCCACCCTGGTACAAAGGTTCTGTATCCGTCAAATCCGTGTATTTGTGCATGGCTCCGCAGGAATTTCCCATGGCATGCGTATATTCACAGCAGATAAAAGGTTTGCTTCTGTCTTTCTCCAGAAATTCCTGAATACTCTGTACAGAAGGATACATCTGGCTCTCCATATCGCTGGTATCATTGTGAGTCCTGTCTTGGAACACGCCCTCATAATGCACCAGCCGGGTATCATCCAATCTGCGGAACAGCTGAGACATCTCAAAAATCACATCCCCGCCGTAAGATTCATTCCCACAGGACCAGATTAATATTGCTGGATGATTTTTATCTCTCTGGTAACAGGAATTCACACGGTCCAGCATCATAGGCTGCCATTCCTTGCGGTTTCCAGGAACAATTGTTTCTTTTTCAATCTCGCCCCGCAGAATAGGCTCCCAGCTCCCATGGCTCTCCATATTGCATTCCGCAATCATATAAAGCCCATATCTGTCACAGAGATCATAGATTCTGGTATCGTCTGGATAATGGCAGGTACGAACTGCATTGATATTATTTCGTTTCATAGTAATAATATCTTTGAGAAGTTCTTCTTCATCTATTACACGGCCCCGTTTAGAGCTGAATTCATGGCGGTTGACCCCTTTAAACACAATCCGCTTTCCATTAATGCACATAAGGTTGTCAATCATCTCAAATCGGCGGAATCCCACCATCTGTGAAAACACTTCCTGTATCTTTCCGGTTTCATCTGTTATTTCTACCAGAAGTTCATACAAATTTGGTTCTTCTGCACTCCAAAGCATAGGCTTTTCCAGCGGAATGGTTACTGTAAATTCCTCCGCCATATCCTGCTTTTGCTGTGCTGCAATCCCCTCACTGTCTCTAAGTTTCATGGAAACGTTTCCTTTTCCAGTTCCCCTTATTTGAATTTTCAATTCTGCATTTTCATACTGGTCATCCAGCAGAGTCTGAATCTGGATATCCTGCACATGCGTCTTTGGCACAGTATAAAGATACACATTCCGATAAATACCGGAAAAACGGTAAAAATCTTGATCCTCACACCAGCTTGAAGCTGTCCATTTAAAAACCTGGACTGCCAATTTATTTTCACCTTCCCTTAGGTAAGGAGTTAATTCAAATTCAGAAGGAGTAAAACTGTCCTCGCTGTAACCCACATAGATTCCATTCAGCCATAACGCCATACCGCTCTCCACACCCTGAAAAGAAATGAATAGAGGCTTGTCCTGCATATGGTCTGGCACAGAAAAATATTTTACATAACTTGCCACAGGATTAAAAAAAGATGGAATTTCCCCTGGCTCAATCTCTTCCCTTCCATCCCAGGGATACTGTGTATTTGCATAATGCGGAATATCATATCCCTCCATCTGGATGTGCGCTGGAACTCTGATATCATCCCAGGATCTGCAGTCATACTCCATTGCCTCGAATCCCTGGACGGCAGACTGATAATTTTTTCCATAAGAAAACTTCCAAAGTCCATCCAGAGAATATCGAAAGCTGGTGTTCCCATCTTCCCATTCCTCCATTGATGCATAACAAACGTGGTCAGAATGGGCTTCCACACGGTTTTCTGCAAATATAAGAGGGTTTTTTACCTTTTCATAATCAAATTTTGACATATATTACCTCCAGAGATTATTTTTGTATCATATCCAGCCTTACATTAATATGTAAATCATGCAGACTGTTTTCTTTCTTTATACATTAGTATGGCAGCACTCGTAAAAGCGCTGCCACTTCATAAATATTACATTCACTATTTTACTGCTCCTGTGATACCTTCTGCAAAACTCTTCTGCAGTAAGAAGAAGATGATTACAGTGGG
>CAJUCK010000018.1:29262-37778 GCA_910585395.1 uncultured Lachnospiraceae bacterium
TGCACAGCAAAACGGCTAACATCAATACACCGTAATCCGTAACATAGCCTTCTGTCAGGTTTGCTACCAGCATAGGCATGGTAATGCTGTCATCACTTGTCATGATTACTTTTGGCCACAAATAGTTATTCCATGCGTTCATAAACGTAATTGTCATTGCCGCTGCATACGTAGAACGCATCGTCGGGAAAAACATGCGGAAAAATATCTGTATTTCGTTCAAACCATCAATCCTGGCCGCCTCAATAATATCATGCGGAAAGCTTCTGGCGCTCTGCCGGAACATCATAATCAGAAACGGCGTAGATACTGTCGGTAAAATAAAAGCCACTGTAGTATCTAACAATTTTGCTGCTGAAAACATCCGGAATAAGGGTACTAAAGTTGCCACAAAAGGCACCATCATGGCAAGAAGCAGAATGGACATTACTGCATCTTTTCCTTTATCGTGATAGATCTCAAACCCATATCCGGCCAGAGAACAGACCACCAAGGCGCAGAATGTTAAAATCAAAGCATATTTAAAAGAATTTAACATAGCTTCTGGCACCGGCGACTGTGCAAATAATGATTTCCAGTTATCAAAAAAAGCAGTTCCCGGAAGCATCGTTCCTCTGCTGACATCTACGCTCTTGTTGGTAGCACTGATTATCATCCAATAAAGCGGAAATACAGAAATCAGTGATACAATAGTCAACACAACATACATCAACGCATTTGCTCTTCTTGTCTTAGTCACGCTTGTCACCTACTTTCATCTGTATAAACGCCAGGATGGCTACCAGAATAAAGATCAGGAAAGACATCGCTGCCGAGTACCCAAATTTTGGCACTTGTTTAAATGATTGATCATAAATGTAATGAGACATAGTGATTGTCGCATATGCAGGTCCGCCCTTTGTCAAGTTTACAGACTCATCAAACAGCTGCAGTGTTCCATTGGTAGACATAATCGTTGTCAGAAGAATGGTTGGTTTCAACAGTGGAACTGTAATTTTAAAGAAAGTCTGCAAAGGACTTGCACCGTCAATCTTAGCTGCCTCATACACAGAATATTCTATGTTTTGTAAACCGGACAGATAGAATACCATATTATATCCGGTCCATCTCCAAACCAATGCAATAATGATAACTATTTTCGCACTGGTAGCATTCCCCAGGAAATTATACCCTGTATTCAAAATTCCCAACTTTAATAATACTGAATTGATAAATCCATCTACTCCAAACAGAGAACGGAAAATAATCGCATAAGAAACCAATGACGTTGCACATGGAAGGAAAATTGCGGTACGGAACAAACCTTTGCACCGGAGATTCTTATTATTCAGCATAGATGCCAGTATCAATGCCAGAATCAGCATAATTGGCACCTGAATTATCAGATAAAGAAACGTATTGCCCAAGGACTGCATAAAGATTTTATCCTGAAACATTCGGATGTAATTAGTAAATCCGCTAAATTTCAATTTATTAGCCATACCTGTCTGAAATGACAGGATGAACGCCTGAATCATAGGCCAAAAACTCATAACCGCGATCATAAGAGTCGCAGGTGTCAAAAATATCCAGCCTGTCAGATTATGCCTTTTTTCTAATGACATTTTCTTTTTTTTGGCTCCCGTTGTCTGGCTCACATCTGTGCCCCCTTTAGTTCAGCCGGGGGATCAGCCTTCAAGCTGTCCCCCGAACTGTTTTTCGTGATTTTACACTTTTATTACTGCTCCATATTGAATTCTACTGTGTTCTGTGCTTCTTTCAGCTCATCATCAACTTTTGAGCCCTGTACTACATTCTGAATAGCTGCTGCTACAGCGTTTCTTGCTTCGTAATAATATAAACCTGTGTTGTTGCTTGGTCATTTTCCTGCATACTCTACAATTTTAGCGGATACAGCGTCACCACCGAAGAAATCATCAGCTTTGCTGTATACGTCTGAATCGCCAGCTGGCAGATAAGTTGCGATAGCGCCGGATTCAATAATGTTTTCATAAAGTTCAATGCTTCCTGCAAACGTGCTGGCCAGGAAATCTTTTGCTAAATCTACGTTCTGGCAGTTGCTTGTGATTGCCCAAGAGGAGCCGCCGTTGTTAGAGAAGTTTGTTGCGTTCTCTACATCTACAAGTTTCGGCATATTGGTGATAGCCCATTTTCCGCTCTGGTCAGCTGCTGTTTTGATAGAAGCCATAATCCAGCATCCATTAATGGTACCAGCTACTGTCTCAGTTGTCATAGTAGAAATGTACTGATCCCAGTCGTTAACTTCTACTAATACGCCAGCTTCCTTCAATGCCACATAAGTTTCCATAACTTTCTTCAATTCTGCATTATCAGCCATTGCAGGGTTTCCTTTATCATCAAACAGAGAAGAACCGCAGGACTGCAGCATCATCATGATAACGTCAGATTCGCCAGCCTGGCAGGACAATAAAGGTTTGCCAGTCTTCTCAAGAACAACCTTGCCTTTTTCAATGTACTCATCCCATGTAATATCTGTAAAATCATCAATCGTGAATCCAGCCTGCTCCAAAACGTCTGTTCTGTAAGCAGCGATTACAGCGCCGTTATCAAAAGGAACGCCATAGTTCTTGCCGTCAATAACAGAATAAGCTGTCTTAGCTTCACCGAACTGGCTGAAATCAATACCGCTGTCTGTCAAATCAACAAATGCCTCTGGATAGGAAATAACATGGAACGCATTGTCCTGCATCAGCATAATATCAGGCAGAGTATCAAGCTGTCCGCCAGTTGCTGCTGTTGTCAGTTTTGCCTGAATGTCATCCCAAGGCGTCTCGATTACTTCCACTGTAAAGTCTGGATGATCTTTCTGATAAACTTCTCCAGCTTTCTCCATCGCATTGATATTGAATGCTGGGTCCCAGCACCATACTGTCAGCTTGTTTCCGCCGCCTTCACTGTCGCTGGCTTCACTGTCGCTGCCCTCTGCATCATCAGCTGCTTCCTGCTTGTCGTCGCCTGCATCGTCAGCTGCTTCCTGCTGAGTGTCGCTTCCTGAATTACTGCTGTCATCTGCTTTGTCTCCACATCCAGCCAACATAGTTGCTGTCATTGCCACGCAGAGCAATGCGCTTAAGATTTTTCTCTTCATCTTCGTTTCCCTCCCGTGAAAAACTTTTATTTAGAACAACAAATGCGCATTTTTGCGCAATCGGTTGTTCTATACAATTAGTTTACCAAATAAAAGATTTGATGTCAATGTCAACACTTTCTAGTTTTTTATTCACTTTTTTGTATATTCTATCTAATAACTTTTCGTCATTATTACCATATTTTTCATTTGCGCAATCGGTTGTTCTTTTATATTCTCACAGAAAAATGTAAAAAGCTCTCTGCCCTTATTTCTATCAAAAAGGCTTCCATTCCCTATAAAATCAATATTTTTAGCATTTTCATTCCTTTTACTGAATTCATGGGTAATTTTACCAATGTTATTTACTTTGTTTTACCTTGTCTTTTTACTAAACTTTCCTTTCCTCTTATGTGAATTAAGGTGCCAAACTTTTTCTATTGGCACCCTGTTGTTTTTATGCTTTTATTTACTTTTTTCTACAAAATTCTGTTTTTTATTTTGTTGATTCCTTGAGGATCACCTCATATCCCAGCAAGGTCTTCTGTTTCACTGTGTTGCCCTCAATAAGCTCCAGCAGGGTTTTGCACGCAACCATCCCAAGTTCTCTGGCATTAAAAGACAGTGAAGTTATCGTGGGAAGATTATGCTCCAGTATAGAACTATCATAAAAAGATACTACCTTTATCTGTTCTGGAATGGAAATCTGTTCTTTGTGCAGTTTGTTCAGAACATGCATACAGACAGCGTCATCCAGACACGCAACGCAGTCCACCTGTTCTTCCAGAAGCTTTTCCACTGCACGTTCAATCATCACTTCTTTTTCCATATTGACAAAAACAATATCCTGATCTATTAAAATCCCTGCCTGCTCATGTGCTTCAAGATATCCCTTGAGCCGGTTCTGTGTCACCACATGAGATTCAATGCCCCCAATCAGTCCAATACGCTTCATATCTTTCATCAGCAGAATAGAAATCAATTCCCGGCAGGCGCTCCGATGATCATTGTCTATCTGAACCACATCTTTATAATGGGTGCTCCCCACTGTGACAAAAGGAATTCCCTGAGATTTCAGATATTCAATATGCATATCTTTGGTAAAAGTCCGCATCAGAACCATACCGTCCACCTTATGATTTTCAACCATCCGCTCCAGCTGGACACACTCACCCTCTCTGCTCATAATCAGAAGAATATCATAGTCCATACTGATTGCAGTCTCCTCGATTCCAATCAGACAGGTTTGGAAAAAAGGAAGATCTACCACAGTATAATCCTCTGGCAGCATCACTCCTATGTTATATGTTTTTAACTGCGCCAGCCCTTTTGCAAGGACATTGGGTTTGTAATTATGTTTCTCTATATAATCCAGCACCCTTTCTCTGGTGGATTTTCCTATCCTTCCTTTCCCGGATATTGCTCTGGACACCGTTGATTTTGAGACCCCAAGAGCCTCCGCTACGTCTGAAATAGTGAGCTTTTTTTCATTTGACTGCTCCATCGCTTCATTCAACCTCCGTTCCCGACAGCAGAATTTTTATCCTCCTCTGCTTTATTCTGTGCCGCTATAATCTCTGCTTCCGGCAGGTTATACACCAGAACGGGACATCCAGCTTCAATATTCTCATACAACATTTTTGCTGCACTGTACGGAAGATTGACACAGCCATGAGATCCATTTCGCTTATAGCGGCTTCCTCCAAAACTTCCCCTCCACTTAGCATCATGGAATCCCACGCCTCCATTAAACGGCATCCAATAAGATACCGGCGTAGCATATCCTTCCCCTCTCAAGGTACGGTTACGTTCTTTATAGTACAATCCATAGGCTCCCTCAGGAGTATCCCAGTTTTTTGCCTCATTTCCTGATACAAAATCAGTTTCCAGAATCATCTGGCCATCTTTATAATAAAATAAATGCTGCGCACCCAGATTAACTTCTACATATGTATTCCCATAATCTATCTCACCGTGGGCGCTTGCAGACTTGGAATATTCTGGTTCTCTGGTGACAGTCTCTCCATCCTGAATCAGTTTTGTGAGAATCTCTGTCTCTTTTTCCTGATCCATCTGCCATCCATAATCGCCTCCATCTACCATTACCTCTACTTGATATGAAGTATTGAGTTTTTTAGGCTTTCCCTTAGTATCCCATGCTTCTGCCATCTGGCTCACATAAGCTGCAATCTGCTCCTGTGACAGTTCCGCCTCTTTTTGCTTATTAACAGTAATCCACTGACTAATCGTCTCTCCATCCAAAACTACCTGTTCTTCACCAAATTGATATGTAATCGACGCCCCCGCATACTTGTTCATATTCTTCAAGAGCTTTTTCAGCTTTTTAGAATTTTTTGTCCTGCTTGGCTTCGCATAACACTTTTCTTCTTCCAGAGAAAAAGTATTCTGAAGTTTTAACACTGCTCTTCTGAGAAGTCCAAGAAACTTCTCTGTCTTAACGGTAGTTCCCTCCTGTTCTGGGATTATCTTATACCCTTCTCCTTTGATATATTCAGATATAACAGCATTTTGAGGTTTTTTCATCTGGTCTTCATCCAGAATATCCCATTCCTTCACCTTTTTCTTCAAAGCTTCCTTGTCATAGTATACCATGGTCCCCATCTCAATTTTCTTTTTTTGAAACAATCCTTTGGGCCATGCAAAACAGTTCTGCTTCTGCAGTTCTTTTTGAAGAGTTCCGTCAAATATTGGTTTTAACTTAATCTCACTTCCCGTAAGAACCTCTACTTTATCTTCCCGTGCTTCTACTTTTATCTTATAATTTTTTACCTCCTGTGTAACGTGCCTCTTTACTGCCTCCACATTTTTTCCAGACACATCCACTCCATTGATTGTAGTTCCCGGAAAAAAATGAAAACTGAAAAAAAATGCTGATCCTAAATATAGTAGAAAAAACCCAAGAATCCCTCCCGCAATCATCCAATTCTTAAGCTTTTTATTCTCTTTCATCTTTGCCGTATTCATATTTCATTTCAACCCTTCTTTTTCTGTAGTTCTCTATCATTATAATTCTATTTCACGTAAAGTCAAATTATTTATAACTATCAATATTTTACAGTTGACATTGTTATTTTTCTATGGTAAAATATCATTTGTTTCGGGGTATGGCTCAGCTTGGCTAGAGCGCACGGCTGGGGGCCGTGAGGTCGCAGGTTCGAATCCTGTTACCCCGATTTTTTCTGTCTCAACATTAGGAAAGGGCTGTCACAGCAGCCCTTTTTTATTATCTTCAAAAACTTTCTTTTGAAACAATATATCCCATATCATTCTTTTATCTGATTCCTGATATTTCTTCTCTTCTTCTGTAAACACCCCTTCTGCTGATCTGCCATTCTCTTGCGTATACCAACGTATACATTACAATGGCTGCAATGCATCCAGTAATCACATCAAACACAGAATGCTGTTTTAAGAACATCGTGGAAGCAATGATAGAACTCATCAGAAGGAACGAACCTCTTTTAAGCCATTTTTTCTCTTTAAGCTGATCACTGTGCATTACTGCCAGATGAACTCCGATAGAATTGTAAACATGAATACTTGGAAATAAATTTGTTGGTGTATCCACCATATACAATCCCTGTACCATAGAAATAAAGATATTATCTCTTTCAAATACCCTGGGGCGGAGATAATGTCCATGTGGATATACTGTGGAAACCACCAGAAATACCGTCATGCCCGCAAACAGAAAAATACACAATTTATAATAATCCTGAACATCCTTGAAAAAGAACCAGACAACGGCAAGCGCCACATAGCCAAACCACATCAGATATGGCACGATAAAAATCTCAACAAAAGGGATATAATCATCAACTGCCATATGGATAACATGAAACCTCCTGGTCACTGTCTGTTCCAGATAAGCAAACCACAAGGCATATATCAAAAAATATGATAATATCCATCCATGCCGATAACGAAACAAAAATTCTTTTATTTTCTCTCTCATAACTTAACCTATCACCTTCTGCTGATACTTTTACTCTCTATTATACGCACTGACAAACTGCATTATAGCACAGGAAATCCAGAGAAACAATGGAATTTTTCTTGATTTAAGAAATTATTAAAAAAACATTTGCTTGTTTTTGTATAATTTACTTATTATTTGCATGATCTCTCATTGACTTTTATGCAATTTGATGATAATATTGCGATAAAGGAATTTAAGAATAATTATGTTTAAGGAGGTCTTTATGGCACGTTTTACATTACCAAGAGATTTATATCACGGGAAAGGTTCTCTGGAAGAGCTGAAGAACCTGACTGGAAAGAAAGCAATTATTGTAGTGGGCGGCGGTTCCATGCGCCGGTTTGGTTTTCTGGACCGCGCAGTCGGTTATCTGGAAGAAGCAGGTATGGAGGTTGCACTGTTTGAAAATGTAGAACCCGATCCCAGTGTAGAAACTGTGATGAAAGGCGCTGAAAAAATGCGTGAATTTGAACCTGACTGGATTATTTCCATGGGCGGCGGTTCTCCAATTGATGCTGCCAAGGCGATGTGGGCATTTTATGAATACCCTGAGACAACCTTTGAGGATCTCATCACACCATTTAATTTTCCAACCCTGAGAACAAAAGCAAAATTCTGTGCCATCCCCTCAACTTCCGGAACAGCTACAGAGGTTACTGCATTTTCTGTTATCACTGATTATGCCAAAGGTATTAAGTATCCCCTCGCTGATTTCAATATCACGCCGGACGTTGCCATTGTGGATCCAGATCTTGCTGAGACCATGCCGAAAAAGCTCACTGCACACACTGGCATGGATGCTATGACCCACGCCATTGAGGCCTATGTTTCCACACTTCATTGTGATTACACGGATCCTCTGGCGCTTCATGCGATCAAAATGATTCACCGTGATTTAAAGGATTCCTTTGACGGTGATATGGAGGCGCGCGACCGTATGCATAACGCACAGTGTCTGGCTGGAATGGCATTTTCCAATGCACTGCTCGGAATTGTCCACTCTATGGCTCATAAGACAGGCGCCGCTTACAGTGGAGGACATATTGTTCATGGCTGTGCAAATGCAATGTACCTTCCAAAAGTTATCAAATATAATGCGCAAAATCCAGATGCTGCTGCGCGCTATGCCGAAATCGCTTCCTTTATTGGTTTAAAAGGCGGCAGCAATGAAGAGCTGACAGACGCTCTTATCGCAGAATTAAAATCCATGAACGCTTCTCTGGAAATTCCCTCCTGCATTAAAGATTATGAAGGCGGCATTATTGATGAAAAAGAATTTATGGATAAGCTTCCAGAGGTTGCAAAACTGGCAATATCCGATGCATGCACCGGTTCAAACCCCAGAATCCCCACTCCGGAAGAAATGGAAAAGCTGTTGAAAGCATGTTTCTATGACGAAGAAATTGATTTCTAAGTATTAGAAAAGCT
>CAJUCK010000018.1:37788-39713 GCA_910585395.1 uncultured Lachnospiraceae bacterium
TTTACAGAATACATAAAGGGGCTGCTGCAGAATGAAGCTCAGGCGGAATATATCCGTATACTCGTCTGAATCATATTCTGCGGCAGCCTCTGCCAATTAATTTTACGATCCGTCTTTATATCAAAGGCAGCATGTGCTCTACCAATGCTGCTGAATGAGCCGCTGCCGCTTTTTCAAATGCAGGATATTCCATTTCTGCACTGTCATCTGCTTTGTCAGATATGGCACGAATCACCACGAAGGGCACATGGTTCAAATAAGCTGCATGTGCGATAGAAGCTCCCTCCATTTCTACACAGAAACCCTGAAAATTATCTACAATCTCATCTTTTACTTTCTTATCACTGATGAACTGGTCTCCGCTCACAATTCTTCCCTGATAGACCGTGATATCGGGATTCACCTCTTTGCAGCAAGATGCTGCAAGCTTTCCAAGATGCTCATCTGCCGGAAAAGCAAGGCGCCCTACTTGAGGAACTTCTCCCAGAGGATAGCCAAACACCCTGACATCCACATCGTGGTGAAGAGCATCTGTGGAAACTACGATATCCCCGATGTCAATTTCATTTTTCAGAGAGCCCGCCACCCCTGTGTTGATGATATGGCTCACACCAAACAAATCACAGAGAATCTGGGTGCAGAGAGCAGCATTTACCTTTCCAATGCCGCTTCGCACAATCACCACTTCTGTCTGGTTCAAGGTTCCTTCCAGGAACTCCATGGAGGCTTTTTGTTCTGTCCTGCGAATATCCATTTTTGCTTTCAAGGCTTCCACTTCCAGTTCCATGGCGCCGATAATTCCTATTTTCTTCATGGTTTCCTCCTTTATTCTGGATACACCAGATGTGATTCATCAATATTATATAAAACTTGCGTCAGATAGCGATCTGCAAGATAATTCGCCATTCCAAGATTCATATCCAGATAATTTCCGCAGTCTTTCGCGCTGGCACCTGGCACTTCTCCTTTAAAATCCCGGATAAACTCATACATTTTAGTAACCAAATCCACCACATCTTTGGACTCATAATCGCCGGCAAGCAAGAGATAAAATCCTGTTCTGCATCCCATCGGACCAAAATAAATTGTCTTATCCTTATATTGTTTATCATTTCTCAGATAAGTTGCCGCAAGATGCTCAATGGTATGTACCTCTGCCGTATTCATCACCGGCTCATCATTCGGGGATGTCATCCGCAAATCAAAGGTGGTGATAACTTCCTCGCCTACATGATCCTTTCTGGACACATAAACCCCTGGCTCCATTTTAATATGATCAATCGTAAAACTTGTAATCTTCTCCATGTTATTATTCTCCTTTCATTTCACCTTTTGGCGCAATCTGCCCGAAACCATCCGCAAAAAATGTTTTCAGCATTCCTGGCAGTTCCTGCAGCTTTGTGATAAACTTTACCTCTTCTTCCACCACACCATAACCCGTCCTGGCATGGATAAAGTTTATCCCCGCTTCTGTGGCAGACAGATAATCTCCCTGGGTATCGCCTACATATACAGCCTGCTGCAGATGATTCCGCTCTGCCACCAAACGGATGTTATAACCTTTTTCTTTCCCGGTTGCACCAAAGCTCTCAAAATCATCAAAATATGAGGAAAGGTTATGATATTCCAGAAATGCCTCTATATATCCTACCTGGCAGTTGCTGACAATAAAAAGATGATATCCCTGTTCTTTCAGCTATTTTAAGGTTTCCTCCAATCCCTCCAAAAGCTGCCCTCCATGGGAGAGTATATAATCATTTTCTTCCCGGCAGCAGTAATTTAGAAGTTCCCGCCTGGTATTCAAATCATACTCACCAAACAAAATATCCGCAATGTCATACATGCTCTTACCCATAATTGACTGAACCATCTCTATCGTAATTTCTTTATGAATATCTGGGCGTTTATCCAGCGCCTCCTTCCAG
>CAJUCK010000019.1:0-17083 GCA_910585395.1 uncultured Lachnospiraceae bacterium
CTGTTTGTCAGCGTTGATGATAAGTTGTTGTAAATACTTCCTTATCAACGTAAAATCAATATTTACAGGTTTTTTGTGATATTTTTGTATTCTCATCCGTTTTCTTGATATAGGAGGTACAGCGTATGAAATGCATAGACGAGAAAAGAGTAGTGGAATGTTACCACAAACAAAAAGATACGGTCTTTAAGCTGGCATATTCTTATTGCAAAAACAGGAGCCAGGCAGAGGATGCATTTCAAGAAGTCTTTTATAAGTTTATGGTACACAATCCCAAATTTAAGAGTGCAGAACATGAAAAAGCATGGTTTATCCGGACAACAATCAATGTCTGTAAGGATTTTCTCAGAATCAAGTGGAACAGAGACATTGTAAGGCTGGAGGACTGGGACAGAGGCGAGGAAGCTTTTCAGAATGGAGGCGATGTGTTTGATGAATTGAGAGAAGCAATTCTGGAACTGCCAGAGAAGTATCGCGTGCCAATCCATCTGTATTACTATGAAGAATATTCTGTACATGAGATTGCACATTTGCTTCGCCGGACAGAAAGTGCAGTTTCCACACAGCTGCAGCGGGGAAGGGAAAAAATCAAGCAGAACATGGAAAGGAGTGGGAAACATGAAGCTGAATCACGATATTTACGAAGAAGCTATGGAAAATGTGAGGTTATCGGAAGACAGAGGAATGAAGCTGCTAGATGAGGCCGTACACAAGGCCAGACAGCACAGGCAGAAGGCAAAAGTACAGGCGGCAGCCGTAATTGCCGTATTCCTGACAGTTGCACTGAGTTTAAATGGCATCTGTTATGCTCAGACAGGAAAAAACGCCTGGGAAATGTTTCATGCATTCTTTGATAACAGTAATCAGGGAGAAATGACAGAGTTTATGGAAAAGGCAAAGGAATCGGGAGAATCCTTTACCTATAAAAACTTGAGATTTACCCTGGAACAGTATTTGTACGACAAGGAAAATTCAGAGCTGTTTTATACCGTTCTTGTGGAATCTACAGATGGAACATCTCTGAATGAAGAGCAGATGTTTGACGATTATAGTATTTCAGTAGAATCTGGAAAAGGCATGGGGAATGCATATACAGAGTGGAGTGAAGATAGAACTTCTTACCGAGAATATGGTGTTATGAAATCAAATTATGATAAATCTGGTAAACCTATGGATATGAATAAGTTACAGGTGTGCATTTATGAAGGCGACTGTCCGGCAATTGGTTCCTTTGACATTGAAACGACTGGCAGGATGAAAACTCGTTATATGGATGTTTCCTTTTTGGAAGGCTGCAGTGAAAAAGCCAAAATTACAGGAACCGGCGTAAAAATCTTTTTTGAAAAAGGATGGTTTGACAGGAATTTAGATGGTGAAGAAATAAAAAACAGACCATTTGAGCGGCTGGATGTGGTGATGAAAGATGGAACAGTTTTCAGAGGAGGAAACCACAGAGGACGTGATGTAATACCAGTATATAATGGAAAGGGAGAACTGCTGAATGCAGAAGAAATACAGGGAGCCACGAAAGCAGAAGACATCCGTGAATGCTTTGAGGAATGGTCAGGCGGTGATCCGAGAGATGGTGAATACTGGCTTTCCTATCATATAAACTTCCCAGAAATTATCAACGTAGATAATATTGACGCAGTGTATTTGAATAATGTAAAAATCCCGCTGGAATAAGCGATAATACCAAGGAGCTGACGCACTAGCAATAAGTGCGCAGCTCCTTTTCTAGCGTATCTGGCGGCGCACGTTTCTAAAGGATGCAAGTTCCTGGCCTGTCCTAACAGCGGGAAAGGCATAGCCCAAGTATACAAAAGAGTAAAATCAAACAAGAATATCAATGAGCCAAAGCAGAAAATTTATATTTTTGCCACTTTGTAACCAAGTTCCAGCAGCATTTCCATATCTCGTTGGATGGTAATCCCAGAGGTAGTCAGCATGTCTCCAGTAATGGCAGCATTGGCGCCAGATTGAAAGCATTTTCTGCCCTGGTCCTTCATAAGCCCTCGCCCTCCAGCCAGCCGGATAAATGATTTAGGAAGAATAAAACGGAACAGAGCTACAATTTGGCACATCTCATCTTCAGTCAGCCTGGGATTGTTTTCATAGGGAGTTTTGGGAATAGGATTCAGCATATTGACAGGGACAGACTGGATATCTAGTTCACGCAGAGTTAATGCAAGATCAATCCGGTCTGCCATACTCTCGCCCAGTCCCATAATTCCACCACTGCAAACGGAAAGACCAGCTTTTTTGGCAGCTTGGATGGCAGCAATTTTATCTGCCTGGGTGTGGGTAGTGCAGACATTGGGAAAATAGCCAGCAGAGGTTTCCAGATTATTATGCACCCGTACGGCTCCCGCTTTTCGTACCATTTGAAATTCAATTTCGTCCAGAAGTCCGAAAGAAACGCATACAGAGATGTCTACAGATTTTTTCAGCAGGCGGATGCTTTCGCAAGCTTGTTCTACTTCCTGACGACTTAATTTTCTGCCTGAGGTCACGATAGAATAGCGTGGGACGCCGCGGTTTCTATTGTATTGCGCCTGCTTTGTCAATTCTTCTGTCTCAAGTAAGGGATAGGTTTCCACTTCTGTTTGATAATAAGATGATTGAGCACAATACTTACAGTTCTCCGAACATTTTCCGCTTTTGCCGTTGATAATAGTGCAGAGGTCAAACTGACTGCCGCAGAATTTTCGGCGGATTTCATCTGCGCTGGCACAGAGCAATTCTAAAGGCATTTTTGTAGTGCTTCCCTGCGGTTAATTTGATATCCGTTTAATACTTTTTGTTTCAGATTTTCCAGTTGTTCTTCCATATGCGTCCTCCTGTGTTAACTTTAAAGTTCTGCTATTACTATACAGGAAGAAAAGATAGATTGTCAACTTGGATAGAAAAAAAGTTTACATTAATAGCTGAGCTATAATTGTAGAAAAATTGCAAAAATAAAATTAAAAATAATGTGGGACAATTCCTGCTTTGAAGATTATTCTTTTAGAATTTTAATCGCAATTGGGCTTCTAATGTCATTTACATTTTTGGGCTATATTTATATATTTTATAAATTAAGATAAAAAACACTTGCAAATCTGTTAAAGTTATGATATTATATCAAATGTCGCTGATATGATGATTGAGAAGGCTCCTTGGTCAAGCGGTTAAGACATCGCCCTTTCACGGCGGTAACACGGGTTCGATTCCCGTAGGAGTCATTTTTGATATTGACGTATCAAAAAGTTTTTGCTAGAATATAATAAGTGTATGGCGACATAGCCAAGTGGTAAGGCGTGGGTCTGCAACACCCTGATCACCAGTTCGAATCTGGTTGTCGCCTCTATATATCCCGCATAGACATTTTGTTTATGCGGGATTTTGTGTTGTGTAAACAGCTTTGTTTTTGATAAACAATAAAAATTAAGAAAAGAGATGGAAATTAAAATGAAAAAACAGGGAACGGATCTGGGAACAGATTCTGTAGGAAAATTGCTGTTAAAGCTGGCGCTTCCGGCAATTTTGGCACAGCTTGTAAATATGCTTTATAATATCGTAGACAGGATTTATATTGGGCATATCAGGGACACAGGAGCAATCGCTCTTACAGGAATTGGGCTCTGTCTGCCGATGATTTTGCTGGTAATGGCATTTAGCGCGCTGATGGGAATGGGAGGCGCGCCGAAAGCAGCTATTTATATGGGAAAAGGAGATCTGGAGAGTGCAAGAAAAACACTGGGCTGCTGCGTGGTAATGCTGACGGGAATGGCATTGATATTGACCATAGTATTTCTTGCATTTGGGAAAGATATGCTGTATTTGTTTGGGGCCAGTGACAATACGATACCTTACGCATGGAGTTATCTGAGAATTTATATGTGTGGAAGCATCTTTGTCATGATTTCACTGGGGTTAAACAGTTTCATTACGACTCAGGGGTTTTCTCTGATTGGAATGGGAACGATTCTGATTGGAGCAGCCGCAAATATTATCTTAGACCCCATATTCATTTTTGGATTTCATTTGGGAGTGTCTGGGGCAGCGCTGGCAACCATTTTGTCCCAAGGGATATCAGCAGTCTGGGTGCTGCGCTTTCTGCGGGGGGAAAAGACACAGCTTAGGATTGAGAAAAAATATCTTCAGATGAATAGAGAATATGTACTGCCAGTGCTTGCCCTGGGAATATCACCCTTCGTGATGCAGAGCACAGAAAGCCTGATTAATATTTCTTATAACACGTCTTTATATAAATATGGAGGCGATATTGCAGTGTCTGCCATTACCATACTCAGCAGCGTAATGCAGATGATTTTTCTGCCTCTGAGCGGTCTTGGGCAGGGGGCCCAGCCTATCATCAGCTATAATTATGGAGCTGGAAACAACGATCGTGTGAAAAAGGCGTTCCGTCTGCTTTTTGGGACCAGTCTGGGGTTTGCAGCTGCTATATGGGCAGTCATTATGTTATTTCCGGGAATATTTGTGCGTATATTCAACAGCAGTTCATTGGAATTGTATGACATGGCAGTCTGGGCGATGCGAATTTTTATGGCAGGCGCATTTGCAATGGGCGGGCAGATGGCATGCCAACAGACTTTTCTGGCGCTTGGGCAGGCCAAAGCATCTCTGTTTTTTGCCTGCTTTCGCAAACTGATTCTGATGATTCCTTTGATTTTCCTGCTGCCTTTGTGCTTGGCAGATAAGCTGATGGCAGTGTTTTTGGCGGAGGCAGTGTCAGATCTTCTGGCAGCGGCAGTTACCGTTACTGCGTTTTTGGTTTTGTTCCCGCGGATACTGAAAAAGGAGAGGTAATACAAGTGGTATTTTTATTGTTTTCTGTTAGAAAGAATGATATAATTATAGAATGATACAGTGAAAAGGGGAAAAATGTGTCTATTTTTTGAAGATGCCTGTTTAGACTGAAAAATGCACAGAATGGAGGAAACTATGGAAATACTTGACTTTATTGAAAGAGAGCAGTTACAGCAGATTCAGGATTTGTATTCTACGGCTACTGGTGTAGCAGTATGCATTATTGACCGGGAAGGAAATCATATTACGGATGACAGTAATGGAAATGATTTCTGCAGGAAGTACACCAAAGGCAGTGAATTAGGGGCGAAGCGCTGTCATAAATGTGATTTAGAGGGAAAAGGTGTATATTTCTGCCATTCTGGTTTGATGGATTTTGCAGCAGATATTTTAATAGAAGGGGAAAAGGTAGGGGCTATCGTTGGGGGTCAGGTGCTGCCAGGGCCGCCGGATTTTGATAAGTTCAGGGATCTTGCCATAGAACTCTCCATTGACCCAGATGAATATATTGCCGCATTAAAAAAGGTTCCTGTGAAAAGTGAAGAATCCATCCGCAGTGCAGCAAAATTGATGGAAGTGATGATTAATATGCTGGTTAATCAAAGATACACTCTATATAAAGACCAGTCTAAAATAGCTGTGATAGACAGAGAAATTGGTGTGACTACAGATAATGTTATCCAGATTGAGGCAATGGTGAGGGATTTAACCAAAGTTTCCAAGAAGCAGAATATTCTTGCTTTGAACGCATCTATTGAAGCGGCACGCGCTGGGGAGGCAGGGCGCGGTTTTAACATTGTTGCAGGAGAGATGGGCAAACTGTCTTCTATGGCAACAGAGAAATACTCGGCTATTATTGCAAAAGCGGGTGAAATCGACCAGTCTTTGAGAAATATCAATGCTGAATTTGGAAATGAGAAGCAGGAACCCGATGCCCAGCAGCAGGATGATCAAGGATAAGACAGCAGAAAGGCGGGACTGAATTTGAAGAAGCAGGAAGCGGGCAGAGCATCCACAAAGCGCAGGACCAGACGGATGAGTATTCGAGTAAAAATACTATTTCCAGCAACGCTTTTGATTATTTTGCTCTGTGTGATTATGGGAGTCAGTTCTTACATACGGCTGAAAGATGGTTTGATAGCCATGGGAGTGGAAGAGGCGCGCATGGCGGCGGTTGTCTCTGTAAAGGCAGTCGATGGAGAAGAACTGGCAAAGTTGAAAGAGGGGGATGAGGGAAGTGCGCAGTATCAAAAGCAGCTCTCTTCTTTGAGAAGTATTCGTGATGACTGTGGAATCAAATATCTGTATACGCTATACACAGATGGAAACCAGGTATATTATGGGATAGATACAGACAATTCGGATGGGCACCAGGATATTGGAAATCCTTTTGAAGTATCCTATCAGGAACTTCAGAGTGTTTTTGCTGGAGAAGCATATGTGCAGGATTATATTGACTCTACAGCATATGGAGATTTAATTACGGCTTATATGCCTGTAATGGATTCTGAGGGAAAGAATGTTGCTGCTGTTGTGGGATGTGATTACGATGCTTCAGGGGTAATTAATCGTTTAAACGTGATCTTAAAGCAGATAATCAGCATTGCTGTCATTTGCCTTGTTGTGGCATTGACAGTTATCAATATTGTGGTGAGCGCTATCATAAGAAGTCTGCGTACGGTCGATAAGAAAATATACGAACTGGTACATAACGAAGGAGATCTGACGCAGCGGCTGGACGTACATACAGGAGATGAAATGGAGCTGATTGCAGATAATGTAAATGAGCTTCTGGCATATATCAGAAACATAATGCTGAATATTGCCGCAAATTCCCAGCACTTAAATGAATCAACTGGCACCATTGCATCCAATTTGTCTGATGCTGAGCTGAACATCTCAGATGTCTCTTCTACCATGGAACAGATGAGTGCAGCTATGGAAGAGTCAAGCGCGTCTTTGGATCAGACCAATGAATCCATACAGCAGGCGTTTCAATTGATAGCACAGATAGACCGGCAGGCGGAAGGTGGAAGCAGTTCTTCTAATGAGATTATGCAGCATGCTTCACAGGTCCACAGCCAGGCTGTTTTGGAACAGCAGAACGCCAAGACCCAGGTTGCCAATATGGCGGAATCTGTTCAGCACAAGATTGAGAAATCGAAAGAGGTGGAGGAAGTTCGTGAGCTTACCAAAAACATTATCAGTATTACAGAAGAAACAAATCTGCTGGCGTTAAACGCGAGTATTGAGGCGGCACGGGCTGGAGAAGCTGGAAGAGGTTTTGCGGTAGTTGCAGATGAAATTGGAAAGCTGGCACTGAATTCCGCAGATGCAGCCATTGAAATACAGAATGTGACATCCGCCGTGATAAAGACGGTGGATGAACTTGCAGAGGAAGCCAAAGAGATGATGGCTTTTATGGATAAGACAGCTATGGGCGGCTATGAAAAATTGCTGATAACCAGTGAGAGCTATCAGAGTGATGTGGGAAAAATGAATCAGATGATGCTGGAGTTTGCGGCAGACAGCGAACAATTAAAGACCAGTATGGACCATATCAGAGAAGCTGTGGAAGCAGTGAAGAATGCTGTGGGAGAAAGTGCAGTCGGTGTAACAAATGTGACAGAGAAAGCTGTGGATTTAACAGTCAGTGTGGGTGATATTGGCATGGAAGCAAACTCAAATATGGATATTGCAGGCCAGCTGAATCAGGAAGTAAATAAATTTAAGCTGTAAATAAATTATGTAAAAGCTGCACAATATATAGTTTGCGCTATATATTGTGCAGTTTTTAACCATATTAGTTCTTGCAGAGGTGAATCATATGCGGATTTTAATTGCAGAGGATGAGAAGGACCTAAATAATATTATCAGACAAAAGCTGGTTTCTGACGGCTACAGTGTTGACAGCTGTTATGATGGCAGAGAGGCTATTGATATTTTGTCTTATGCCGATTATGATGCGGTGATTCTTGATATTATGATGCCAGGGGCAGACGGTTATGAAGTGCTGAACAGTCTGCGCAGCGCTAAAAAGACAACGCCTGTCTTGTTTCTTACAGCAAGAGATGCCGTTGCAGACCGTGTGAAGGGGTTGGACAGCGGAGCAAATGATTATCTGGTTAAGCCTTTCTCATTTGAAGAACTGTCTGCCCGTCTGCGTGCTATGATGCGTGTTTCTTTCGGCGCTGTCAGCAGTGTACTGTCTGTGGCAGATCTTACAATGGATTGTGCGGCACATATCGTAAAACGCGCTGGCAGGGTAATTGCTTTGTCTGCCAAAGAATATGAACTGCTGGAATACCTGATGTATAATCAGGGGATTGTACTGTCCAGGGAGAAAATTGAGGATCATATCTGGAACTTCAGTTATGAAGGCGGCACCAATGTGGTGGACGTTTACGTCAGTTATCTCAGAAAAAAAGTGGACGATGGATATGACAGCAGGCTGATTCATACAGTCAGGGGTAAAGGATATGTGCTGCGGGAGGCAGAATAAGGATGAGAAACTTGTCAATACGATTTCGGATAACACTTTGGTTTACAGCGGCATTGATTGTGGCAGCTGGATTTACCTGCTTTGTCATTTTATATGCTGACCATCAGATTATCCAGAAGACCATTCGGGACAATTTAGTTGAGACAGTTGAAAATAATGTAGATGAGGTTGAATATTATCTTACGATTGACAGAGCAGACCCAGAAGATACAGATTACTATATTGCTTTCGGTACGGGGTATTTGGAAATAGATGATGATTTCCTAGATCAGGTGAATGAAGTTTGTACCGCATTATATCATGAGAATGGAGCCCTGCTTTATGGGGAAAATCCTGTTTCGAGAAATATTTCTGATTTAAAGTTTGCTGATTCTGAAATTCAGAGAATTAAGATAAAAGGCAGTATCTTTTATATATATGATCGAAAACTGGAATCAGAAGGATTGGAGGCGTTTTGGCTCAGAGGTGTAGTGTCTGGAAAACAGGGGATGACTCATATGTCAAACACTGCGCAGCTGTCTCTGCTTTTTCTGCCGTTGCTGGTACTGGTTTCTGCCATGGGGGGGTATCTGCTTACAGGAGGAATGCTTCGCCCTGTACAGGAGATTCTGAAATCTGCCGATGCAATTGGAACTGGCGGTGATTTGAAAAAGAGGATTGAGCTGGGCAGAGGAAACGACGAGCTGCATCAGCTTGCTGCAAGTTTTAACAAGATGTTTGAACGTTTGGAATACGCATTCGAAGCCGAACAGAAATTCACCGCAGATGCATCTCATGAACTTCGTACACCTGTCTCGGTCATCACAGCGCAATGTGAATATTCTTTGGAACGGCCAAGAAGCTGTGAGGAATATGAGCATGCATTGAGGACTATACAGCGTCAAGGCAGAAAGATGACAAAGCTCATCAACAGCATGCTGGAGTTTACACGTCTGGAAATGAGGACAGAGAGCTATGCGAAAGAATCTATAGATTTGACAGAATTGGTAGAATCGGTTTGCTCTGACATGGCATTGATACAGGAGCGGGGTATTACACTAAAGTGTGAGACGGAAGAACATATAGTATTTTGCGGAAACAGCCATCTTCTTTCCAGGCTGCTGATAAATCTAATTACCAATGCATATCGGTACGGAAAGGAAAATGGCTGTATTATTGTATGCCTTAGGACCAGAGGACACCAGATTGAGCTGTCTGTTTCAGATGATGGAATAGGAATTGCAAGAGAAGAACAGCTTAAGATTTTTCAACGGTTTTACCAGGGGGACAATTCCCATTCTGGCAGAGGCACAGGTCTTGGCCTGTCTATGGTTCAGGAAATTACAAGGTTTCATGGAGGGATGATACAAGTAAACAGTGAACCGGGAAAAGGCAGCACATTTCATATCATATTTAATAATTAATTTTTTCTAATGTTATTTTAATCTTTTTCTCGTATAATATGAAATGTGGAAGGGAGGAAAAAGATGAAGAGATTATTTGCGACGCCTGCAAGGGCAGCTATTTCTGCAGTCTGTATTACAGTATTCGTATTTCTTGCAGCAGGAGTTATCTTTATAGCTGCCGTTACAAGAGGGATTATTTCTGGAGGCAGAGAGATAACGCTGGAAAGAGCGAAAGAGATTGCTTTATCGGATGCTGGTCTGACAGAATCTGATGCTGTGTTTACCAAGACGAAACAGGAAATGGAACGAGGTATTTCAGTTTATGAGATAGAGTTCTATGCAGGAAATACAGAATATGAATATGAAATCAACGGAAAAGCAGGAACAATTTACAGTAAAAGCAAGGAATCATTTACATCTTCCAGTGATGAAATTTTGCCAGACCAGCAATTTTGATGCAGAACAGGACAGTCAGAACGCCGCCAGTCAGAAAAATGAAGCCAGCCAGACAGGAGATGCTGCGGCGCCAAAGATTCAGGAAGAGAATCCGATCAGTCATACGGGAACGGAAATAGAGGTTGATAAGGCAAAAGCCATTGCAGTGGAACATGCAGGATTTTCAGTTTCAGAGGTTCAATTCTCAAAGACCAAGTTGGAAAAAGAACATGGAAATGTGATATATGAGATTGAATTTTACAAAGACGCCATGGAATATGAATATGAGATTGACGCTGTAACAGGTGAAATTATAGAATTTAACTCAGAATGGGATGATTAAGGAGGAAAGCACGATGAAGAAACACAGCAGGACAGCTGCAATATTTATGATAATATGCCTTGCAATGGCAAATGTTTTATGCGTTCCAGAAACTGTGTCTGCTAAAAATCCTGTAACAGACCAGCAGATAAGAAAACTGGCAAAGAAGCAGGTTAAGGGTGGAAGGATTGTGGAAATAGATCAGGATTATGAAAAGGGCGTTTTGGTTTATGAGATTGAGATGCTGAAAGGGAAGAAAGAATATCAGCTCACATACCGTGCTAAGGATGCCAAATTAATTTCTTATGGATGGGAAATACAATCCTTCTATGTCAGGAGGGGCAGAGGCAGAATTATCAGCATGGATAAATGCAGAAAACTGGCGAAGAAGCAGACTTCAAATGGAAAAATTATCAGTACCGTACTGAAACGCAGCCACGGAGTAGATTTTTATAAAGTGAAGGCGCAGAAGGGAACGAAAAAGTATGAATTAAAGTTCCATGCACGCACTGGCAAATTGCTGGAATACGAGTGGGAATCAGCCACGAAGAAAAACAGTGGAAACAGCAGAAACTATATCAGCAAAGAACAAGCCAAGAAAGCTGCCCTTGAACGGACAGGCGGAGGAACTGTGATAAAGGTGAAGTTTGAGATGGATGATGGAGCGCCTGTCTATGAAGTAGAAGTGATCAGGGGAGAAGTGGAATATGAAATAAAGGTTCATGCCAGAACAGGGAGAATATTAGAAATTGACATGGATTCAGTTTATGATTAAAGTATAGACAGAAGTTTATAAATTTTACAGAAGGAGAAATAGCAGAAGGAGAGCCGTTCTGTAGGCTGTCCTTCTGCTTTGCATATTATATGGAGATGAATAAAAGACATGAAAACGTAAGTCTGCCAGAGGATTTTTATAAACGAATGAAGTGGCTTCTTGCAAAAGAGGCTGAGGAATTTTTTCGCTCTTATGAAATGGAACGTGTCTATGGGCTGCGGTATAATCCATTGAAATTTGAATCTGGAGAAGTATTTGAACAAAAACTGTCTGAGACTGTAAAGTGGCGGCTTGCTCCTGTGCCCTGGTGTCAGGAGGGATATTATTATCAGCCGTCAGACCAGCCAGGAAAACACCCCTGGCATGAGGCGGGAGCGTATTATATTCAGGAACCAAGCGCAATGTCGGCAGTGGAACTTCTTGGGGTACAGCCGGGTGAACGAGTGCTGGATTTATGCGCAGCGCCAGGAGGAAAAACTACCCAGATTGCAGGGAAAATGCTGGGGCAGGGATTGCTTGTGTCCAATGAATTTTATGGAAGCAGGGCAAAAATACTGGCACAAAATGTGGAACGGATGGGGATAGGCAATACGGTGGTGCTCAATGAATCCACAGAACGCCTTTCTCAGGGGTTTGGGGAATTTTTTGACCGGATTCTGGTGGATGCCCCTTGTTCTGGGGAAGGGATGTTTCGCAAAGACCCAGGGGCTGCACAGGAATGGAGCCTGCAGAATGTTGAGATGTGTGCCGGCCGCCAGCATGAAATTTTAAGCCATGCAGCAGAAATGTTAAAGCCAAAAGGTGTGCTGGTATATGCTACCTGTACCTTTGCACCCCAGGAAAATGAAGGCTGCCTTGCATGGTTTCTGAAAAAATATCCGCAGTTTTCTGTTGAGAGAATAGAAATGGCAGATTTACATTTTAGCCAGGCAAGAGCAGAGTGGGCGGTATATGGGACAGAACGTGCAGAGAGTATGCCGGAGGATGAAGTGGCAAAAGCTTATCGGCTGTGGCCCCACAAACTGCAGGGGGAGGGGCATTTTGCGGTACGCCTGGTTAAGTCAGATTCTGCCGGTATCAGAGTGGCTTCTGAATGTGCTGAAAGACAGAAGTGCGGACGTAAAATAAACAGGAAAAAGGAGAACGTCAGGCTGGAAGAAGCCATTTGTCTGTTTAAGGAATTTGAGAAAAACACTCTGCAGGTTCAGCTAGATGAGAGACAGCCGGGAAAATATGTTTTATTTTCCGACCATCTTTACCTGATTCCCGAAGAAATGCCAGAACTAAAGGGATGGAAGGTGGTGCGTGCTGGGCTGCATCTTGGAGTTTGCCGAAAAAACCGCTTTGAACCGGCGCATGCACTTGCATTGTACCTGTCTCTTCGGCAGGTAAAGCATGCCGTGCAGCTCACTGACAGTGAAGCTTTAAAATATCTTCATGGAGAGACAGTTTCAGCCACAAATGGGCAGAAAGGATGGACGCTGGTATGTGTGTCAGGTCTTTCACTGGGCTGGGGGAAGAGCACAAATGGCGTGGTAAAAAACCATTATCCCAAAGGGCTTAGGATTTGTTACTGATTAACCGGAGAAGCAAATCATACAAATTGAGATAAAAGTAATTGCCATTCTTATCTATAACGAGTAAAATAAGAACTGAGATTTAAAAAAAGGAGAAAAATTATGGATTACAGAGCATATTTGAAAAATCATCCCGATCAGAATGGGCGTTTCGGAGAATACGGTGGTGCATATTTGACAGATGAACTAAAACCAGCATTTGAGGAGATTACAGAGGCATACCAGACAATCTGCCATTCTTCCCAATTTATCAGTGAACTGCGGAGAATCCGCCGGGAATTCCAGGGAAGACCTACGCCTGTGTATCACTGTGAAAGACTGTCCAGACAAATCGGCAACTGCCAGATTTACTTAAAACGTGAGGATTTGAATCATACTGGAGCACATAAACTGAATCACTGTATGGGAGAAGGTCTTCTGGCAAAATTTATGGGCAAAAAGCGTCTCATTGCAGAGACAGGAGCTGGACAGCATGGAGTGGCGCTTGCCACAGCCGCTGCCTACTTTGGGCTGGAATGCGAAATTCATATGGGAGAGGTGGACATTGCCAAACAGGCGCCGAATGTGACGCGCATGAAAATTTTGGGAGCCAAAGTGGTCCCTGTTTCTGCAGGTTTAAAAACGCTGAAGGAGGCGGTGGATTCTGCGTTTGAATCTTATGCAAGAAATTACAAAGATTCCATTTATTGTATTGGCTCAGCGCTGGGACCACATCCATTCCCTCTGATGGTGCGGGATTTTCAGTCTGTAGTAGGATACGAAGCAAGAGATCAGTTTCAGGAAATGACAGGAATAGAACCAGATGTGGTATGTGCCTGCGTTGGAGGCGGAAGTAATTCTATTGGTATGTTTATCCCATTCTTAAATGATCCGGTGGAAATTGTCGGTGTGGAGCCTCTGGGAAGAGGTGAGAAACTGGGGGATCATGCAGCTTCCATGAAGTTTGGAGAGCGGGGCGTGATGCATGGATTTGACAGTATAATGCTGAAAGATGAAAAAGGAGACCCTGCTCCTGTTTATTCGATTGCCAGCGGTTTGGATTATCCTTCTGTGGGGCCCGAACATGCTTATCTTCATGATCTTGGCAGAGTGCAGTATGAGACTGCCAGTGACGAGGAAGCCATGGAAGCCTTCTTCAAACTGTCCCGTTATGAGGGAATTATTCCTGCAATTGAAAGCTCGCATGCTGTTGCCTATGCTATGAGAAGAGCAAAAGAGATGGGCCAGGGTTCCATTCTGGTGTGCTTGAGCGGCAGAGGTGACAAAGATATTGACTATGTAGTGGAACATTACGGATATGGAGAACAATTTTTTAAAAATTAATAATTTTTCTTGTAAAAAACCTTCTTTTCCCGTATGCTAAAAGCATCAGGAAAAGGAGGGTTTTTTATGAACAGGAGAACAGGAAGAGTTACAATTCCAACAGATTTGGATGTAATTCCACAGACATTGGAACTGATGAAGCAGTGGGGTGCTGATGCAGTTCGGGATTGTGACGGGACAGATTTTCCACAAGAGCTGCAGCACGTGGACGCCAAGATTTATTCTACCTATTATACTACAAGGAAAGACAATGAATGGGCAAATGCAAATCCGCAGGAAATTCAGCAGATGTATGTGATGACGCCCTTTTATACGGCGGAAGGGGACAGCCTTCGGATTCCTCTGATGAAAGGGCTGTACCCAGATATGTTAAAACCTAACAGCAGAGATGATATCTCCCGCTGGTGGGAAGTGATGGACCGTACCACGGGAGAGATAGTTCCTGCTGAACAGTGGAGCTATGAGGAAGAATCTGGAGAAGTGGTGGTTTTGAGCAAAGCATTTCATGATTATACGGTAAGTTTTCTTGCCTATATTATCTGGGATCCCGTGCATATGTACAATGCGGTGACCAATGACTGGCAGGACGTGGAACACCAGCTTACCTTTGATGTCAGACAGCCCAAGACGCATGCTTATACCATGAAGCGCCTGCGGAAATTTATCGAAGAGCATCCTTATGTGGATGTCTTGCGGTTTACGACATTCTTCCACCAGTTTACACTTATTTTTGACGAGCTGGCAAGGGAAAAATATGTAGACTGGTATGGTTATTCAGCCTCTGTAAGCCCGTATATTTTGGAGCAGTTTGAGAAAGAAGCAGGCTATAAATTTCGTCCAGAATATATTATTGACCAGGGATACTACAATGGACAATATCGGATTCCATCTAAGGAGTATCAGGACTTTCAGGCGTTTCAGCGCAGGGAAGTGGCCAAAATTGCCAGAGAAATGGTGGATATTACCCATGAATGCGGCAAGGAAGCCATGATGTTTCTGGGAGACCATTGGATTGGCACAGAGCCTTTCCTGGAGGAATTTGCTTCTATCGGTTTGGATGCAGTGGTAGGAAGTGTGGGGAATGGATCAACACTGCGCCTGATCAGCGATATAGAGGGCGTCAAATATACGGAAGGAAGGCTGCTTCCCTATTTCTTCCCTGATACCTTCTGCGAAGAGGGAGATCCGGTGAAAGAGGCAAAGATAAACTGGGTGACGGCAAGGAGAGCGATATTAAGAAAACCTATTGACCGGATTGGCTACGGCGGTTACCTCAAGCTTGCCCTTGATTTCCCAGAGTTTGTAGAGTATGTGGAGAACGTATGTGAAGAATTCCGGGAGCTTTACGATAATGTCAAGGGATGTGTACCATATTGTGTAAAACGTGTGGCGGTATTAAACTGCTGGGGAAAAATGCGTGCATGGGGATGCCATATGGTCCATCATGCCTTGTATCAGAAACAGAATTATTCTTACGCAGGAGTAATTGAGTCATTGTCTGGCGCGCCCTTTGAGGTGTCTTTCATCAGCTTTCAGGATATCAAAGACAATCCAGAGATTTTGAAAGAAATAGACGTGCTGATTAATGTAGGCGGTGCAGATACAGCGCATTCTGGAGGCGCATGGTGGTGCGATGAGGCAGTAGTTACAGCGGTTAAAAAATTTATATTCCAAGGGGGCGGATTTATTGGAATCGGCGAACCCACTGCGCATCAGGCAAATGGAAGGTTCTTTCAGCTTGCGGGCGTGCTGGGGGTAGAAGAAGAGCGTGGATTTACTCTGGGATATGATAAATATAACTGGGACATGCGCAAACATTTTATTACAGAAGACTGTGCTGGGGAGATTGACTTTGGGGAAGGACAGAAGAATATCTATGCTTTGGAAGGGGCGCAGATTCTTGTGCAGAGAGACAAAGAAGTACAGCTTGCGGTGAACAATTTTGGAAAAGGACGCGCCGTTTATATGGGAGGCCTGCCTTACAGTTTTGAAAACAGCCGCCTTTTGTACCGCTCTATTCTCTGGAGCGCTCATGAGGAAGATAATCTTCATCAGTGGTTCAGCACGAATTATAATGTGGAAGTACATGCTTATCCCGAAAATGAAAAGTTCTGTGTGGTAAATAATACGTATGAGCCGCAGGAGACGGTGGTGTATAAAGGCAATGGAGAGAGTTTCACGCTGAAATTGGGAGAAAATGATATTATCTGGTATCAGATTTAAAAAAGGCTGGCGCAGAGGTTTTGCGCCAGCTTTCTTTTTGTAACTTAATTATATTAAGATTTTGCGGAAGTTCTTTTTTCCTTTTTTCACGATCATTCCTTCTGTAAAGGCATCTTTTGTATAAGAAGTTTTCGTGTCTCCTACCTTTTCTCCATCTACAGATACGCCGCCCTGTTCTACGGCACGCCGCGCCTCAGAACGTGAGGGCGTAAGACCGGATTTCACCAGGAGAGCCAAAATATCAATGGTATTCTCTGTAAAATCCTCTGCTGTTAATGTGACAGATGGCATATCAGCAGCATTTCCACTGGAAAACAAAGCTTTTGCAGCATCCTGCGCCTTTTGTGCCTCTGCTTTGCCATGTACCAGTTTGGTCAGTTCAAATGCAAGGATTTCTTTGGCTGTGTTGAGCTGTGCGCCTTCCCAGGCATCCATCTTGTTGATTTCTTCCAAAGGGAGGAAAGTAAGCATTCGAATGCATTTTAATACATCAGCGTCAGCAACATTTCTCCAGTACTGATAAAAATCAAAAGGAGAGGTTTTCTCAGGGTCGAGCCACACTGCGCCGGATTGTGTTTTGCCCATTTTCTTTCCTTCAGAATTCAGAAGCAGTGTAATGGTCATGGCGTAGGCGTCTTTGCCCAGTTTCCGGCGGATCAGTTCTGTGCCTCCTAACATGTTGCTCCACTGGTCATCTCCGCCAAACTGCATGTTGCAGCCATATTTCTG
>CAJUCK010000019.1:17093-18398 GCA_910585395.1 uncultured Lachnospiraceae bacterium
CTTTGCATGATCATATAGTTAAATTCCAGGAAGCTTAAGCCCTTTTCCATACGCTGTTTATAACATTCAGCTGTCAGCATCCGGTTTACAGAGAAGTGGGGACCTACCTCCCGGAGCACTTCAACATAGTTTAAATCCATCAGCCAATCTGCATTGTTGACCATTAATGCTTTTCCATCAGAAAAATCAATAAATTTACTCATTTGTTCTTTGAAGCAGTCGCAGTTGTGCTGTATGGTTTCCGGAGTCATCATTTGGCGCATATCTGTTCTCCCAGAAGGGTCTCCGATCATTCCGGTGCCGCCGCCGATCAGGGCAATCGGTTTATTACCTGCCATCTGCAGACGCTTCATAAGACATAATGCCATGAAATGTCCTACATGAAGGCTGTCGGCAGTTGGATCAAAACCAATGTAAAAAGTTGCCTTGCCGTTATTAATTAGTTCCTTGATCTCTTCTTCATCTGTGACTTGGGCAATCAGTCCCCGCGCCACCAGTTCGTCATATACTGTCATACGTGTTCCTCCTATACATGAAAAATAAAAAAGACTTTCATCCCTAAAAGGACGAAAGCCGAAACTTCGTGTTACCACCTTTGTTCACAGACTGCTCGCACAGTCTGCCTTAGTAAGTGCCTGTCAGCACTTCTGCAGGATAACGGATGCAATTCCGTCACAGCCTACTGGCGAATGCGTTCGGTGTGAAGCTCAGGGATGTATTCACCCAAAGTTCGTCCTGCGCCTCTCATCTGCCGGCAGCTTTCTGTAGGATTTCCTTACGGTTACTTCTTCCCATCACAGCCATTTCTATGTTACGCCCAATTATAGGCAGAAAAGAAGCATTTGTCAAGAGCAGGCGTTGATTTTTTTGAGGTAATCAAATATACTGATGTAAAAGCCTGCCGGCAGATGAGTGAAGAATTTGTGAAAGGGTATGAGAAGCATAATTTTAAGGATCAATGTATCACTGGAAAAGCCTGTCTGGTAAATCTTAGAGGATGGAGAGAGGATAAAAATGGAATTAAACAAAGAAAATGTAAAAAAAATTTTAGGAATCATAACGTTTACGCTGATATTGCTTGCCTTGCTGATGAATCTAGGGGCAGTAAAAACACAATTGGTATTTTTCTGGGGAATTTTGTTTCCTTTTGTACTGGGAGGCGCCATAGCGTTTATATTGAATATTCCAATGACAGCAATTGAGAAGCAGGCGAGAAAGATGAAGATAAAGGAGAAGATCGTGCGGCCGTTCAGTATGGTTCTGGCGATACTCTTTGTGTTTGCTATTGTCACGGTGGTGCTGGTG
>CAJUCK010000019.1:18408-28911 GCA_910585395.1 uncultured Lachnospiraceae bacterium
AATTCCTCAATTGGGCAGGACAGTTGACAGCATCAGCGACGGCATGACCTCATTTCTTCCTAAGGCACAGACTTGGATCGAAGAGCTGTTTGGAGAAAGCCAGGAAATGGTGGATTATATTGAATCTCTGGAATTTGACTGGAAGAGCTGGCTGACGCAGTTTAAAGATTTTGCTTTAAGCGGCGCCGGAAGTGTGATTTCTTATACGATGTCCGCTACTATGATGGTAATTAATGGTGTTGTAACATTTTTTATTGCCTTTACTTTTTCACTGTATCTTTTAAGCCAGAAAGAAAATCTGGGCAGACAATGCCGGAAGGTGATGCATGCATTTTTATCTGAGAAGACAAGCCAGAAAATATGCTATGTATGCAGCCTGAGCCACAATACATTTTCAAAATTTATCACAGGCCAGTGTCTGGAGGCTTTGATTCTTGGAGCCATGTTTGTTGTGACTATGACGATATTCCGTCTGCCATATGCGCTGCTGGTAGGCGTACTGATTGCATTTACTGCGCTGATTCCAATGGTGGGAGCATTTATTGGATGTTTTGTAGGCGCGTTTCTGATTCTGATGGTAAATCCCATGCAGGCGTTAATATTTATCGTACTATTTCAGGTACTGCAGCAGATAGAAGGTAATTTGATTTATCCTCATGTAGTAGGAAATTCTGTTGGGCTGCCTTCTATCTGGGTTTTGTTTGCAGTGACTGTGGGAGGAAAACTTATGGGAATTGCAGGTATGCTGATATTTATCCCATTAATGTCAGTCCTTTACAGCTTATTCAGGGAGTGGGTGAATAAACGCCAGGATATGAAGAAAAAAGCTGGTAATCAATAATATTATGACAGGGTACGGATTGTTTCTGCTTATTGAGGAAGGTACAGTCCCTGCCCTCAATACGAGAGCTGGCTGAATAAAAATATAATTTTACGTGGATTTTACACAGATTATGTATTCCATTTACAGAAACTGTATAAAATAGCCATATACATAGGACGACGAAGGAGGATACAACTATGGATATTTTTGGCTTTCTGTCATTGATTGGCGGTCTGGCGCTGTTTTTGTATGGAATGAATGTTATGGGTGGAGGACTGGAGAAACTGTCTGGCGGCAAATTAGAACGGCTGTTGGAAAAGCTTACTTCTAATCCCCTGAAAGCAGTGGTTTTGGGAGCGGGGGTCACTGCAGTGATACAATCCTCATCAGCAACAACGGTAATGCTGGTAGGATTTGTCAATTCTGGAATTATGAAGCTTTCTCAGGCAATTGGCATTATTATGGGCGCCAATATTGGTACGACAATTACTTCCTGGCTTCTGAGTTTGACGGGGATTCAGAGTGATAATCTGTTTATTAAAATGCTGAAACCCTCGTCTTTCTCTCCAATTCTTGCCATTATCGGTATTATTTTGATGATGGGGGCAGTCAGTGATAAGAAAAAAAATACAGCAGAAATTCTACTGGGATTTGCCGTGCTGATGTTTGGAATGGAGACGATGAGCGATGCCGTAAAACCTCTGGCAGACGTACCTGAATTCACAGGGATTCTTACGAAATTTTCCAATCCGCTGCTGGGAGTTCTGGTGGGAGCGCTGCTGACGGCAGTGATTCAGAGTTCCTCTGCTTCTGTTGGTATTCTTCAGGCGTTGTCGGTGACAGGGGCATTTACGTATGGTTCTGTAATTCCGATTATTATGGGACAGAATATTGGTACATGTGTGACAGCGATGATTTCTTCGGTGGGAGCTAATAAGGGAGCGAGGCGGACAGCATTTGTTCATCTCTATTTTAATATCATTGGTTCTCTAGTATTTTTAATTTTTTACATGGTGCTGGATATGGTATTTCAGTTTGAGTTTGCCAAAGATACCGTTGGCACAGTGGGGATTGCAGCAATCCATAGTATTTTTAACCTGTTTGCCACATTGCTGCTGCTGCCTTTTATCAAAGGATTGGAAAAACTTGCATATCTTACCATTCCTGTAGATAAGGAGGAAGAAGCAGCTGCAGGCAGAGAAGATCAGTTTAAGGTATTGGATGAACGTTTTCTTGCGACGCCGGGATTTGCTATAGAACAATGTATGAGCCTTACCAGGAAAATGGCTGAACTGGCAAAAGATACGATGTTTACTGCAATGAAACTGTTTCATGAATATTCTCAGGAAGATGCCAGAAAAGTAGAACTGCAGGAGGAACTGCTGGATAAATACGAAGATAAGCTGGGAAGATATTTAGCGCAGTTAGGTGGTCAGAATCTTGCCGAACGTGAAGGACAGGCATTGTCTACACTGATTCACAGTATCAATGATTTTGAGCGTATAGGAGACCATGCGCTGAATCTTATGGAAACAGCTCAGAAGATGCAGAAAAAAGAACTGGAATTTTCTAAAAAAGCCAAACATGAAATGGAAGTGTTTGGTGCAGCAGTGACGGATATTCTTAATCGTTCTGTGGAGGCATTTGTCAGAAACGATGCAGAACTGGCGTCTAGCGTGGAGCCTCTGGAGGAAGTAATTGATGATCTGAATAAGGAAGTCAAGAAACGTCATATTAAACGGCTTAGAAAAGGCAAGTGTACCATTGATCTGGGAATGGCGCTTACAGATATTGCCGTAAATTATGAGAGAGTTGCCGATCACTGCTCCAATCTTGCTGTATATCTGATTCAGACTGAAGACAATACCGTAGAGGCGCATGATTATGTGAGCAGTCTGTCTGGGGAGACGCGCGAGCGTTTTCAGCAGATGTATGAAGTATTTTATGAACAGTACCAGCTTTCTTAAAAAGGAGGAAAATTTATGCCGTTGATCTACATTGTGGAAGATGATGTAAATATCCGTGAAATCCAAAGATATGCATTGAAAAACAGTGGTTTTCAGGTGCAGGAATTTGAATGTGGAAGAGAACTGCGCCAGGCAGTGGAGAAGAAAGTTCCCAGCCTGATTCTTTTGGATATCATGCTGCCAGGTGAAAATGGCTTGGATATCCTTATAGAACTTCGGCGCAGCAGAGCAACGGCGAAGGTGCCCGTAATTATGGTAACAGCAAAATCCTCGGAGCTGGATAAAGTAAAAGGACTGGATCTGGGAGCAGATGATTATATGACCAAACCTTTTGGGGTTATGGAGCTGATTTCCAGGGTAAAGGCGTTGCTGCGGAGAGCAGAAGCGCTGCCAGAAGCAGCAGTGATATCAAATGGTGAGATTGTAGTAGATACAAAAGAGCGCAGCGTTACGGTAGGGGGAAAGGCGTGTGAATTGACTTTTAAGGAATTTGAACTGCTCAAGATGCTGCTGCTGAATGCTGGGATTGTGCTGAGCCGTGATAAGATTATGGATCAGGTATGGGGGTTTGACTATGAGGGGGAAAGCCGAACAGTGGATATGCATATTAAAACCTTGCGCCAGAAACTTGGAAGAGGCGCAAGCAGCATTAAAACGGTACGGAATGTAGGCTACAGGATGGACAGGGAGAGTTAACTTGGAGAGGAAGATTAATATTCAATTTATAGCAGTATCTGCATTTGCGGTGATGATTACAGCGCTGATGTCCATGCTGCTTTTTTATAATATTTTTAAGAATCAGGTTTTTGATGATATTGAGGCCTATGCTCATGTGATACAGCCATTGGACCTGGAATTCTGGGAGCAGGAAGAAAATCTGCAGCGTCTGAAAGAGGACGGACTAAGAATTACCCTGATTGCGGCGGACGGAAACGTGGAGTATGACAGCAGTGCAGACAAGGGAAAAATGGATAATCACAGAGAACGGCCTGAAATCAAATCAGCAATGGAAACGGGAGAAGGAAAGGAAGTCAGATGGTCAGTTACCAGTTCCCTCCACACCTTGTACTATGCCCAGCGTTTAAAAAATGGGGCAGTACTGCGGGTAGGAAAAGATTCTGAGAATGTTTTCCGCATTTTCTTTCACATGCTGGAACTTGTTGTAATTCTGGCAGTACTGATTGTACTTTTGTGTGCAGGTTTATCGCGTTTACTGACCAGGCGTCTGCTGTGGCCTATTGAAAAACTTGCATCTAACCTGGAGGGAATGAATCAGGAAAATATTTATGATGAAATTGCGCCTTTTATTCAGACTATCCGGGAGCAGCATATCAATATTTTAAACAGCGCGAAAATGCGGCAGGAATTTACAGCAAATGTGTCCCATGAGCTGAAAACACCTTTGACGGCCATAGCCGGATATGCGGAGCTGATTAGCAGCGGAATTGCAGATGATAAGGATACCAGAAGGTTTGCCAATGAGATACATGTGAATTCTGACCGTCTGCTGTCATTAATCAATGACATATTGAAGCTCTCAGAGCTGGATGATGTAGAACAGGAATTTGAGTTTGAACAGATGGATTTGTATCAGGCGGCTCAGGGATGCCTTGATATGCTTGACATACAGGCCGCAAATCAGGGGATTACACTGGAGCTTTTTGGAAAATCCTGCTATGTTATGGCAAACCGCAGATTGATAGATGAACTTTTGTACAATTTGTGCAGTAATGCCATTCGATATAATAATCAGGGGGGGAAGGTAACTGTCACAGTGGATTCTGAGAACAACAGGACAGTATTGTCAGTGAAGGACAGTGGGATTGGGATTTCAAAAGAACATCAGGAGCGGATTTTTGAACGGTTTTACCGGGTAGACAAAAGCCGTTCCAAACAGAGAGGCGGCACAGGACTGGGACTTGCGATTGTAAAACATATTGTGGCACAGCACAATGCACAGCTGAGCTTGGAGAGTGAACCTGGAAAAGGTACAGAAATACGTATACTTTTTTCGTAACATTATGAGTTAGGAAGTGAGGAAAATAAATTGGATTATGTGTTGCTTTTGGCGGGATTTATTCTGCTGATTAAAGGAGCAGACTATTTTGTAGAGGGAAGCGCCAGTGTGGCTGCAAAGCTGCAGGTGCCCCCTATGATTATAGGATTGACAGTCGTGGCAATGGGGACCAGTGCGCCGGAATGTGCAGTCAGTACCGCGGCATCTCTGAAAGGAGATAATGCGGTAGCCGTCAGTAATGTAATAGGTTCCAATATTTTTAATCTGATGATGGTATGTGGAATCTGCGCGATATTCTCACCTTTGAGTGTAAAAGCAAAGACCTTGAAAAAGGAATTTCCGCTCTCCGTTTTGGCGGCAGTTATTCTTATGGCAGCTGGATATTTGCAAATGGAAATAAGCCGGATAGACGGACTGGTGCTGCTGGCATTGTTTGTGGCATTTCTGGTTTGGCTTGTAAAAGAAGCGCAGAGAGTCCGGGACAGCCAGGAGGAACCAGAAAAAACCAGAAACCTTAATAACTGGTTGTGTTTCTTGTATATTGCAGGAGGAATGGCAGCGATTGTGGCTGGAGGGGATCTGGTTGTGGACGCGGCAGCGGCCATTGCAGAAAGTTTTGGCCTTAGCGCCACTCTGATTGGACTCACCATTGTGGCAATGGGAACATCACTGCCAGAGCTTGTCACTTCTGCGGTGGCTGCCCGAAAGGGCGAGACAGATATGGCGCTGGGGAATGTGATAGGTTCTAATATTTTTAATATTTTGCTGGTACTTGGACTGGCAGGCGCAATTAGTCCGATAGAAGTATTGAAGGTAAACATGATTGATGGTATAATTTTAATTGGAATGAGTTGTATCGTATGGATTTTTGCGTGGTGTAAAAAGCAGATCAGCCGTATGGAAGGCGCAGTGATGATTGCGGTTTATGCAGTATATCTGGGTTATATCTGCATAAGATAGGATGAAGGAGGAAAACATATGGATTTTTTTAACAAACTGGGAGATGCAATTTCTGAAACGGGAAAAGATGTGACACAGAAAGTTGCGGATCTGACAGGGATTGCAAGACTGAATATGGATATTCGCAAAAGAGAAGATTTTGTGAAAAAGCAGTACACAGAGATTGGAAAAAAATATTATGACCTGCACAAAGATGATGGAGATCCATTTTTTGAAGAGATAAATCTCATCAGGGAAACCATACAGGAGATTGAACAGCTGCAGGCCCAGATTGCGGATCTTAAAGGCCGGAAAAAATGTTCTATATGCGGCGCTGTTAATGATGGGGAGGCAATGTACTGTATGAAATGCGGCGCGAGGTGTGAATCCATTTTTGAAGAAGATGTTCAAGACGAATCAGAAGAGACAGAGTTGGAAGAAATTATTCTGGATGAAGAAAAGAAAGATACAGAATAGAAAATAATAAACTACAGGATGTAGGATGTTGCACAAGGAGTGTGGTGGCGAGATGAGAGAAGAACGTAAACAGAATAGTTCCAGAAGTAAATCCAGGCAGTATAGAAAACATCCCATTGGCCAGAGGCTGATTGTGGGATTACTATGTATTTGTCTGCCATTGGTGTCATTGCCTATAGAACGTTACGGCTATTTGGCACTGGCAGCGCAGAGGCAGGAAATTGTTATGTTTCCAGCATTATCTTCTGAGGTGAGAACGCAGACAGTGGAAGCAGGAACGGAACGGGAAGAACTTGAGCTTCCAAACACTCTGTCAGCAGTATGCCGTCAGATTGAGGAAGAAACGCCTGATACAATACAATTAGAGACTGTGGATACGACAAAGGCGGCGGGGTCAGAACAGGTATTAGAGATGCAGGCTCAAACACCGGAAAACACTTCTGAGGATGCTTCAGTATCAGAGGAATCAGTTTCCACACAAGAACCACCAATTCCGAATGAACCTTCAATTTCAGAAGAACCAGAGCTTCCAGTAGTTCCAGAAGAGCCAGAGCCCCCAGTAGTTCCAGAAGAGCCAGAGCTTCCAGCGGTTCCAGAAGAGCCAGTACCTCCGGCAGAGCCGACGGTACCTGATGTGCATCCAGAACAGAATCAGACAGAGACAGTGACTATCCAGGGGATTACCTGGACAAGTGACCCTGTGTATGACGGGAAAACAGAAGGTTTGTATGCCTTTACGCCGGTACTTCCCCTTAATTACAGTCTTGCAGCAGGTGTGGAACTTCCAGTGGTTTCTGTGGTAGTAGTCAAGGAGAAAGGCAGCGAAGAAACAGAAAACAGGGGACAGAAAGAACGCCGCAAACAAGCAAAAGAGGTCAAAACAGGGAAAGATAAGGAAAGCCAAGCAGAACTGATAGAACTGGCAGAGGATGAGACATCTCCTTCTTCACCATCATGCGGCAGGATTACGCAGGATACAGTCTGGGAAGAAGAAGGGGTGCTGAATACAGGAGAGCTTATAGTGGATCCGGGGGTTACCCTTACGATAAATAATTTATTGACTATTAATGGAAATGTTACAGTAAAAGGCGGCGGTACGATTTTAAGAGGCAGCGCTGAAGCTGCGTTTACGACTGTTTCTGGATCAGAATTTACGTTAGAAGATATTACGCTGGAAGGAAATTCTGTGAAGGCTGACCCCGTGGTAACAATTAAAGACAATACAAAGTTTATTATGAACGCAGGGAGCAGAATTCAAAATTGTTCTTCTTATAATATTGGAACAATATACAGTCTTCGTGGAACGATAATTTTAAATGGAGGTGGGATCTATAATTGTTCAGCTACCACGGGAGGTGCATTTTTTGTCAGTGGGGGCAGCCTTACCATTGAGTATGGAATTATTGACGGCTGTTCAGCAACTACTCTCGGCGGTGCGATTTATGAGAACGGAAACGCAAAAGTAGTTATTAAAGATGGAAAATTCAGCAATAATAGAACAACAACGGACGCTGATTATTGGACCGGCGGAGGATTTTTATGCATTTGTACATCCTCACTGGAGATTTACGGCGGAGAGTTTATCAACAACTCGTCAGCCTCTTGGGGCGGCTGTATTCATCATTGCGGATGCAGTGGAACCCAAACGGATATTAAAGGCGGATATTTCTCTGGAAATACCTGCACCAAGGAAGGATATGAAGGCAGCGGAGGAATTTATTATTCTACAAAATATACTGGAAGCACCAATTCAATAACTTTATCAGGAAAGGTGCACTTTAGCGGGGATGGAGACATGGCCTCTGGCACAGATGGTGTTTACCTGGACAGCAAGAATGATTTAAATATTCTGCGTAAGATTAGAATCAGTGATACTCTTAGTTATCCGGTGAACCTTTATGTAGAAGCATCAGAAGGACGTGTAATTGCGGAAGGTGTGCATGAGTATCGTCTGCTGCGTGAGCGGGATATGAAGAAAATTAACTTTTTTGATGTCGGCAATTCTGGTAAGAAGTGGTATGCTGTGCTGGATGAAGAGAAGAATGAGGTGCTGATTTCAGAAACTAACCCCAATTACGGCTATTATGTCTACTATATCAGTAACGATACAGAAGAAACCGTGGTGGATGATGAACGATATGAAATAGGGGATATTGTTCAAGTAAAGTCTGCAGATATTTTGGACAGGGATGGTCATAAATTTATAGAATGGAATACCAAGGAAGATGGAACTGGGACATCCTACCATCCTGGAGACACGTTTGTTATCGAGGATGATACGGATCTGTTTGCTGTCTTTGAAGACGAAACGAAAGTGAAAGAACTGCTGGCTGATTTTTATTCTGGCAGCGCAGGGCATAAAGAAACGTAAAGCATATTGCTGAAAGCTGATGCAGAGAGGGGGAGTATCGAAACGCCGCAGCTTGAGGATATGAAAGGCTGGACCCCTCTGGGATGGAATACGGCAAAAGACCAGTATACAGGAGAAATTGCTCCAGAAGAAATAATTACCCTGACAGAGAGTGCGGCTTATTATGGCAGTTACGAGAAGGATGTCACTTTATTTTATAAAGCAGACAAAGCAGATTCCTGTCCGGAAGATGCAAAGGGGCACAATTATGCGAATGTGCATGAGGAAGTATCCATAGTTCCAGCTCAGTTTACGGTTGCCCCTGCGGCAGTGCGATACGGCTATGCCTTTGCAGGCTGGAATACACAACCGGATGGAAGCGGGGAGACATACCAGGAAGGTGAAGTTCTGGAGACAGAGACAGATGTGACCTTGTATGCGGTATTTAAGAAGCCTCTGCACGCGTTCTTCTATTCTGGTGGAGCTGGAGAAAAAGAAGAAATTATTGTGGATATCCCAGAAGACGCAGTGAGCGGGACAGTGACTACACCGCAGCTGAAAGCATTTAAGATGCCTCAGAATGACGCGGAGCCAGAATCCCGGGAACAGGAAGGATGGCTCCCAGTGGGCTGGGATTTGCAGGAAGATGGGTACAGCGGAGAAATAGCAGTGGGCGAAGAGCTCACTATGACAGATGATGCTGTTTATTATGGGGTTTACCGAAAAATGGCAGTACTGCGTTATGAGGCTGGAGGCATAGATGGTTTTCCTAAGGAAGAAACGCAGGAATGTCATGCCAATGTTCATGAGGATACAGTGATAGTTCCGGCAGAATTTACGGTTGCTCCCGGACCTGAGCGCCCAGGGATGGCCTTTACAGGATGGAACACAGAACCGGATGGAAGCGGAGAGACATACCGGGAAGGAGAGGTTATTGAAACAGCAGGAGAAATTACTCTGTTTGCCATGTTCCAGAAGACATTGGCGGCATCTTTTTATTCTGGCAGCAGCGGACTTGCAGATGTTTGTTCTGTGTCCATTGAAGGGAACAGTACCAGCGGGACAGTGGAAGCTCCAGAATTAAGGGAGCTGGAAGGTTACCGCAGTGTGGGATGGGAGACAGACAGCTCTGGGTACACCAGCAAGGTGCAGGCTGGCGAAGAGCTGACGCTGACAGAAGATGCGGAGTATTATGGCGTGTATGAGAAGGATATTACTTTGTCCTATGAAAGCGAAGCAGGACCAGGTGCTGGGGACACGCAGCCAGGCTGGGCAAATGTACATAACGGAGGAATTTCTTATGCTCCGGCAGAGTTTATTTTGATGGAGGAACCTCAGCGTGAAGGATATGATTTCCTGGGCTGGAATACAAAGGTGGATGGAAGCGGAACTACCTATCAGGCAGGGAGCCGTCAGAGGTTTGACTGTGATACAGTTCTGTATGCGTCCTGGAAGGCACAGTCTCTGCCGTACCATGTGGAACATTATATTCAGGAGATAGAAGGCAGTCAGTATGTACGGGCTGAAACGGAAAAGCTTAGTGGGTTTATGGACAGCACAGTGGAGGCACAGGCAAAGAGCTATACTGGTTTTACAGAGAACAAGTCCCACGCATTAAGACGCAGCAGTGGAAAAGTAGCGGCAGATGGAGGCCTGACTCTTCGGATTTTCTATGATAGGAATATATATGATGTAGATTTTGATTTGAACGGAGGCGAGGGAGAAGAGCCTCAGCCTCAGAGTGTGCGTTATGGCGGTCTTTTAGAGACAGTGAAAGCTCCAAAGCGCACTGGCTATAATTTTAAAGGATGGTATTTAGACAGTGCTGGAACCAAGGGGAGCCAGTGGGATTTTGGCAGGAACGTGGAGGAAAATACAGCCACCAGGGAAGTGACGCTGTATGCAAAGTGGGCGGATGAGACAGCCCCAG
>CAJUCK010000019.1:29010-29283 GCA_910585395.1 uncultured Lachnospiraceae bacterium
GGTACCGGAAGGGGCAGCAGAGAGCAGGAAGACGGCTGAGGCAGAAAGCAGTTATGCGGGTGTATATGGAAGCATAGGGATGCCGCTTTTTGCAGCAGGCAGCAGAGGAAGAATCAGCAGAACTGTGAAAGGAAAAGCGAAAGTAAGAACCAGAAATGGGGAAACTACAGCGCAGTTTACGGTATCAGAGGACTTCAAGGGAAGCGTGATGATGACCAGCAGCGACCGGGCAGGGAATGTTTCTGCTAAAAAGGTGCTGACGGCAGATGGCGC
>CAJUCK010000019.1:29344-33912 GCA_910585395.1 uncultured Lachnospiraceae bacterium
ATCGTGGAGGACAATGCACCACAGATCCAGTTTTTCCCAGACAGTCAGGGGCAAAGTGAAAGCACGGCAGAGATAGGGGTGGTAATTAAGGATGATATAGAGGAAAATGTATCAGGAGGGCTTGCCAGTGTATCATACCAGCTTGATCAAGGGGATATGACCAGTGTACCTGGGGAAGGGTTCCGCAGGAAATTGGAAGAGAACTGTGAATTTACGGTGAAGATATCAGGAGCAGGGAGCCACAGCCTGAAGGTGAAGGCAGTGGACAATGCAGGGAATGAAAACACTCAGGCAATTACAGTGGAGATTCGAGGCAAAGCGCCTGCGCCAGTGCAGGAGCCAAAGACAGGGGACAGCTCCCATGTAGAAATCTATGCCACTGCATCGATGATAGCCGGATTTTCATATTTGCTGCTGTATTTCAGAGAACATGGGATGACGGAGGCGAAGAAAGAAGAACTGGTATCACGTCTGGTAGGCTGGGCAAAAGGAAAAGGCAAGTTCCAGAGGATGTGTGTTCTGGTTTTGATTTTCCTAGTGCTGGCATATTATCACAGCATTGGAAGGACTGCTCCAGAAGACTGGAGGGAAGTGTATGAGAAATAGAAGGAAGTATCGGCTGCTTAGAGCAATACTCCTTCTGACAGCTATAGTATGCCTGATTCCGGTGGGTCAGGCATACTATTTGTCTTTTCAGCATAAAGAGCGGCAGAAGGAATTAAAAGTTTTATTGGAAAATGAAAAAAAAGAAAGACAGGACAGTGAATCAAAAGAGAAACAGACAACAAATTTACAATTAGATTGCCTGCAAAGATTTACGGATCTCTACAGCAAAAACAATGATCTGACAGGATGGCTTGCAATTGAAGGGACAGATATTGATTATCCGGTGATGCAGTGTGAAGACGATGCTTATTATCTGCACCATAATTTTGATAAACAAAAGGATAAATATGGCTGCCTGTATGTAAAAGGTACGGCGGATGTACATACACCAGGTACGAATATTATTATTTATGGGCACAATATGAAAGATGGAGCCATGTTTGGGACGCTGGATAATTATAGAAGTGAAACATTTGGCAGCAGGCACAGTACGATTTCTTTTGACACTATTTATGAGGAACGAACGTATCAGATTATATCTGTGTTTGAGATGCATCTTAATGATAAGGAGGTATATCCATATTATCAGTTTTATCAGGCTGATACAGAGGAAGAATTTCTGGTTTTTTATGACAATATTAAGAAATTGTCGCTTTATGATACAGGAATAACAGCAGTATATGGAGACACCTTTCTGACATTGTCTACTTGTTCCAATTCTGGAGAAGACAGCAGATTTGTAGTAGTAGCAAAAAGGACCGATGAAAAAAATAATATTTGTAGATGACTTGAGAGGAAAAATATATTATAATAATAAAAATGTGGGGCGATACATGAAAGAGGAAGCGAAGAATATACGTAGGAGGAGAAAAAATGATGTTTTTAAAAAACCTGAGTATCCGGTATAAAATCCTGATTCCAGTTGCGGCTTTGGGATGTTTGCTGTTGATTCTCGGAATGGTAAGTTTACAGAGTACGAATCAGCTTATGGCTTCAAGCGAAGAGATTTCCGGCAATTATGTGCTGAGTATTGAACAAATAGACGACACAGCCATTGCTTATCAGTCGCTGCGGCGTGTAGCATTTGCTCATATTGTAGAGGACGATATGTCTGCTAAGAAGTCTCTGGTAGAAGAGGCAGATTCGCTGAAAGAAGAGATCAGTACCTTATGTGAGCAATATGAGAAAGGACTGTCTTCTGAGGAAGAGAAACAGAATTTTGAAAAGTTTAAGAACGATTATGCTAATTATCTGGCAATTTATGATCAGATTCTGGCATATAGTACCAATCTGCAGAAGATCAAGGCATCGAATCTTGCAAATACAGATCTGCGTGAAGCAGGTATTGCTCTTACGGAAGAACTGGATGTCATGGTTTCTGTTAATAAATCTGGTATGCAGGAAGCGATTTCTCAACAAAATGCTGTTTATAATCGAGTGTCACGCATGACGATTTTTTTGATTGTACTGAGTGTTCTTGTTTTTCTTTTTGTAGTATTTATTTCATGGAAATGGGTGTGCAAGCGTCTGATCAATATCAATGCACAGCTTAGGGATGTAATAGCCACCATTGAATCTGGACAGGGAGATCTGACCAAGCGTGTGCAGTGCTTTTGTACAGACGAAATCGGTACACTGGCTGCCGGCATCAATACATTTATTGAGACGCTGCAGGGCATCATGGGGCAGATCAATACAAGTTCAGGGCAGCTGGGCTCTATTGTAAATTTGGTATCAGATAAAGTATCTACGGCAAATAATAATTCCACAGATATTTCTGCTGTTATGGAAGAGCTTTCTGCATCAATGGAGACAATCTCATGTACCATAACAGATATAAAAGAAAATGTTGGAGTTGTAGATGAAAATATTATAGATTTGTCTGATGCATCTCAGGGTCTGTATGACTATGCGGCCAAGATGAGAAACCGTGCAGAAAGTCTGGAGCAGAATGCTGTCGAGAATAAGCAGCATACCAGTGATATTATTAACGGGATTATTGAGAAGCTTCAAAGCGCAATGGAAAGCAGTAAAAGTGTCGACCGTGTCAATGATTTGACTGATGAAATTTTAAGTATTTCTGATCAGACAAATCTTTTATCTCTGAACGCTTCGATTGAAGCGGCCAGAGCTGGAGAGGCAGGAAAAGGTTTTGCAGTGGTAGCAGATGAAATCAGCCAGCTTGCAAGTTCCAGCAGAGAGGCGGCGAATAACATTCAGACAATTAATAATATGGTAATTGAGGCGGTAAATGAACTGATCAATAGTTCTGATTCTATTGTAAGATATATTAATGAAAATATCCTTCCAGATTATGAGGAGTTTGTTAATGCAGGCAGGCAGTATAATGAGGATGCTCAACATATAAATGACATTGTTACTCAGTTTAACGAGATGTCTGTAAATTTGAAAAAGCTGATGGAGAGCATTACAGAATCTGTCAATGGCATTAATACAGCAGTGGGTGAAAGCGCAAAAGGCGCTACGAATGTGGCAGTGAACACTTCAGATCTGGTCAGGGATATCAGTGAAATTGCAGATGCAATGAATGATAACCGGATGGTAGCAGGAACACTGACAGACGAGGCAGATCGGTTTATCAATCTGTAAGTGGTATTCTGCTGTTAATATGGAAATTTAGTCGGGGAGCTGTCACACTAACATAAATTACAAAGTATAGATTTATATAAAAGGTTTACATTGCAGGGATGTGTAAACGATATGCACAAAAATTATCTTGAGAAGCCAGCTTCCCAAAATGATTTTTGTGCATTCTGTCTTTGACGCTTTAGCGGCAAGAGCTTTGGAATGAGCAATAGTGGGTGCGGCAGTTCTTTTATAAGGAGGAATAATTATGTGTACAAAATGCAGCAAGGGAAAATATTATATGACAACAGCAATTGCCTATACGTCCGGCAAGCCTCATATTGGAAATACTTATGAGATTGTATTGGCAGACAGCATTGCAAGATTTAAACGGCAGGAGGGATATGACGTCTATTTTCAAACTGGAACAGATGAACATGGACAGAAAATACAGGAAAAAGCAGAAAAAACGGGAATAACACCTAAGGAATATGTAGATCAGGTTGCCAGTCAGGTAAAGGACATCTGGGATATGATGAATTCCTCCTATGATAATTTTGTTCGCACTACAGACCAAGATCATGAACAGCAGGTGAAGAGGATATTTAAAAAGTTATATGAACAGGGAGATATTTACAAGGGCGCTTATGAGGGAATGTACTGTACGCCATGTGAGTCTTTCTGGACAGAATCTCAGCTGGTGGATGGCAAATGTCCTGACTGTGGACGGGAAGTAAAGCCGGCAAAAGAAGAAGCATATTTCTTTAAGATGAGTAAATATGCGGACAAGCTGATTGAGCATATCAATACCCATCCAGAATTCATTCAGCCAGTTTCTCGTAAAAATGAGATGATGAATAATTTTCTTCTGCCGGGGCTTCAGGATTTGTGCGTATCAAGAACTTCATTCAGCTGGGGAATTCCAGTAGATTTTGATCCGAAACATGTGGTGTATGTATGGCTGGATGCGCTGACGAACTATATTACTAAGATTGGTTATGATGCTGAGGGAAATTCTACAGAACAGTTTGATAAAAACTGGCCTGCTGATTTGCACTTGATTGGTAAAGATATTATTCGTTTTCACACGATTTACTGGCCTATTTTCTTAATGGCGCTGGACCTGCCTTTGCCGAAACAGGTTTTTGGGCATCCCTGGCTTCTGCAGGGTGGAGAGAAGATGAGCAAATCAAAGGGAAACGTGATTTATGCAGACGATATGGTAAGGCTTTTTGGAGTCGATGCCACCCGTTATTTTGTGCTTCATGAGATGCCTTTTGACAATGATGGAATTATTACATGGGAGCTGGTAGTGGAACGGCTGAATTCAGATCTTGCCAATATTTTGGGAAATTTGGTAAATCGAACGATTTCCA
>CAJUCK010000019.1:33943-38822 GCA_910585395.1 uncultured Lachnospiraceae bacterium
GAAAAAACTGGCATAGAAGAGGCTGTGGATCAGGACCTGAAATCCATAGCGATGGCGGCAAGAGATAAAATAAAAGCAAAAATGGATGATCTCAGGGTGGCGGACGCTATTTCAGAGGTATTTACTCTGCTTCGCCGCAGTAACAAATATATTGATGAGACAGAACCATGGGTATTGGCAAAAGATGAGGCCAAAAAGAGCCGGTTGAGTGAAGTACTCTATAATCTGACAGAATCAATCACGATTGCAGCGTCTCTGCTTCACAGTTTTCTGCCAGAAACATCAGAAAAAATTGCCGCACAGCTGAACACTTCTCTTCGTGACTTTGATGTATTGGATCAGTTTGGACTTTATGAAAGTGGAAATAAAGTGACAGAGCATCCAGAAATATTGTTTGCCCGGCTGGATGTAAAAGACATCATGGAGAGTGTAGAGACTATTCGTCAGGCACAGAAGGCTGAGTTTGAGGCAGAACAGCGCGCTATGGGAGAAGAACCAGAAAGTGCTGGCAAGGAGGAAAGCGTCATTGATATTCCTGCCAAAGAAGAGATTTCTTACGATGATTTTATGAAGATGCAGTTTCAGGTGGGAGAAATTATTGCCTGTGAGGCTGTGGCCAAATCAAAGAAACTTCTCTGTTCTCAAGTTCGAATTGGAAGCCAGGTAAAACAGATTGTTTCTGGTATACGTAAATATTATTCTCCAGAAGAAATGGTTGGCAAAAAGGTTATGGTGCTGGTAAATTTAAAACCTGCAAAACTTGCCGGAGTGCTGTCTGAAGGAATGCTACTGTGTGCAGAAGACGAGAATGGCAAACTTGCTTTGCTGGCGCCGGAAAAGAGTATGCCTTCAGGCGCAGAGATTTGCTGAATTAAGAAAGGACGTAGGATGAATGATATTTGAAAGCCATGCTCATTATGATGATAAACAATTTGACGCAGACAGGAAAGAATTGCTGTCTGCCGTGAAAGCTGCTGGAATCGGAAGAATTATCAATGTGGGATCGGATTTTGCAGCCTGCAGACAAACAGTGGATCTGATACAAGAGTATGATTTTATTTACGGCGCTGTGGGAATTCATCCCAGTGAAATTGAAGATCTAAATCAGGAAGTTTATGAATGGCTGAAAGAAACTGCCAGCAATTCTAAAATAGTGGCAATCGGAGAGATAGGATTAGACTATTATTGGGAGAAAGACGCCAGGATGCAGAGCAGACAGAAGGAATGCTTTGCCAGACAGATGGAATTGGCAAGAGAGGTTTCTCTTCCTGTCATCATTCATTCCAGAGATGCAGCAGAAGACACTTTGAAATTGATGAAGGAAATTCATGCAGAGGAAATTCCGGGTGTGATTCATTGCTTTTCTTATTCACCGGAATTGGCAAAAGAATACGTGCAAATGGGTTATTATATTGGAATCGGCGGCGTTGTGACTTTCAAAAATGCCAGAAAATTGAAGGAAACTGTCAGAAGAATTCCTTTGGAAAGAATTCTTTTGGAAACAGATTGCCCGTATCTGTCCCCAGAACCCAACCGGGGAAAACGTAATTCTTCTCTCAATCTGCCCTATGTGGTCAGAGAAATTGCTGCCTTGCGGGGAATTACAGAGCAGGAAGCAGCAGATGCATCCTGGGAGAATGCGCTGCGGCTGTTCTCTAAAGTGAAATAGACAGAATCAGGTGGCTGCTGACAAGGCAGCCACTGCTGCTGTTATTTATCAGTATGGCATGCCGTAGATACTATTGATTAGAATAGCAAAATTTATCATCATTTTTATATCGGAGAAGGTGCGAAAGGAGGAACATATGGCGGTATTGGGAAATCCCCAAAACACAATTGCAGTATTAAAGAAATATAATTTTAATTTTCAAAAGAAATTTGGACAAAATTTTCTGATTGATACCAGAGTTCTGGAAAAGATTATTCACGCGTCGGGAGTAACAGGAGAAGATTTTGTACTGGAAATCGGACCTGGAATAGGAACTATGACCCAATATCTTTGTGAACATGCCAGAGAAGTGGCAGCAGTAGAAATTGATAAAAATCTGATTCCTATTCTAAAGGAAACACTCAGCACATACGAAAATGTGGAAGTGATACATGAGGATATTTTAAAAATGAATATCAATGATCTCGTCCAGAAGAAAAATCAGGGGAAAGCTGTGAAAGTTGTGGCCAACCTGCCATATTACATTACTACACCTATTATTATGAGTTTGTTTGAGAGCCAGGTGCCGCTTGACAGCATTACGATTATGGTACAGAAAGAGGTAGCAGAGAGGATGCAGGCAGGACCGGGAACAAAAGATTATGGCGCACTGTCTCTTGCAGTTCAGTATTATGCAAAGACAGAGATTGTGGCGAATGTGCCGCCTAATTGCTTTATGCCCAGGCCAAATGTCGGGAGTGCAGTAATCAAACTTACCAGATATAAGGAAACTCCCGTACAGACTTCTGATGAAAGGCTGATGTTTGCACTGATTCGAGCTTCCTTTAACCAGCGCAGAAAAACGCTGGTAAATGGTCTGAACAATGCAACAGGAGTTCCATATACAAAGCAGCAGGTTCTGGAAGCATTGGAGACAATGGAACTGCCAGCAAATATCAGGGGAGAAACACTTACGTTGAAACAATTTGCAGAGCTTAGCAACCTTCTATTGTAAGTTTTACTTCAGATTATTCAAAACCAGTGCAAGTCCTGATAGGATGAGCATAATAATTACCAACTTGCGCACCAGTTTTTCGTCTAGGACAAAACTGCTCTTAATTCCAAGAAAAAGCCCGACAAGCATTGCAGGAATCAGTAAAAGAGCTTGTAAAAATATTTCCAGAGTAATAATGCTGGTAAAACAGTAGATAAAAACCCGGAACGTGTTTTCTGCAATGAAGACGATACTCAGATTGGCGCGGAAGGCTTTGGTATCCTCAGTGACTCTGCTGACATAAGCAGCAAGGAGTGCACCGATTCCATACAATCCACACAGCATGCCAGATAGAAATCCTATGATGCCCAGTATCAGAGGGGATGATTTCCGTCTGGATTTTTGCTTTTCTCTGAAAAACATCTCAATTCCGATTAAAATCACTACAATTCCAAACAAAATCTTGATGACTCTGGTATCTGTATGTTTCAAAAGAAAAATTCCAGGAATATTTCCCAACAAAACCAGAATGGCAAGTGGAAGACAGACTTTCCATTGTATTGATTTTCTCTCCTGAAAGGCTAGAATCAGATTGCTGGGATATCCCAACATCAGTTCCAGAGGACTGATGTTAATATTATTGATTTTAAAACTTAATATGGTGGTAAAAACCAAGGTATTGGCAAAGCCGCAGAGACCCTTAACATAAAATGCACAAACGGCGGCGATTATCATCCAGACCATAGGAAGATTCTCTCTTTCTGTTATAATTATAAATGTCTGCAGATTATTGGCGTTGAAATTCTACAATATCCTGTTGAAAACGTTTGGGCAGATTTTGATTCTGAAGCTTAAGATTTACTCTGGCTTCGATGGCAATACTGTCGAAAAAACTGCACCATAATTTTTGATATTCTCGTTCTTCCAGAGAAAAACGATTGAGCATTTCAATATGGAGTTCTTTGGTATCAGTAATAAAAAACCCTTTTTCTTTGGGATGAAGCACTGCAAGATGGCGGTTTTCATCGTATATCATAAAATTTTCATGAGGCAGACGGTCTGCGAAATGTTCGCCAAGAAAAGGAAGGACGTCATTTTTGGGGTGTATTTTTGCAAAAAGTATACCATTCTCTAGTTCTTGAAAACGCAGAAATCCCAGAAGATGATGAGCTTCATTCCCAGTGCACCGTGAAAGCTGAAAGACGCGATTTACATAAGGCTCTCCAAGATAGTTGAGAACTTTGCCGCTGTCTGTCAGGGATAGTGCCAGTACAATGGTTTTGTAAATGGCATCGGCCTTATTCATAACGTTCTTTCTTGCAGAAAATGTTTCCAGCGCCGAGGCGGCCTGGCATATTTCTGTATAAGTTTCCTCACCCATACGTTTTAGAAGGGTGCGTGCAACTTTGGAACTTTTATCAAAATCTGTTGGAACATTGATATATTCATGAAACAGGGAATAATTTTCTGGAGCCAGGGTAGTAAGTGATATATTGGCGTGTCCATATCGACTAGCCCAGGCATCATAAACGCCTGTAAAAATACCGTCAATGCTGTCTTCGCATAAAAACATATACATATATGATCCTCCTCATGACAAAACCTCAATATCTGTTAATTGAAAATCTCTTTGGAGCTCTTTGTCGAAAAAGCTGAGCTGCCGATATCCGCCCTCCCTTATATCTTTGGGCAGCTGCGTCTTGTCCCGCATAAGATTTTCACAAATATAATTTTCGTCCATTTTGGTATGATACATCATTTTACCAGAACAGGTGATAAAATACAAAGCGCGTTTCAGCACCACTCCAATTTTTTTTAAGTCATCAAACCCTAATAAATTTCTCTTACGAGCCTTTACGATGCGTTCGGCTGATTTATATCCAATACCTGGTACGCGGAGCAGTGTCTGATAGCTGGCAAGATTAATTTCCACAGGAAAATTTTCCAGATGACGCAGCGCCCAGTCACATTTGGGATCTAAAAAAATGTTAAAGTCCGGGCGGTCTTCTGATAATAATTCTGATACCTGAAAATGATAATAGCGCAGCAGCCAATCTGCCTGATAGAGGCGGTGTTCCCGCAGCAGGGGCGGTCCTCCAGGAAGCACAGGGAGCATGGAATTATGATTAACATTGACAAAGGCAGAATAAAACACTCGTTTTAAAGCAAATTTTTGGTATAGCCCTTCGGCAACGCTCATAATCTGATAGTCATTTTCTCCGGTGGCGCCGATGATC
>CAJUCK010000020.1:0-1446 GCA_910585395.1 uncultured Lachnospiraceae bacterium
TATATATGAATCCTCCCTGAAATCACAAACATATCCCATTATCTTAACTTTTACTATTTTAACACTGTGAAACATTTTTTGCAATTCCAAAATGTCCATATGCAAAATCTGTTGCTACCCTTCCCTTAGGAGTCCTGTTGATAAATCCATTTTTTACAAGATAAGGTTCATATACATCTTCAATGGTTCCAGAATCCTCTCCCAAAGATGCTGCCAGAGTATCAAGCCCCACGGGACCACCCTGAAATTTCTCAATCATGGTCAACAATATATTACGATCATTCTGGTCTAAACCAAACTTATCCACCTCCAGAAGATCCAGTGCAAACACAGCCACCTCTTTCGTTATCCTGCCGTCATACTTCACCTGGGCAAAATCTCTGACACGTTTCAGCAGACGGTTTGCAAGTCTCGGCGTCCCTCTGGAACGCCTTGCCAGCTCAAAAGCACCTTCATCATCAATTTCAACTTCAAGCTTTCCTGCTGAGTGCAGAATAATAGTCTTCAATTCCTCAGGGTTATAAAATTCCAGATGATGCACCACTCCGAAACGATCCCGCAGCGGCGCAGACAACAGCCCTGCCCGTGTAGTTGCCCCTACTAATGTAAAATGAGGAAGATCCAGCCGGATGGAGCGCGCCGTGGCGCCTTTTCCGATCATAATATCAATGGCATAATCTTCCATTGCAGGATAGAGCACTTCTTCCACCTGGCGGTTCAGCCGATGAATTTCATCCACAAACAGAATATCGCCTTCCATAAGCCCGCTTAAAATTGCCGCCATCTCTCCCGGCTTTCCAATTGCCGGACCTGACGTCACCTTCATATGTACACCCATTTCGTTGGCAATAATCCCTGCAAGCGTAGTTTTACCCAGCCCCGGCGGGCCATAGAACAGCACATGGTCTAAGGATTCTTCTCTCTGTTTTGCCGCTTCAATATAGACCTTCAACGTCTTTTTCGCTTTTTCCTGTCCAATATATTCTTCCAAACTCTGCGGACGGAGACTTGTCTCTATTTTCTGGTCTTCCTCCTGAATCTGGGTAGATATCACACGTTTTTCCATGAAAGCTGTTCCTCTCTGTACTGTTAATCCATTACTTCTTCCTTCATCTACAGCTCCTTGATCATTTCCATATAAGGAAGTTCTCTGTAACCACATTTTCTGTATACTTCAATTGCCCAGGTATTTCCTGGCTCCACCTCCAGTTTTAGCAGAACTGCCTTTTCTCTGTATGTAGTTTCAAGATATTGGAAGAACTGTGTGCCGATACCGCCTCCACGATATTCCGGTTTCATGTAAAGATCTTCAATCCAGATACATTCTCCACCGAATTCGGTGGAAAAACTTTTGGCAAGCATCGCATACCCTGCAATTCCGCCGTGTGCCCGGAATACAAGACCTTCCAGATAAGGATTGTCGCCAACGCAAGCTTCAATATTACG
>CAJUCK010000020.1:1456-3665 GCA_910585395.1 uncultured Lachnospiraceae bacterium
ACACTTCATGCAGAATAGCTGGAGAATCATAAAAATCCCGCATCATCTCCAACACATCCTGTGTATCTCTCTCTTTCATTTTCTTTATCGTAATCATTATGAAACCTCCTAAATCTCTTCTGTGTCAAAACAAAGCTGACGTATCTGCTTTGACTTATAAAAATGCCATCTGCTTCAAAGCTGATTTCAATACCTCTTCCACGGTAATCCCTTCTGTAAACTCCACAGCATTTACTGCCTTCAAAGCTTCAGCTGAGGAATATCCAAGGGCTGCCAATGCCTGTACCGCCTCATTTTTTATGCCAATGTCAAAACTACCTGCTTCCTCTGCTGCGTGCATAAGTTTTGATTCAAACGCTTCTTCCAGATCCAGCTTGTCCTTCAATTCTAAAATCAAACGCTGAGCTGTCTTATTTCCAATACCAGGAGCTTTCGCTATGGTCTTTGCATCTTCTCCCAGTATGGCAAAACGCAGGTCGTCCGGCGTCATTACCGTTAATATTGCAAGGGCTCCTTTGGGACCTATTCCATTAACGCCCAGCAGCAGCTTAAATATTTTAAGATCATCCTGGGTGAGGAATCCATAAAGCTTCATAGCATCTTCCTTCACGTAAAAATAAGTATAAATCTTTATATCCTGCCCTGTCCCGCTAAACTTGTCGATCATACTCGCCGGAATATGAATATTGTACCCAATATTATTTACTTCAAGTACAATGGTATCTTCCAGAATCTCAACCAGTTCACCCTTCATGTATGAATACATAATGCCGCCTTTCTAATTCAACATTTCACCATAAAAATAGAAACCCTTACATTCCTTTAATTTCACGTCCACAATCTTGCCGATAAGATTTTCTGTTCCTGGAAAATGGACGATAAAATTATTGCCCATCCTTCCTGTCACCAGAGCTTCATCCTGTTCGTTAACCTCTTCAGCTAAAACCTTCTCCACCCTTCCAGTCAGGGCTTTTGCACGTTCTGATGCGCCTCTTTGCACTTCTTTGAGCAGACGGTCAAAACGTTTTTTTACAATCTCTTCTGGAATCTGTTCCTTCATAGAAGCTGCCGGGGTACCCGTACGTTTAGAATAAATAAAAGTAAACGCGCTATCATAGCCCACCTGATGTACCACATCCATGGTTTCCTCGAAATCTTCTTCCGTTTCTCCCGGAAATCCGACGATAATGTCTGTAGTCAATGCAATATCAGGAATCGCCTTACGAATCTTCTCTACCAGAGCAAGATACTGTTCCTTATCATAATGACGGTTCATTTCTTTTAAAATGCGGCTGCTTCCAGACTGGAGAGGCAGGTGTAGATGACGGCATATTTTCTTGGATTCTGCCATCACTTCAATCAGTTCATCTGAAAGATCCTTAGGATGAGAAGTCATAAACCGAATTCGCTCAATGCCCTCCACCTTCTCAATTTCTGAGAGCAGCTGTGCAAAAGTCACTGGCTTATCTAGATTTTTGCCATAAGAATTGACGTTCTGTCCAAGCAGCATGATCTCCACCACACCGTCTTCTGCCAATTTTTTGATTTCTCTTAAAATATCTTCCGGCTTCCGGCTCCGTTCTCTCCCCCTGACATAAGGAACAATACAGTAACTGCAGAAATTATTGCATCCAAACATAATATTTACCCCAGACTTAAAGCTGTATTTGCGCTCTATTGGTAAATCCTCCACAATCTGGTCTGTATCTTTCCAGATATCAATCAACATGCTTTTCTGTTCAAATGTCCCTGCTGTCAGCTCCGCAAATTTATAAATATTGTGAGTCCCAAAAATTAAATCCACAAAACGATAGCTGTTTCTCAGTTTTTTAATTACTTCTGGTTCCTGCATCATGCACCCGCAGAGTGCAATCTTCATATGAGGATGCTGCTTCTTGTATGTGTTGAGATATCCCAGCCTTCCCCATACCTTATTGTTGGCATTTTCTCTCACGGTACAAGTATTATAAATAACAAAGTCTGCCTCTTCACTCTCTGCCTCTTCATATCCAATTTCCTCCAGAATTCCAGTAAGTTTCTCCGAATCTCTGGCATTCATCTGGCAGCCGAATGTCTGTACAAAAAAAGTTGGACGGCGTTTCAGAGCCTGCTCAAGTTCTGCCGTATACTGACGGCATTTTGCCATAAAATAGTATTGCCTTTCAGGTTCCTCTGTGGGCGGTTCCATCTCTAAATTTATATTGTCCAA
>CAJUCK010000020.1:3675-7975 GCA_910585395.1 uncultured Lachnospiraceae bacterium
ATCAATTTCATTATACATTTTCTATGATTTTCTCCATTTTCTGTCAAATATTCAATATAAGATAACTACAAAACATATTCCAATTGGCAGTCCCCCGGCTCTGCCGCCGCAATCTCTTGGTTATATTCCTTCGCTTCCACACAGCCCAATGTGTGATAAAAAGCCTGCGTCTCCTGAGAAGGATGCGCTGAAATATAGAGTTTTTCCGCCCCAAGCTTCCGTGCGGCGCTGCATGCACACTGGAACAATCCGCGCCCCAGTCCTTTTCCCCGGCTTTCCCAGGATACATGAATGCAAGAAAGCTGAACATACTGCTCTCTGGAACCAAAATGCCTGCTCTCTACAGAAGCAAATCCTATCATTCGGCTGCCTTCAAATACACCAAACACAAATCCTCCAGTTGCCACTGTATTTTTCAGGCATTTCACCAAAAATTCATATTGTTCTCCGTTCCAGTCTTCAATATATGAAACATTTTTCAATACCCAGCCTTCCGGCTTTTTCTGCCAGCACTTTCTTACCTCCTGATATCGCAAAAATCCCTGAAACAGATTCCGCACAATTTCTGTCTCAGAAAATATGTGATATGATTTCTCCATATTACGGTCTCACCTGCCCATTTCCATATATAATATATTTGGTACTGGTCAGCTCCTTCAATCCCATAGGCCCTCTGGCATGGAGCTTTTGGGTACTGATTCCGATTTCTCCGCCAAAACCAAACTCAAATCCGTCTGTAAAACGTGTGGAGGCATTTACATACACTGCCGCTGCATCAATTTGATCCAGAAACTTCTGTGAATTCTCATAATCTCTTGTAATAATAGCCTCAGAATGCCCTGTATTATACCGATTAATGTGTGCAATGGCTTCATCTATATTTTTTACGGTCTTAATAGAAATAATGTAATCCAGGTATTCCTTCCCCCAGTCTTCCTCCAAAGCCGGCACAATCTCAGCACAGACACTGCGGCTCTTTTCATCGCCCCGAACCTGCACATCTTTTTCCTTCAGTTTCTGAACCAGACGAGGAAGCAGCCGGTCAGTTATCTTCTCATGAACTACCAAAGATTCACAGGCATTGCACACACCAATCCGCTGTGTCTTAGCATTAAAAATAATTTCAACAGCCATATCCAAATCTGCTGACTCATCTACGTATACATGACAGTTTCCTGTACCAGTTTCAATAACTGGTACCGTAGCCTGCTCTACTACAGTACGAATCAGCCCTGCCCCACCTCTTGGAATCAGGACATCAATATAACGGTTCAGACGCATGAATTCCTCTGCGGTCTCATGGCTGGTATCTGTGATAAGCAGAATTGCATCTGCTGGAAGATGGCAGAATTTTTGTAATTGCATCATTGGAATATAGCGCATCCTTCCCTCCACGCAGAACCACTGCATTTCCAGCCTTAAAGCAAAGTCCAAACGCATCTGCCGTCACATTGGGCCGTGATTCATAAATTATGCCGATAACACCGAGAGGCACGCGCTTCTGGCCAATGAGCAATCCATTGGGCCTCTGTTTCATAGATAAAACCTCGCCTACTGGGTCTTCCAGTTCTGCAATCTGACGCAGTCCCTCTGCCATCTGTGCGATCCTCTCTTCTGTCAGCAGCAGACGGTCTACCAGTGCAGGCGGCATCTGATTGGCCTTCGCCGTTTCTACGTCCTTTTCATTTGCCTCTAACAGTGCTTTTCTATGCTCTACCAGATAATCTGCTGAAATTGTCAGTACCTTATTTTTCTCGCTGGCAGACAGAACACGCAGCGCCTCTTCTGCCGTTCTTGCTCTCCTTCCAATTTCTTCTAATGTAAAACTCGTCATAATTTTCCTCCATTCAGTATCGTTCCATCCTGGAATTCCTGATGTATTCCTTTCTTCCTATCAGTATATCAATTCTTTCACTATTTGTCATCCTTAATTAAAATTATCTTTTTCATTCCTTAACACGTGCTGATATTTCAGTTGAAATTTAACTGCCAGAGTAGATGACAGAAGACGAAACAAAAGTTTATTGGTATTGTCACTTTTGAAATTCCTACAGATATTTTAAAAGATATTGCAATAGATGATGATCTGAAATACTCATAAAATTTATCTCACTCTTTTTTTAATTTGTGAGAAACATCAGATACTCCCTGCTCTGTGACCACTCCATCCATCAAAACATCGTGCTGGTCACAGGGCACTTGAGGAACCAGCTGCATTTCATAGCAGATTCCCAGCCTGCAGCACAAAGGATATCTTGCAAAATACCTGTCATAATAGCCCTTTCCATAACCTATACGTCCTCCCTTTGTATCAAAAACAAGACCTGGAACCAAGATTAATCCGTTCTCCGCACCCATCTTCTCCCTGCCTGCAGGTTCCATAATGCCAAAAGCGCCCTTTACAAACTCTGATAAGTCATGTACCTGGTAAAATTCCATCGTATCGCCGTCCACTCTGGGAAATGCTGCCTGCTTTCCCAATTTCAGCGCTGCCGCAGCCAAAGGAAGAATATTTACTTCCGTTCCCAGTGGATAATAAAAACAAATCTTATCCGTCTTCTTATAGCAGTACTGCCGCTGTATAACATCACAAATTTTTTCAGACATATAGCTGATCTCTGACTTTGAGAGATCATTTCTCTTTTGCCTGAAAGACAAACGCAGCTCATTTTTACTCTGTGTCATTTTAAACTCTCCCAATGAAAATCTGCTTTACTTTCTGCTAATCCTTTATCATACTGCTCATAATATTCTATTTTGTCTCCATATAAAACCTCTTCCTGGATTATTTTTCAATTATACTTTTCTCCCAGATTTTCTATCGTTCCGTCTGGATTTACCACATCAATATTGTCAAGCTGTGCACGCAGATTCCTCCTTATATTTGCAATATATTCTTTACGCAGCAATGCCTGCTCCTTCTTTTCTGCTTCTGTTAATCCTTCTGCCTTTGATCTTCTTGCCAGCTCATTAATTCTATCAATTTTGCTTTGTTCCATCGTTCCCTCCATACATCATATCATGCTTTGTTCAATAAAGTCTGCCAGGTAAAAATCTTCATCATAATGTTGTCGAAACAGTGTTCCCACAAACTCTCCCTGGAAAATCTCATGTAAAATCCCTACATCCGTTCCATTAGCGATAACCATATCTGCTCCAGACAATGTAGCAATCCGCGCTGCCGTCAGTTTTGTTTCCATTCCTCCAGTCCCCACATCACTTCCGGTACTGTCCTTTGCCATGGAAAGCACCGTCTCATCCAGCTTGTCCACCACTTTAATTAATTCTGCCTTGGGATTATCATGAGGGTCGTCTGTAAACAACCCATCAATATCAGAGAGCAGTATCAGCAAATCTGCCCCTGTCAGCGCTGCCACAATAGCTGACAGACTGTCATTATCACCAAACCTCATCTCATAGGTAGATACTGTATCATTTTCATTCACTATAGGAATCGCCCCCAGACGGAACAGCTCTTCAAAGGTGTTCTGCGCATTTTTCCTGGAAACGTTATCAAGCATGGTTCCTTTTGTCATCAGTACCTGGCCCACCACCTGGTGATACTCTGAAAACATTTTTTGGTATGTCATCATCAGTCTTGCCTGTCCTACTGCCGCACATGCCTGCTTGGTTGCAATATTTTGGGGACGCTCCTGAAATCCCATAACCTGGCGGCCCACTGCAATAGCGCCAGAACTAACCAGGCACACGTCTATCCCCTGATTGCGGATATCGCAGAGCTCCCGCACCAGTTTTTCCAGTTTAGTAAAATTCAGCTTTCCAGTAGCCTCATGATTGAGAGAAGAAGATCCGATCTTTACCACCACTCTCCTTTTATTTCTAAAATATTCTTTTGTTTCCATCTTGTATGATTTCCTCCATATTGTGCCTATGCACTTTTTTCGTTATTACTCTATCACAGTTGCAGAAAAAAATACAGTACAAAATAAAACTGCCGCATAAGCGGTTCATTCACTCATCGTCCTTTAGAATTTGACTCTGTCATTTTCATATTGGGATAAATCCTTTCTATTCTTTCATCAGGAAATCTCTCATCAATGAAACGTGCTGTTTCGTTTTCCGCTGAAATGCCCATTGCCCGTTCACTGTAACGACCTAGTGCAAATCCAGAAATCACCACATTGCAGAACATAAATACAAGCGTCACATAACTAATGCAGGTTCCTGCCTTTTTCGGCACCCTCTCAATCCACTTAGATGCTCTGGGATAACAGATCTTCATCCATACCAGAGCTGCTATTCCCCAGAAAAAGCAGTACAAAAGATTGATACGTCCTCC
>CAJUCK010000020.1:7985-8483 GCA_910585395.1 uncultured Lachnospiraceae bacterium
AGGGAATACTGCTGTAATCCCAGAATATTGTTCCAAACGCCAGCTCTGTAAACACACTGCATATATACTCGTAAGCCCCTCCCAGCAAAGTTCCAGCCAGAAAAATATAGCGGTCTTCCCGATCCCGGTAACGATACAGTAAAATGGTTGCTCCTGCCACCCCAAATCCCCATACCAGACTGAACGGACCATAAACCACACTGCTGCGGCTCATCCACTGCTTCATGGTAATAAAGCAGAACACAGTCTCTGTCAAATCTCCCAGAAAAGCCCCTAAAAAGAAAATCCATAACACCTTATGGAAACTGCATCCATATGCAAACGTAGCTTTCTGGCGGATTAATTCCTCCTGTTCCTGTTCTGTTTCTGGCTCATCTTTCTTTAATTTAGGAAATGCTCGATACATCCGGCGGTGTACCACCTTTACAATTACTCCTTGAAGAGATTGGGAAGCCTGATGAAATCCTTCTGCAATTTCCTGAAATGCCGGGCTTTGAT
>CAJUCK010000020.1:8493-21961 GCA_910585395.1 uncultured Lachnospiraceae bacterium
AATCAGCAGTATCATTCCGGGAAACCCTGGCAATTCTCTGACAATCACAAGCAACAGCGGATTTAAAAATTTCATCACAACAATTCCAAGCAGCCCCCAGAGCAATGACGCAGACCAGCAGATATACCCTCCCGCCTGGAATTTTTTGCCAGAATAGTCCCAGAGACGCAGGTGAAAAATCTTTTCCAATATCAGACCTGTCAATAACTCTGTCACTGTCCCCACAATCAAACATCCCAGAAACAGATAGAACCACTGTCCCCTCAAAGAATCCATAAAAACTAGCATAAATACCATAGAAAAGCCATAAACGGGGCATAAAATTCCATTTAAAAAACCTCGGTTTACAAATGTTTTTCTCGCTGCCGCCGCATAAACCACTTCCAGACACCAGCCCAGAAAACTGTAAATAAAAAAGAGCCATATCAGCTCATACGCAGTGTATATCATGTTCTGTCTCCTAAAAAACCGCTTCTTCTCTGGTGTCAGCGCAATAAAAGACCCCAAAGAAGAAACGGTTACAATTATTGAAAATATGCCTAAATTCTAGTGATAATCTTTTTCGGACATTTCTCCGCACAGGTTCCGCATCCGGTACATTTCTCATAATCAATATGAGCGATATTATCGGTAATGGTAACTGCATGCTCTGGACAATTCTTCTCGCAGAGATGACATCCGATACATCCCACGGAACAGGCTGCCATCACATCTTTTCCCTTATCCTTAGAGTTACATTGTACCTTCTGTGCTGCATCATAGGGCACAAGCTCAATCAAATTCTTAGGACATGCCGCTACACATTTCCCGCATGCCTTACATGCATCTTTATCTACCACTGCAATGCCGTTGACAATATGAACTGCATCAAAAGGACAGGCTTTTACACAGCTTCCATATCCCAGACAGCCATAATTACATGCCTTGGCGCCTCCATTTGGGATAAATGCCATTGCTGCACAATCTTCCACACCTGTATATTCATAATCCTGTTTCGCCTTCTCACAGTCTCCGGCACATTTGACAAAAGCAACCTTTTTCACGCCTTCTCCTGCAGAAACTCCCATGATTTTGCCAATTTCAGCAGCAATAGGTGCACCGCCCACAGGACATTGATTTACCGGGGCCTCTCCCTTTACGATTGCTGCTGCAAGACCAGAACATCCTGCATAACCGCAGCCTCCGCAGTTGTTTCCAGGAAGAACACCTGTAATTGCTTCTTCTCTCTCATCTACTTCCACCTTAAACTTCTCCCCGAAAATTCCCAGGAAAAAGCCAAGGAAAATACCCGTTCCGCCCACTACCAGGGCGGCAATGATAATTGCTGTTATATTCATGCTACTTTCCTCCTTAATTTTTAACAGTTCAGAGAATGACTGAACTGTTAAACTATATCATGCCCGAGAATCCCATGAAGGCAATTGACATTAAACTCGCCGTAATCAACACGATTGCAGTTCCCTGAAAACGCTTAGGAACGTCATTATATTCGATTTTCTCACGAATACCTGCCATAATTACAATAGCAATAAAGAATCCAACTGAGGTAGCAAGACCATTTACTACACCTTCTAAAAGACCATATCCTTTGCTGACGTTATTCAGAGCAACACCTAATACTGCGCAGTTAGTTGTAATCAACGGAAGAAATACTCCCAGTGATTCATACAATGGAGGCATATTCTTCTTTAAGAACATTTCCACAAACTGAACCAATGATGCAATAACCAGAATAAATACAATCGTCTGTAAATACTCCACATGACAGGGTACCAGAATAAATTTATAAATCAATCCGGTTACAAAAGATGCAAGGGTTATAACAAAGATAACTGCGCCGCCCATTCCTGCTGCAGTCTCCGTTTTCTTGGATACACCCAAAAACGGACAGATCCCAAGGAACTGGCTTAATACTACATTATTTACAATGGCAGAGCCGATTGCAATGATCAATAATTCTTTCATCTATTCTGCCTCCTATTCTTCTGCCTTCTTTGCAGATTGCGGTAATTTTCCAGTACACATTGCAGACTGGGAACAGCTTGCACAGTCTCCAGTAAGACATCCAGAAGGCGCTGCCAGTGGTTTGCCCTTCTTTTCCATCTTGTCCCGGACCACATTCATTCCTGCAACAAGGAAAGCCAGTACCAGAAATGCTCCCGGAGCCATGATAAACACAGTAATTCCAAGAGACGCCCCTAAGATCTGGCGGATCAGACCAATGCAGGTCAAACCTACCGTAAATCCAAGTCCCATGCCAAGTCCATCGAAAATAGAGGGAGCAATTGGATTTTTAGAAGCATAGCTCTCTGCTCTTCCTAAAATAATACAGTTTACAACGATCAAGGGGATATAAACGCCCAATGACGCAGACAGAGAAGGTGTATACGCCTGCATTACAAACTGAACAATGGTAACAAGAGATGCCACTACCACAATATAGGCCGGCATACGCACACCGTTGGGAATTACTTTACGGAACATAGAAATCAACAGATTGGACATAACAAGAACTACTGTGGTAGAAAGTCCCATACCAATACCGTTCACTGCCGAGGAAGTAACCGCCAGTGTAGGACACATTCCCAGCATTAACACAAATGTAGGATTTTCTTTGATAATACCGTTATATAAACGTTCAACATATTTATTCATACTTAGTTACCTCCCTGCAAAGCACTTCTGAAATACTCCAGACATGCATTGACACCATTAGTGACTGCTCTGGAAGAAATGGTGGCTCCAGTAACCGCCTGAATTTCATTATCTGCTGCCGGTACGGTCTTCACCACTGTATATGTCTCTTCTGCTTTGCCTTCAAACTGAGAATAAAAAGGCTCTTCCTGAACCAGCACACCCAGACCCGGAGTCTCGCTGATGGCAGTGATAGAATATCCATTCAAGGTCCCATCATTCTGAATTCCAACAGAAAAAGAGATATCTGCCTGGCTTCCCTCATGGGAAGTAACATTTATAACATACCCTAAAACACTGCCAGAAGCATCCAATGCCTTATTTACTGCTGTTATCTCATCTTTGGAATAGTCAGCCGCTAAAATTTCTGCCGCCTTAGCTTCATCAAATTCTGAATCTTCCTCAAAGGAAGCTGCATCTGCAAATACAACTTTATACGCCTCATCCAAGGCTGCTTTTTCTGCCGCTGCAATAGGCTCTTTGGTAATCTCATAGACAGCGCCCAGCAGAAATCCCAATACCAGGGTAAAGGCGGTTAAAATCAACGCGTCATGTACAATTTTCTTATTCATGCTGCTTTACCTCCTTTTTCTGTCCAAATGCCCGCGGAATGGTAAACTTCTCAATAATAGGCACCAAAAGGTTGCTCAAAATAATTGCAAAAGACACACCTTCTGCATTGGCTCCAAAAATACGGAATAATCCAGTAAGGACGCCCAGAAGAATACCAAACACAATTTTACCCATAGGCGTAATCGGAGATGTAACATAATCAGTTGCCATGAAAAATGCACCCAGCATCAGACCGCCGCCGCAAAGGTGCGCTGTCAGATAGTTTACATCAAATCCATGTCCGCCAAAAAGCAGAATAAATACAGCAAAGGATATAATATAGCTTGCCGGAATCTTAAGGTCAATCACGCCCAGCATAATCAATATAACTGCTCCCAGTAAAATGGCAATCACGCTGGTTTCACCGATGGTTCCTGCAGTAGTTCCTAAGAGCATCTTCATCGTATCCACACTCTCACCGTTCTTTAAAAGAGCCAGTGGAGTAGCTCCTGTCACTCCATCGTATGTAAAGCTCGTCATAGTCCCTGCAAATGATACCAAAAGAAAACATCTGGCTCCCAGAGCAGGATTCATAAAATTCTGTCCCAGTCCGCCAAACATCATTTTAACAATGACAATGGCAAATACACTGCCTAATACAGCCTGCCAGATAGGCAGCGTATGGGGCAGGTTCAGTGCAAGCAGAAGTCCTGTAACCACTGCGCTGAAATCATTTATCGTACTTTTTTTATGTATCAGCTTCTCAAAAATCCATTCTGAAGCCACACAGGTTGCAATACAGATCAAAATCAGCACCAAAGCCCGTATCCCAAAATTAATCACCCCAAAAACAGTTGCCGGCAATAAGGCAATGATTACATAAAGCATAATTCTGGAGGATGTATCTTTGGCACGGATATGTGATGATGATGATACGTTATATAAATCACTCACAATAAGACACCTCTTTCTCTTTTATTCACTTTAAAGCTCTGTTGTTATCAGAACTGCACATTTACTGCGCCGCCTGTACATTGGCTATACAGTACGCTGTATATGGGCATATTACTTTAAAATCTCTTTCTCAAAAACCTCTTGAGATACTATGTACAAAGATTTTACAAAATTATTTTTTTCTTCTCTCTGCAAGAATCTGCTTCTTCATAGTTCGAATTGACTGTGCAAGCGGTATTTTGGCTGGGCAGATATAGCTGCAGCTTCCACATTCAATACATTCCATACCGTTCCATTTCTCAAAACCAGCCATATCTCCATGACCAGCCATCTTTGCAAGGCGCGTAGGAATAATCTGCTCTGGACATGCGGACACACAGCGGCCGCAGTTAATACAGGCTGTTGTCTCACTTGCCGCCACATCATCTTTTACAAGGCAAAGCAGAGAAGAAGATGTCTTTGTCGTTGGAATATCCAGGCCAAACATGGAAAATCCCATCATAGGACCGCCGGAAATTACCTTCTCAGGCTGCGTCTTAAATCCTCCCGCTGCCTCTAACACTTCTGCATAACTCATACCCAGGCAAATGTCAAAATTGCCTGGCTCTGCCACAGCATCACCAGTTACAGTAAAAATACGGTTCATCACCGGCATACCCAGCTTAACCGCTTTATACACAGAAATCAATGTTTCCACATTATCCACGATGCATCCTGCGTCTGCCGGGAGCATGGTGGAATTGATCTCTCTTTTGGTAGTCGCATAAATCAGCTGCCTCTCACCACCCTGAGGATATTTTGTCTTCAGCGGACAAACCTCCATCCGCGGCTCATTCTGAGTCAGTTCCTGCATTTTTGCAATACAGTCTGGCTTATTATCCTCAATACCAAATAATCCCTTGGCATGATCAAATAACTGCAGAACAATCCGCATACCTTCGATCAATTCCTTAGGATTCTCCAGCATACGGCGGTAATCTGCTGTCAGATACGGTTCACATTCCGCACAGTTTGCAATAATATATTCAATTTTTCCTGGTTCTTTCGGTGACAATTTCACGTGAGTCGGAAATCCTGCGCCTCCCATTCCCACAACACCTGCTTCTTTCACCTTTGCAATAATTTCTTCTTTGGAAAGCGTCGTTATGTCTTTTACAGAAGTAAATTCTGCCTCTTTCATCTCTCCGTCATTCTCAATGATGATAGAATTCACCATATCTCCCACTGCGCCTCTGCGTGGCTGAATTGCCTTTACCGTACCTGATACGGAAGAATAAATCGGCGCAGATACAAACCCACCTGCTTCTGCAATCTTCTGTCCACGCAGCACAGTATCACCTACTGCCACTATCGGGCTTGCTGGCGCTCCGATATGCTGTGAAACAGGAAATACCAGCTCACCTTTGGGTAATAGTTCACATATCGGCTTGTCTTTGGAAAATTCTTTTCCATCGTGCGGGTGAACACCGCCCTTAAATGTCATGAAACCCATTTTTCGTGCCCCACTTTCTTATAGATTAGTATTACAATTTATCCCTTGTCTTAGCGATGTAGAAACAGGACAAATCATTTTTCTAATTATATCACATTTTATTTCCACTAGTACATACTTTTTGCATTTTTTCGACATATTTCTTTCTAAGTTTTTCTAAACTGGAAATCATTGAAAAAATATACTATAATAAAACAGAAAAAACAAAATACTGTAAAATTTCAAAACATGCATACGGAGGTATCTATGAAAATTCTGCAAGATCAAACAAAATATGCCTATGACACCCCGCTCACTCAGAAATTCTTTACGGAATCTTCCCTGTTTTTCGACATTGAAACCACGGGATTCTCTCCATCACATACCTACGTCTATCTGATAGGCTGCGCATCAAGAAAAGGCAGCATGATTTGTATTACTCAGTTCTTTGCAGAAAATCCCCAGGAAGAAGAGCAGATTCTCTCTGCTTTTCTGCAAACTCTCTCCAAATTCAATAACTTGATAACCTTCAATGGTTTGGGATTTGACGTGCATTATCTCAAAGAACGCTGTGCTCTGTATGGGCTTACAGAATCTTTGGACAAACTGCCGCATCTGGATATTTATCGAAAACTTTTTCCTTACAAACCTATATTAAATCTGCAGAGTTTAAAGCAGAAATCTCTGGAAAAATTTCTGGGTGTTGAACGAAAAGACGTTTATTCAGGCGGCGATCTGATTCAAGTTTATCTGGAATACATCCAATCCCCTTCTGAGGAAAGCCGTTCCTTACTTCTGCTTCACAATTACGAAGATATTCTCGGCATGACCATGCTTCTTCTCCTTCTCTCCTATTCTATGCTGTTTGAAGGAGATTTTGACGTAGATTCTCATGAAAAAAATATCTATGAAACTTTTGACGGAAGTTTGGAACAAGAACTGATATTTTCTCTGTCCCCAGAATTTTCCCTGCCGAAGCGCTTTTCTTTTCATTCAAGCCAAATATATCTTACAGGCTTTCAGCAGCAGGTAAAGTTGAGAATCCCTATTTACAAAGGGGAATTGAAACATTTTTATTCAAATTACAAAGACTACTACTATCTGCCAGAAGAAGACCGCGCTATCCACAAAAGCGTAGCCTTTTACACAGACCGGAATTACCGCACAAGAGCAAAAGCTTCCACCTGTTATATGCGAAAAGCAGGAATCTTTCTGCCTCAATATCAGGAGATGATCACCCCATGTTTTAAACAGACATACCAGGACAAGGCTGCCTGGTTTGAACTAACAGAAGACTTTTTGTCTTCTAAGGAACTACAGAAGAACTATATCATACATATTTTGAAATGGCTCTCAGACGGAAAATAATCCACCTTCATTTTGTGCGCAAAAAAGCTGTCGCAAAAACAGCATCAGATATAATACATAACATATTCCGTTTCCGAAATACTATATATTATATCTGGCTTCTGCATTGCGGCAGCCTTTTTATTTTTCTATATTAAGAAAAACAATGATCACACTGCGGCTAACTATATCGCAAAAGATGAGTTGAAATAAATCTGCTCACTTTGCTCTGCCACGGAACAGCCCTGTTGTTATAACATATATGTTCCTATGGTATGAAATATCATGTTCTCAAATCCTCTGGAAGAAGAAAGACTGCTTCCGCTGATAATTCAGCTCTTTATAATTCATAATCTGCTCTGTGCTTCCTATAAACAAAATTCCCTGATTAGCCAAAGCAGCATTGAATTTTTTATAAATTTCTTCCTTTGCCTCTTCTGTAAAATAAATCAGCACATTTCTGCACACAATTAAATGGCATCCTGTAGGATAAGGATCTTTTAAAAGATTATGCTCCTTAAATTCAACCTGACGCTTAATCTCATTGGAAATCTGATAGGAATTTCCAATCTTGGTAAAATATTTCTTTTTAAACTCTGGAGGCACAGCTGCGATACTCTTCTCATTATAGAGTCCCATCCGAGCCTTGTCCAGAACCTGTTTATCAATATCTGTCGCAAAGATTTTAATCTGATTCAGGGGGAGATGTTTGGATAATGCCATCACCAGGGAATATGGCTCATCTCCAGTGGAACATGCCGCGCTCCAGACTTTTAGGCTCTTTCCAAATTTTTTAATCAGCTCTGGAAATACCTCCTTGTCCAAAAGCGCCCATTGCTCAGGATTACGATAAAATTCTGATACATTGATTGTCAGAAAGTTAACAAATTGCTCAAACTTATCCTCGTCTTTCTTGATCAACGCCACATAATTTTTGTAACTGTCAATCTTGTTCTTGGAAATTAAGGTGTCAATCCTGCGCTTCATCTGCTTTTCTTTGTAAGAATTCAGATCTATTTTAGTTAATCCAAAAATATCTTTTTTGAACTCTTCATACCCATTCATAGCAGTTCCTCTATTCTTCTACATTTTCCTCTTCTTCCTGTGTATCTTCTGCCTCTGACAGCAGTACCTTAATACTCAGGCTGATTTTCTTATCTTCTTCATTGAAATCAACAATTTTTGCTTCAATCTCCTGACCGATATTCAGAACATCAGACGGTTTCTCCACATGTTCTCTGGAAATCTGAGATACATGAAGCAATGCATCAACACCTGGCGCTAATTCCACAAACGCACCGAAATCTGTCATTCTTGCAACCACACCAGTTACAATATTTCCTACAGCATACTTCTCCGACGCGTCTTTCCATGGATTTTCATCTTCAAATTTCATGCTCAGAGCAATCTTTCTCTCTTTGATATCTTTGATGAATACTTTTACAACATCACCGACTTTGAATACTTTTCTAGGATTTTCCACTCTTCCCCAGGACATTTCAGAAATATGCAGCAGTCCGTCAGCACCGCCAAGATCAATAAACGCACCAAAATCTGTGATATTTTTAACTGTTCCCTCCAGAACATCACCGACTTTAATTCTCTCAAATAATGCCTTCTGAAGCTCTTCCTTCTTTGCAAGGAGAAGCTGCTTCCTGTCACCGATAATTCTTCTTCTGCGTGGATTAAACTCAGTGATCACAAATTCAATCTCCTGATCCTTATATTTGCCAAGATCCTTCTCGTATGTATCAGATACAAGGCTTGCAGGAATAAAGATTCTTGCCTCATCAATCACTACACTTAAACCGCCATCTAATACCTGTACCACTTTTGCATTTAAAACTTCCTGGGTGTTAAATGCTTCTTCCAGTCTCTTATTTCCCTTCTCAGCTGCAAGACGTTTGTAAGTCAGCATTACCTGTCCTTCACCGTCGTTTACTTTCAGAACTTTAGATTCCATGGTGTCACCCACAGATACTACTGTAGTCAGGTCAACGTTTGGCTCGTTTGTATACTCATTCCGGGTAATGATTCCATCGGATTTGTAACCAATATTTAAGATGATCTCGTCTGGTTTCACATCAATAACGGTACCTTCGACTACCTCTCCATTCCTTATTGTTTTAAATGATTCATCCAACATTTGTTCAAAACTCATTTCTGACATCTTTTTTTGAACCTCCTCAATAATTTTGTTTGGGGTAGAAGCCCCTGCGGTAATACCTACGCTATTAATGGACTGTAATTTAGACAAATCCAAATCTCCCAGTGTCTGTATATAGCAAGTATTTTCACATTCTTTTTTACATATTTCAAATAGCTTTTGCGTGTTGGAACTGTTCTTTCCACCGACCACAATCATGGCGTCTACTTTACCGGCAATCTCCTTTGCCTCTGCCTGACGTTCCTGAGTCGCATTGCAAATTGTATTTAAAACATTTATATCATAACCTTTTTTTTCAAGAATTTCAACTAATTCTTGAAATTTCTTGTAATTAAATGTCGTCTGCGACACAATACAGACCTTTTTTTCCTCTTTCAGTGCAAAATTTTCTGCTTCCTCAACTGTGGAAATTACACTTGTTTCAGCCGTATCACTGCTCCATCCTTTAATCCCTTCTACCTCAGGATGATTTTCATTGCCTATAATTACCACATGGCAGTGACTGCTTTTCTCTTCCACAATCTTATGGATTTTCTGCACAAAAGGACAGGTTGCATCCACATAAGGGATCTCTTCCTGTCTCAGCAAGTCATATACGGCCTTCCCCACACCATGAGAACGAATAATAACTGTTCCGTCCCGGCAGTTTTTCAGTTCTTCTACTGTCTCCACCACACAGACGCCCTTCTTCTCCAGATCCTTAACCACTTCTTCATTGTGTATGATTGGGCCATACGTATAAATTTTGCCTTTATTCTGCTGTGCCTGGGTATAAACAGTATCCACTGCACGCCTGACACCAAAACAGAAACCAGCGCTTTTTGCCAGAATTACTTCCATATAACATAATTTCCTCTCTGTCATTATCGGATGATTTGGTCTGTTTCACAACCCTAAAACTACATTTAACTGCAATTTTCCTTTACAAGTTCCAAAATCCTGCCCACAACTTCATCAATAGTCATAAAAGAACTGTCAATAAGCACAGCATCTTCTGCCTGCTTTAAGGGCGAAATCTTGCGGTTCATATCCTGCTCATCCCTTTTGCGGATATCCTCACAAATCTGTTCCAGTTCACAGTTCTCTCCCTTTTCCTGTAACTCCAGAAATCTCCGTTTTCCTCTAGTTTCCACACTTGCGGTGAGATAAACTTTTACTTGTGCCTCTGGCAGTACGCAGGTGCCGATATCTCTTCCATCCATAATCAAGTCTGTGGTGGCTGCCATCTCTCTTTGAAGCTGGGTAAGTTTCTGCCTCACCTTGGCATAAGCACTTACTGTAGATGTGGCTTTTCCCACCTCTTCGGTACGGATATAGCCATTTACATTTTCTCCATTTAAAAATACCTGCTGTTCGCCGTTTTCTGTAGAAAGGGTCACTGTAATATCCTCGCAGGCTGCACTGACGGATGCTTCATCTTCAGGTGAAATACCCTTTCTCAAAAAATACAATGCCATAGCCCGGTACATAGCTCCTGTATCTACATAAATATAAGAGAGCTCCTCTGCCACCTGTTTTGCTATGGTACTCTTACCAGCCCCTGCCGGACCGTCAACTGCAATATTATATGCCATATTGTTCCTCCATTTTATGTTCTGCTTTTCTATAATCTGCCGCACAAAAGCTCTGCCTTTATCCGATACTTTCTCCTGCAAGATACCCGGTGGACCATGCGATCTGTAAGTTGAATCCTCCCGTCAGTGCGTCCAGATCCAGCACCTCCCCGGCAAAATATAAGCCCTGTACTTTTTTTGACTCCATGGTGGAAGGATTAACCTCTCTGACATCAACGCCGCCTCTGGTAATAATCGCCTCATTAAAATCTCGAAATCCAGACAAAGTCAGGGGAAACTCTTTGATCAGGCGGACAAAAAAGCGCCGTTCTTCCTTTGTAACTTCATTCACTTTTTTATCTGGATCAATGCCGCTTAAAGAAATCACAACCGGTATCAGTTTTGCTGGAAACAGCTTCTGTACAGCATTTTTAAACTGGCGATTCTGATTATCTTTAAAATCCCTTAACACACGCTTGTCCAGCTGTTCTTCTGAAAGCGCCGGCTTTAAATCAATAAAAAGCTGCAGCGGCATATCTTCCATATAATCATTGACTGCACTGCTGGCGCTGAGTATCAGCGGACCGCTGACGCCATAATGTGTAAATAACATTTCTCCAAATTCCTCATATATAAGCTTTTCGTTCTTACGTATACATATTTTTACATTCCTCAGAGACAATCCCTGAAGATCTTTCACCCATGGTTCCTGAACTTCTGCAGGCACCAGAGAAGGTCTTGGTTTCACCACTGTATGACCCAGCATCTCTGCAAATTTATATCCGTCTCCATCAGACCCAGTAGATACATAAGAACATCCTCCAGTGGCAAGTACAACCGCTTCTGCATTTATCACTGTACCATCCAGCAGCCTGACCCCGAAAACTTTCTTCTCCTTCTCTAAAATCTCAGCTGCCTGGGCATAGAGCTTTATTGTAACCCCCGCCTTTTTCATCGCTCGCTGCAAGGTTTGTATCACATCTGATGAATGATCTGACTGAGGGAAAACACGCGCTCCCCGCTCTGTCTTAATATCAAGCCCATGGCTCTGAAAAAACTCCATCACCCGCCAATTACTGAAACTGTAAAAGGCGCTGTACAAAAACTTTCTATTGCGAAGCACATTCTGAAACAGTTCTTCTGTGTCACAGGCATTGGTGATATTACACCTTCCTTTTCCAGTAATATAAAGTTTTTTTCAATACCTGGTTTCCTTTTTCGGCTGCCTGAACTGCCGCCATCATTCCAGCCGCACCGCCGCCGATAACAATCACTTTTTTCATGTTCTATTCTCTTTCCGTTCCATTCCTGCATAACGCATTTCAATGGAATCGTCAATATAATCTATCTCATCTGTGCCGTATATCTGATACTCTTCCCAGACCTGCTCCAATAATTCCAGGTTCTTTACTACCTTTTTCTGGCGTTTCATGCACAAAGCCATAATCAATGCATTGACGACACTCAAAGGCGCCACCAGTGAATCCACAATGGAAGACATATCACTGTGAGCAATGAGATTGCAGGAGGAATACAGATTCATAGGAGAATGTACACTGTCCGTCAAAGTAATCACTTTGGCTTTCCGGCTGTTGGCAAATTCCATTGCTTTTAACGCCCGCATGGAATACCTTGGAAAACTGATTCCGATTATCACATCTTCTTTATTGATATGCAGCATCTGTTCAAACAGCTCACTGGAACTAGTGGTATGCAGAAGCTGAACATCTTCCATCATCAAATTCAAATAAAAAGCAAGAAATTCTGCAATAGGCGCACAGCTTCGAATCCCTACGACATAAATTTTTCTTGCCTTTAGAATGCTATCCACTGCAAGCTCAAATGTCTGCTCATCAATCGTTCCCAGCGTCTCCTGAATTCGGTCTGCGTCTGACTGAAGCACTGTTGCTAATATCTCTGACTGGGAAATTCTGCCGTAAACATCTTCCATCCGCTGTACGGAATTCAGCTTTCCACGTACCAATTCTGCCATCGCCTGCTGAAACTGAGGATATCCTTTATATCCTAAATGCATAGCAAACCGTACCACAGTCGATTCGCTGACACCCACCACTTCTCCCAATTTTGCCGCCGTAAGAAACACGGCTTTGTCATAATTATCAGTAATATAAGCGGCCAGAAGCTTTTGTCCCTTACTCAACGCCGGATATCTCTCATTGATCCGGCTCATTAAATCATTTGTACTGCTCATGATTCCATAGATTCCTTCCTGCCTCAGTTATGCAGAAAAGATACTGTCCAAACGAACAGTATCTTTTATCATTGAATGCATTATCTTAAACCGGATAAGCTCCGTTCTCAGTATCTGCAATCGATGCATCCACTTTTGTCTGCTGCGCCTCTCTGTACTTGAAAAATTCTGTAGCAACCTGTGGGAACAATGCATAGGAAAGTACGTCTTCGTCCTGCTGTTTCCACTGTTTCATTTCCGCTTCAATCTTATCCAGTTCCGGCTCTAACAGATCTGCATAACGGCAGGTAATGGCATTTTTCTTATCTTCACCCAATACCTTGTCGATAACTTCCGGGTTAAAAGGCTTTACAGTCTGCCCATATTTTCCAAGCAGCACATCCTTCGTCTCTTTGGTAGCAACTTTATAACGCTCTCCCATCAATACGTTAAATACAGCCTGCGTACCCACAATCTGAGAAGACGGCGTAACCAGAGGCGGCTCGCCCAAATCTTTACGCACACGTGGAATTTCTTCC
>CAJUCK010000020.1:21971-37284 GCA_910585395.1 uncultured Lachnospiraceae bacterium
TATATATTTATCTTCCGCATGCTGCTCTTTTAACTGTGACACCATGTTGCTGAGCATACCGCCCGGCACCTGATATAACAATGTCTGGATATCTACGCCAAGCACTTTCGGGTTCAAGAGACCGCTCTTTAATGCTTCCTCTCTCATTGGACGGAAATAATCTGCAATCTCTTTTAACAGCATCTGATCATATCCTGGATCCATAGGCGTTCCACGGAATGCTTCCGCCATAACTTCTGTAGCTGGCTGGCTGGTTCCCAGTGCAAATGGAGACATCGCTGTGTCAATAATGTCACAGCCTGCTTCCACAGCCTTCATATACGTCATAGACGCAACTCCAGAAGTATAATGCGTATGAAGCTCAATTGGAAGTTTGGTAGCTTTCTTTAAAGATTTTACTAATTCTTCTGCTTTATAAGGTGTCAAAAGACCTGCCATATCCTTGATACAAATAGAATTTGCTCCCATCTGTTCAATTTTCTTAGCCATATCAGTCCAATACTGCAGAGTATAGGCATCTCCTAATGTATAGGAAAGCGCAACCTGTGCGTGTCCTTTTTCCTTATTGGTAGCAGTTACTGCTGTCTGCAGATTTCTCAAATCATTCAGACAGTCAAAAATACGAATAATATCGATACCGTTTGCAATAGATTTCTGTACAAAATACTCTACCACATCATCGGCATAAGGACGATAGCCCAGAATATTCTGTCCGCGGAACAGCATCTGCAGTTTAGTATTCTTAAATCCTGCTTTTAATTTTCTTAAACGCTCCCATGGATCTTCTTTTAAGAACCGCAGAGAAGCGTCAAAAGTTGCTCCGCCCCAGCACTCTACGGCATGATAGCCCACCTTATCCATTTTATCAATAATCGGCAGCATCTGTTCTGTTGTCATACGTGTGGCAATCAGAGACTGATGTGCATCCCGCAATATGGTTTCTGTAATTTTAACTGGTTTCTTGTTAGCCATAATCTGCACCAAGCCTCAAGGGAAAACACAGTCATTTTCATTTGAGGCGCAAACACAAAGGGTGAAAGATGTGTTTGCATATTTTTCCTTTCTTTGTTTATTTTTTCTTTCACCCTTTCTTTCTATTAAATTCCAAAGATTGCCATAAACACACCGGCTGCTACCGCAGTACCGATAACGCCTGCAACATTGGGACCCATTGCGTGCATCAGCAGGAAATTGGTAGGATCTTCTTCTGCTCCTACTTTCTGAGATACACGGGCCGCCATAGGTACGGCTGACACGCCTGCTGAACCAATCAGCGGATTAATCTTGCCTCCAGTAACTTTGCACAATATCTTACCAAACAAGACGCCTGCCGCAGTACCGAACATAAATGCAATCAAACCAAGAGCTACAATCTTCAAAGTTGTCATATTTAAGAATGCTTCTGCACTGGTAGTTGCTCCAACAGAGGTTCCCAGCAAAATAACCACGATATACATCATTGCATTGGAAGCTGTCTCAGATAACTGACGAACCACACCGGATTCACGGAACAAGTTGCCAAGCATCAGCATACCTACCAGAGGAGCCGTGGTGGGAAGCAGGATACATACCACTGCGGTAACCACAATTGGGAATAAAATTTTCTCCAGCTTTGAGACTGGTCTTAAATTCTGCATCTTGATGCCACGCTCAGCCTTCGTTGTAAACAATTTCATAATTGGGGGCTGAATAATCGGCACCAGCGCCATATAGGAATATGCCGCCACCGCAATTGGGCCCATGAGACCGGTTTGTCCTAATTTACCGGCAAGGAAAATAGAAGTAGGTCCATCTGCACCGCCGATGATAGATACAGCTGCCGCTGCCTTATCATTGAATCCCAGCAGAATAGCCATGAAGTAGGCGCCAAAAATACCAAACTGCGCTGCTGCTCCTAACAGAAAGCTGATAGGATTCGCAATCAGGGGACCGAAATCTGTCATAGCTCCAACTCCCATAAAAATCAGTGAAGGAAGAATAGACCACTCGTCCAGACTATAGAAATAATAAAGTAAACCACCTACGCCATTACTGGTCTCTTCCGGTGAAGCAATAATATCCGGATAGATATTTACCAGCAGCATACCAAACGCAATCGGAACCAGCAGCAGAGGCTCAAATCCTTTTTTGATTGCAAGAAACAGAAAAATAAACGCAACCAAAATCATAACATAATTGCCCCAGGTCAGGTTAAAGAATGCTGTCTGATGCAGGAGGTTGGATAAAGTTTCTCCTACGTAACTCATATTTTACCTCCAAAAAAATTAGTTGTTCATAGTTGCCAGTAATGCACCTGCTTCTACAGACTGTCCCACTGTTACCTCAACACTTGCAACAGTTCCGTCTTCCGGCGCTACCACAGGGGTCTCCATCTTCATAACTTCCAATACCAGAATGGTATCTCCGCGTTTTACAGCATCTCCAGCTTTCTTGTCAACACTGAATACCTTGCCTGCTGCGCCTGCTTCAATTTTTACATTGCCTGCGCCGCCTGCTGCCGCTGGTGCAGGAGCTGCTGCCGGTGCTGCCGCCACAGGAGCCGCTGCTCTCACAGGAGCTGCTGCCGGCGCAGAACCTGCTCCATTTTCTTCTACAGTAACATCATATACGTTGCCATTCACAGTAATTGTATAACTTTTCATTTTCATTTCCTCCTGAATATTCTATTATCTTCTTTTGATGGAACGCACTACAAAATCACTTGTAGAAGTTCCGGTAGATGCAGCAATTGCTGCTGCGATTACTGCCGTCAGTTCCAAATCATCCATTGCCGGCGCTGCCGGCGCTGCTGCAGGTACAGGCGCTGCAGGTACAGGCACTGCTGGCATATCTGCTGCTGCACTGGCCTTTTTCTTCTCTTCCAGATATGGGAAAATCTTAAATCCATAAATTATCAGACTGATGAGAATAAGAACTGCAAATACCACACCCATACCCATTAAGGTATTTAAGGCTGCATTCGTCATCTTCTCACCTAATGTCTGCACTGCCTCTACACCGATATCTTCAAGCTCCATATTATAATAGTGATATACATAGCTTAACAGAACCGGACGTTCTTCATAAATTATTTCCTGTTCACAGGTCAGTGTCTTACCAGATTTTGTAATGGTAAAATCACCCAGCTCCACAAAATCCCCGACATCTGCCACTGCCTCATCCCAGCGGATGATCAGATTAGTCTGTCTTATAATTTCTTCAATATCTTTCTCAGTAGCTGTGGGAGCAAGAGACAAAATATAAGCATTCTTCTGGGCATCGTTCATTTCTGCCATGGCAAGATATACCTGTTTCTGCTCATCCGGCATCTCTCTCAAAGAAGTCACAGTTCCTTCACATGTCTGTTTTAATTCATCATAGGAATGACCATTATAATCCACTGTTGTAGGATCCGCTTTTCCACATGCTGTCAGCCCGAGTACGATAAGACACATACTGATCATCAGCAATATTTTCTTTTTCATAAACTTCACCTTTCTACTTTGCTGTATGTTTTCTAACCGGCGCACCCGTTCCTTTGGTGTAGAGCATTTCAAATGCAGCCACCGCATATTTTCTGGTATCTTCCGGTGTGATAATCAAATCAACCTGTCCCCGTCTAGCTGCTGTCTGAACAGAAGACTGTAATTCCTCGTAAGCTTTTTTCTTCTCTGCGACTACCTCTGCTGATTCACCGTCATACATAATTTTAGCTGCCTGCGCTGCGTCCATCATGCTCACCTTGCTTCCCTCCCATGCATAGACGAGGTCCGCTCCGATAGATTTGCTGTTCATCATAACATAAGCGCTGCCATACGCATTGCCGATGATTACATTCACTTTAGGCACAGTAGCTCCTGCAAACGCTGTTGTCATACGCGCCATTGCTTTGGCAAGATTCTTCTCAGAACACTCAGTCGCCACAAACCCCTCTACATTTGTCAGAGACAATACCGGGACATCAAAAGCATCGCAGAAATTAATAAATTCTGCTGCTTTATTACATCCTTTGGATGAAAGCGCAGCTTCGAAAGTCTCTGCCTTCTCACCCTTCTCATCATACACTGCAGAAGCATTTGCCACAGCCCCTACGGTCATGCCGTTGAGTTTAATAAAACCAGTCACCATATTTCTGGCAAAATCTTTCTTGGTCTCAATAAACAAACCGCCGTCTGAGATATTAGCAAGCAGCAGTCTGGTGTCTTCTTTGCACCCGGCAAGATTCTCACAGACACGGTTCAAATCATCCATACATTCATCTTCTCTGCCGCATTCTGCATTATTTCCGGGAATTACACAGATAAGCTGACGGATAGCTGCCAGAATCTCCTCCGTGCTTCCAATTCCGTCAATGCAGCCATTATTGCTGCCCTGGAATTCTGCACAGGCAGTATCGCATTTTCCAACATGATTTCCTTTGATGGCATTCGGAGAATTCACAAACATTCTGCCTTTTTCCTTCTCTACAAAGGCAAAGTCGCTCAATGCCGGAACAACAGCCAGTCCACCGCCGCAGGACCCGAACACTGCGGAAATCTGCGGAATTACACCGCTTGCTGCTACCTGCTTCGCATAAATTTCACCGAAACCATTCAGAGCATCCACGGATTCCTGAAGACGCATACCTGCACAGTCAATCAGGCCAATGACTGGAGCTCCCATCTTCATTGCCATATCATAAACAGCGGCAATCTTCTTACTGTGCATCTCACCAATCGTTCCATTCAGCACAGAAGCATCCTGACTGTACACATATACCAGATTTCCATCAATCAGGCCATATCCGGTGATAACTCCATCAGACGGTGTTTTTGACTGACTCAAATCAAAATCTGTACTTCTTGCAGTTACCAGAGCACCGATTTCCATAAAACTTTTTTCATCAAGAAGACCGGCAATTCTCTGTCTTGCTGAGTTAGTAGAATTACTCATTACTTAAACCTCCATCATGTATTTTATAAAATTTAAAAAAATTTTCTTCCGATTGTAATTGTATCGCTTTTAACATTTTTTTTCAATAGATAATTACATAATTCTGCTAATTTTTTCTCTATTGGGACTGGCTGGTTTCAGGATATATTTTTCTCTTCTTCCAGGTATAATTCTTTTTCCAGAAAGAACAATTTTAAAAGATAATCTCTGTACCAGGAAGACTGCTGCTTTTTTACATTTCTTCCAACACATACTGGAATTTCTGCAATCTCTCTCTCGCCCAGATAATAGCGAACGCTGCCTACCTTCTGTCCTTCTGCCACTGGAGCTTCCACCGTCTTTGGAACATCATAGATGGTCTTTACCTCTTCGTCTGTCCGCTTCAATACCAAAAGCTTCTTATCTTCTATTTCTAAAGGCACTGTTACCTCCTGATAAAGTCTGCCGTTCTCTGGCTCTGCATCTATTACTTTGACCGGGGAAAATGTTTTATCATATTCATAGACATCCATTTTCTGATACTGTTCCAGGCCATAGTTCATCAGCGCCTTAGCATCCGCCCACTTATAAGTCTTATTATTAGGCCATCCACAGGCGAGCAGTGCAACCACAAAGGTCCGTTCTCCCTGTCTCAGCGCACCTACATAACAATATCCAGCATTACCAGTAAAGCCTGTTTTTCCAGACAATGCCCCTTCCATCATCTGCAAAAATGCATTATGATTGTTACAGCTATAAGATTTCGTTCCTTTCAGGTTGGTAAACTGATAACTTGCTGTTCTGGTGATTTCCAAAAAAGTCTCATTTTTAATACAATAGCTCATTATCTTTGCAAGATCCTCTGCTGTTGTTCCGTGAACCCCTGTTTCATTCTGGCTGTCCAGGCCATTCGGGGTAATGAAATATGTATCTTTGCATCCGAGTTCCTTTGCTTTTGCATTCATCATTTCTGCGAATTTTTCCACACTCCCAGCAACGTGTTCAGCAATTGCCACCGCAGAATCATTATGGGATTCCAGCATCAGCGAGTACAGCAGATCTCTCAGATGAAAGGTATCGCCTAAAGCCATGCCGAGCCGCACTTTGGGCATAGACGCTGCATAACTGCTCACCTCCACTTCATCATCAAGATTTCCCTGTTCCAGTGTAAGAATACACGTCATAATCTTTGTGGTGCTGGCATTTGGCATATGCTCATAACCGTTTTTCTCATAAAGCACTCTTCCACTGTCAGCATCCATCAGAACTGCAGATCTGGCATACAGGGTGATTTCTGGCTGCTCTGTAACTGCCTGTGTCTGATTCATCACATTCTGTGCCGCTAAAGCGTTAACCTGGACGGCTGCTTCCTGTTCTGGCTGTGCTTCTGTCTCAACGGATTCTTTCTGCATGTCAGAAATGTCTGCTGGAATTACACTCATACTTCCTGCTATTCCTAAAATCAGGCACAGTGCAAAAAGCAGGATACGGCTGCCGAATCCTGCTTCTTGATATTGTCTGCTTTTCTTTTGTTTTTTCTTCTTTTTCCATATTTGTTCTTGATGGCATATTGTCCATATTTTCCTGATTCTCATAATAAGGCTCTTTCATATCCTCTTTCAGCTCTCCCTTCATTATATGAAAAAGCCAGCCATTTATGTATTATACATTCAGTTTTAGATTCATCTCTTCCTCTGCCTGCTGCCGGAATTCCTCCATCTGATCCTGATTCAGCACAGGAAGTTCTTCGATGGACGCAACACCAAAGCTGCGCAGGAACTCTTCCGTAGTTCCGAAAAGCAGAGGACGTCCTGGTGCATCAAGCCTTCCCAATTCACAGACCAGATTATACTCCACCAGTTTATTGACTGCATGGGCACAGGATACTCCTCGTATCTTCTCAATTTCAAGACGGGTAATGGGCTGCTTATACGCAATGATAGACAGCGTCTCCAACAGTACATCTGTCAGTACATGCTGTTTGGGCTGCTTTGCAACTTTTATCAGATACTCATACAGCTCTTTTTTCGTACACATCTGAACAGCATCCTCAATCTCTATTATCTGAATCCCCCGGTCCTCCTGCTCATAACGCTCTATCATCTTATGTAAAATCTGGCGCACCTGATCTGTTTCCAGTTCTACAGCTTCTGCCAGCCTTGCGATTTCCACAGATTCTCCCATAGTGAAGAGAATTCCTTCAATGACTGCCTCATATTGTTCCGACCTCATATGTTCTCCATTCTGTTTCTGCACTGTCAGGCAGCAACTTTCGATTCAATAAAAATATCATCAAAAATACGTTCCTGGGAAATCAATATTTTCCCAGTTTTCATCAATTCTAAAATTGACAGAAACGTAACAATAATCTGCATTTTTGTACTCTGTGCTTCCAAAATTCCGCGGAAACTGAAATGACGGTGTGTCAATGCATACTGTTCTAAATAGCTCATCCGCTCTTCCAGCGACACCTCTTCTTTCTCTATTTTGCCAAACCTGGAACGAATAGGATCAATTTTATCCTCTCGTCTGCGCATGATAGATTTAAAAATAGTATTCAGTTTTTTCAACGTAATATCTGACATCAGCTGTTCTAAATCCACTGGTTCTTCATACTTTCGTACTTCATCCGGAATCGTCGGAACCTTAAACATAACCTTCTGCGCGTCCACCTGACGATCCTTTAATTCATAGGACATGCATTTATACATTTTATATTCCAAAAGCTTTTGTACCAGTTCTGCCCTTGGATCTTCCTCTTCTTCCTCTTTTTCTTCTTTGGGGAGCAGCATACGCGATTTAATGTCCAGAAGCGTCGCTGCCATCACCAAAAATTCACTGACAATATTCAGATCCTGCCGCTTCATCTCATTGATATACTCCATATACTGGCTGGTAATCTCCACAATCGGAATATCGTATATGTTCACCTTATTTTTTTCCAGCAGATGTAAAAGAAGATCCAGCGGCCCCTCAAATACCTGCAGTTTTACTTTTAAATCCATAAAAAGTCCTCATAATTGCCTGTCCAAAAACACCGTTTACTATTCTACCTGCATTTTCATGCTTTTTCAAGAATTTTCTGGTAAAAATTTAATCTCCAGCAGTTCTGCACGGTTAAAAATACGCACATGAAACGTATGAGTCCCAAGTCCTCTGCTGACAATGACATGCCTGTTTCCAAAAGTTATATCCCCAGCGTCATTTCTGGGAAATAATGTGAGCTGGGGTGAAATCACACTGCCAATCCCCGGAATTCGAATCAGTCCGCCATGATTATGTCCACAGAAGGTTACATCTGCACCCCATTCTGCATAATTCCGGGCATAGGCAGGATTATGGGCAAGAAGAATCTGCAACATATCTTCTCTGGGCTGCGGCAGATGTTCTCCCATATACGAAGGTTCCATAGGAACGATTTTTCCTTTCTCATAATAATCAAGCTCCAGTTCCAGCCCCGACAGCATAATTTGATTTTCTCCCAGCGAAACCTGCCGGCTCTCAGTCTCCAGCACATGAACCCCCAGAGCTTTCACCTGTTCCATGTACTGTAAAAACAGGAGATGGTTGATTTTCTCTGGATCTCTAAGGCGGCTCTCATGATTGCCGTAACTATAATAGACCGGGGCAATTTTTACAAGTTCCTCCAAAGTCTGCAATGCGGCCGGATAAGTTTTTTCGTATTTGGAAACGATTATGTCGCCTGGAATCAGGATTATCTGTGGATTTATCTTTCGAATCTGTGAAAGAAGCCGTTGATTTGATTTTCCATAAGAAAATCCATGAAGATCTGCAATAACTGCAGCAGTAGCTGTTTTCTCCAATTTAGATGAGCTGATCTGGTATCTGGTAACCCCAAATTTTGTCAACTCCCATTTCTGCCATAATATGTATCCTGTCAACAGAAAGAAAATTATAATTAAAATTGTCATATTGTCCACGCCCTTTGCTTACACTGTAATATATTACCATGTGCTATCTATTAGCCGCATTTCCGGAGGTTATGCTATGCATTGTATTTTATCTTTTTTGTTGTCTGCTGCCCTGATGTTTTCTTCCTGGTTTCCCGCCTCCCAGACAGAGCCCCAGGCTCCGCCCTCTCAGGAGGTCTCTGTGTCTGCCCCCTCAGTGGTGCTGATGGAATCTTCCACTGGCCAGATCATTTATGAAAAAGACCCCGATACCCTGCGCCATCCTGCCAGCATTACCAAAATCATGACCATGATACTAATCTTCGATGCGCTGGAGACTGGAAAAATTTCCCTGGACGACACAGTAACCGTCTCAGAATATGCCGCAAGCATGGGCGGCTCCCAGGTATTTCTGGAACCTGGCGAAACCCAGACTGTGGATACCATGATAAAATGTATCTCTGTGGCCAGCGCCAATGATGCCTGTGTAGCCATGGCAGAGCATATCTGCGGAAGTGAGCAGGAATTTGTAGCAAAAATGAATGAACGTGCCAAAAATCTAGGCATGAACAATACCACCTTCATCAATTGCTGCGGGCTGGATGTAGAAGGACACATGACCACAGCAGGAGATGTAGCTCTTATGTCCCGGGAACTCATCACCAAATATCCTCAGATACATAATTATTGTACCATCTGGATGGAAAACATTACCCATGTGACAAAGAGAGGTTCCTCAGAGTTCGGACTTACCAATACCAACAAATTAATACGCCAGTACCCCTATGCTACCGGCTTAAAAACAGGTTCCACAGATCAGGCAAAATACTGCGTCTCCGCCACCGCTGAAAAAGACGGTTTAAAACTTATCGCTGTAGTAATGGCTGCCCCTGACCACAAAGTCCGGTTCCAGGATGCCACTGCACTTTTAAACTACGGTTTCGGAAAATGCCAGGTCTACACAGACCAGGCAAAAGAAAAACTTCCAAAACTTGCCATCCAGGGCGGCGTAACTGAACATGCCGCTCTGGCATATGAATCCGATTTTTCTTATCTGGATGTAACTGGAGCAGACCTGACACAGGTAAGCAAAGAATTAAAACTGCCAAAACATGCAGATGCTCCTGTAAAAAAAGGGCAGGTAGCCGGAAAACTTATTTATAAACTAAACAATAAAGAAATAGGCTCCGTGAATGTACTCTTTGAAGAATCTGTGAAAAAAGCATTATTCAAAGACTATTTTCTAAAAGCATTGGATGCATTTTTTGTGTAATCCAATACAGACAATCTTTTTGTGCAGCAGAACATTTCTTACAAAAGAGGTGCAAAGAGACGCACTACTCCTAAAAAGGTACGGATTGCCGCTGGACGCTTCTGGCAGAATTCCACATTGATCTCTTCTGATTCTGCCATAGTCCGCAGCATATCTTCCTTTACCTCCTTAACGGCCGAAGATTTATAGAGGAATACACCACACTCAAAATGCAGATATAAACTTCTATAATCCATATTGATGCTTCCCACTGTCGCCAGTTTATCATCACTGACAAAACATTTAGCATGAAGGAACCCTGGGATATACTGGTAAATCCTGACTCCACACTCAATCAGCGGCTCATAATAAGACTGGCTCATCCAGTAAACTACCTTTTTGTCTGGAATTCCAGGCATAATAATCCTTACATCTACCCCGCTCTTAGCAGCGTTCTGCAGTGTCCGGATCATTTCATTGTCAGGAATCAGGTATGGTGTAAAAATATAGACATAATCTTTAGCTTTCGCAATCATATTCATATAAATATTCTCTCCGGTAGTTTCAGAATCCAGAGGGCTGTCTGCATAAGGCTGAACATAACCGTCATTGACAAAAGGTTCCGCCTGGTATCGCTGCGGCCGGAATCTGTTCAAATCAGTTTCTTTCGTCCGGTTGATATAATCCCACATTTCCAGAAACATAATTGTAAAGCTCCAGACACCCTCCCCTTTCAGGCGAATCCCTGTATCTTTCCAGTATCCAAACCGTTCCACTTTATTGATATATTCATCTGCCAGATTAATACCTCCTGTAAATCCTACTTTGCCGTCTGATACCAGAATTTTTCTATGATCCCGGTTATTCATAATCACAGACATCACAGGATACAATGGATTAAACCGCACACATTGAATGCCCCACTGTCTCATATTCTGGTAATATTTCTCTGGAAGAGTCGTCACACAGCCAAAATCATCATAAATAAAACGTACGTCTACTCCTTCTGACGCCTTACGCTTTAAAATATCCAGAATTTTTCCAAACATATATCCATCTTCCACAATAAAGTATTCCATAAAAATAAAATGTCTGGCTTCCTCTAAAGCCTTCAATATGTCAGGAAACATTTCTTCTCCGGTTCTGTAATATTTCGTGTCTGTATTCTGATAAACTGGAAATTTTGCCCAATCCCAGATATATCTTGACTGGCGATACACCACCTTATCTTCCTGACAGAGTTTTTCCAAAACACCTGTATTCTCAGGCAGTTCCAGCTCCAGCTCACTGTTCACCGCTTCCATTCTTTTGCGGGTAGGACGTGTCAGTTCTGAACGGCCAAATATAAAATAAACCAAAAGCCCTACGATAGGTATGGCAAGAATCACTACAATCCATGCAATCTTGTAGGAAGGATTACTTTTCTTATTGACAATCACAAGTACAACAAAAATTGCAACAATATCAATCAGCGAATTTAAGAAGGAATATTTCATATTAAATCCCAGCAGAAATGATAAAATCCATACAAGCTGAAGCAGAATCGCAAATGCTACAATCGTGGCTCTTCCTAATAAAAATTTCTTGATCTTCTTCATTCATTTCATCCTCTCGTATTAATCAATTCATTTTATCATAAGAGTCTTCCAATGTCTACCATTCCCCATCCCTGTTTCGACAGAGGCAGTCCCAAATCTACTGTTCTCTGATACAGCCGGAGTTTTACTTCTGCTGGAGAAAAGCAGGGATATTTACTTAGCAAAAGCGCTATGCTGCCGCTCACCATTGGCGCCGCCATAGACGTACCGCTTTTTCTCGTATACATCCCCTGCTGTTTGGCACAGCTTGCCACATTTGTTCCTGGCACCACCAATTCAGGCTTCACCACGCAGTGCTCTGTAGGGCCCCGTCCAGAATATTCAGGTTTTAACATGGATCTTCCAATCTGTTCTCTGCTGTCATCATAGCATCCCACAGTTATCACCTTACGGCTGATGCCTGGTACCGTAACACTGTGCTCTCCTGGTCCGTTATTCCCTGCCGCCGCCACCACAACCAGATTATTATCCCAAGCATACTCCACTGCTTTTAACAGCCGTATCCGTTCCTGGCTCTCAGCCTGCAGCACCATTCCGATAGAAATATTTACAATCCGAATCTGATACATATCCTTAAAGCGCACCAGCCATTGAATCGCCTGTACTACATTTTCCGTATTTCCATTTCCCTTTTTATCCAAAATTTTAACAATTATAAAATGGCAGCGGGGAGCAATCCCCATATATCTTCCACCAGAACTTCCTCCATCACCGCCGATAATTCCTGCAATATGCGTGCCATGTCCGTTATCATCATATAGTTTTTTTCTTCCATTAATAAAATCTATAAAATATTTTATTCTTCCTCCAAAATCCGCATGGGGAAATATTCCTGTATCCAGAATTGCCACCCCAATATTTTCTCCAAAATACCCTCTATTATATGCTGCCTGGGTATTCATAATTTTTCTGACTCTGTCCATATGGATCCCTTTTTCTATTAATATATGCGGCGGCGCGGATTTTGTTTTGCAGGCAAATTACTCTTTCCCTGATCTCATAACTTTGTAAATACAACAAAAGAACAGAGCGCTGCATACTCTGTTCCTCTGCTATGCTTTATCTTTCGATACGTTATTTTGCCTCCTTAGGCACATCTTTCATAGAAAAACTGATTCTTCCCATTTTATCTTTGCCCACACAGACAACTTTCACAATGTCTCCCAGTGTAAGTACATCCTCTACCCGGTTGATGCGTTCTCTGGATATCTTAGAAATATGAACCATTCCTTCTTTTCCTGGAGCAAACTCCAAAAATGCCCCAAATTCCTTAATGCTGATAACCTTGCCAGTAAATATCTGTCCTGCTTCAAAATCGGTAGTGATAATTTCAATCATGTTGATAGCCTTGTCCATCATTGCTTTATCTGTTCCGCAGACAGACACCGCGCCTTCATCACTGATGTCAATTTTCACGCCTGTCTGTTCTATAATAGCATTAATTGTTTTTCCTCTCTGGCCTACCACATCTCCAATCTTAACTGGATCGATCTGAATCTGCACAATTCTCGGCGCAAATTCTCCTACTTCCTTCCGCGGCTCTGCAATTGCCTTAGACATAACTTCATCCATAATATAAAGTCTTGCCTCTCTGGTTCTGCGGATAGCTTCCTCCACAATAGGCCTGGTAAGTCCATGGATCTTAATATCCATCTGAATTGCTGTAATTCCATCATGAGTACCTGTCACTTTAAAGTCCATATCGCCAAAGAAATCTTCTAATCCCTGGATATCTGTCAGTAAAATAAAATCATCATCCGTATCGCCTGTGACTAAGCCGCAGGAAATACCTGCCACCATCTTCTTAATAGGAACTCCAGCTGCCATCAGAGCCATACAAGAAGCACACGTAGAAGCCATTGAAGTGGAGCCGTTGGATTCAAATGTTTCAGACACGGCACGAATCGCATATGGGAACTCTTCCTCTGAGGGAAGTACAGGCATCAGTGCACGCTCCGCAAGAGCTCCATGACCGATTTCACGCCGACCCGGCCCTCTGCTGGGTTTTGTCTCTCCCACAGAATAAGAAGGGAAATTATAATGATGCATATAACGCTTATTTACCTCATTTTCATCCAGTCCGTCAATTCTCTGAACCTCCGACAGAGGTGCAAGCGTAACCACATCACAGATCTGAGTCTGTCCACGGGTGAACATAGCAGATCCATGTACTCTTGGAATTAAATCTACCTCAGCAGCGAGAGGGCGGATCTGATCAATAGCACGTCCGTCCGGCCTCTTATGATCTTTCAAAATCATTTTGCGGACTGTCTTTTTCTGATACTGATAAATTGCCTCTCCCAGCACTTCCAGCCATTCTTCCTTGTCTGCAAATGCTTCCTCCAGTTTCTCTGTAATCTTCTTAATATTTTCTTCACGCACTTGTTTCTCATCTGTAAAAACGGCTTCTTCCATCTCTTCTGGAGGAACAATTTCTTTCACAGCTTCAAACAGCTCTTCTGGCACTGCACAACTTGTATATTCATGTTTTGCCTTTCCAACTTCTGCTGCCATCTTATCAATAAATGCGATTATGGTCTGATTTACCTCATGAGCCATATAAATGGCCTCCAGCATTTTATTCTCTGGAATTTCATTGGCTCCGGCCTCAATCATAATGACCTTTTCACTGGTAGACGCCACTGTCAGATTCAAATCACCGTTTTTCCACTGTTCCTGAGAAGGATTGACAATGAACTCGCCATCTATCATTCCCACCTGAGTCGTTGCGCAGGACCCTGCAAAGGGAATATCAGAGATGCTGGTTGCAATTGCTGAACCTATCATTGCCACCAGTTCTGGCCGACAGTCGGGGTCAACACTCATAACCAGGTTATTCAAAGTCACATCATTCCGGTAATCTTTGGGAAACAATGGGCGCATAGGACGGTCGATGACACGAGAGGTCAGAACTGCATTTTCAGATGCCTTTCCTTCTCTTTTGTTAAATCCTCCTGGAATCTTTCCTACAGAATATAATTTTTCTTCATATTCCACACTTAAGGGAAAGAAATCTATTCCCTCCCTGGGTTTGTCCGATGCAGTGGCAGTACACAGTACGACAGTATCGCCATAATGCATAAATGCCGCGCCGTTTGCCTGAGCAGCCACTCTGCCGATATCCACTCTCAGCGTCCTGCCTGCCAGTTCCATGGTAAACTGTTTATACATAAGCTTTCTCCTTTTAAGAAAATAGAGCGGAAACCCGCTCTATTCTGGGCATATAAAATTATTTTCTCAGCCCTAAACGTTCAATTAATGTACGATATCTCTCAATATCCACCTTCTTCAAATAAGCCAGCAGACCACGTCTCTGACCTACCATTTTTAAAAGTCCGCGTCTGGAATGGTGATCCTTTGGATTCTCTTTCAAATGCTCTGTTAATTCCTGAATTCTTGCTGTCAGAATCGCAATCTGAACCTCTGGTGAACCTGTATCGCCAGGTGTTCTTGCATACTCAGCGATAATCGCCTGTTTCTTATCCTTTGCTATCATAATGATAACCTCCTTAAATTTTAGTATCGCCCTTTCCCTTTTCCTTATTCAGAAAAGCTTAGAGATATCAAGTAATGGTCGGAGTGTCCGGTTACTGAATATGGGCTTCTCACAAATTCTGGTGAGCATCCTTTAGACACTCACCAGATAGCATTATATCATATGG
>CAJUCK010000021.1:0-3204 GCA_910585395.1 uncultured Lachnospiraceae bacterium
CTGGAACATCAGACTGCCCTAAATGCACTCCATCTGCGTCACTGAGCAGCGCAATATCCAACCGGTCATTAATAATCAGTTTTGTGTTTGTGCCTGTCGTCATTTCCCGCAGTCTCCTGGCACGCCTCAAATATTCTGCTGATGAAATATGTTTCTCACGAAGCTGAATATAATCAATTCCTGCATGTAATACTGCCTCTATGGTCTCTTCTCCACAGGAAAAATCTGCAATCAAATATAGCCAGCTCATTTCTCGTCCTCCTTTGTCCCAGAACAATGAATTTTAACTTATTTATTAAATACAGAATGAATTTTTAAAACATTTCCAATTTATAAGGGCATATAAGATATTGATTAAAACAAGTAGCTCTGCCGCCAGCGGATAAAGCTGATTTGACGCAAAATCATTTTTCATCTGTTTCCTCATTCAAGAGCCATTTCTCAAATTCACATTCTGCAAGCAGGCAGAGTCCATCCAAAAGGGCTGTTTTTGCACTTCCATACCCTCTGGCGCGCTCTGCCTGTTCCAGTACAAAGGCCATGGCAAAAGAAGCTGCTGCTGCCCCAAGCTGTAGCGCTTCCTCCTGCTCCTGCCCAGCCGCTGTACTACAGCAGGCTCCTGTGATTGCACCAGCAAGACATCCGCTTCCCACGATGTTATATCGGTTCTTTTCCCGTATTTCACAAGGTCTTAAAAGAGCCTGCTCTCTGCCGTTCCGTAAAATGAAGTCTTCCTGCCCTGTCACATAATACACTCTGCCCTTTGGAATCTGTAAAGATAACTCCCGTTTTACAATAGAATCAATCCCCTCCCTGGTAAGCTGATTCTGCTGAATACTGTATAACTCGGAGCGATTTCCCTTTACAATCCCCTGCCATGGCAATTCCAGCAACCTCTGCACTGTCTGCAGACGAAAGCAGGAAGCTCCGCATCCCACTGGATCTAAAACCACAGGTTTTCTATACTCTGCCGTACATCTTAATACCTGCTCTGCCGCAGCGCTTTTCTCATGAGTCAGTTGTCCCAGATTCACAACACTTACATCTGCCTGTTGTGTAATCTCTGCCATTTCCTCAACGGCCACAGCCATCAGAGGGCGTGCACCCAGAGCCGACAACCCGTCTGCACACAAGGCTGCTGATACCGCATTTGGTATCATATGTATCAAAGGTTTCTGTTCTTTTATTTTTTGAAACACTTGTACAATCTGCTTTGCTGTTCCATCCCATACATCTTTCATAACGAACGCTCTTTTCCCATAGAAGACTGTTCCTCTAAGATACTTTTCAGATATTGAAAGGTCCCTGATCTATATAGCGCCCCAAGAAGCACAGCCGCCAGAATACAGCCGCCAACGGTGCTAATCAAAAAAGGAACGATATAGGTGAACAGCGCCGCCTGACGGTTTCCCATGAAAAGCAGGGCAACAGGGTAACACAGCATTCCTCCCACAATTCCTGTGCCTATGATTTCACCCGCAAATACCGTCCACAGCTTTCTGGTACAGCGATATAGAACAGCTCCCAAAAAGGCTCCTGCCATACTTCCCGGAAACGCCAGAAGGCTTCCCGTTCCCAGAAGATTGCGTATCAGCGCCGTCGAAAAAGCAAATCCCAGTGCGTATCCTGGACCTAGAAACACACCTGAGAGCACATTTAACAAATGCTGAACAGGAAAACATTTGGAAGCTCCCACTGGAATAGAAAATGCAGACAAACTAACTCCTGCTGCTGTCATCATTCCCGCCAACGCCAGTTTTCTAACATTTATTTTCATTGTTATCGTTTCCTCCGTATTCGCTTGAAATTGTGATATCCTACAAGATATCAATGTATTCTCCAGACAATGCCTTGTTCATGCTGCGGACAGCACAAAATTTTCCGCACATAGAGCAGCTGTCATCATGTTCTGGCTTTCTGTCATCCCGGATTTTTTTTGCCGTTTCTGGGTCAATGGCACATTCCCACTGTGCATCCCAATCCAAATTCCGCCGCGCGTCTGCCATCTTATCATCCAGCCTCCTTGCATCTTTAACACCCTTGGCAATATCTGCTGCGTGTGCTGCAATTTTAGAGGCAATGATGCCTTGTTTTACATCCTCCACGTTGGGCAGCGCCAAATGTTCGGCAGGCGTCACATAACACAAAAACGCCGCTCCATGCTGAGCCGCAATGGCTCCGCCGATTGCGGAAGTAATATGATCATAACCCGGCGCAATGTCTGTGACAATCGGCCCCAGCACATAAAAAGGCGCTCCCATACAAATAGTCTGCTGCAGTTTCATATTTGCTGCAATTTGATCCATAGGCATATGGCCTGGTCCCTCTACCATTACCTGAACATCCCTCTCCCAGGCACGTTTGGTCAATTCCCCCAGCCGTACCAGCTCTTCAATCTGGCAAACATCGGAGCCGTCTGCGAGACAACCCGGACGGCAGGCGTCTCCAAGTGAAATAGTGACATCATACTCTCTGCAGATTTCCAGAATTTCATCATAATATTCATAAAACGGATTTTCTTCTCCTGTCATGCTCATCCAGGCAAATACAAGAGAACCTCCCCGGGACACGATATTCATTTTGCGCTTATGCTTCTTTATCTGTTCAATGGTCTTTCTGGTAATTCCGCAGTGAAGTGTGACAAAATCCACGCCGTCTTTGGCATGAAGGCGTACCACATCAATGAAATCTTTGGCTGTTAAGGTGGCGAGATCTCTCTGGTAATGTATTACAGCATCATACACTGGAACTGTTCCAATCATTACTGGACACTCCGCAGTAAGCTTTCTGCGAAATGGAACTGTGTCTCCATGAGAAGACAGATCCATAATGGCATGCGCCCCCAGATTGACCGCCTCCATTACCTTCTGCATCTCTGCATCATAATCTTTGCAGTCTCTTGACACACCCAGATTGACATTGATTTTTGTCTTTAACATTGAGCCTATCCCCTCAGGATCAAGGCAAGTGTGGTTCTTGTTGGCACAAATTGCCACTTTTCCTTCTGCTACCAGAGGCATAAGTTCATCCACTGTCATTTGTTCCTTGTCTGCCACTTTCTTTAGTTCTTTCGTTGCAATCCCTCTGCGGGCTGCTTCCATCTGTGTTGCATATTCTCTCATAATCTTCTCCTTTTTATCCGGGACTGAAATAACTGAAAAATCCTGCTTTGTATTCTTGGCAGAAACTCCTATAGGATAATTA
>CAJUCK010000021.1:3214-12052 GCA_910585395.1 uncultured Lachnospiraceae bacterium
CATACTATTTGAGCCATATGGATTATTCAAAAATTTCATATGTAAAAAAGAAGACGCTGTTGTGACAGCGTCTTCTTCTAAATATCCATATCCGTTCCGCTCCCTACGACAGTATTAACTGACAGGTTCAAAGAGTCAGGTTTTAACCTTCTCAACTGCTATGCAGTCCCTCTGCGTTATTTATATTTTTGTATACTGCTGACACAAATCAAGCAGATAACTTCATTTATCATAACGGATTTTTTACAGTTTGTCAATCAGGCATTGGTTTGAGTTTCCACGTTCTGTATTTACTGTGCATCAAAAGAACCTGATAGAATCTTATCAATCTCTAATAACAGCTTGTCTTTCACAGCTGGCTTTAGAAAATAGCCTGCTGGTTTTAATTTCAATACGGCCTCAATATTGGCTCTGTCATTGACTGCCGTCAGAAAAACTACTGGAATATCTTTCATTTCATCATCTGCACGTATCATTTCCAGCGTCATCCTGCCATCACAAACCGGCATTTCATAATCCAGCAGAATCAAATCTGGCCGTTTCTTGCCAATGGATGTCATTGCCTGTGCTCCAGAAATGGCAATGGCGACGTCATAGTAATCCTCCAGCATAACTTTCATAGTACGCAGAGTGGTTCCATTATCGTCAACCACCAGGATTCGCTTCCTGCCAAAAGTTCCTTTCTTCTCCTCTTTGGCTTCCTGCTCCACCTTTTCTTTGTCCACGCCAAACCTCCGGCAGACAGCATCCATAATAGTTGTATTCTCCACTGGACGAATCAGGTTTTCAAACTGGCCATCTTCATAATACTTAAAAAATGTGCTGCTCTCTTCCTTCGTACCAATAGTCAAAACAGGAATCTGAGAATACTGGTCACTGATCATAAAAAACATAGATGTATCAATATCATATGCGCCGATCAAACTAATTAAAATTAAATCAGGATTTACAATTTTCAACATTCCTCCTAAAACACTGGCATTCTCTGAACAGAGCTGTACATGAAAAAATTGTGACAAAAACGTATTCGTCTCCTTCATTACACTGTTCAGCTTTCCTATCAGTAAAATTTTTCTCATTTTTTATCCTCCAATCACTGATTTATCTCTTCTATTTGTCTAATCAGCAAATCTGCAAGCCGGTCTGCTTCTTCTGAATCTAAATTTGTTACGGCTTCCATAAGTGTTTCCATATTCTGCTTCATCTCATTTGGATATTCATATGTCCTTAATTGTCCTGCCAGCTGATCTGCCTGATCAATATCCATCTCCTGCATACTGATTCGAATCATCTCCACCAGAGCCTGTATCACAGAATAATCTGTCACTTTCTCTTTTTCTGCAGTTCCTATTCCGAACACATCCTGCAGCTTCTCACTGTAGCTGCGCCACTCTTCTAAAAATGATGGTGTGATGGATATGATCGTTTCTATTTTACCACTTTTTGCCGCATATTCCAATATTTTTGCAACACCAGATAAAGGCATAATTCCCACCGTCGCCGCAAGGCTTTTCATGGCGTGTACCTGAATCCTGTACTGTTCCAAATTTTCTGGTTCTGTTATACGCTCGAAGGCCTGCTCCAGATGATTTGCCGCTGATTCAATTTGAGCATAAAACTCTTTTACCGTATATTCCAACAGCTCTATATCCGGCAGATGCAGCCAGGCATACTGCCAGTCCAGTCCATCTATCTGAGGAAGCTCTTCCAGAATATCATCTGTACTTTTTTTCTCCTGCAATGGTTCCTGCTGTTCACAGGCAGCAGCTTCCTGAATCAATTGATCTGGCAGCATACTCTGAATCATATGCTCCAGCTTTTCTGGCACAATCGGTTTTGACAGAAAATCATCAAACCCCTCTGACATATATTTTTCCTTTGCTCCAGACACTGCATTTGCCGTCAGCACAACAATTGGGGTATCTTGACACGGAAAATCAGACAGCTCCTTGATATGATGCAGGGTTTCCACTCCATCCATCTCAGGCATCATATGATCTAGGAAAATCAAATCATAGTAATTCTCCTGTACCAGTTCCAGGCACTCTCTTCCTCCTTCTGCTTCTGCAATCTGAATCTGTGTATCTTTCAAAAGATTCCGAAATACTTTACGGTTCACTGCATTGTCATCCACCACCAGCATTTTTGCCTCCGGCGCGCAGAATCTGGTACCGTAGCTGTAATTATCTGCCATTTGATGTACTCTGCTCTCAAAATCTCCAATAGGCGTGTACTCGATAATCTTCTGTTCCAGCTCAAAATAAAATTTAGAGCCTTTTCCATATATACTTTCTACTTTAAGTCTGCTGCCTAGCAGAGTAAGAAGCTGGATTGTAATACTCATACCCAGTCCGGTTCCCTCAATATTTCGATTCCTGTCCTCCTCAATCCGTTCAAATTCTGCTGACAGCTTAGGAAGATCCTCTTCTTTGATTCCAATACCTGTATCTTCCACCTCAAATCTGAGTATTTCGGTATCTCCCATTTCCTGGCCTTGAATCCGCAGCCATATCGTTCCCTCATGCGTATATTTTACCGCATTCGTTAAAATATTGGTAAGTACCTGCCGAATGCGCACATCATCTCCATACAGTCTGGATGGTATTGTATGGTCAGCCTCCACTTCAAATTTAATATTTTTATCTCTCGCTCTCTGAGATGTCATATTAGCCAAGTCATGTATCAGGCTGCTTACATCATATTCTATTGGTATGATCTCCATCTTACCAGAGTCTATCTTAGAAAAATCCAAGATATCATTGATCAGAGACAAAAGTGTCTGACCTGCCATATAGATATCCATAGCATATTCTTTGATCATAGGTTCCCGTGATTCCCGCAGGATCATCTCGTCCATGCCAAGAACTGCATTGATCGGCGTGCGGATCTCATGAGACATATGCGCCAGAAACTTTCCTTTTGCCTCATTGGCTGCCAACGCCTCCTGCCTTGCCATATCTGCATCTTTCTTTGCCTGTATAAGCTGGGCATTCTGCTGTGTCGCCACTTTAACCTGTTCCTTTAAAAGCTGAGCGCTCTCTTCTGCATTTGCCCGATACTCCTTGGACAGAAGCAGTGTGTGCATAACAGCCATTATAACGCCAAATACCGCCATACTGTACTGTCCCGCTACATTTCCACGGGTATGATGAAAAAAGGTGTTCATTATCACATTGGCAATCTCTCCCGACAATAATATAACCATGCCAAATACGGGAAGCACAGTCTGAAAGCTCCTGTTTTTATAATCATAATGGATCAGGCTTTCTATCGCAGTTACGCAGACTGCCGCAATGGCAGCTGCCGATATATTGATCATATCATCCATATTTCCCAAACTCGTTATCTGCAGAAAAATCTGCACCACGGCATTGATGATGACACACCACAATAAAATAGAAAAACGGCGTGGATAAACTGTATGCAGGTTTCTTTCAAAATACAGCGTTAAGAACAGTGGAAGCAGCAGTATCAGATATTCCTGCATTTCATATGCTTCCTGCACATCGTATAAAATACTCAGTGTATCTGTTTCAATAAAACAGTAAATTCCTGCCGCAAGCCCGGCAAGCCCCAAAAACATCTCTCCTCTGGCAGGCTGGCGCGTATAACGCCTTATCAGGGCCAGCACAAACATGATAATTGACACAAGTATAATCAGCAGACAGCAGCCAATATCAGCAATATTATTTCCAACCACATTGATCACTACCATATCCCGCGACTCAACCTTGACATGTCCAAGAGACGCAGCCTGATTTATCTGTGAAGATGTCTGTACAATCCACAATTCCCCTTCCTCAAAAGTTTTGGGTAAATCTACAAAATGATCATTTTTACGGGACATTTCTGCATCAGCTTCAAATTTATAAATCATTTCACCGTCCAAAAATACGTGCACGGTTGTATCTGTTGAAGTAAAATTTATGGTAAGCCCTTCATATTCTTTGGGCAGTGCATTTTTAAAAATCATTGCTGCGCCTGGGCTGCTCTCGCCCTTCCAGGGCAGATTAACCTGCTGGTAATTTCCATTATTTTCTGCAGTTTTGACCAAATCCTGCAGTTTGTCGTAATTGTACAGTTCAGTCTGTGAGACCTGTGTACTGTCCAGCGTAATCAAAGTCCAATTTTCACTAAAATAATACTCAAACTGCTCTGGCAGCAGAGACATTTTTTCCTCCGTTTTCTGAAATTGAAACAGTGCAATCACCATAAAAATCAGTATAAATAAAATTGAAATTCCTGCTGCTTTTCGTAAATTTTTCATTTGTTCTCCATTCTAATCATATATTCAAAACATCCTTTGTCTGAGGGGAAACTGGTAAAAGTGTAAAAGAAAATGTAGTATCACCCTGTGCGCTGCTTTCACATTTTATTTCAATATTATGGCGGTCAGCAATCTGTTTTGCAATAGAAAGTCCAAGACCGCTGCCGCTTTTATTCTGCTCTGAACGTTCTTTGTAAAACCGCTCAAACACATAGGGAATCTCTTCTGGCAGTATCCCCTTTCCCCAGTCTGTAACAGAAATTACCAGTCTGCTTCGTTTATGGTATATTTTGACCGCCACTTTACTGCCTGGAGGGGAAAATTTCACTGCATTGTCAAGGATAATCATAAACATCTGTCTCAATCTGCCATAATCTCCATGAAAGCAAATCTCTCCTGCTTCATTTAACAGCTGAATCTCAACTTGTTTTTGTTGTGCAATTCTCTGCATTGAACGTATTGTCTCATGTACAATATCAGTGAGATTCAATTCAGCCATTTCAATCTTAAAATTTGCATTCTGAAGCCTTGAAAGTTCCAGCAGATCGTTGATCAGACGCTGCAGATGTGACGTATCTTTTATCATTTGATGAAAATATTCCTGCATTTCAGCTGGATCAGTTATCAATCCTTTGTCAAGCACCTCCAGGGAACCTTTTATTACTGTTACAGGCGTGCGCAGTTCATGAGAGATATTTGACACAAAATCCTGCCTCATTTTATCCAGCCTTTCACGTTCTGCTTCTGCGTTTGACAGCTGTACAAATAATTCATCAATATTTCCAGCAAGGGCGCCAATTTCATCATTTTGTTTGACTTCTGTACGGGCAGAGAAATCACCTCTCATCGCTTTTTCTGCTGCCAGGCCAATTTGTTTTAACGGATTTATGAAATGATGTACCAATAATATCGAAAGAATAAATGCCAGCAGGAGCGCAATTAAAATACAGACTACAAGTATCATAATTCCATCATGCTGCGCACTGCTTATACCATTAATTGGACTGTGCAGAAGAAGGACCTCGGCAACAATTCCTTCTGTATCATAAATAGGCGCCCCAACCGTAATAGAAGGTGCGTCAAGTACTGGACTGAATTCACTGTTTGATACCACATCTCCCTCAAATACCTGCTTGATTAAATTTTCCGCCCCCAAAGGCAGCTCTTCATAAGATAAAGAGGTATTTTTCTGGCAGACTTGAATCGTCTGGGCATTTTCATCAACCAACCAGACTTCACTCATGGCAATGTCGTCTATAAACCGCAGATAAGCGCCATAACCTCCTGACTTTCCCCTTCCCCTGTTTTTCTGCTGAGATAACTGAGAAAGGGTATCCGCAATGGAAACAGCTCTTGTTTTTAACTCTTTTTCATGTATTTCTGCTGTATGCCAGGTAAATAACGCCCAGAACAACACCCCTGCAATAGCAGAAAACAGTAGAAGCACTGCGGAAAAATATCCTATTAAGCGATAAGTCATTTTATATTTCATGTCGCAGTCCCTTCAAACTTATATCCCATTCCCCAAACCGTTTTAATCTGCCAGCCGGGATGAGGAACTTTATCTAATTTTGCACGGAGCCTCTTAATATGGCTGTCAACAGTGCGGTTATCCCCATAATAGTCATATCCCCATAAATTATTTAATAAATTATCTCTGGAAAATATTTTACCCTGGTTTTCAAGAAGCGTCCAAAGAATTTCCAGTTCTTTCTTAGTTAAAGCAATCTTTTGATTCTCTATCATGACAATACCATTGTCCAGACATACCCGAAGATTATCATAAGCAAGGATTTTCAGTTCTGTCTCTTTCTGAGACCCATAAATCCTGCGCAGCACAGCACGAACCCTGGCCATTACCTCACTTCCTGAAAAAGGCTTGACAACATAATCATCCGCGCCAATATCCAGTCCCATAATTTTTTCAAAATCCTCTCCCCTGGCTGTTATCATTATAATCGGCACATTGGAGCTTCTGCGGATCTCTCTGCATACCTCAAAACCATCCTTTTTCGGCATCATAACATCCAGCAGAATGATTGAAAACTTATGAGATTGGAACAATTCCAGCGCCTGGTCTCCATTATAGGCTGTTACAGGTTCAAATCCCTCTTGCTTTGCGAATTTGCTCAGAATATTTGTTATCTGCACATTGTCGTCTGCAATTAAAATCTTATCCATTCCACCCTCCATTCCGCACCTGAAATATTCCAGATATTCCATACCCTTTTCATCTATTTTATCACAGATTCGGCCATATAAAAACACAATTTTGCCATAGTTTCCCTGTATGATACAAATGAAATAAAAATCATGTCTAAGGAGGTTTAGCAAATGAAAAAATTGAAACGAAATCTACTTGTTTTATCTGCCGTTTCTATACTTTCTGCCGGCTCTGCTGCCACAGTTATGGCCGCCGATTATCAGACTCCCGCTGAAACAGCGGCTTCTCTTACTGGCAGACCTGTTTCAGAAATAATACAAGAAGTAATTGATACAGGCAAAACATATGGGACAATTGCTGCGGAAGCTGGAAAGCTGGAAGAGTTTAAAGAAGAACGTCTAAATGTCAAAGAACAGATTCTGGATGAGAATGTAGAAAACGGTGTAATCTCCCAGGAAGATGCCGACAGTATCCTTGACGACATCAAAGAACGGCAGGCAGTATGCGACGGCGCTGGCACAGGATATGGCTGCGGATACGACAATGGCGCCGGATATGGCTGTGGATACGGCAGAGGCGCCGGCAGGGGCAGAGGATATGGCGCTGGCAGAGGCAGGGGCGCTGGCTGCGGATACGGCAATGGCTCCTGTATCTATTGATACCAACCCATATTACAAAATATCTAATATAATCCACATGGTTATAACAGTGGATTATGTTCAAAAAGAGACTGTTCCATACATGATTATACAATCACATGTATCACAGTCTCTTGCCATATTCATTGTTTAAATTTTCTTTTATTTTTCACTATAATCATCTACCACTGGAGGAATCTGAGACAACATATTGTCTATATCCTCAAACATAGCGCCCTTGGTTGTTCCCAATTTACTGGCATATTTAATATGTTTCATAACCTCCTGATACTGTCCCTTTGTCCGGTCAAAAAAACCGCACAATGACTGAAGTGACGCCTGTGAATCCTCAATTGCTCTGGTAATCTCTCCCTGAACAGAAGTGACGTCTTCTGCTGCCTGCGTAATCTTATCAAACATCTGATAAGTCTCATTCACCTTTTCAATACTGTCTCCCAGCGCCGTCTGTGAATTATGTATACTCTCACTGAGCTGTTCTGTTCCCTGTTCTACATCTCCCACGCTGGCATCTACCTCAGCGACCAGTTTCTTAATCTCATCTGCCAGCTCTTTCACTTCCACGGCAACAACAGCAAAGCCTTTTCCCCATTCACCAGCTCTTGCAGCCTCAATCGAAGCGTTTAAAGCAAGAATATTTGTCTGATCTGCAATAGTGGCAATCTTATTCGTACAGCCCTTTATCTTTTTCACACATTCCTGAAAATTATCAAAGGTGCCTTCCATCTCAACAAAGTCCTCTTCTACCTTGTGAGAACTGTTCTTAAGCTCTTCCACCTCACTCTGCGCCTGTTCCACAGACTGGGAAATCTGGCTTTTTACTTCTTCAAATTGACTGGACGCCTGATTGATATTTGCAAAATTATCGCCAAAATCCTGCAGCTGTCCTTCAAATGTCTCAGTATCCTTCAGCACATTTTGAAAAGAGCTGTTAATCCTGCCCAGTTCCTGCAAGGAAAACACTTCCTTCTGTACAAGGTCTGTCTTATATTCTTTTAAATTCTCTATTACATATTTGATCGGATACAGGCTTTTCTTCTCACGTTTTTTCCCAAAGCCTCTCCAGTTATTTTTTCCCGCTGCCATCTTCGGTCCCCCTTTACTCAAATACTACGCAGGTCATAGACTGATTTACAAATCGGTTATTATAATGCTCACCATATCCCACCAGTCCTGCATGGCTGCCAAGAGTTCCCATTTCCTGCAGGTATTCCTGCATATAGTGGTTCTCCGTAAACAAAAGATAGCGGAACAGACAATTTACAGAAAATACTGCAGAAATTCTAGAAAAATCTCTGCGGATCATCTGAATCGTATTTTTCACAACTGCCTTATAATCTCCAAGTTCCAAAAGCATCAGTACGTCTGAATCGTTTACCTGTCGGAAACATGCGAGTGAATTTCCATCTACCTCTTTGATAGAAATGATGCAGATGTCCTCACCGTTTACCTTACCGAAAGGATTTTTAAACGTCTGTGTGGTAATCTGCTGTTCCGATACATGAAGAATACTCTGGTACACCTGCTTTGCGGGCTTGCCATTCAATTCTCCGATAATATACTTTTCCCTATCTGTGCGTGAAGCAATAAAACGATAATTTCCCATCTGATGGTAAATGTTTTCCTTGTATGCTTTAACTTTGCCATTCAGGTTCTTGATCAGAACATATCCCACGGCATCCTCATAGATCTTGCCATTTGCTGATACCTTGCCTGCATCCCCGGTTCCGCCTACCAAGGAAATGTTTCTG
>CAJUCK010000021.1:12062-18399 GCA_910585395.1 uncultured Lachnospiraceae bacterium
CCAGACGCTGAATGTATTTCACCGGCATAACCGATACCTCTTCCAGCACATTTGCAACTGCTGCTACTCCCTCTGTATAGGCAACAATACCTACTCCTTTTTCCACCACCCGGGTGTCATAACTCATTCCGATGCAGCCAATACTTGGCACTCCCGGAAAAAGGTCTTCCAATTTCTTCACATGCTCTTCAAACTGATCCCCGTTAGACATCATCATAATTAACTGGGGATCACTCAATCCACGAACAGCCTCTTTCAAATCTCCGCTATGGCTCATTCCAAAAAACTGTTTCAATATACGTTCCCTCGCTTCCATAGTTTTGTCTTTTTATACAGTAAATATCTTCATAAATATATTTAATGATAACTTACAAATCCTCAAAGGTCAATGCCTATTATGCCCCTTTCAGCACCTCCAGGGCTTTCAATACCTGATTGTCATGCATAGGATTATAAGTTTCATCCTCCTGGCTCTGATATTCATATTCCAGTTCAATGTCTGGCTCAATTCCTTTATCATGAATATAATTTCCATTAGGAGTAAAATATTTTGCCATGGTAATCTTTAGGGCGCTGCCATCCTCCAGAGGGATAATACTCTGGACAATTCCTTTGCCAAAAGTAGTGGTTCCTATCAATGTTCCGTATTTGTAATCTTTAATTGCTCCTGCAAAAATTTCTGAGGCGCTGGCGCTGTTCTCATTGATAAGCACCGCCATAGGAATCTCCATGCAGTTTTTGTCTGATTTGTAATCAGAACGGCTGCCATATTTATCTTCTGTATATACCAGCAGCCCTTCCGGCAGAATTTCGTCCAGCATAGTACAAACTGACTGAAGAACGCCACCAGGATTATTCCTCAGATCTACAATCATAGACGCCATTCCCTGCCCCTGTAAATCTTTCACTGCATGATCAAACTGCTCTGGCGTCGCTGTAGAAAACTCCGTGATCTGGATCAGCCCCACATTCCCCTCCAGCATCTGATATTCCACGGTAGGCACTTCAATCTGCCGCCGTTCCACATCAAAGCCAAGCGTATCCTTCTCCCCTGAACGCAAAACTTCCAGATGAACCTTAGTTCCCTCTTCCCCTTTAATATGCGAGGTCAGTTCTGACAATTCCACACTGTCTGCCTCAATATCCTCCACCTTTACAATTACATCCCCATCTCTGATGCCAGCTTCCTCCGCAGGAGTTCCCGGATACACATGGAGTATGGTGACAATTTTTGTTTCCATGCTCTGTGTCAGCACTGTGCCGATTCCATAATAAATACCTGTAGTACTTTCATTGAAAGAAGCATATTCTTCTGCGGAAAAATAGGAAGAATACGGATCGTCTAATCCTTCCACCATTCCGGCATACATTCCCTCTACCAGCGATTTTTTATCAATATCTTCGTAATAGTACTGGTCAATCAAATCTGCCAGTTCTCCTGCTTTTTGCTCAACCCCCTTTTCAGTAATAACCTCCTTGGTGGTTTCCTTTTCAGAAGCACTCTGTTCTTTAGCAGCTTTTTTGTCCTGATTTAACAGAAACTGGCTCCCTGCCATGGTAAGTAAAACAATCAAAAACATAAGGCTCATGCCAGCCAGCATGCCCATTCCAAATCCTGGCCCTCTGCTTCTTTTTGAGCTTCTCCTTACACCGTCATAGTCCTGGTGGCGGCTGGCATATTCCTGTGCAAGCTGTTCTTGTGAATCTAATTCCTGTGAATGATTCGATTGTCTGTCCATATGATTCCTCTTTTCTTACCTGATAAATGTTTTAACCAATCTCCCCCCTATGTAATTATACCTTTAAGTGTTTGCGTATCGTCAGACGGCTGCCGAGAAACCCAATTCCCACACCCAGAATTAATCCTACCGGAACCAGTGTGGAAAATACCTTATCCACTGGAAGAAATTCCAGCATACCGCTGAGCCAGCGGAATTTTTCTGCTACATAGAGTATAATTCTCCGGTACATAAAATACAAAAGCGTCAGCGGCAGCGCCGAACCAATAATCCCAATGAGAATACCTTCCACAATAAATGGCGCCCGTACAAAATAGTCTGTCGCGCCGATAAGTTTCATGATGGCGATCTCTTCTCTGCGGACGGCAATTCCTATCGTTACAGTATTGCTAATCAGAAACACCGCCACACACAGCAGAATCAAAATAATACCTGCCGATACATAACCGATGAGCCTGTTAAAATCCGTCAGCGTATTTGCCGCCAAATCAGAGCTTTTTACCTCCTTGACGCCATCTAAGGACTGAAGATACGACACTAAAGATTCCTGCATGGAAATATCATTCATATATACTTCATAATGGGAAGAATTTACCAAGGGGTTATCATCCGCAAACCCTTGTGCCATCTCCTCTGAACCTTCAAAATAAACTTTCTGAAATTCCTGCCACGCTTCTTCTGCAGATACAAATATGCTTTCCGATACTTCTACCCGCTTTTTGATCTGGATACCGATTTCATCCATCTGCTCCTGTGTGGCTCCATCTTCAAAGAAAACAGTAACCGCCACCCCAGACTCCACTTCTTTTACCACACTCTGAAAATTCACTACCACAGAATAAAACACTCCAAAAAGAAAAATACACGCTGACATCGTGGCAATGGAGGCGAGAGAAAACATTTTATTTTTCCAGATATTCTTAGCTCCCTGTCGTAAGGTGTATAAAAACGTACTAATCCTCATAGCCATCACCTTCCTGTTCGTCTGATACTACAACGCCCTTCTTCATAGTAATGACACGCTTCTTCATTGCCTTTACAATTTCCAGGTTGTGAGTGACAACCAGCACTGTAGTTCCTCTCTGGTTGATTTCATCCAAAAGTTTCATAATCTCCCATGCATTATGGGCATCAAGATTTCCTGTAGGCTCATCTGCAAGCAGAATTTTGGGCTCATTTACCAGTGCTCTCGCAATTGCCACACGCTGCTGCTCCCCGCCAGAAATTTCCCGCGGATAAGATTTATATTTGGCAGCAAGCCCTACCATGGACAGCACAGCCGGCACTTTCCGGCGCATAGTCTTTACCGGAGTCCCCACCACCCGCTGGGCAAATGCTACGTTTTCATAAACATTCCGGTCCTTTAACAGACGGAAATCCTGAAATACTACTCCCACATTCCTGCGGAATCTTGGCACATCCCGATGTCGGATATTTCCCAGCTTCTGGTTATTGATAACAATGCTGCCGCTGGTGGGTTCCAGCTCTTTTAAGAGCAGTTTAATCAGTGTCGACTTGCCAGAACCGCTGTCTCCGACCACAAAGACAAATTCACCTGGCTCAATATACAGATTTACATCATTCAGCGCAGGAATCCCTGCTGAATATGCTTTGCTGACATTTTCAAGTTTAATCATGTAAGCCTCCTAAAAATCTAGTAATCCAAAGATTCCATATACTTCATATATTTGACCACCATCAGCGCAATCTTAAAAGTAATGGCGTCTTCAAACACACGCAGATCCAGCCCAGTGCTTTTCTGCAGCTTATCCAGACGGTATACCAGCGTATTGCGGTGAATGTAGAGCTGCCTGGAAGTCTCTGACACATTCAGGCTGTTCTCAAAAAATTTGTTGATAGTAGTAAGGGTCTCTTCATCAAACTCATCTGGTGATTTTCCGTCAAAAATTTCCTTGATAAACATTTTGCAAAGAGGAATAGGAAGCTGATAAATCAACCGTCCAATGCCCAGGGTGGAATACGCAATCACATTGCGCTCTTCAAAGAATATTTTCCCCACATCCAGCGCCATCCGCGCTTCCTTATATGATCTGGAAACCTCTTTAATTTCATTGACAATGGTACCATAGGCAATATGAATCTCCTGCTCTTCATTAATATGGAACAGGTTTAAAATCACTTCTGCGGTCTTATTCAGGTCTTCATATCCTTCATTCTCCAGCACTTCCTTGACCACAATAATATTCTTTTCATCCACTGCCGTGATAAAATCCCTGGATTTGCTTCCCAGAAGCCCGCGTACCTTCTCCAGCTCATTACCGTCCTTCTCCCGGTTTGTCTCCACAATAAACACCACTCTCCTTGCCTCAGTGTCGATATGAAGTTTCTTGGCACGGTTATAGATATCCACCAGCAACAGATTGTCCAGCAATAAATTTTTCACAAAGTTATCCTTATCAAAACGTTCCTTATAAGCCACCAGCAGATTCTGAAGCTGAAAACTTGCTATCTTTCCTATCATATAGACATCATCACTGTCTCCATTGGCAAGCAGAACATATTCCAACTGATGTTCATCAAACACCTTAAAAAACTGGCATCCTAAAAATACCTGGCTGTCTGCCGGAGACTCCACAAACGCCAGAGCTGCTGTCACATAGTTGTCCGTATCCTGGAAAGTGGCGGCAAGGACTTTTCCCTCTGTATCAATAATGCATAAGTCAATTCTGGTAATTCCCTTTAACCCATCGATGGTATTCTGAAGTATCTGGTTTGAAATCATTGTCTGCACTCCTTTTCTTTTTCTGCTGTTCGTTACCGGCAAAGCTGTCCAAACATTTAATTACAGTTGCCTCCGGGTACTCCACAAAGACCCCCTATATTATTCTCTATGCAACTTTCACAAATTTTATTTCTGCTAATTTCAGAAATAAAATAATCTAATTTGTATTTTAATGCAAAAGCACAAAAAAAGAAAGAGGAAATCTACATTTTTTATGCATTTCCTCAACTTTTTTTCAAAATATCCTCTTTTTCTCCATAGGCATAGTATACAAAATACGTTTAGCCTTTCTTGTGTTCAATAAAACCTTCTCCATGAACTTCTCTCACATCTCCTACAATTACAAATGCATTTTCATCAATCTGATGTACAATTTCCTTTAAAAGCACAATTTCTTTTTTAGCCACCACACAATACAGCACACATTTCCGCTCTCCAGAATACATTCCCTGAGCTTCCAGACCTGTCACTCCTCTGTTCAAATCTTCCATTATCTGTGCTGCTATCTCCTGATAATGTTCTGTAATGATATAAGCAGCTTTAGAAAATTTCATACCTTCCAGAATAGTATCTGTCACCTTAGATGTAATAAAAATAGCCACAATAGCATACATAGATGGACGCAGCCCAAATACATACACTCCCACAAGTACAATCATCCCATCCAATACCTGCATAATCTGCGCAACAGAATAATGTTTCAGCTTACACTGCAGAAGAACCGCAACCATCTCTGTGCCCCCGGTCGTTGCATTTGCCCAGAGAATCATACCCATGGCAACACCAGCAAGAACTCCGCCAAAAATGGAAGCAAGAATATAATCCCCCTGCACAAAATCAATCTCTGGAATCAGATACAGCCATGCGGAAAGTATCACTGCGGCATAAGCTGTCCTTCCAATAAATTTTTTGCCCTTTATTTTATACGTCAGCGCAAAAAATGGAATATTCAGCGCAAGATTGGCAAACCACAGAGGAATTCCACCCTTGTAAAACATATCTGTCAATGCTTTGATTAAAATAGCAATACCAGTAAAGCCACCCGTAACTAATCCCACCGGGTCAAAAATACATTTAATGGCAAATGCCAGCAATCCTGTACCTGCCGTAATCACCAGATACAAAAATACTGGATTCCGCTTTTTTATTGGAAAATTATTCGTCACTGTCATCACCTTCATTTTTATGATAGCGCAGCAGAATACTGTGCATAATTCCTTTTTGAAGCAGTTTCTTGGCAAAACCGGCCATTTCTGAAACAACCTTTTTATCCTGGCAGTATTCTCCCATTCCATACCATACCTTGGCATTCAGTTTATCTTTGTGTTCTTTTAAAAAATATTCCTGAACTGGAGTGGGAAGCGCCGATAAAATGATATCTGGCGCCGCAATATTAATTTCATTAATCACTGCATCATGATCTCCTGTACATTCAGACAACGCGTAACCTCCAGCAATTTCAATCTCTGGATATGCTTCCACCAAAAATCCCTGCATAAGCTGAACCTGCTGCTGGTTCTCTCCCAGAAGATATACAAGTCTGCCGCCATCTATGGTCCGTCTCATGAATTCTTTAAAAAATTCATTTTCTGCTATCTCCTGAATCCACTGCCTGGACGCCACGCCTGCCGCCTTTAAAATTTCCTTATCGCAAATTACCGACAAATCCAGATTTTCTATGCAGCTTTTGAGCACTTCATCTCCATGCGCCTTTACTAAAGTTTCCATGGAAATGTTTTCAATTGTGTTCATTATTGTTTTATTCCAGTATTCCTCCAACTGAAGCATTGATTCCTCAACCATATAACTGTTCAGTCGCATGCCCAGTATCTCTATTTTCTTTACCATATAACAC
>CAJUCK010000021.1:18409-28420 GCA_910585395.1 uncultured Lachnospiraceae bacterium
GTTTTCCTCTAATGGCTGTATTCAAATATACTATTAATCATATTGTCGTTTTTTTCCATATGACGAAACACCTTAGAAGTATACCAAATGAAACAATTTTTTTCAACCATACATTTTAAATACAAATAGGTTTAATATTCCCTAAAGATAAGCTCACAGCCAAAATTGACTGAATTTTCTTCTTAATGTGTATATTTTTTTGTTTATTGAAATGTCAATGCTTTTTCTTATTTTTTTCCAAAATTACCAACTTTATTACAACTTCACAAAACAAATGTTTCCTTTTTTTACTATGTAAACCAGTTTTTCCACCCCTTTTTATGTGGATAAAGTGAATAACTCTGTGTATAACTCATTTTTTTGGGCTTTTCGGGCTTTTTTTATGTGGATAACTTTTTTATAAGTTTGAATAACTTTTTCATAAGGTATAAAATTTGTGCAGTTTGTTTAAACTAGTTTTTGACAAATTTTACCTTCATATTTCTGCAAAGATTTTTTTATAAAAACAACAGAATTGTGCAACAATTTCATCTCAGGTAAATTATCATACAGTCCCCCGCCAGACCATATATTAAACGACGTATCCCCTGATAATGTAAAAAACTGCCAATTTAAGACATATCTCCTGATAATGTAAAAAACTCCCAATCCAAGGATCGACCTCAGACTGGGAGCTCTCATACGATTTTCTTCTATTAAAAAATTCTTCTTACTGCAACAATCGTTCTGTAGTTTGCTGGAGAAGTGTACTTAATACCTGTTGCTTCTGTACTTGCATGAACAATTGTGTTATTACCAACATAGATTCCAACATGTCCGCTATAGCATACAATATCTCCTGGCTGCATAGCATCTGGGCTGACTGCATAACCTACGCCTGCCAGAGCGCTGGAAGAATGAGGAAGACCTACACCGAAAGCTGCATATACACTCATAACAAATCCAGAACAATCTGCTCCGTTTGTCAGGCTTGTCCCGCCATAAACATAAGGATTCCCAACAAACTGGCATGCATAATTAGCAACTGCCTGTCCATTTCCACCACTTGGCGGAGCATAGCTTCTGCTTGGAGCGGAGCTTCCTGAAGATCCTGATGAACTAGATGAACCAGAAGACCTCTGAGAAGATCTCTGGGTAGCTGCTCTTGCTGCCTCTTCTGCTGCTCTTCTCTCTTCTTCTTCCTTCTTCAGACGTGCTTCCTCTGCCTCTTTAGATTCTGCTACAACATAATGAGTACTGGTTTCTACAAACTCACTGGAAACCCAGCCGTCGCCTTCTTCGATGGCTACCTTAACCCAGCCGTCTTTCTCTTCTACTACAGAAAGTTCTTCACCTTCTGGAACTTGTCCTAACAACTCAGCGTCTGTAGTTGCCTCTGCACGTACGTTTAATGTATCTGTCTTAACATCTGCCACACGGCGTCCTACAGATTTTGCCAGTTCTGCATCTCCCAATACCAGGAATTCTGCCTTAATGTAACCTTCCACATCTCCAGAATGGATCTTATACCAGTCACCTTCTGTTCCCAATACAGTACATGCGGAATTATTATATAACTTTCCAAGAACTTCTCCGTCCTCACCTGCTGCTGAACGGACATTTACATAATCATCTACCTGAGCAATCGCAATATCATCATACTCAGACTTTGGCGCTTCATTCTGAACTACTTCTTTGGTATCATCTTTGGATTCCTTTCCCAAAGACTTTGCAATGACATCAGAAACACCTGCGCTGGAAGCATTCCCCTTTTCTTCCAGGTTTACCTGAGTCTCTGCTGCTGAAATCAGACTTCCTGCTCCAGCATTCACTGCTGCATTTGACACAAAGGAACTGCTGGTTAATACTACCGCTGCTGTCAGACAACAAGTGGTTGCTCTTCTGATAGAATTTCTGTTCATGTTACTGTTACCCTCCATATATTTCTTCCTGTTTATAGTTACAGATTTTTTTCGATACTTTACATTTATTACAAATTTATTACAGGACTTATTATAGCAAAGGGGGGGCTTTATGTCAACTGTAAACATTTACAAAATTGTTACAATATTTAGTCAGTTATTGTCAGTATTGATAGAGAAGATTAATTCCCGCTCAGATACCGCTCTACAGAGGTCACTGCATTAGCTCCATCTGCCGCCGCCGTAATCACCTGCCTGAGCTGTTTTGTGCGCACATCTCCTGCTGCAAATATTCCTGGAATGCTGGTTCTTGTGTCTTCTCCAGCCACAATGTATCCCTGTTCATCCTGTTCAATCACATTGTCTAAAGCTGTCGTATTTGGAGAAATTCCCACCGCAATAAAGATTCCCTGTACCTCAAGTTCATGTTCAGTATCTTCCTTTTTATTATGAAGCAGTACAGAAGAAACCTGTTCTTCGCCTCGTATTTCCCTCACTTCACTGCTCAGTATCAACTCAATATTTTCTGTCTCTCTTACACGTTCTTGAAGAATTCTCGCGCCTCTGAATTCGTCTCTGCGGTGAATCAGATAAACCTTTTCACTGCCTCTGGCAAGGAAAAGCGCATCCTCCAATGCCACGTCGCCTCCTCCAGCCACTGCCACTGTCTTATCTCTGAAAAACGCACCGTCACAGGTAGCGCAGTACGATACTCCCTTTCCTATATATTTATCTTCTCCAGGCACAGACAGCTTCCTATGTCTGGCTCCAGTTGCAAGAATGAGCGTCCTGGTCTCATAAGTTTTCTTTTCTGTAACCACCAGTTTCATATCCTTCTGATCTTTGATTTCCTGAACCTGTTCATTGACAAACTCCGTTCCCAGCCTGTCTGCGTGCTCACGAAATTTCTGCCCCAGTTCAAACCCGCTTATCCCAGGGAGCCCTGGATAGTTATCCACCTCGTAAGTGTCCAGAATCTGGCCGCCGCTCAATGGCTTTTCTTCTATTACAAGCGTATTCAAACGCGCGCGCTGAGCATAAACTGCCGCGCTTAAACCTGCTGGTCCGCTTCCTAAAATAATCACATCATACATAATGCTATGCCTCCTGATTTTATAAAATTAAACCTTAAATTTAATATTTGATTGCATTTTTCTCTCCTGCGTGCCATAATAAATAACAGAAAGGAGGAATGTATATGGATATAGCTTCCTTATCGACCGCTCTAAGCATGACTAAGGTGAACAACGAAATCAGTGTTCTCATGCTGGGCAAACAATTGGATCAGGCGGAGGTTATGGGCGAATCCATGGTCAAACTCATGGAACAGTCTGCCACCCCGCATCTGGGCGGAAACATTGATGTTTCTGTCTAAAATCATCCAGACCGGCAGATTAGCTGATACCTTCTAATCTACCGGTCTTTTTCTGTCTACACTGCAGTCCATTCCAGATAAAGTGAAAATCCCATAAATGCAAAAACAATTACAATCCCCAATATCAGAGCTATCGTTATCAGACGTTCTCTCGTGCCCCCGCGAAACATTTTCTTCACATATCCCCATCGTCCATTAATTTTGCTGATCGCGATATACATGCCCACCGCCGCACAGGTTGTGCCAAGAGCAATCGCAAGCCATATCATAATTCCCATAAGAAATACCGCCAGCTGACTGTTCTCCATAGTGGCAGCATATCCGCCAGGCTGAACCTGCTGTATTGCCTCTGTCTGAGAAGTCCCCAGCATATCATAGATTTGAGGCAGCAGAAATGTCATAACCACGCTGGTAAAATTCAAGGTAAAATGCGCCAGCATAGAACTGAATATACTTCCCGTAGCCTCCACCAAAAATGCCAGATACACTCCCAGTGCAAAAGCATAAATAAACTGATTCAGGTTCATATGCATACAGCCGAAAAGAAAACCGCTCAGCAAAATTGCTGGAAGCATTTTACTTTTCTTGTAAGTTTGAAAGAGGACGCCCCTAAACATAAATTCTTCCACGCAGGCTGGCAGTAATGCCATAAACAGCGTATTTAATATAATATTCTGCCCCTGCATCAATTCTGTTACTACAGCGGTCCCCGAATTAGAAAAGAGCATGGACACAGCATTTAATACAACAATCAGAGGATACATCAAATAAGTGCAGATTACCACCAGTATTATTGTAACAAAATTGATTTTCCGATAAGGAATCAATTCGCGTACTTTAATGTGTTTCCATTTACAATAAACGAAACAGGGCACAAAAATTAATGACTGAGACAACAGCAGGGAAAAATAGATCGGCAGCTCTGCTAAGAAAGGAACATGCGCCCTCAGCAGACTGAATGCCAGACTTACTCCGATATAAATTACAACAACGGCCAAAAACAGACGGTTAACACTTTTATTTCGGGACATTTATTTATCCTCCTGTATCTTACGAATACTCTTATCTGTAATTTCAATCCTGCGTTCCTTATACAAACGTCCCACTGCACGTTTAAAGGCATTTTTGCTCATTTTCATCTCTCGCAGAATCACTTCTGGAGATGCTTTATCATTAAACGGCAGGACGCCTGCATATTCTTCTATCACTTCCATCACCTTCTGTGCATCCTGATCCATCTGCATATATGCTTTGTCCCGCAGTGTCAAGTCCAGTTTCCCGTCAGGCTTTACCCCTGTGACTCTGGCTTCAATACTGTCCCCAGCCCTTAAAAAACTGCAGTCCTCATAATGTGGAATCAAAGCAGAATACCGATCATCTACTGCCACAAACGTGCCAAAATTATTGCTGAACTCATAGACGCGCCCCAAAACCATATCGCCTGTATGATAAGGTGAATCTGTCTCAAGCAGTTCATATATCTCCCTCATGCTGGCACAGAGGCGTCTGCTCTTATCAATATAGAGCCTTACCAGCACTTCATCTTGTTCCTGTACCTTGCCAATCTGTTCTTTATATGGAAGAAACAAATCTTTCTCAAGCCCCCAGTCCAGAAACGCCCCAATTTTCTGAACAGATACCACTGTCAGGGCCGCAAATTCTCCCAGTTTCAGTCTGGGTTCCAAAGTAGTGGAGATCAGCCGGTCTTTCGAATCTTTGTATACAAAAACTAAAATTTCATCACCAATGTCCGCCCCCTGAGGCACCTGCTTGGCTGGAAGGAGCACCCTCGCCTCATCTGTACTGTTCTCTGCCAAATAAACGCCAAACTCTACCTTCTTCACCACCATAAGCTTCTGTTTTTCACCTAATCGAATCATCTTTTTCCTCCAACTCCACTATTGCATAAGGCTTTCCAGCCTCATCTGCCAGGTTTACAATAACTTTTCCCTGCTCCGCTGTCATAAAAGGACAGATAATATCCCCATATACTGCTGCCTTCCGGTATTCTGCCCTCATTTTACTGATTTTAAATCCTGGCGGCAGATATTCCTGTGCCATGCTCACATATTTTCCATTGTTCACATGCTGATTGGTATCAATATGATATTTGTGTACTGGAAAACTTTCCATTTTTTCCAGATGTTCTGGAAGCTGAATTTTCCTGGAATCACACTCCAAGGGAAGCTGTGGGGACAATTGATATGCTTCCTTCATTTCCCTGGTCAGCTTCGTGGGTCTGGCTCTCTTTAAATCCAGCAGCACCCACACAGAATTAGCATATGCCAGCAGCTCTCCTTTTTCATCTTCCATAGTAAAATTACGATACCCGAAAAATCCCTGAAATCCATACGGCCAGGTTTTTACAGAGACTGTTTCTCCCATTTTGGGATAACTGCTCACATCAAGCTGCCAGGAAGTCAGTACCCATGCCAGTTCCTGCTCTGTCAGATATTCGACGCCCACGCCTAATTCTTCGGAATGGAAAGTACTGCAGTCCTGAAAATAATCTAAAATAGAAGTCAGAGTAATTTTTCCCTCACAGTCCGTTTCACTGTAGCGTATTCTGCTGTTAAAACTATACATTGATTTCCTCCTGAAACATATCCTCATCTATTGAGCGTACTGGATATCTCATGGACATCCGTTTCGTACGGACTTAAAGCAAAGTGCAGACCTTAAACAGTTTATGCTGCTGGGCGCACTGCTATCATCGTTTTTCTTCTGATTAGGAAGGCTCTTTGCTGCTTTAGCATGACAAGGTCTTTCTTGCAAAATAAACAAAAACCCATCACACATCGTGATGGGTTCCAAGCTGGCCCACAAGGATTCGAACCTTGAAATGACGGAGTCAGAGTCCGTTGCCTTACCGTTTGGCGATGGGCCATTGTTTTCAACAAAATGTATTATATACGAATTTTGTCAGAAATGCAAGTACTTTTTTAAAATTTTTTTATTTTTCCATCAATACAAGCAAAATCTACCACTTCCCCCAGCCAAAAGCCTGCGGTTCCATTGGTTCTTTCCGTAATTTCCTCCTGAAGTTTTTCCAATTTTTCCAGGGGAACCATCACTTCTATTTCCACTTTATCAGTGTAAACAGTATTCATAGCTGTAATTTCCTGTTGTGCCAGCAGATACTGAATCTTGCCAATTCCATTATAATCGGTATCAATCTTTAAAGTTCTTCCCGGCTGTTTTTCAATGATTATACTGTTTTTCAATCCTTCCTGCACTGCCTGCTGATATGCGCGTACCAATCCTCCAGTACCTAGAAGTGTTCCTCCAAAATAGCGTGTTACCACCACCACAAGATTATGAAGCTCCTCTTGCAAAAGCACATCCAGCATGGGACGGCCTGCCGTTCCGCTGGGCTCTCCGTCATCACTGCACCTTTGCACTTCCTGATTATCCCCTGCCACAAATGCATAACAGTTATGCCTGGCATCCCAATACTGCTTCTTCATGCGGGCAATAAATGCAAGCGCTTCTTCTTCTGTCTCTATTATCTCCAGATTGGCAATAAAACGTGATTTCTTTTCTACAATTTCACCGCTGCCTCCCTGATATAAAATTTTTACCGGTCTTTTCTCCATAGCGTAAGCTCCATCTCTCTTGTAATCAATCGCAATTCATCTCTAACATTTTACACACACCAGCGGTTAATATGGATAAATCTTAACCATCCAGGCAGTCTCTTTCTGTTTCCAGTCAAAGAAGAGATACAAGGAACCGTCTGCCGTCTGCACTGATTGTAAATCATTCTACCATATCTGCCTGAATAAAACAACATACCGCTTCCTAATTTAAATTAAAAGAAACATCTGCTTCTGTATCATGAAAGATATTTCACATTCTTATATAAGATATCACAAAACTTAAGGATTTTTTTCTTTATTTCACATATCATATTTGTTATAATACTTTGATAAGCAGAAAAGGACTCTGCTGTAAGATACTTTAAAGTATCAGGTTTGCTTTAATTAAATAAGGAGGCTTTCTATGAATTATGGAAAAAAGGGCGTGGCACGGAAAGAGAAACAGCTTACTTCCACTGCGTCATTAGTACGTAAGAAATTTACGGTCATATTCTTCAAGACATTGCTGGTCTGCTTCCTGGGCGCCCTGGTAGTTGGCGGCTGCGCTGGTGCCGGCATATTCCGAGGCATCATAGCTTCTGCCCCTGACATATCTGACATTGATCCCTCTCCAACTGGTTATTTATCTGTCGTATTGGACAACCAGGGAAATGAAACAGCAAAGCTGGTAGCATCCGGTTCCAACCGTGTATACGTAACTTTGGATGAAATTCCAATGACCGTGCAGCATGCTTTTGTCGCCATAGAAGATGAGCGTTTCTATGAGCACAACGGCATCGACATCAAAGGCATCATCCGTGCCGGATTTACAGGCATTGCCAACGGCTTTCATTTCAGCCAGGGCGCCAGCACTATCACTCAGCAGCTCTTGAAAAATAACGTATTTGAAGGCTGGACAAACCAATCAGGAATGGAAAAAATACAACGGAAAATCCAGGAACAGTATCTTGCTATTGAACTCAGCAAAGTAAAATCCAAAGAGTGGGTACTGGAAAATTATCTGAACACAATTAATCTTGGACAAAATACTTTAGGAGTACAGGCTGCCTCCCGCCGCTATTTTGGTAAGGACGTATCTGAACTTACTCTGTCTGAAGGCGCCGTCATTGCCGGAATCACCAAAAATCCTTCCGCCTACAATCCTGTCAGTCATCCTGACAAAAATGAAGAACGCAAGAAATTGGTGCTCCAGAATATGAAGGAACAAGGATATATCTCGGAAGGAGAGTACAAAGAAGCTCTGGAAGACGACGTATACTCCCGCATTCAGCAGGTTAACATTGCCTATGCTGAAGACAATCCCAATTCTTATTTCGTAGACGCAGTCATCGATCAGGTAGTTAGGGACCTTGTAGAAAAAAAAGGCTATACAGACACCCAGGCATATAAAGCAATCTACAACAGCGGGCTTACCATTGAATCAACACAGGACAGAGCGATACAGCAAATCTGCGACGAAGAAATCAACAAGCCTGAAAACTACTCCACCCAGGCACAATATTCCTTTTCCTATCGTCTGACTGTAAAAAAAGCAGACGGCTCTATGGAAAATTACAGTGACCAAACTATGATCTCTTATTTCAGCGCTTCCATCCCTGGCTATTCTCTGAATTTTGCCAGTATTGAGGACGCGCAAGCAGCCATTGACAACTATAAATCAGAAATCCTGCAGGCAGGAGATACTATCGTGGACGGCGGTGAATCTGTTGTATTCACTATGCAGCCGCAGGCGGCTGCCACCATCATCGACCAATACACCGGAGATGTAAAAGCAATTGTCGGAGGCAGAGGTGAGAAGACCGGAAGCAGAACGTTAAACCGGGCCACAGATACCACCAGGCAGCCTGGTTCCACTTTTAAAGTACTGGCCGCTTTTGCCCCTGCGATTGATACTGCCGGCATGACTCTGGCAACGGTTCAGGATGATGCCCCTTACACCTATTCCAATGGCACCCCGCTTAAGAACTATGACAACTCTTACCGTGGGTTTACCACCCTGCGCTACGCCATTACAAAATCCATCAATGTGGTAACTGTAAAGACACTCACTGATATCTCCCCACAGGTAGGTTATGATTATCTGCATAATTTTGGCTTTACTACCCTGGTACAGGATGATATCGTACAGTCTCTGGCTCTTGGCGGAATCACACAGGGTGTAACAAATCTGGAACTGACTGCTGCATATGCCACCATAGCAAATTCGGGGACCTATATTAAACCTCGATTTTATACCCGGATCTTAGACCATGATGGGAATGTACTGATTGACAATAATCAGGAAACACATACTGTTTTAAAGGAAACTACGGCATTTCTTCTCACGGATGCCATGCAGGATGTCGTCAAAACAGGTACCGGCGGCGCAGTAGATTTTGGCACCATGCCCATTGCCGGCAAAACTGGGACAACCACCAGCAACCGTGACGTCCTTTTTGCTGGTTATACTCCCTATTATACCTGTACCGTATGGTGCGGCTATGATGATAACAGTCCTCAGGACGGTGCACTGACCTCCAATCCCAAAACATTGTGGAATCATATCATGGCACGCATACACGAAGGTCTGGAATACAGGGAATTTACCCAGCCCGCTGGAATTATCACCTCCGCTGTGTGCAAGAAATCAGGTAAACTTGCAGTGAGCGGTCTCTGTGATACTGACCCCAGAGGGAGTATGGTAGAAACGGAATATTTTGCTGACGGAACAGTTCCTGAAGAATATTGCGATCACCATGTAAGCGCCACCATCTGTGAGGCTTCTGGACTTCTGGCAAACGAATTCTGTCCGGCGGAAACCAAGCACACCAGTGTCTACATGGTAGACGGCTCTGGAGATTCAGGCGACGGAGCTTACCTTCTCCCAGGCGCTCTTGCCCAGGGAAATTATTGTACAGTTCATACAGCTGTCAGCATCATCCCTCCAGTTCCTGAAATACAAGAGCCCCTTGAAGGCATAGAGCCTGAAAATCCCTCTGATGATAAAACGAATGAGCCGAAAAAGAAGGAACCCAAAAAGCAAGAGGATACTGAAGAACCAGAGGATGAGCCAACAGATGATGATTCTGACGAACCTTAGGCCAGCTTACAAAAATCTGCACATAAGATAAAAGGCTGTTGACAGCAAACGGCGCTA
>CAJUCK010000021.1:28431-36068 GCA_910585395.1 uncultured Lachnospiraceae bacterium
GCATAGCGCCGTATTTGTTGTGTGTATTCAAAAGAAGCCGCGTTCTGGCTGAAACTGCTGACTATTGAATATAAATTTCTGAAACAGTATTTTCCACACCATTGATTTGCAGTCTGACGTGAACTTTTCCATTCTTAAATTCATTCAAAGGATATTCCAACGGCTGGGAAAGATTTGTAACGTCAATAGATTTCACTACCTCTCCCTGTACCAGCCACAAGACAAGCGCAGCTCCATCTGGTATTTTTCCGCAGGAAACATCTGCGTAAAGCAGTTGAGCATCTGCGTCCGCAATCGTCATATTCTGTTCTTTCACAAATCCTTCACTGGCACTTCTAAAGTCCAGCTTCCAAACGCCATCCCGGCAGGAACTATAATTCATTCTGATGGTACCTAAATTCCATACCCGGTCATTAGAAGCAGCATTTGTGTTGATGCCATTTCCAGCAACTGCACTGACGATAAAACCTGTCAAACATACCAGCATAAGCGCCATACTCACAATACCGGCAATAATAAATTTTAAATGATGTGTTCCTTGTTTTACCATAACGCTATTATCCTCCTTTTCCATATGTGTTCCACATTCTTCACAATATTTTGCCTTTATCGAAACTCGATGTCCGCAAGCCGGGCATATTGTTTTGATTTCTGAACGGCGCAGAAAGTAAATCAACAGTCCAATAAAAGGTGTGGCTGCAAAAACTACAATCGCCCATAGTACCGGGTCATCGCCTCGCTTTTTACAATCCTGATATACCCATGCTGCAAAAAAAGCAGAAGTACACAATGCAAAAAGAATAAAACAAAAAAGCAGGACGGGAAGCAGCATGGAAAGACCGCTGAAACCATCACTCTTCAGAAAATATAGGCCAAACCTTAAAAAAACCAACAATAAGATAACGGAAACACCAATAGAAAACAGAAATCTGTTCTTGTCTGCATTATTCATGCCAATACACCTCTTTTCTCAATACGGATTGTAATGTCTTCTTTTATGTTTGCTCTCTTTACGCCCACTATGGTAAACAGTATACCGACCACGCCAATATAGAAGCAGATACCAGCGGCAAAATAAGATAAATAAACATTCTCAATCATTATCCGCGCAAAAAGAGCCAGCAAAGTAAAAGTTATCAAGTTCAAAATCATCGGTAAGTACCAGAGTGATAAGGTATGCGCGTCAGGCTGTTTTTGCAGGACGGCTTCTTGTTGATACAGGGCCGCTTTGAGTTTATTATTCAGTTCCGGGTCTGGAACATCCGTTATTTTCATAGAAGCTTTTATAACTTCTTCAATTTCTATGTCAGAACGATTATCTCTCATAACCAGCATCCTCCAATCTTTTTTTAATTAACCTTCTCCCCTTGAACAATCGGCTTTTCACAGTACCAGGCGGTTTCTTTATGATAGCCGCTATCTGCTCTATAGGACAATCGGAAAGGTAAAATAATATCAGTGGTACTTGAAACTTTTCTGGGAGAGTTTGAATAATCTGACGCACTTCTGCGATCAATTCTTTTTGGAGATAACCTTGTTCCATACTTTCTTCAGAATGTAGTACCATTTCCATTTCATCATCAAAATTGCTGCAAGGAGCAATCGTATTTCGGCGTGCTTGTTTTCTTCTGCTGCTTTTCCAAAGATTATGAGTCAATGAGAAAAACAAGGCTTTGGGATTGTTTTCCCAGTCAAGCGTCCATTCTGTTTCCAACGCTTTCAGGAAAGTTTGCTGATATAAATCCTCTGCATCCGCCTTGTCCGCACAGAGTTTCAGGCAAAATCTATATATATCTGTGCCGAAATCATCAATACATTTTTCAATTTCTCCTGCTTTCAACGTTTCACCTCCTTTGCCTGTTCACCCTATATTCGCCATAACTTTGCACGAGGTTCATTTTTTTTCAAAAAAAACTGCAAAAAAAGCCAGGAGCGAAAATGAGATACTCTCGCTCCCGGTCATCATTCAAGTTATTTTTCCTGTCTGTTCCAATTATCTTGTTACCATAGCTATCCTTCTGTTACAAGCTGACAAAGCTTTTCTGCAATAGGCTCCAGCCTCTGCCTCTCATCTCCTTTACACGCTCCATATAATTTCTGGTTAAGAGCATCCAGATTTTCCTGGCTGCAATTTCCTTTTAACACATAACTCACCAGCTCTTTTTCGTACAAGAACAGCAGACGTCTTTCCTGTTTGCTTAAGGACGTCTTTACATTTACAAAACAAGATTTCATCATTGTCTCAAAAAAAACGAAAAGCTCCTGATTTTCATGTCCTTCTGTCTTAGCTGCATGTTCCAGCTCTCTAAGGTTTTCTCTGGCGCTCTTAATTTTCTGTTCCAGAACCAGCTTTTCCTGATGCTTTTTCTCCTGTATATCATAATATTCAAAAGCTTCCATAACAGCATTGCAAATTTCGCCCCTGAAATCCACTGATTTATGAAATATTTGAAATACTTTTCTCTCGTTGACCAGCAGTTTCAAATGTGCCAGCTCCAGCCTGCTGGTATACACCATACACACTGTCTGGGGAAAATAACGATTCAGGTAAGCTATAATCTTAGAACCGTCAAATCCAGGCAGATCCATTCCGGTAATCACTACTTTATATTTTTTTTTCTTAAAAACCGCGACAACCTCTTCTGCTGTGCTTGCTGTGTCTATATCCAAAGCATATTCTTTCATGGCTTCCAGAAATTTACGGATTATTTCCCGATTTTGATTTATAAATAGCAGATTATTTTTCATCACTTACCTCCTGACGCATTTTTCTCATCCTGACTGAGTGAAAATCTTTCTTCTATTATAATCGGCTGCCTCAAAAAAATCTACCCATTTTCTGTAAATGTGCAAAATATAAAAAACGATACTTTTCCCGCTTTCCACTGCTTTGCGGATCAGCAAAAGTACCGTTTTCTTTTTTGTTCATAGTTTATTCATTTTAGGTTCAAAAAAGTTTCATGATAGTAACATGAAAACTTCATTTCTTCGGCATATAATAGAATTATCCCAAAGGAGAATTTCAGTAAATCATTATTTGAATAAACTTTTTCATAATAAATGCCAGGTAGCGCAAGCTGCCTGGCATCCTCCCTTTTTACAGGTAACCCTCATGCCAATTCCATTTCTGCTCCTATAGGGCATCAGGGCGTCTCTCAATTCTGTCGATCGTTCCTCACGTCATATATTAAACTTCAAATATCAAATCTCCATAAGATGGCATAGGCCACATATCCTTATCAACAATCATTTCCAGTTTGTCAATAGGCTCTCGCAGCGCTTCCATAGCTGTTTTTACCTCATCGCGATAGCAGATTGCCTGCTTTCTTCCTTCTGTCACTGCATAGGCTTTCTCCGCAATCTCCGTCAGATGAAGAAGCGCAGCTTTGGACTCCGCCAGCAGATCAGAAACCTCTTTTAACAGATCCGTCTGTGTACTGACGTCGGCATCACATGCCGCTTTCACTGCGTTGATAGAATTTGCCAATGAAGTGGTGTATTTAATTACTGCTGGAATAATCTGTTTTCCTGCCATATCTATCATGGCACGCGCTTCAATATTTAGAGCTTTGGCATAGTTTTCATACAAGATCTCGCCTCTGGACTCCAGCTCCGCTCTAGTAAATACGTTAAATTTCTCAAACAAAGCAACTGCTTTCTCAGTAGTCAGCGCCGGAACTGCATCCACCATATTCTTGATATTGGGAAGTCCCCGGCGTTCTGCCTCATCAATCCACTCGTCAGAATAGCCGTTGCCATTAAACACAATCCGCTGGTGGTCCGAAGCCTGCTTCTTAATAAGGTCATGAACTGCTCCCTCAAAATCATCTGTATTCTCCAAAATATCACAGGCATCAGAAAATGCTTCTGCCACAATGGAATTTAATACCACATTGGGAGCTGCAATAGAATCATTGGAACCAACCATACGGAATTCAAATTTATTTCCTGTAAATGCAAATGGCGAAGTACGGTTTCTGTCTGTAGCATCTTTCATAAAGTCCGGCAGTGATTTTACACCCGTCTGAAGAACTTCTCCTTTTAAGCTTCTGGTGGCCTCGCCAGTACTGATAAGCTGAGACATCACATCCTGAAGCTGTTCTCCCAGGAAAATTGAAATAATAGCCGGCGGAGCCTCATTTGCCCCCAGTCTGTGGTCATTTCCTGCATCTGCCGCAGATTCCCGAAGCAAGTCAGCATGTTTATCTACTGCCTTTAAGATACAGGTCAGCACCAGAAGGAACTGAATATTTTCATGAGGAGTCTTGCCTGGGTCTAAAAGATTGATTCCATCATCTGTGATCAGTGACCAGTTATTATGCTTACCCGAACCATTTACTCCTGCAAATGGCTTTTCATGAAGCAGACAGCGCAGTCCATGGCGTCCTGCCACCTTTTTTAATGTCTCCATCACAAGCTGGTTATGGTCTACGGCAATATTCACCTCTGCATAAATAGGCGCAAGTTCATGCTGCGCAGGCGCAACCTCATTGTGCTGGGTCTTTGCACTGACCCCCAGCTTCCACAATTCTTTATTTACATCACGCATATATGCTGCAATACGTTCCCGAATAGCTCCGAAATAATGATCGTCCAGCTCCTGCCCCTTAGGAGGCATTGCCCCAAAAAGAGTACGTCCTGTAAAAATCAAATCTTTTCTCTTTAAATATTTTTCACGGTCAACCAAAAAATATTCCTGCTCAGCTCCCACTGAAGGGGTCACGCGCTTAGAAGTAGTGTTTCCAAAGAGGCGCAGCAGACGCAAAGACTGTTCGCTTATGGCTTCCATGGAACGAAGAAGAGGTGTCTTCTGATCCAGAGCTTCCCCGGTATAAGAACAGAAGGCTGTTGGTATGCAAAGCGTAGCTCCGGCCGCATCCTGTCTGACAAACGCCGGCGAGGTGCAGTCCCATGCCGTATATCCTCTTGCTTCAAAAGTTGCCCTTAATCCTCCTGATGGAAATGAAGATGCATCTGGCTCACCTTTAATCAGCTCTTTTCCAGAAAAACTCATGAGAACCTTTCCGTTTGGCATGGGCGCTGTGATAAAGGAATCATGCTTCTCTGCTGTGAAACCTGTCAGTGGCTGGAACCAGTGGGTATAGTGGGTCGCCCCTTTTTCAATCGCCCATTCCTTCATTTCATGCGCTACCACATCTGCTGTTTCCAGATCCAGTTCCCTGTCTTCCTGGATGACTTCTCTTAATTTCTTATAAACCTTTTTCGGCAGACGTTCCTGCATCACTGCATCATTAAACACATTTTCGCCGAAAATTTCTGATACATTGAAATATTCACTCATATCTCTACATCCTTTCTCACACAATTGCCTATGTAGTGGTTCGTAAAAAAGGGCATTCCAAGCCTCTTGGAACACCCTTGTTCTACATGTTAGTTTTCTGTTGCTAATAAGATACTCTATAATTTTCTAAATTGCAATAGAAATTTTAGATAAAATTTATTTTTGCCATTTCCAACAAATTTATGTTGCATTTCTTTTATTTTTCTTCAGAATTTACAAAATTTTCTGTACTATTCTGCTTTTCCAACAGAGCCAAACAACTCCATTTTTTCCTTCACTGTAGCTTTGATTGCCTCAGCGCCCGGAGCCAGAAGTTTCCGCGGGTCAAACCCTTTGCCTTCCTGATCCTTGCCTGCCTCAATATATTTCCTGGTAGCTTCTGCAAAAGAAAGCTGGCACTCTGTATTCACATTGATCTTTGCTACACCAAGAGAAATTGCCTTTTTAATCATATCCTCTGGAATTCCTGTTCCACCGTGAAGCACCAGCGGCATCTCTCCAGTCTTCTGCTGAACGGCATCCAACGTCTCGAAACTCAAACCTGCCCAATTATCTGGATATTTACCATGTATGTTACCGATTCCTGCCGCCAGCATATCCACGCCAAGATCGGCAATTGCCTTGCACTCATCGGGATCCGCACATTCTCCTGCTCCAACTACTCCGTCTTCTTCACCGCCGATAGAGCCTACCTCTGCTTCAATAGACATCCCCTTGTCATGGGCAATTTTCACAAGTTCCGTCGTCTTTGTAACATTCTCATCAATTGGATAGTGGGAACCGTCAAACATAATAGAAGAAAATCCTGCTTCCACACATTTCAGACATCCTTCATAGCTGCCATGATCCAAATGCAGTGCAACGGGAACGGTAATATTTAATTCTTCCAGCATACCGTTTACCATACCTACTACTGTCTTATATCCGGTCATGTATTTTCCTGCTCCCTCAGAAACACCCAGGATTACCGGGGATTTTAATTCCTGCGCAGTCAGTAAGATGGACTTTGTCCACTCCAGATTGTTGATGTTAAACTGTCCAACAGCATAATGTCCTGCTTTTGCTTTCTGTAACATTTCTTTTGCAGATACTAACATTTCTTTTCCTCCATTTCCGTTTCCTGCTCCCAGGCAGAAAACCCGACTATAATTTCATTCTATAACCTTTGAGAGAGACTATGTTCTCACCTGACATATAGTTTACCTTATTTTCCCTAAAAAGAAAAGTATTTTCTAACAGAAATCTCAATATTCTGGCAGAAATTTCACGCCTGGCCTCACCATAATCTCAACCGCCTGGCGCTTATTTTGGATGCTGACTTCTATGTGATCCCCGCCATACTCTCCGTCAAGCGTCCAGGAAACTTTTTCCAGAGACTTTATATTGATCTGTTCTGTCTTAAAGGTATAAATCAGATCTGTATCATCAATAAGGTTCGTAAGACTGGCAATAATCTCATTAAGTTCTATGGGATTCTTCGGCATTTTCACCAGAGTTACCTCAAACATCCCATCATCCAGCTTCACATTTTTTCCTGTGATGTTTTTAAACCCGCCTGCCGAAGTGGAATTGGTAACCATCCCATAAATAAATTCATCCTCTATTTCCTGATCTCCTGCAGAAATCTTTAGATGGTAAGACTGTATAGATGCAATCCGCTTAACGCCCTCTAAAAGATAAGCCAGATGTCCGATCCTGTTTTTCAGATCCTGGCTGGTGGCATAGGAGACATCTGTAAACAGGCCAAAGGCAGCAATATACACAAAATACTCTTCATTAAAACTTCCCACGTCACAGGCAAATGGGATCCCCCCTACTGCCACCTGTGCCGCTTTATCCATATTTTTAGGTATTTTCAGAGAACCAGCAAAATCATTCGTGCTTCCTGAGGGAATATAACCGATGGGCACCCTGTCCCTGCGCTGCATCATTCCGCTCACCACTTCATCTAATGTACCATCCCCGCCGCTGCATACTACCAGTTCATATCTGCCGGCCTCTTTCTGTACCAGCTCCATAGCATCCTGGGGCTGCTGGGTAGGATAAACAGTTACCTCATAGCCAGTTTTCACAAAATGGTCTACGATACTCAGCAGTCTGTTTTTGATCTGCCCTTTCCCGGAAAAGGGATTGAACACAAATAAAAGCTTTTTCTTCATCCCTGATTCACCTCTTTTTTGCTTCTCTAAGCTCCTCTGCCATTTCACATAATCTGCGCAGCCGATGATTGACGCCAGACTTTCCCACTGGAGGTTCCAGCAGTGTTCCCAGTTCCTTTAAGGACGCCTGGGGATATTGAAGACGCAGCAGTGCAATCTCCCTCAGATTGTCTGGC
>CAJUCK010000022.1:0-13832 GCA_910585395.1 uncultured Lachnospiraceae bacterium
AGACTGTAAATCTGTTGGCAACGCCTTCGAAGGTTCGAATCCTTCTCCATCCATTAGAATTTTATTGAGGAAATGTATTGGTGAGAATAAGCCAAAAGGTTTGAATCTTTTTTCATCTGTAATTAGAGATGGGAGGGTTCTTTTTTTCTGTCCATTTACGTCGGAAAAGTGTCAATTTGTGCAAATTGTGTTAAAAATATTTTCTGCTTTCCGATAAACATAAGGAAAGCAGAGGAGAATATGATAAAAATTGCAGTATGTGATAGTGAAACAGATGCACGGGCCCATCTTTCTGAGCTTGTGAGAAAACAGTATGCAGAATGTGAAATTACAGAGTATCATACCAGCGAAGAGTATCTGACAGGAAGAGGCGGATTTGATCTGGTATTTCTGGAGGTGAAACTGCAGATTCCAGGAGACGGCATGAAACTTGCCATGGAAATCCGTAACAGAGATCGGGAGAAACAGCCCTTGATTATTTTTGTCACAGCTTATGAAAAATATGTGTACGATGCTTTTGATGTGGGAGCATTCCAGTATCTGCTCAAACCTATAAATGAGAAAAGATTCGGTGCGGTTTTTAAACGAGCCGTAAAGCAGATTAAATCAGGCGTAAAGCGTCCCAAACAATCTCTAGTCATTCAGCATGCTGGAGCCAGTAAAGCTATTTGTCTCGAAAGTATTTATTATGCAGAAAGCCAGGGACATAAGGTGATACTTCATATGAAAGATGAAAGACTGGAATATTATGCAAAAATCGGAGCATTGGAGGAGGAATTATACGGACAATTTTTTCGGATTCACAAGGGATATCTGGTTAATCTTGCGTTTGTAGACGGCTACAGTAAGACGGCAGTTACCCTTACAAATGGAGAGAAGCTGTTAATATCAAGATATAAATATACAGAATTTGTAAAAGAGTATCTTACTTATGTAGAAAATGGGAACAAGATTGATTAAAGGAGGATGAGTAATGAGAATTACGACGCAAATGCTGAACACATCTATGAGAAAGGCAGGGTTGCCACTGAATAATATGTCGTTGCTGGACGGTATGAAAAGCAGCGGCATGCAGAATAATCCCTTATCATCATTAAATCAGGGAAATGCGGTGTCTCAGACACAGAAGAAGAATTATGAGGCGCTCAGAAAATCTGCAGAGGAAATGCAGGAGGCCTCAGATAAACTTAGGGACAAAGAACTATATGAAGAGGCAAGAGAAAGCGGCAGCACAGAGAATGTTAGTGAGTATGTGGAAAGCCTTCTGGAGCATTATAATAAAACTATAAAATCTTTGAAAAGCAATATGTCTCCACTGAATCAGTTTTATCGTCAAAATCTTCTGGAAGCAGCCCAGAAGGGAAAAGAGGAACTGGAATCTATTGGCATTACCCAGAGGAATGACGGAAGCTTAAGCCTGGACAAAGACAAACTGAAAGCAGCAGATATAGACACCTTAGAAAAGGTTCTGGGAGGTAGTTTTACAGAAAAGACGTCCTTTTTAGCTGACCGGATTGCAGACAATGCAAAGGCAAATGTCAATAGTGCGTCTAACCAGTACAATGCCTCAGGCAGCAATTATTTTGAAGAAGCAAACAAATACAATTTCTGGGGTTAGGTGGCAGTATGAGTAAGATATACGCAGGCAGAACTGATATTCCTAAATTAAACAAGCATATCCCCACGTATGAGGAGCTCGCAGCCCGCGCCCAAGAACAAAAGCACGAACAGAAAGTACAGGATTTTACCAGAGATAAAATTACCTTTTCCCAAGAAGGAATGGATTCTGCCAGAGAAATGCGTAAATACCTGAATGAAAACGGATTGAACCATGCCAGAGATCTCCAGGCGGATCTGGAGGAATTAGATAAGCAGCTTCACACGAAATTGATGGATTATACCAGTAATTTCTGGCAGGAGATGGGAGAAGTCATTGAGAATGAGCGGGCTGCATGGGGCAGCGCGGCAGGAGAAAAGTCTTTTGATAACTCTGTTACTTCCTGGGCAAAGGCTTATCAAGTAGTGCATGACCGGATTGTGGATGAATTTTCAAGAGAGGACAGGGATACCACTTATGTAATTGACAAAGATACTGGAGAACGAAGAGAGGAAACTGTGGAGGACCGGCTGGCAGAATTAGATTATGCTTATGAAGCTCAGACTACGTTTATAGCTGCCTCTAAGAAGGTTATGGTTCAGATTCAGGAAAGCTTTGGCGGGCGAAAACCCATAGAGAAGCCAGAGGATATAGAACAGAAAGTAAAAGAATCATATATGCAGGCAATTTCGCCAAAGAATCTGGAGCGTCTTCGCCAGAAGGTAGAATCTTTCCAGGATTATCGTCCAGTTTTATCCATCGGTTCGCATTGGGAACAGGTGTTGAAAGAAATTTGGAATTAAATGGAAGGAGGAGCTTTACTTGACTTTAAATGGAATTAATTGGAATGGATGGGATATTTGTTCAGAGAAGCTGACGAAAAAGGCTGCGTCAGCAAAGAGCCCCTTTTATGATGAGGTTTATAAAAACACAGATAATATAGAGCCAGAGACAGGAGATAAGAAACATGCCGTCAATGATTCAGAAGAGAAAGAGAACGTTGAGAGGGAAAGTAAAACGTCAACGCAGGTTCTGGTAAAACCAGATGGTTCCAGAGTTCTTTTTGTCAAAGTTATGGTGGCTGGGATGCAGTCAACCATGAGTTTGAAATTATCAGAGGAAACCGATATGCCGAACAGCTGTAATGAGCTGGCAGAGGGAGTCTCAGAAGATAATTCACAAATGGCTGAACTACCAAATTAGATAGATGTTACTTTAGTATTTAACGACTGGAGTAATGAGTAATTGAAATTAGAAAAAAGACTTTCTGCAGCAGCAGAAGGTCTTTTTTCTAGGTATGTATTATATTTGTATTTTGGCAATCAGGGCTTCCTGCAGTACCTGAGAGAGAACCAGTTCTTTTTCTGCGGCAGCGTCACTAAGCCATTCTGGAATCGTGAGAGTCTTTTTGACAGATTTATTATTGTACATTTTTCGGTACTGTAAAGTGTCGCATGCTACAAAATTTACGAACCCGTTTTCTGGGACAGCAAGGTAAGCCGCATCAGAAGGGAGAGGTATTTCTTTTCGTTCCTTCTCATAATTATAAAGGACAAGGGCCAGAACGTCTTCTGCCCGCATCAGTCCATCTACGATATCATCGCCGTAAGTGTAACAATTTTCCAGATCAGGAAATACAATGGAAAAACCACCTTCCTCTTCTGGGGCGAAAATCGCCGGATAAGCATATTTTGCCATAGTTAAATGCTCCTTTCTTATGTAAATGGAGAAAAATTTATTTTTCTCACAGATGATCAATGTATATAACTCAGGTTTGTGTGCGTACAAACCCGCCATAGGGAACAGAAAAGCTGTGGTAAGTGTTAATGGAAGCCTGTTTTCCGCCTTTTTATTTTATCATGATATTGAAATGGTGTAAAGAAAGAAGTAAATTTCATAGTAATGCCGTAATGAAAAGGTGTTCTGTCTTCCTGTGCGCTCTCTTTTTCTTTTACAGAAAAACTATCCATTGAAAATACCGCTGCTTTTTGCTATATTTTATATAGAACGTAAGTATGCGCCGAAAAGCCTGCGGAATGGAGGAAATTATGGTAGATAAAATAACCTTTATGGAAACATTGCGTTTTGTACAGGAGATTGCAAAAGCAAGTGCAGAGCCGATGTCCAAAGAGGAAATACAAAGTTATTTTCAGGATATGGATCTCTCAGAAGAACAACAGGATATGATATACCAGTACCTGCAGATGCCGGAGGAAAACGCCAGGGAAGAACAGGCGGTGAATAACAAAGAGCAAGAAAAATTGGCAGCAGAAAGAAAGAGCGGCAGGAGGAAAGAAAAGAAGGAGGCTTCGTATTCTGCCCATTTTCGGATGTATTTGAAAGAAATTTCTGCAGTGCCCAGTCTGGACAAGACTCAGGAAAGAGTTTTGTATGAACGGCTGCTTGCTGGGGAAGAGGAAGCGATTGAGGACTTATCTGGCCAATGGCTGAAAAGAGTGATTGAGCTTGCAGAAAAATATACAGCTCCTAAGGCATTTCTGGAAGATCTGGTACAGGAGGGCAATATAAGTCTTCTGATGGGAATGCGGGAACTTCTGGGAAAAGGATCGGAATATGGCATTACAGGCGGCAGCCAGGGAAAATTACAAGAAGATAAGCAAAAACAACTGGAACAGAAACTGGAAACATTTGTTGCTGAAGGAATTAAAAGTTACCGGAGAGAACTGGAAGGAGAGAGAGACAGTGAGAATGCCATTTTGGCAAAAGTGAGTCTGGTCTATGAGGCAAGAAAAGCCCTTGCCCAGGAAAACGGAACCGTTCCCACATTAACGGAACTCTGTGAGTATACAAAGATTTCACCAGAAGAGATTTCAGATATTTTGGCATTGCATGAGACAGAGGAACATAAATAACTGCCAAATCAGAGAATAGAAGGGAGCAGAACATGAATTTTGGACCTATAGAATACAGAGTAGCGAGAATTGACGGAGATTATGCGTATTTACAGCAGGCAGATGATCCACAGCAGGAGTTGAAATGTGTGGCAAGAGCTTTGCTGCCTCCAGAAATAACAGAAGGGACAGAGCTTCATTATGAAATGATGGAGTACACTATCCGTACCTAATAGAATCTGGTTGTAATACTGCATCTATGTAACAGCCGCTTCAGCCAGCGGCTGTTTCCTTTTCTACAGGAAACTTTTTGGGATTTTTAATGGAAGAAAACGGCTATGTTTATTTGAGAGAATGCTGAAAAGTGGCAGTGCATGGCAAAAGCGAGTTATCTGCTTAAAATTTATGCATCGTGCGGACTGCGGATCACAGGCTGAATCTGTCTGCCCTTTAAAGCCGCGTCAATGGTTTCTGGCAGAAGTTCTGTAAATGCCGTCATGGAGTTGGGCTTTGCCTGATAGTCGTCCTGACCAAAGGGAACAAAATAAATATTTTTGGTGTTCAGCAGAATCCCGATATTTTTCAGATTCATCCCAAGAGCATCGTTGGTGGACAGAGAAATTACCAGGGGACGGTTATTGCGCAGATGTGACTTTGCAGCCATCAGCACAGGTGTATCGGAAATGCCATTTGCCAATTTAGAAAGAGTATTTCCGGTACAGGGAGCGATAATCAGAATATCCATAAGTCCTTTGGGACCGATGGGTTCTGCTCCAGGAATAGACGTGATAGGCGGATGGCCAGTAATTTTTTCTGCGCGCTCCATAAAAGAAGCGCTGGTGCCAAAACGGGAATCCAGTGAAGAGGCATTTAAGGAAAATACAGGTAAAAGCTTTGCACCAGTTTCTTTTAGATGTTCCAGGGCTTGGAAAATTTTTTCATAGGTACAGAAGGAACCAGTAAATCCGATTCCAATGGATTTGTCATGAAAATCATAAAACATGTTATGTCATCCTTTCTATAGTTCTGCCAATGAGCTCTCCGGCAGTAACAGGAGAGAAACGTCCAGGAATGCCAGGAAGCCGAAAACAGGGCAGCAGGCATTTTCTGGTGGTATCTGCGGGGAAGCCATAAGGGGCGGAGGCAATGTCAAAAATGTGACAGGAGTGGTGAAGCAGGCATAGCATTGCTGGTTCCAGTACAGAGGCTGGTATCGTGTTAATGAGTATCTGGCACTGAGGAAGTATCTGAGCCAGGTCTTTCTCTGTGATAGGAAAAATATGATTTGTTTTCGCAAGTTTTTGTTTTTCAGCATCCTGTTCCAGAAGATAAATGCCGCGGCATAGAGGCTGAAATAACCTGCCCACTGCAGATCCGCAGTTTCCATATCCCAAAAGCGCTATATTGGCAGAGGAAAGGGAAAAAGGCGTATATCTTATCACTTCAGCAAGAAGTCCCTCTGCAGTAAGCAAGGCGTTTTCTGCCGCAAAAAAATCAGAAGAGCCGAAGGTTAGAACCTGGCAGCCTTTTTCCGCTAGAATCTGCTGATGCTTATCACAAAGGCTTATAGCAGCAAAAGTGTGGTCTGCCGTAAGTTCTGCCCACAGACTGTCCAGAGGGCAGAGAGCCTGTATGGTCTCTGACTGATATAAGTTATTTCCATCTCGTGTCAGAGGGGCTGGAGCAAGAATGAGTTTGGAGTGCTCTAAGGCATTCGTAAGGCTGTCTGTAATATAAATATCTGGATGGAAGGGAAACTCAGGCAGGTGCCAGCAGGCGGTTTGCCAGCCTAGCGTGCGGAAATATTCTACAGCATAACATTGTCTTAAGTCTCCGCCGATTATGGTAATGGATTTTTCCATAGGTTTCCTCGAAAATAAATGGTCTCTACAATATATGAAGAAAACACGAAGATGTGTTTGTACCAGAAGCCGCATCGCGATTTATAATACCGGAAATTTTACCTGCGAGTATGAGAATCTGACGTTTTGGGCATTTTTTGTTTACAGATTCAGAAGGATTGGTATAATATCTTTCATGAAGGAACAGGAAATGAAGGTGGTGGAAGAAGAGGAAGTAGTGATACGCTGCAGAAAGATTATTATAGAGCGCTGGTAGAATGGCTGGCAGAAAAAGGAGGAAGCTATGAAGAGAAAAAAAGAAATTGTAATCGGCTTGCTGCTGATCATAGGAGCAGTATTTATCATGGTAGACAGAATGGGATTTTTCTGGGATATAGGTTTGTTTAAGATTATTGTCACTGTGATATTGGTGGGCATACTGGTTGATAATGTGGCAGAGCGAAGTTTTGGGGGAATATTATTTTCCATTGCTTTTTTAGGTATTTTGTATGATGAGCCTTTGGGAATTGAACATCTGACCCCGTGGCCGATTTTGGGAGCAGCCCTTCTTGGAACGATCGGCTTGAATATGATTTTCAAAAAAAAGTACGTGGAAGTGGAAGCTAAATATGATGACACATTAAATAGGCGCTGGAGCCCAAAGGAACAGGTAATAGACGAAGACTGTGGAGAAACCGTGGAGTGTTCCGTAAATTTCAGTTCTGCTGTAAAATATATCAAAAGTACTCATTTTAAACGCGCATTCTTAAAAAGTTCATTTGGAAATCTCTGCGTATATTTTGACAATGCCCATATTGGAGCAGGAGAAGAAGCAGTGGTGCAGGTCGACGTTCATATGGGAAATCTTGAGCTGTTTATACCGGACGGCTGGAAAGCAGTTCTGGATGTCAATACTTCTTTTGGAGGCGTAGAGGAAAACGGTAAACACAGAGTATCAGAAGAGAATGCCATCTTACGTATTACCGGAAATGTAAATTTTGGAGGAATGCAGATTAATTATATTTAGCATATAGAGGGATAGAGGTAAAAGAATATGAGAGAGACAATTTTACTATTTCATTTCACAGATAAGGACAGAAGAAACAGACTCACCAGAGCGCTGCTGCCCCTGCGTATGAAAATAAAAGAGATTCCCCTGGAAGACTATGGGAAACCTGTGGGGTATCTGGCAGGTATAAAAGAACTGGAAACAGAAGAAGCAGCCTGTGAGGGAGAGGATTTATCTGGTGAGTTCATGGTTATGGCAGGGCTGGGCAGTGACAGGATAGATCAGGTGCTGAGGGCGGTACGTAAGTCTGGAATTTCAGTTCCGTATAAGGCAGTTCTCACAGGTGAAAATCAGAAATGGGATGTGTGGAAATTATTTGAAGAAATTAAAGCAGAACATGAACGCATGAGCAGTTTAACATAGGGATGTTATGGAGGAAAAATGTTATGCATACGGCGCAGCCTGACACATTGAGAGCATATGAGAAATTGGATGTATTGAAAAAGAATCTGGAGGATTTAGGAGAAGTTGCCGTTGCGTTTTCCAGTGGCGTCGATTCTTCATTTTTATTAAAAGCAGCACATGAAGTTTTGAAAAGCAAAGTTCTGGCAGTTACAGTGCATTCCAATTCTTTTCCAGCAATAGAAAAGAAGGAAGCAAAGGAATTCTGTATTAGACAAGGCATCCGCCAGGCAGTCTGCGAGTTTGATGAGCTGGCCGTTCCAGGATTTAGCCAGAATCCTCCTAACCGCTGTTATTTGTGTAAACGGGAGCTGTTTAGGAGCATTCAAAAGACTGCTTGGGAAAAGGGAATTTCTCATGTGGCAGAGGGCTCCAATCAAGATGATGAAAAAGATTACAGACCAGGTATGCAGGCGATAGCAGAATTGGGGATATTGAGTCCTCTGCGGGAGGCGGGGCTTACAAAAGAAGAAATTCGCTTTTTATCCAGAGAATATGGACTGCCTACCTGGAATAAGCCGTCTTTTGCCTGTCTTTCTTCCCGCTTTGCGTATGGAGAATCCATTACCAGAGAAAAACTGCAGATGGTAGAGGAAGCGGAGCAGTTATTGTGGAGGCTTGGATTTTCTCAGGTCAGGGTCAGAGTTCATGGAACTTTGGCGAGAATTGAGATACCAAAGGAGGAATTTTACAGACTGATTTCAGAAGAGAAGAGAAATCAGATTACAGAAAGATTAAAAGCAGCGGGATTTTCCTATGTAACTTTGGATTTGAGCGGTTACCGGGTGGGCAGCATGAATGAAACACTGGATACTGCAGGAAGAAACTGTGAAGGCTGAGAAGGAGATGGTACGACTGACAAATGTTATCAAAATTTGCAGGAGAAACAGGTGTGAGAGAAAGGAATGATATGGAAAATCAATTTTCAAGGACGGAATTGCTGATTGGACCAGAAAAGTTAAAACGGCTGCAGCAGATGCGGGTGGCAGTGTTCGGTGTAGGCGGCGTGGGAGGGTATACAGTGGAAGCCCTGGCAAGAAGCGGTGTGGGTACGCTGGATTTGATTGACAATGACAAAATCAGCCTGTCTAATTTGAATCGTCAGATCTATGCCCTGCACAGCACGATTGGAAGATATAAAGTGGATGTGGCCAGAGAACGGGTGCTGGATATCAATCCCAAAGCACAAGTAAATATTTACCATACCTTTTATCTTCCACAAACAGCAGATCAATTTGACTTTACCAGATATGATTATGTGGTAGACGCTATTGATACGGTAACTGGCAAATTGATGCTGGTACAGCAGGCAAAAGAAGCAGGAACGCCGGTGATAAGTTCCATGGGGGCAGGAAATAAAATGGATCCAGCCGCATTTATGGCGGCTGATATTTCAGAGACTTCTGTCTGTCCTCTGGCCAAAGTAATGCGCAGAGAGTTAAAAAAGCGTGGGATTACCAGCCTGAAGGTCGTGTATTCCAGAGAGACGCCTCTGAAACCTCAGATCCAGGAAAAGAATGGTGATGAACAGGAGTGTGGCAGAGAACCAGAGGGCAGACGCAGGCAGACTCCGGGCAGCAGCGCTTTTGTTCCGGCAGCAGCAGGATTGATTGTGGCAGGAGAAGTGGTCTGCGATTTGCTTAAAGAAAAGTAAAATCATAAAAAGGCGCATGCCATATGAACATAGATGATAAAGTATGGATTCGTGGCGCTGTCGCCTTTTTAAACGATTGAATATCTGAGTATAGCCTCTATCTTACAAAACTGTAAGTCTTTTTTTTTATTTTGCAAGATATCTGAAAGAATTTCAGTGTAAACTGTATCTTAGAAAAAGCAAAAGGATAGAAAAGTTAGTTTACAGGAGGATTATGATGGAAGCAATTTTAAGGACAGAACAACTTTGTAAATACTATGGAACAGGGGAAAATCAGGTGCAGGCAGTGAAAAACGCCGAAATTGCCATAGAAAAAGGAGAATTTGCCGCGATTGTTGGGAAATCTGGATCAGGAAAAAGCACGCTGCTCCATCTTCTGGGAGGGCTGGATGTTCCTACCAGCGGCAAGGTGTGGATGAAAGGAAAAGACATATTTGCATGGAAGGAAGAAAAACTGGCGGTATTTCGAAGAAGGAAAATCGGCTTTATTTTTCAGGCGTTTAATCTAGTGTCTTCCATCAATGTATGGGAAAATATTGTGCTGCCAATTGGGTTAGATGGAAAGGAAGCAGACGAAAGTTTTGTGCAGGATATTATTAAGACTCTGGGATTAGAAGAGAAGATACATAATCTTCCGCATACCCTTTCCGGAGGCCAGCAGCAGAGAGTGGCGATCGCAAGGGCTCTTGCCTCTAAACCAGATGTGATTCTTGCCGATGAGCCCACAGGAAACCTGGATTCTAAAACCAGCGATGAAGTGATAGGACTTTTGAAACTGTCAGCACAGAAATACGGGCAGACACTGGTGATGATTACGCATGACCAGGATATCGCGCAAATTGCAGACCGTATCCTGGTGATTGAAGATGGGAAGGTGGTGGAACAGGGATGAAACATACGATTCATGGACTGGCGCTTTCTAATGTGCGCCAAAACAGATTTAAAAGTATTCTGATCATACTTTCTATTTTTTTCACAACCCTGCTCCTTACTGCCATTGCAGGTTTTGGATATGGATTGGCAGAATTTAACTACCAAAATGCAGGAAATTTTTATGGAAATTACGCTGCAGCTTTCAACAGGGTTACGCAAGAGCAGTATGAAATGGTAAAGCTGCGCAGTGAGTTCATTCATGTGGGAAGGACAGCCTATGCAGCCCAGGTAAACCCAGGTGATAATAAGGTTGATATGGGGCTGGTATTTATGGACGGCAATGCTGCTGAAAATATCAATGCCGACAATTCGCTGAAAGCTGGAACATTGCCTCAAAAGGAAAATGAAATTGCGGCGTCGTCAGAATTTTTTGCGTATCTTGGACTGGAGAATGCCAAACAGGGAGATCAGGTGACAATTCCATTTCGCAGAGATAATCAAAGCAAATTTGAAGCAAAAGAGTTTGTAGTCAGCGGCGTGGTGAAATCAAAGCAGACAGGAACGGTTCAAAAAGCATTTCAAGGTTATATTTCCCAGGAATTTTACGAGTCTTTATTTCCAGAAGAAATGCGCTCTTATACAGTAACTTTTCGCTTAAATGAGTCTGTGGAAGTAAATGGAGGCAATTGTGAGGAAGTTATTCAGAAATTAGGAGAACGCTGCAAAATTGCAAAGAATAACGTCGCTCTCAATTCCATGTATCTGATATGGACATATAATCCAGAGACGGAAACGGTTATGGCCTGTATTTTCATTGCGTTTGTGGTAATTGTGGTATCAGTTGCAGTTATTTATAATATATTTCAGGTTGGAATGGTACAGAAGATCCAGGAATATGGAAAGATCAAAGCCTTGGGAGCAACCAAAAGGCAAATGAAGAAAATGATTCTCAGAGAAGGAATGCTTCTGTCGGCAGTTGGTATTCCCTTGGGAATTCTGGCAGGCTTCGGCTCTGCGTCTGTACTGTTTCATCAAATCATTGTACAGGTAAATAAAAAAGCTGCAGACGTGGAATTGACAAATGTATCAGTATTGTCTCTGCCTCTGCTGCTGTTAGTGGCGCTGGCGGCCTTCTTAACGGTCTGTCTGGCATTGCTCCGCCCTATGCAGGTGGCGGCAAAGATATCGCCGGTGGAAGCCATCCGCTATCAGGAAAGCAGCAGGCGCATAAACAGCGTGCGGAAGGGCAGGAGAAAGATTTCAGTGTTGGGTATGACGTTATCTGGTCTGTCTGCAAACCGCAGCAGAACGATATCTACCATTGTTACCATGGGATTATCCTGTGTGCTGTTTGTGACATTATCGCATTTTGCCGGGAACATAGATAATGAGTTTGAAGCCAGGCGCAGCATAGAGTATGGACAGTTTTCCATAGAATTGGACTGGAGCTTGAATGATAAGGCATATCCAGAAAATAATCTCTTTCAGATTCAGAAGGAAAATCCTCTGGGAGCAGAATTACAGAAGCAGTTAAAGGCGATTCCAGGGGTAACAGAAGTAAAAAGCCGTAAACTTTTTGGAGTGGAAAACAGCAAACCTGACACATTGGAAGATGAGGGAAACCGCAGCAGTATTTGCGTTATGAACCGGGAAGAATTTGAGCGTTACGGCAAAGGCTCTTCTCTGGGAATTGTGGATTATGATAAGGTGAGTGCAGAGGATGGGATTATTTTTGGATTTTCCTATTATTTGGAAGATTACGGTTATGAACTGGGAGAGGAAATGTATATGAAAGACTTGACGGGAAGTCAGGCGGTATACAAAGGAAAGCTTATGGGAGCCTTTGGGAGCGCTCCGGCTTCCTGGGTGATAACAGAAGAAACCTTTCAGAAACTTGGGATTGCAGAAGATATCACGGAAAAGATTTGGATAGACTGCAGCAGACAGGATAAGGAGAATGTGGAGTCGGCCATTCAGGAACTTTTGGCAGGTGTGGAGCATGTAGAGACAGATTCTTACGACAACGCTATGAAGGTCGTCAAAGCGAGAACCAACATTATGCAGTGGGGGATTTATACTTTTCTGGGATTTTTAGGAATCATTGGCTTTATGAACATGGCAAACACGATTATTACCGGGGTGGTAACAAGGAAGCGGGAGCTGGGAGTGCTTCAGGCAGTAGGCATGACCAACCGCCAGCTCAATCTGATGCTGCAGCTGGAAGGAATTCTGTTTTCGGCAGGAACGGTGGCGGTTTCCCTTTTAATTGGAAGCCCGGCAGGATATGCTCTTTTTTGCTATGCTAAGGAGATTCATGTTTATGGAATCGATGAATATCATTTTCCAGGACTGGAGATAGGTATTATGATTCTGGTGATACTGCTGCTGCAGGGTATGCTTTCTTTTTTGCTCAGCAGGAATCTTAGAAAAGAGTCGCTGGTGGAGCGCATCAGTTATCAGGGATAGTAAAAAGCAGGGATGTTTCGGCGTCTCTGCTAAATTTATTTTATAAGAAAAACCTTGTTGCTGTGAAGTGTTATAGTTTATGACTTTCCTATAATATAAAAATATGATACGCATGCAGGCGACGGGCATTCTGTCGCTATGGCGAACGCACGCGGCGCGTCAAAGCCTGCAATTTCATCAGGATTGAGGGATTAGGGGAATTGAAGTGCCGAAGACACGTTTTTGTTTCATTGGAAAAGCTTTCTGCCTGCTTTTTTGTCTGGTAATTGAATTTTTCAGGAAAATTTTGTATAATTTCTTTTGCCAGGAGATGGATAAAATATAAGAATACCTGGAAAATAAGTAAAATGTAATAACAAAGAGTGAAAGGAATCTCTATGAAAAAATTACTGGTGTATTTAAAAAATTACAAGAAGGAATGCGTGTTAGCGCCATTGTTTAAAATGCTGGAGGCCTCCTTTGAGCTGATTGTGCCTCTGGTGGTGTCGGCAATTATTGACGTGGGAATTGTAAAAAGAGACCAGAACTTTATACTGCAGATGTGCCTTGTGATGGTAGCTTTGGGGCTTATCGGCCTTGTCTGTTCTGTGACTGCACAATTTTTTGCGGCAAAGGCAGCGGCAGGTTTTGGCACAATCGTCCGTCATGCATTGTTTGCGCATATTCAGACGTTTTCTTTTTCGGAAATCGACAAGGCAGGAACGGCAACCCTGATTACGCGTATGACCAGCGATATCAATCAGACTCAATCTGGGGTAAACATGGTGCTGCGGCTGTTTCTGCGTTCTCCATTTATCGTGTTTGGAGCTATGGTAATGGCATTTACCATCGACGTAAAAGCTGCATTGATTTTCGCAGCGGCCATTCCGCTGCTGTCCCTGGTGGTATTTGGAATTATGGCGGTGAGCATTCCTCTGTATCGCAAAGTACAGGAACGATTAGACAAGGTATTGGGCATCACCAGAGAAAATCTTACAGGAGCCAGGGTGATTCGTGCGTTTCACAAAGAAGAAGAGGAGAAAAGCCGGTTTGAAGAAAGATTGGAAAATCTTACTTTTATGCAAAACCATGTGGGAAA
>CAJUCK010000022.1:13842-32912 GCA_910585395.1 uncultured Lachnospiraceae bacterium
AATCAGTGCTTTTTTAAATCCAGTAACCTTTGTAATTATCAACGGAGCAACGATTGTTCTGCTGTATACGGGGGCAGTCCAGGTCAATGTGGGAAATCTTACCCAGGGAGAAGTGGTGGCGCTTGTAAATTATATGTCCCAGATTCTGGTGGAACTGATTAAGCTGGCAAATCTGATTATCACTATAACCAAGGCGGCGGCGTGTGGAAACAGAATTTCTTCTGTTTTAGAGATGGAGAGCAGTATGCCTATAGAGCGTGAGGTCAAGAAAGATGCAGAGACAGAGAACATTCGCGGTTGTGCTATGGTACAGTTTTCTCATGTAGGCATGAAATATCAGGGAGCAGGGGCAGAGAGTTTGTCTGATATAGATTTTACAGTGGAAAAAGGAGAAACAGTGGGAATTATCGGCGGCACTGGTTCAGGAAAAACGACTCTGGTACATTTGATTCCCCGGTTTTATGATGTGACAGCGGGAGAGGTGCTCATCCAGGGGAAAAGTGTAAAGGAATATTCTCTGGAAGAACTGCGGCAGAAAGTAGGAATTGTGATGCAGAAAGCGGTTCTGTTTCAGGGAACCATTCGGGATAATCTCTGCTGGGGCAAGGCAGATGCCACAGATGAAGAATTGTATCAGGCTCTGGAAACAGCTCAGGCAAAAGAAGTAGTGGAAGGCAAAGAAGGAAAATTAGACGCTCCTGTGGAGCAGGGAGGAAAGAATTTCTCTGGGGGGCAGAGACAGCGTCTTACAATCGCCCGGGCTCTGGTGCGCAGACCAGAGATCCTGATTTTAGATGATAGTGCGTCTGCGCTCGATTATGCGACGGATGCCAGACTGCGGAAAGCAATTCGGGCAATGGAGGGGAATCCTACGGTCTTTATTGTATCTCAGCGTACTTCTTCCATTCAACACGCCGATAAGATTATTGTGCTGGATGACGGCGAGATTGCAGGAATGGGAACACATGAAGAGCTTTTAGATCATTGTCTGGTGTATCGGGAAATTCATGAGTCTCAATATAAAAGACAATAGTACAGGAGGTGTGTTATGAAAAAGAAAAATAAAAAATATCAGGCAAGGACTCTGAAAAAAGTTTTGAAATATATTCAGGCATACCGGATTTTTTTGATTCTGTCTCTCATGTTTGCAGTGGTGACGGTGGCAGCCACCTTATATATCCCCGTACTTACCGGGCAGGTTATTGATCATATTTTGGCTCCAGGCCAGGTAGATTTTCCGGTTATCGGGGAATTACTGTGGAAGATGGGCGTTATTATTCTGCTGGCCGCTTTGGCACAATGGATGATGAATGTCTGCAATAATAAGATAACTTATGAAGTGGTACAGGATGTCCGGAGAGAAGCGTTTGCACGAATTCAGGTTCTTCCATTGAAATTTATTGACGGACATTCTCACGGAGAGCTGGTAAGCAGGGTAATTGCAGACGTGGATCAGTTTGCAGATGGGCTTTTGATGGGTTTTTCCCAGTTATTTACGGGTGTGATTACGATTTTGGGAACACTTCTGTTTATGGTGAGCATCAATTTAAAAATCACGCTGGTGGTGGTGCTGGTAACGCCTGTCTCTCTGTTTGTGGCGGCGTTCATTGCCCGGCGCACCTTTTCAATGTTCATGCTTCAGTCTGCTACCAGGGGAGAACAGACTTCTCTAATTAACGAGATGATTGAAAATCAAAAAGTAGTCCAGGCATTTTCCAAGGAAGAAGATGTTTTGCAAAAATTTGATGAAATAAATCAGAGGCTGGAAAAGGCGTCTTTGAATGCAACGTTTTTTTCATCTCTGACTAACCCAGGAACACGTTTTGTCAACAGCCTGGTGTATACAGGAGTCGCGCTGGTGGGGGCGCTGTTTGCCATGTCTGGGGGCGGAGTGTTTACCGTAGGTCAGCTTTCCTGCTTTTTAAGCTATGCCAACCAGTATACGAAGCCTTTTAATGAGATTTCAGGTGTGGTGACAGAATTGCAGAATGCGCTTGCATGCGCGGAACGGATTTTCGCATTGATTGAAGAAGAGCCCCAGATTACAGAACCAGAAAATGTGAAAATATTGACAGACGTGAGGGGAAATGTAACGCTTTCAAATGTATATTTTTCCTATGCAAGAGATAAAAAACTAATTGAAAATTTCAATTTAAAAGTAAGACCGGGACAGCGTGTGGCAATTGTGGGTCCTACAGGATGCGGGAAAACCACCATTATTAATTTGCTGATGCGTTTCTACGATGTAGACAGCGGAAGCATTCAGGTGGAAGGTGAGGACATACGGGAAGTGACGCGCAGAAGTCTCAGGGAAAGTTATGGCATGGTGCTCCAGGAAACATGGCTGAAAGCAGGCACCATACGGGAGAATTTGAAAATGGGAAAACCAGATGCTTCAGAAGAAGAGATTCTAAAGGCTGCAAAAGCGGCGCATGCACACAGTTTTATTAAGCGTCTGCCGCAGGGGTATGACACTGTAATCGGTGAGGATGGAGGAAGCCTGTCTGTGGGACAGAAACAGCTGCTTTGTATTGCGAGAGTAATGCTGTGTCTGCCGCCTATGCTGATATTGGATGAGGCTACGTCTTCGATTGATACCAGAACTGAGATGAAGATCCAAAATGCTTTCGCCACAATGATGAGAGGACGAACCAGCTTTATTGTGGCACACAGACTTTCCACCATTCAGGAGGCTGATATTATTCTGGTAATGAAGGACGGCCATATCATAGAACAGGGAAGCCATGAAGAACTGCTCCTTGAAAAAGGTTTTTATTTTGAACTTTATAACAGCCAATTTGCAGTCTAAAAAGAGACATTATCAGAGACCCTTTCTGATAATGTCTTTTCCAAATTTTTCCTGAAGCGTTTTAGCTGCCTGTTCCGCCTTAAGTTCTTTCTGTGTCCGGGGCAGGTCAAATAAGCTTATCTGTACAGGTTCTGGCTGGTCTGTGAGCTTAGAAGTGCGCACACCCAGCAGGCGGATAGGTTCCCCATTCCAAAGTTCATCAAAGAGAAGGCAGGCATGGTGATAGAGCAGTTTTTCATCATTTGCAGCTGAGGGAAGCTGCATCTGATGAGATACTCTCACGAAAGAAGCGTAACGAATTTCTGTACTGATCATTCCGGCAAACTGTCCGTATTTCTGCAGGCGGGAAGAGACCTGGCGGCAGAGAGAATGAAGTACTGGTCTGGCATCTTCTGCAGTTTCAGCATTTCGGGCAAGAGTGGTGGAATTGCCGACGCCTTTCAATTCACTTTCCTGGGTCTGAACCGGAGTATCATCTATGCCATTGGCGAACTGCCAGATTAGCTTGCCATGGCTTTTCATATGGTTTTCCAGGATATTAGGATCGGTGTGGGCGAGATCACCAATTGTACAAATTTCCAGTTTGTCCAGAGTGGCGGCAGAAGATTTTCCCACCATGAATAGTTCTCTGACGGGCAAAGGCCACATTTTTTCAGGTATTTCTTCTGGAAAAAGAGTGTGTACCTTATCTGGCTTTTGGAAATCCGACGCCATTTTTGCCAACAATTTATTGGAAGAAATTCCCACATTTACGGTAAATCCCAGAGATTCTCTGACGGTATCTTTTATCTGATGCGCAGCGGCATCAGGACTGCCATAGATGTTTCTTTTTTCAGTAAAATCCATATAACATTCATCAATACTGACTTGCTCAATACTGGGACAGAATCTGGCAAGCAGCTCCATCAGCCTGCGGCTGTACTGTGAGTATAAGTAATGGTCAGGCGGCTCTAAAAGCAGATCTGGGCATTTTTGAAGAGCGTGTGCCACAGGTTCGCCTGTTGTAATGCCATATGCTTTTGCAGGTATGGATTTTGCAAGGACTACTCCATGGCGGCTTGCCATGTCTCCTCCGATAATGCAAGGGATGGTGCGCAGATCCAGAGAAAATCCCTGTCTTAATTTTTCTGCTGCCGACCAGGACAGGTAGGCAGAATTCACATCAATATGAAAAATCAGTCGTTCAGACATAGAAATCACCTCTCATATGAAATGATTGTAACAAATAAATACATGAGTTGGAAGAATTAATTTAAAAGCTTCTTATTACTTTCTAATGACTATGTGAAGAAGGAAACTTGAATCGTGTCGAACCATGGGACATATTTCCCTTTGACAGGATTTTAACACAGTGATATACTAAAAGCGATATAAAATTGTCAAAGAGAAGTCTGTCAGGCTTGATATCAGGTGATACAGCCAGAGCAGAAGCTTCCCAAATTTTTGAAATGAGGTGGAAAGAATGGCAATAAAACAAACAGATATCAATAAGGTGCGGGCATCTGTGTTAGGGCAGCTGGGGAACAGAGTAATGATTCAGCTGGATAGAGGCCGTAACAGGATTGACGTTCAAGAAGGCGTGATTCAGGGAGCGTACCCGTCCGTGTTTACCATTTTAATTGATGATGAAAATGAGAAGAATCCATCTCAGCTCCTGTCTTTCAGTTATGCAGATGTGCTGACAAGAGATGTAAGAATGAAATTGTGTTAAACCAGAATGAATAAAACGCTTCGATTCTGAATAGAATGTACCAATATTCAGGATAGGAGCGTTTTTATTGTGGATTTAACGAAAAAATACATACATATGAACCGAGAAAAGGGAAAAGCTGTAACACAGATTACACTGGATGATGATTTTAATGTGCCGGATATGAAGCCGGACTTAATTCGGATTATACTGGACAAAGGAGAACTGATGCTGGATGAGACTACGATAACCCAGGATCATGTATGGCTTAAGGGAGTTCTGAAATTCTCTCTGCTGTACCGGAGCGACCAGGAGGAAGGGAAAATCAATAACATGACAGGGGAGATTCCTTTTCAGGAGAGTCTTGCTATTGATGGAGCTAATGAATATGATACTGCCAAGTTGAAATGGGAGATGGAAGATTTATCAATTGGGATTATAAATTCCAGAAAATTAAGTGTCAAAGCGCTGGTGGTATTGAAAGCAGTGATTGATGAAATTTATGATGAAGAACTGCTCACTGGTGTAGAGCAGGAGGGGGGAGTGCAGCTTCTAAATCAAAGCTTGTCCGCAATGGCGCTGTTTCTTGCAAGGAAAGATACGTTCCGGTTCAAAGAAGAAATCATGCTGCCGTCCAATAAGCCTAATATTCGTCAGGTTTTATGGAAAAGTGTTCAGCTGCGTGGTGTTGAAACGCGTCTGATGGACCAGCAGCTGAATTTGAAAGGGGAAGCTCTGGTATTTGTTCTTTATGAAGGAGAAGAGGAAGAGGAACATTTACAGTGGATGGAAACGGCACTTCCATTTTCCGGCGTGATTGACTGTAACGGCTGTACAGAAGATATGATTGCAGATGTGTCCTATGATATTTCTGGAATAGAACTGGAAGTGAAGCCAGACTATGACGGAGAGGAACGCATGCTGCATTTGGAACTAGTGCTGGATCTGGATATACAGATTTTTACAGAGGAGGAAAATCAGATTGTTTCTGACCTTTATGCAGTAAATGAAAAACTGACGCCAATTTATCAGGACACGATATTTGAGAAACTTCTTTTGAGAAATGCCTCCAAATGCAAAATTTCTGAAAAGATGAATATTGATAAAAATCAGGAACCAATTCTGCAGATTTGTGCCAGTGAAGGATATGCAGTGGCAGAAAAGGCGGAAATAGTGGAAGGCGGAATTCAGGTGGAAGGAACCCTTCAGGCGACTATTCTGTATGTAACAGCGGATGACCGGATGCCAGTTGCATCTATGAAAGATATCCTGCCTTTCCATTATTTGATAGAAGTTCCAGGAATCAATGAAAACTGCCGCTATCATCTCCAGACTGGCATTGACCAGCTTACCACAGTGATGACTGACAGCAGCCAGGTGGAAGTAAAAGCAGTGCTGAGCCTGAATTGTATTGTATTTCAGCAGCAGCAGATAAAAAAAATTACTGAAGTTCAGCAGGAACCTCTGGACATGGAGCAGCTGCAGGAAAGTCCTGGTATTATCGGGTATATTGCCAAAGAAGGAGACCAGCTTTGGGATATTGCCAAAGAGAATTTTACTACGATTTCAGAAATTGTAAAGACGAACCAGCTCTCATCAGAACAGATTCGGGGTGGTGACAAAATTTTGATTATTAAGACTGTAGGGTAGAAAAAGGACAGCGGAATGATTTCGCTGTCTTTTCTTTCTGGTATCAGCATGCTTGTTCTAACGGCATCTACTTGTCACAAAGCATAAAATGTTATAAGATATTTATGAGTTACGTTTTACGCGTTGATTTGTAATGATTACTTTGAGAATACAGGAGGTTGTTTATGAATATTGTAGTGTTGGCAGGAGGGCTGAGTACCGAGCGCGACGTATCCTTTGTGTCAGGAAACGAGGTGGCAAAGGCCTTGCGGAAAAGTGGGCATCAGGTGATCTTGCTGGATCTTTTTATGGGATATGGTGACGGGGAAATAGAGCTGGAGGGCATTTTCGAACGTTCTCTTGCTGTAAGTGTCCAGGTGGCTGGCATAACTGGTACTGCGCCAGATCTTGAGGCAGTGAAAAAGAGCAGGAAAGACCAGAGTCCATGTCTGTTTGGCCCCAATGTCATTAGAATGTGCCAGATGGCAGATATTGTCTTTCTTGCGCTTCATGGAGAAAATGGAGAGGATGGGAGAGTTCAGGCAGCCTTTGATTTGTATGGTATTAAATATACAGGAACTGGTTATCTGGGCAGCGCCCTTGCCATGGATAAAGGACTTTCGAAACGGCTTTTTGCAGCGAGAGAAATTCCAGCTCCTGCAGGAATCTCTCTGAAAAAGAAAGACAACAGACTAGAATTCAAAGAAACAGGATTAGCTTTTCCCTGCGTGGTAAAGCCCAGCAGAGGCGGTTCCAGTGTGGGCGTATCCATTGTGCATACAGAAGAAGAATATCAAAAGGCATTGAAAGAAGCATTCCTTCTGGAAGATCAGGTAGTGGTGGAAACATATATTAAGGGCAGGGAATTTTCGGTGGGCGTTATAAATTTTCATGCGCTTCCAGTTATTGAAATTGCTCCCAAAGAAGGCTTTTATGATTATAAAAATAAATATGCGGCTGGAAGCAGTGTGGAGACGTGTCCGGCAGAGATACCAGAAACGCTTGCAGAGACAATGCAGCGCTATGCAGAAGAGACAGCCAGAGCGCTGGGACTGGATACTTATTCCAGAATGGATTTTATGCTGGATTTGGATAATAACATTTATTGTCTGGAAGCCAATACGCTGCCAGGTATGACGCCTACCAGTCTTCTGCCTCAGGAAGCGTTGGCAGTGGGAATGGATTTTCAGCAGCTTTGCGAGAAGATTATTGAGATTTCGTTGAAAAAATACGCCTGAACGGAGGAAAGTATGAAAAATATGACCTTAAAACATATTACAGAAGCTTGTCATGGAACTTACATAGGACAAGAGAATAAGATTCAGACAGAAATTAAAGGAGCTGTCACAGACAGCCGTCAGGTGGAAGACGGATTTCTATTTATCCCGCTTAAAGGCGCAAGAGCAGACGGGCATGATTTTATTCCTGATGTAATTCAAAAAGGTGCGTCGGCCGTTTTATCAGAGAGATGTCTTTCAGACTGTGCCGTGCCGTATATTCAGGTGGAATCCTGCGAGCAGGCACTGAAAGAAATTGCAGAATATTACCGCAGCCAGCTTTCCATTCCGATTGTCGGCATTACAGGCAGCGTGGGGAAAACAAGTACCAAGGAAATGATTGCTTCTGTGCTGTCTCAGAAATATCATGTATTAAAGACCGCTGGGAATTTCAATAATGAAATCGGGCTTCCCTTAACTCTTTTGCGTATCCGGCAGGAGCATCAGGCAGCGGTGGTGGAAATGGGGATTTCTGATTTTGGAGAAATGCATCGTCTTGCCAAGATGGCACGTCCCAATATCTGCCTTATCACCAATATCGGAATCTGTCATTTGGAAAATCTTAAAACAAGGGACGGCATTCTCAAGGCGAAAAGTGAAATTTTTGATTATCTGGAACCAGAATGCCATATTGTGCTCAACGGAGAGGATGACAAACTTTCCACGATTCAGGAAGTAAAAGGAATTCATCCTTTGTTCTATGGAGCAGGGAGAGAAATTTATGCAGACCAAATACAAAACTGTGGTTTAAAGGGAGTAAAAGCCAGCATTCATACACCAGAAGGAAGTATTGAGGTGGATATTCCAATTCCAGGAGAACACAATGTGTATAATGCCATGGCAGCTGCAGGGGTAGGTCTTGCGCTTGGCATGGAGCTGTCAGATATTCAGGCAGGAATCCAGCAGGCTGAAACCATAGGAGGCCGCAGCAATCTGATAGAGAGCGGCGGACTGCTGGTGCTTGACGACTGTTATAATGCCAATCCAGTCTCTATGCGGGCGTCTTTGGACGTGCTTTGCAATGGGCAGGGAAGGACAGTTGCTGTACTGGGAGATATGGGGGAGCTGGGTGAGAATGAAAAGCAGCTCCACTATGAAGTAGGTGTTTATGCAGCACACAAACAGATTACCGCTCTTTTTTGCGCTGGAGATTTATCGGAACAAATGGCGCAGGGGGCAGAAGAAACAGGCGGCGTTGAGGTATTTTATTTCAAAGACAGAGATATAATGACAGAGCGTTTATTAGAATACTTAAAGGAGGGGGATACTGTACTGGTAAAGGCATCCCATTTCATGGAATATCCGCAAGTAGTAGAAGCCATAAAAGAAAAATCTTCCTATATATCCGGCAGGAAATAACTGCCGGATATATAGGAAGATGCAAAAACAGCTATGCTGTCATAGATTCGTGATTTTTCAGCATTTCTTCGATTTTGGATTTGGTATAAGCGCCTGAGAATTTCCGTTGTTCTTTTTCCAATTGATTTAGATAGATAGGTTCTCCATATTCTACAATTACCCGGCATTTGCGCATAAACGGCATATGCTTTTCCCAGATATCCTGGCTGCCTGTGATGGCGATAGGAATTATCGGACAGCCGGTTTTTTCAGCCATTTTTAGGCTGCCTTCTTTGAAGGGGAGCAGTCCGTCTTCTGGATGAGGGTTTCTGGTGCCTTCAGGAAAAATGCAGATAGAAATTCCGTTGTTAATATACTCGATACCTGTCAGAATCATCTTCAGTCCAGCTTTCATATCTGAACGGTTTAAAAACAGGCAGTAGAGATGCTTCATCCAGTTTGAGAGCAAAGGAATCTTTTCCATAAAGTCTTTTGAGATATAACCAGTCAGACCCGGACATCTGGAGTATGTAATGACAATGTCAAAATAACTCTGATGATTAGGAATATACAATACGGCCTGATCTTTGGGAATCCGGTCCTCGCCGATAACAGTGAGTTTTGTCCCGGTGATAAGCAGAATCACCTTGAAAGCCCATTGTACGATCCGCAGACAGCTGATGTCTGCAGCAGAGCGATTAAATTTTTTAATGATTCGTTCCACCAGCATGATGGGAATAGAAAAAATTAGAAAAAGAATTAAGAAAACAGAAACAAGAATTAATCGTATCATGTCATCTACCTTTCAGTCAGAAAAATAATATTGCGAACCTCAACAGATCTATCTAAAATAAAGGTTTTTGAAAGCCGGCAGAAATTCGCCTTATTCTATTATACAGAGGTACTTGAAAAAATACAATCATAAATGTGAGGAAAGTTTTATACAATATGAAGAGAACGTATTAATTGTAAAGGAGCTGCCAATGAAAAGATGTATTTTTTCCCCAGCATATTTATGCAGTCTGCTGTTCGTGCTTCTGCTTATGGGGATTTTATCAGCGGGCTGTGGACTGGAAGAGACAGACGGGCAGAAACTGGAAGATGTATCGTATACCATTTTAGAAGAAAAGGAGATTCCAAAGGAGTTCTTATCTGTGATAGAAGAGAAAAACTGACTTATACAGATCAGGAACATCTTTACATAGCTGTTGGCTATGGAGTGCAGCAGACAGGGGGGTACAGTATCGCTGTTAATCAGTGCTATTTGACGAAAAATGCCATTTATTTTGACACTACTTTAGTGGGACCTTCCAAAGGGGAGCAGGTTAATCAGGCAAAATCTTATCCATATTTGGTAGTGAAAACAGGATATTCTGAAAAAAGTGTTGTTTTTGAATAGGAAAAATAAAAACTCCTGAGGACAAGTCAAAAGTTATCTCTGAAAGAAGCATACCGTTCAGAGGCATTCCAGAAGGTATGATTTCACCGAAAATGCTCATAATAAAATCATAACAATCCCGGGGCGGGCCAGGCACAGAAAATGGAATATGGCATAAAATAAGCTAACAGGGAAACCATTTACAAATTGATAAAGTGTGTTATAATAGTACATGACAATTTTGTCAATGGCTTGACAAAAGAAGCAATATGTTACTATAATAACTTCTTGTACGAAAACAGAGCATAGAGGTGCAATATGGAACAGTATGTGATCAGAGGAGGTAATCCGTTAGTCGGCGAGGTGGAAATCAGCGGCGCGAAGAATGCAGCGCTGGCGATTCTGGCTGCAGCAATCATGACGGATGAAACCGTAACAATAGATAATTTACCCGATGTTCGGGATATTAATGCTTTGCTTCAGGCAATGGGTGATATTGGAGCAAAGATAGACAGAGTGGATGCACACACAGTGAAGATTAACGGTTCTTTTGTAAAGGATATTCCAGTAGATTATGATTCTATGAAAAAGATTCGGGCTTCCTATTACCTGCTGGGTTCACTTTTGGGAAAATATAAACATGCAGAGGTAACTCTTCCAGGAGGCTGCAATATCGGCAGCCGTCCCATGGATCTTCATATCAAGGGATTTCGGGCGCTGGGCGCCCATGTGGAGATACGCAACGGCGCTGTGGCAGCAGAGGCAGAATGGCTTAGAGGCAGCCATATATATCTTGATAAAGTATCAGTGGGAGCTACTATTAATATTATGATGGCGGCAGCCATGGCTGATGGAAAGACTACCATTGAAAATGCAGCCAAGGAACCTCATGTGGTGGATGTGGCAAACTTTTTGAACAGTATGGGAGCCAATATCAGAGGAGCTGGAACGGATGTAATTCGGATCGTAGGTGTGGAAAAGCTTCACAAGACAGAGTATTCTGTTATTCCCGATCAGATCGAGGCAGGGACCTTTATGTTTGCGGCGGCAGCTACTAAGGGTGACGTCACTGTTAAAAATGTAATTCCCAAACATTTGGAGGCAACTACGGCAAAACTTTTAGAAGCTGGCTGTGAGGTAGAAGAATTTGATGATGCTGTGCGTGTGGTGGCATCGAAGCCTTTGCGCCATACTCAGGTGACTACGCTCCCCTATCCAGGATTTCCGACAGATATGCAGCCGCAGATGTCTGTTGTTCTGGGTGTTGCGCTGGGAACCAGCACAGTAACAGAGAGTATCTTTGAAAACCGTTTTAAATATGTGGATGAGCTGACCCGTATGGGTGCAGATATTAAGGTTGAGAGCAATATTGCAATTATCAATGGGGTAAAAGGGTACACAGGCGCAAGAGTCAGCGCTCCAGATCTCAGAGCTGGTGCAGCCCTTGTGATTGCAGGTCTGTCAGCAGAAGGCGTTACGATAGTGGATGATATTCACTATATTCAAAGAGGATACGAAGCTTTTGAAGAGAAGCTTGCAGGGCTGGGGGCACAGATCCGAAGAGTGGAGACAGAGAAAGAAATTCAGAAATTCCAGTTCAGAGTGGGCTGAGTAAAAACTATGAGATGGCAGGAAGCATGAGGAAGCCGTTCCGGATGCTTCCCTTTTTGTGTGTGAAAATATCTTTCCGGTTGAAATGCATAAAAAACAATCTGTAAGGGTATGGTAATAAAAGTAAAAAACTCTAAATTAATGTGCAGTTTTTGTGAAGGAGGACATTATGCTATATCCAATTTTGACACCATCTCGTTTTTTATGTGATTTGAGCGGTATTTGGAAGTTTAAACTGGACACTGGACGGGGATTTGATGAAAAATGGTACGAAAAACCTTTGGAGGATGCCATGACCATGCCAGTTCCGGCTTCCTATAATGATTTGAAAGAAGGGATTGATTTTAGAGATCATTATGGCTGGGTATTTTATCAGAGATGTATCTCTCTGCCAGAATTGATTGGCGAACAGCGGGTGGTGCTGCGCTGTGATGCAGTGACTCATCATGCAAGGATATATCTGGATGGGGAGATGGTGTGTGAACATCGAGGCGGCTTCCTGCCGTTTGAGGTAGAGATTGCCGACAAAATGACAAAAGGAGAACATTTACTTACCATTGCTGTAGATAATGTGATAGATTACACCACTCTTCCAGTGGGAGGCAAGGGAGATATGCTGGGAGGGCTCATGGGAAGCATGTCAGAGACCGGCAGTTTTAAACCACAGAATCATCCCAACTTCGATTTTTTTAATTATTGCGGAATCACCCGTCCTGTACGAATTTATACCACCCCAAAATCTTATATCAGGGATATCACCCTGGTTCCGAGAGTGGAGGGAACCAAGGCAGAGTTATGCTATCAGATAGATGCAGCGGATGAAACGGACAATCTGGCAGATCTGGAAGAATGTAAGGTGGAAATATATGACCAGGAAGGAAATCTGGCAGCAGAAAGCACAGGAATAAATGGAATTCTCAACCTTAGCCAGGTTCATCTCTGGCAGCCTTTAAATGCTTATTTATACCAGGTGAAGGTAAAGTATGGCAAAGATGAATATACCTTGCCTTATGGAGTGCGTACAGTACGCGTGGAAGGTGAGAAATTTCTGATCAATGAAAAACCCTTCTATTTCAAAGGTTATGGCAAACATGAAGATACTTTTCCAAATGGAAGAGGGATTCATCTGCCAATGAATACCAAAGACATCTCTCTGATGAAGTGGCAGGGGGCCAACAGTTTTCGCACCAGCCATTATCCCTACAGTGAAGAGATGATGCGGTTATGCGATCAGGAAGGGATTGTAGTCATTGATGAAACGACAGCAGTAGGCGTCAATCTGCAGTTTGGAGGAGGAGCAAATTTTGGCGGAGAGAAAATTGGTACTTTTGATCCGGAGCATGGCGTAAAAACGCAGGAACATCACAAAGAGGTGGTGCGCGATTTGATTTCCAGGGACAAGAATTATGCCTGTGTGGTTATGTGGAGTATTGCCAATGAACCAGATTCCGCGGCTGAGGGAGCATATGAATATTTTAAACCGCTGTATGACCTGGCTAGAGATTTGGATAAGCAGAAGCGGCCCTGCACTCTTGTAAGTGTGCAGATGGGTGAACCAGAGAAGGATTGTTCTGGGCAATTAAGTGATGTAATCTGCTTGAACAGGTATTATGGATGGTATTTTGGCGGACCAGACTTGGAGGGACCAGAACTTGCACTGCGAAAAGAGCTGTCTTACTGGAAAACACTGGGAAAGCCAGTGATATTTACAGAGTATGGTGCAGATACGGTTATGGGATTTCATGATACTACGCCAGTGATGTATACAGAAGAATATCAGGTGGATTATTATAAAATGAATAACCATGTTTTTGATGAGTTCAGCATGGTGGTTGGGGAACAGGTATGGAATTTTGCCGATTTTGCTACCAGCCAGAGTCTGCTGCGGGTCCAGGGAAATAAAAAGGGTATCTTTACCAGAGACCGTAAGCCCAAACTCGTGGCTCATTATTTCCGTCAACGCTGGCAGGAGATACCCGATTTTAATTATAAGCAGAATATGGAACAATAAAATTGTACTAAATTATTTTTACAATCTCAAGTTCTGGATGGGACAGCATATCAATGACAGATCCATCGTCCATCTGGATCATAGGTTTCGTTAGGTGCTTCGAATTGATCATAACAATGGTTGCGCTCTGGCCGCTGTTTAACAGTACCCGGTTATTCTGATAAGTGCTGGCAATTCTGTCTAAGAAAGTCAGAATATATTGAGGACTGTATTTCTGCAGACCATCTTTCTCGAACATTGCAATTGCTTGGAAGGGGCACAGCGGAGAACGGTAGGAGCGGGCGGCGGTAGTGGCGTCATAGACGTCTGCAATCGCTATAATTCCGGCATAGTCGTCAATATCGCTGCCATTAAGCCCCTGGGGATAACCAGAACCGTCATGGCGTTCATGATGGTGAAGCGCTGCTTTTTTAATTCGGTCATCCAGAGGAAGTTTTTTTAAAATTTTATATCCAAACAGGGGATGCTGTTTGATAAGCGTAAATTCATCATCCGTATATTTGTCTGGCTTGTTGAGGATTTCATCTGGAATGGAAGTTTTTCCAATATCATGAAATAATCCGCACAAGGTGAGGACATCCCGTTCTTGGGGAGAGAAACGAAGCCATTTTCCAATAATCCGTGCAATTAAAGCGACGTTCAGACAGTGTGCATAGACACTGTCGTCGTCCAGGCGCATATTATGTAATTTATCAAATAAATCAACGGTAGTTCTGCAGACAGAAATCATAGAGGTAAAATTTTTCAGTATCTGCTTTGTATCTATAGGGGCTTCTGGATGATTGATAATGGAATCAAAAACCTCATGAATGGAATTGATTTGTTTGGTATACTCTATCTGATATTTCATAAATTCCGGCTGTGCCTTGATCCGCTGAGAATAGGAGGGATTGGAAGCACGGCTGGGATTGGGGATAGACGCCGCAGAGCCCGGCTCGCCAGTTCCTTCTGCGTCTGCTTCTATAATATTCACTCTGGAAACACTATAAAAGGACAGCCGATATATAGATTCAGAAGTCAGTGTAGTGTTTGCATCCAGAATTCTCTGTCCACTGCTGGTAAATATTGGTTCCGCAACAACCATTCCAGGCTGTAGGTCTTTGATAGATAAATTTTTCATTTCATTTCTCCCTGTTTGATTAGATAAGTAAATATGGGCCTGCTTAATTCTAGTATAAAAATAAAGAAGACATTTGTCAATAAAAAGACCTGGAAAAGTGCTTGTAATCTGAAATGCAGCGTCCAAAGTTTACACAAATTTTAGATTTTTTAGAAAAATTCCATAGGATTTTGTCCATAACACTGATATAATATAAAAAGTGATTTAGTATGTTATGGAAGGAACTATAGATGAAATTACGAACCAGATTGATTATTTCCTTTTTTATTATAATATTGGTGCCAGTTCTTCTGGCAGGTGCAACTATGTGGGGATTTGGGCAGTATCAGAGGAAGGCAATACGCCATATCTATAATATAGATGGTAATGCATACGACTACTTTGTGAATTCCTTCAAGGTTCTGAGCCATTTTACCAAATCCAGTTATGAGAAACTGCAGAAGACCGCAAAAGAAGCGCCTCAGAAGCTGGAAGACCGTAAATACTTGGATGAGATTAATAAGGAGCTGGAACGGAAGTATTCTTACTTGATAGTCCGGCGGGGAGAAGAGCTGGTGTATGAAGGAAATGAGATAACAGAACATTCTCTGAGAGAAAATCTGCCGGAATATGACAGCGATGTTCTCCAGAGCGCTGGTTCTGGCTTCTATTTGGAGGGAGAAGAACAGGCCCTGATTAAGCAGATAGATTTTCAATTTCCCAATCATGACAAAGGAAGCATATTTATCATTACTTCTATGGAACAGCTGCTGCCGGATATCAAAGGAATTCTGCTGGATCTGATGATTTCCATTTTTCTAATTCTGATATTTACTGCCGGAATGCTGACTGTGTGGATTTATCAGGGAATTATCAATCCGATTCATAAGCTGCAGACGGCGGCCCAGAATATTAAGGCTGGGAATCTGGATTTTACGATAGAAACAGACGGAAGAGATGAGATTGGAGAACTCTGCCGCAATTTTGAGGAAATGCGTGTCCGCCTCAAAGAATCAGAAGAGGAAATGCTTGCAGGGGAGAAGGAGAGCAGAGTGCTTATCAGCAATATTTCTCACGATTTAAAAACTCCCATTACGGCGATCAAAGGATATGTGGAAGGCATTATGGATGGGGTGGCAGATACACCGCAGAAGCAGGAGAAATATATTCGGACGATCTATAATAAGGCCAATGAGATGGACACTCTCATCAATGAACTGACTCTTTATTCCAGAATAGATACCAACCGGGTTCCCTATAATTTTAACCGTATTAATGTGGCGGATTATTTTGAGGATTGCGTGGAAGAGGTGGGCCTGGATTTAGAGGCAAAGAATATCAGGCTCAATTATATTGATTATGCAGATAGGGACGTGCTGATAATCGCAGATCCAGAGCAGCTTCGCCGAGTAATCAATAATATTATCAGCAATTCTATCAAATATCTGGACAAAGAACAGGGATTTATCAATATCCGTATCCGGGATGCCGGAGATTTTATTCAGGTAGAGATTGAAGATAATGGCAAAGGAATTGCAGCAAAAGATCTTCCTTATATTTTTGACCGTTTTTACAGGACGGATGCTTCTCGGAATTCTTCTACTGGAGGCAGCGGGATTGGTCTGTCTATTGTTAAGAAAATTATCGAAGATCACGGAGGGAAGATCTGGGCAAACAGCAAAGAGGGAACCGGAACCATTATGTATTTTGTGATTCGGAAATATCAGGAGGTAGTAAGTTGAGTAAAGTGTTGATTATTGAGGATGAAGTGGCCATTGCAGATCTGGAGAAAGATTATCTGGAACTCAGCGGATTTTCCGTAGAAATTGAAAATAACGGCGACCAGGGACTTGTGAGGGCGTTAAGTGAAGAGTTTGATATGTTTATCCTGGATCTGATGCTGCCGGGTGTGGATGGTTTTGAAATCTGCAAGAAAATTCGGGAAAATAAGAATACGCCTATTTTGATGGTATCGGCTAAGAAAGATGATATTGATAAAATCAGAGGTCTTGGTCTGGGGGCAGATGATTATATTACTAAGCCGTTTTCTCCCAGTGAACTGGTGGCAAGAGTTAAGGCTCATCTTTCCAGATACGAACGGCTGATTAACAGCAATGTACAGGAAAATGACATGATTGAGATCCGAGGTCTTAAAATTGATAAGACAGCACGGCGGGTGTGGGTAAATGAGGAAGAGAAACAGTTTACCACCAAAGAATTTGATCTCCTGGCGTTTCTTGCGCAGAATCCTAACCGGGTATTCAGCAAAGAAGAATTGTTTAGCAAGATATGGGACCTGGAATCTGTGGGAGATATTGCAACTGTAACTGTGCATATTAAAAAAATCCGTGAGAAAATTGAGATGAACACAGCCAAACCACAATATATTGAGACAATCTGGGGAGTGGGATACCGGTTTAAAGTATAGGGTACAGTCAAGCCCGATAGAACTTCTGGGATGTAGGATTTTGAGTGACATGTTCTTATCTGGGAATAAGAAAAAGTGACTGATTTGACCGTAGGTGTGATTTATGAAGAAATATATAGATATTATTTATGAAGATAAAGATCTGGCAGTCTGCCATAAGCCGGCAGGCATTCCTGTGCAGACGGCAAAGACAAGCCAGCAGGACATGGTCAGCCTTCTGCGCAATTATTATGCAATAAAGAACGAAGACAGCCAGATTTTCGTGGTACACCGATTAGATCAGCCTGTGGAGGGCGTCATGGTGTTTGCCAGAAATAAGCAGGCGGCCGCAGAATTGAGCCGCCAGTCAAGGGAAAGGGCCATGGATAAATGTTATATGGCTCTGGCAGAAGGAACATTTCAGCAGTCTTCTGGTGAGCTGAAAGATTATCTTATGAGAGAAGGAAAGAGCAACATTTCTCGTGTGGTATCTCAAGTGACGCCAGGCGCCAAGCAGGCCAAATTGTATTATGAAGTGGTAGAAGTGTGGGATCAAGGACACAATCAACAGAAGGAAGAAGAGGATTTGAGCAGTCTGCAGCAGGAAGGAAGAAGAATTTTTTCCTGCCATTGGCAGGATCAGAGAGAACGTGAAGTTAGTCTGCTGCAGATAAAGCTGGAAACCGGCCGGCATCACCAAATTCGTGTTCAGATGGCTCATGCTGGGCATCCTCTGGTGGGAGATAAGAAATATAATCCCAGCTGCCAGAAAGGCTGTCTTCCGGTAGCATTATGTTCTGTAAGCCTTGCATTTTGTCATCCTCGAAATGGAAAAAGCATGGAATTTAGATTACATAGCAGGCACGATATCATATAGGAAGAGAGGTCTTGCAGCGTATGAAACGTTCTTGGACTTTTACCAAAGTATGGTATCATACGGCCAGATAAGGTTTTGCAGAGTGGAGAAGCCAGAAGGGCTTTTGCCAGCAAAAAGGTATAATATAATAAAATCAGCACATACTGATTTCATGAAGAATGAAGTCAAAGAAAGTGGGCGGAAGATTGTAAAAATTCTGGGAATTACACTGGCAGTTTATGTCTGCATCCGCTGGCTGCTGCCGCTGGTGGTTCCCTTTTTTATTTCTTTTTTGCTGGCAAAGCTTATGAATCCGCTGATAGAAAAATTAGAAAAAAAGCTAAGAGGTAAAAGAAGCATATGGTCTTCCTTGCTGGTAGGCCTGCTGTTTCTTCTGCTGGGAGCGCTGCTGATATATTTCCTCAAAACGCTGCTGGAACAGTTTGTAAATGTAGCAGAAAATTTTGAAGAGTATAAGCGGCAGGCACAGTTGTTTTTCAATGAGTGCTGCGGCCAGGTGGAAGTGATGACCGGAATACAGGCGCAGACTATTCAAAATGGTGTGCAGAAGCAGATTCCAGGGTTGATGCGGCATGTTAAAACAAATATGCTTCCAGTGCTGATGAATGGAACAATTTCTTCTGCAAGGAGCGCATTTGTCTGTGTGGGAATCTGTTTTGTAGTGATTATCAGCACGGTTTTGATTTTAAAAGATTATAAAAAAATCAGGGCTGCCATGGAGCGTCATCCCATTGGACAGATAAGCCTTAAGGTCTGCAGAAAAACTTATGAGGCAGGAGGAGCATATATCAAGGCGCAGATCATGATAATGTTTATAATCACAGCAGTGTGCGTAGCTGGCCTCTATCTGTCTGGCAACAAGTATGCGCTGCTGGCAGGCTGTGGAATTGGCATCTGTGACGCCATGCCCTTTTTGGGTACAGGAACTGTCTTTGTGCCATGGG
>CAJUCK010000022.1:32922-35782 GCA_910585395.1 uncultured Lachnospiraceae bacterium
GTTAATTGAGCTTCTTCAAGGAGAGTATATGCTGGCGGCAATTTATACTGTGATTTATACGATATGTACTCTGATGAGGGAAATATTAGAGCCCAAACTTGTGGGAAACAAACTGGGTATGCATCCCCTTTCTGTGATTGTCAGCATGTATGTAGGACTTGGGATTTATGGGTTATGGGGATTTGCATTAGGACCTCTTTCTTATATCTTGATAAAGGAAATTTACCTGACGATCTGAAATCTACTTGACAATATGAAAGATTTATCATAAAATAACGACTATCAGAAAATAATAAACAGTATCATAAGTGATGAAGAGGAAAAGTACGAATAGGAAGATGTACAGAGAGGAAATCATAGGTGAGAGATTTTTCATACCAGTATTCGGAACCCGCCTTGGAGCTGCGTATAGAAGTGCGCCGTTTGCCGCGTTAAGGTATTTGAGTGAATGACGAATGTACATTAATCAGGGTGGTACCGCCGGAAATCCGGTCCCTTTGGAGGGACAGATTTCCGGTGTTTTTTGTTATATTTAGAAAGTTTGTCAAAATTTTTCTATAATAAAACAATTATCGAACTATGGCAGAAAAAATTCTATTCACAAAGCGGACTTCACAAGAAAGGAGTAAAGTTATGGCGAAAGACAAAAAATTAGTAGAGGCCATTACATCTATGGATGTGGATTTTGCACAATGGTACACAGACGTAGTAAAAAAAGCAGAATTGATTGACTATTCCAGTGTAAAAGGCTGTATGGTTATTAAACCAGCGGGATATGCAATCTGGGAAAATATTCAGAATGAGCTGGACAAGAGATTTAAAGAAACAGGTGTGGAAAATGTATATATGCCTATGTTTATTCCAGAAAGCCTGCTTCAGAAAGAAAAGGATCATGTAGAAGGATTTGCGCCAGAGGTGGCATGGGTGACTCATGGAGGATTAAACCCACTGCAGGAGAGAATGTGTGTCAGACCTACCTCTGAGACATTATTTTGTGATTTCTATGCCAATGATATTCAGTCATACCGAGATTTGCCTAAATGTTATAATCAGTGGTGTTCTGTAGTTCGCTGGGAGAAAGAGACAAGACCGTTTCTGCGTTCCAGAGAATTTTTATGGCAGGAGGGACATACTGCACACGCAACAGCAGAGGAAGCAGAAGAGCGTACCATTCAAATGCTTAACTTGTATGCAGATTTCTGTGAAGAAGTCCTCGCAATGCCTGTTATCCGCGGAAAGAAGACAGAAAAGGAAAAATTTGCAGGAGCAGAGGCAACTTATACAATTGAAGCTTTAATGCATGACGGCAAGGCGCTGCAGTCTGGAACCAGCCATAATTTCGGTGATGGTTTTGCCAAGGCTTTTGGCATTCAATATACAGACCGGGAGAATAAGCTGCAGTATGTTCATCAGACTTCCTGGGGAATGACAACACGCCTGATAGGGGCAATCATTATGGTACATGGCGATGATTCTGGATTAGTTCTTCCTCCAAGAATTGCACCTGTGCAGGTGATGGTTATTCCAATTCAGCAGCATAAAGATGGCGTATTGGAGTGTGCAGCAGAAGTGAAAGAAGCGCTTAAGAATGCAGATATCCGTGTTAAAATGGATGACAGTGAAAAGAGTCCGGGATGGAAATTTTCCGAGCAGGAAATGCGGGGAATTCCAATCAGAGTGGAGCTGGGACCAAAGGATATGGAAGCGGGAAAGTGTGTTCTTGTTCGTCGTGACACCAGAGAGAAAACAGAATGTTCGTTGGATCAGGTATCTGAGAAAATAAAAGAAATGCTCGATGAGATCCAGAAGGATATGTATGATCGTGCCAAAGAGCATCGTGATTCGCACATTTGTGATGTCAAATCTTATCCAGCGTTTAAGGATGCAGTGGAGAATAAGCCTGGATTTATTCGCGCTATGTGGTGTGGTGATGTGGAATGTGAGAATAAGATAAAAGAAGAGACAACGGCTACTTCCCGCTGTATGCCTTTGGAGGATCAGGAAGTACTTTCAGATGTCTGTGTTTGCTGTGGAAAACCAGCACATAAACTTATTTATTGGGGAAAAGCTTATTAATTTGAATGAAAAGCAAGAGAGTCCTGTTCAGACGGCAGGGCTCTTTGTTTGTAATCACTGATATAATTCTGTTCCTTCCATAAGAAGATAAATATTTTCAGTTAAAAAGAGTATGTAAAAGGCTGCACCGATATCTATACATCTGATGCAGCCTTCTAAACTATACTGTCCATGGGACTTTACCTCATTCTTTCCGAAATCTTAAGCATTCTCTCTGAAATTTTGCTACCTCTGAATATTTTGTACGTATCCATATCTGAACGTTTCCGGCTGGATGATCGTACTTACTTTTTTGATATTTAATTCAGGGCTTCACGATAAAAATCTCTTGATTTCATCTGTAAGGTTGATAAATTCTTTTTGAAGATATTACATTTGCAAATACCATCATCTTTATTCAGGTTTTGAATATCTGACATTGATAAAAGGCTGTGCCGATTTCTCCATTCCGAAAATACAAGGTCGGATGCTTCTGTGCTGATAATACATTCTGCTGATTTTTTTCAATTGGATGTGACAACTATCGCTTTGGATAAATCATTCCTGTCCGTTATGAAATGTTTCAGTTTTAATATTGTCTGCTGAGAGAAGAACCTTATTGTAATTTCCCCTTCCAGAAATCTGGTTTCCATTTAAGAATGACCAAATTCTTCATTGCTGAAAAATAATTTCTGCTTCTGCATTTGTAAATTCTCTTGTAGAATTTAATTTGGAAACTTTTCTTGTACCTCTTTTTAATTAGAGGGGAAATAAATTAACTTTTTGGTGGACCGTACCTCTCTTT
>CAJUCK010000023.1:0-1374 GCA_910585395.1 uncultured Lachnospiraceae bacterium
TTACTTGTACGAATTCCTCTGGAATTGAAATAATACCATTTTTTGTTTCGAAGCTGCACTGTTTTATTTCTGACAGGCTGCATCCTGCCTTTTCTGTATTCTATACATTTCCTGGTGCCGGGCGTATAAATTTTGGTACTAATCCCAGATCTGTTAAAATAATATTCTTTTCCATCTATTGTTTTCCAGACATTTTTCCGCCGCTCCCATTTGGAATTTGCATAATTATAACCTGCGTACTGCCAGACTTCTCCCGGTCTTTTAATTCTTGAAACTATATAGCCTTTTTTTCCAATATTTACATATTCCTTCCCAGATACTTTCTGCCAGCCTTTTTCGCTTACCCGAATGCCCTTTGCATTAAAATAATACATTTTGCCGTCACTGAGCCTGCAGATTTCCTTCTTCACTATACTCATTTTGCCATGTTCGTATTTCTGACAAGTTTTTTCCGCTGTATGGTAGGTTAAGGCGCTATTTCCTGCCTGATCAAAATAATATTCCCTTTCACCGACAGTTTTCCAAACATTCTTCTGTATTTCCCATTGTGACATATTATAATTGTAATCATAGTATTTCCAGACTTCCTGCGTCTGCTCCATCTTAGAACATACAAAACCACTGCTGTTTACATAATAAATTTCTGAGGAAGATATCTCTTTCCATCCCTCTGCTGTATCACGAATTCCCAGAGAATCAAAAAAATACAGTTTTCCATCATGCAGCTGGCTGACCAGATTCATCTGCAGCTGCCATTCTGGAGCAGCAGGCTTAAGATAATACAAGCTCCATTTTCCCTGCGCTTCCTCCATCTTTTTTGTCACATAACCACTATTATCAACATAAAAGATACCTGTCAATAACTCTTTCCATCCCTCTGCTGTTATCTGAACGCCCGCCTCATACAACACATAATGCTCTTCCTGCCATACCAGACCATCCTGCACTGTGGGGGTGGAAGGTTCCTCTTCCTCATGTGCTGGTTCTTCTGTCTGTTCCGTCTCCAAATGCTCAATCGCACCTTCTTTTATCACAGCTGTCTCATCTTTCTGAACAGGAGACAACTCTGCTGCTTTTGCCTGCGCACTCGCTGCCATCCAGAATATGGCAGACAGGATAAACATTTTCCGTACTTTTTCCGATATTTTTCTCTTATGATACATAACTCATGCTACTCCTTTGTAATTGTGAAATCACAGCTTTTTTATCTTGTCTGAAGAAATACATTTTCCCGCTGCGCTTCTTTATCTTCTGGAAAATCCTTTATATAAGAAGTCATTTTCTCTTTTGCTGCAGCAAAATCCAGCAAATTTTCATAACATATAATTTCATTTTTCCGAATCTGTTTTTCATTCTCCAATTTATCTGTTTTAA
>CAJUCK010000023.1:1384-12482 GCA_910585395.1 uncultured Lachnospiraceae bacterium
TGCAATGCTTTTTGATATTCTCCAGCTTCCATCTGCATTTCACCAAGAGTTGTCATCGTTTCCGTGTCAGAACCATTTTTCTTTAAATAGCTCTCGTAAAGGGAACTTGCCTTTTTACTATCCTTTTGAGCATCATATACCTGTGCCAGATATAGCAGCGCTTTGGTATCTCCCTTATTGATTGCCTGATCCAATTCTTTTCTGGCATTATCATAATCACCTCGTATCAGATAAATATGCCCTCTCTCTCTGTAATCCTCTGGCTGTTCTCCTTTCAGCTTCAGCCCCTTTTCCATAAGTTCTTCTGCCTCCTGGGTAAATCCTGCCCCTGCCAGATTCTCATAAACAGAAAGATACAGTGCATAATTATTGCCGCAGAAATCCAATGCCTTATCATAATCTTTTCTGGCATTGTCGCTGTCACCCTCTTTCAGATATACACATCCCCGGATAAAATACGCTCTGCTGTCCTTCTTGTTATAATCCACAAGTGCATTACACGTGGTAATGGCGCCTTTGGTATCACCATTGTTATACTGTGCAGTGGCTTTATAATAACAGATATCCAGCTCCATAGCCCCCACCTCTGCCTGCGACAGATCCAATGCTTTTTGAAAGGCCTCTACTGCCGCTGCATAATCACCTTCGTTCATCTTATTAATTCCAACCTGGCGGTAAGCCTTCTGATTCTCCAGCACTTTTTCATCCTGGCACCCTGTTATGCCGAAACTGCAAAGCATCATAACAATCAGCAGCTGTGCTGTTTTTCTACAGCATATTTTTTTTACTCGTTTTAATTCCATATATTCTGCCTTTCTCAAAACTCTTACTTTCTGTCTGATTTCATACCATTGATATCTAAGGTGCTGCCGTCTTAATTAGAAAAGATCAGATTTTATCAACAGACGGTCTCCTTCTTTGCCCTCTTCCCTGGAATCTGAGCCAGAATAATAGCAAAAAACATCAGCACACAACCCATTATTTCCCTGCTGCTAAGTCTCTGAGACAGCAATATCATTCCCGCCAAAACAGATATCACAGATTCCAGACTCAGGATCAAGGACGCCACAGTAGGATTCATCCCCTTCTGACCTACAATCTGTAAGGTGTATGCCACCCCGCAGGACATGATCCCTGCATACAATATCGGCTGCCATGCTCTGAAAATAGACACAATATCAGGCTCTTCTGTAAAAATCATACCAATGCCTGATATTATCCCGCAGACAAAAAATTGAATACAGGACATTTTTACCCCGTCTGCCCGCGCAGTAAAATAGTCAATTACCAGAATATGCAGTGAAAATGCCAGCGCTCCCAGCAGAAGCAGCAATTCTCCTTTTCCCACTGGCAGCCATGCAATAAACCGTTCTGCCTCCAGCTGAGAAGCCGCATCTGTAATACATAAAAAATACAGGCCAGACAAAGCAGCCAATACCCCCAGCCACACATTTACTCCGCATTTCCGATGAAGAAATAATCCCAAAATTGGAACAATTATAATATAAAATGCTGTAATAAAACCTGCTTTTCCCACTGTGGTATAACGTATTCCAAACTGCTGCAGATTACTTCCCAGACAAAGCAGCATTCCGCAGAGAGTTCCTCCCAAAATAAGCGTTTTCCATTCCTTTTTTCTGCACTCTTGATTTGCTGCCGCCAGATTTATTTCCTGTCCATTCAGCCTGTTGAGAAACCATATGCAGGGAATCAAAACGATTCCGCCAAGCACTGAGCGGACACAGTTAAAGGTAAAAGGCCCAACATAATCCATTCCCACGCTCTGCGCTACAAATGCCACTCCCCAAATAGAAGCTGTCAACAGCAGCAGCAGAGAATTTCTAATCTTTAATTTACTCATCATCCATCATCTTTCGTCTATCCAAATCTTGTCAAACGGGGCTGCTGCAAAAATGTCTCAGGCACAATTCCCACCCTTCGATAATATTTTGCAGCAGCCCCTTTCATTATCGCTTAAACTTAAATTTCTGGCATTTCTACTTTTACTTTATCCAAATGCCAAATATCATTGACATATTCCTGAATGGTCCGGTCAGAAGTGAATTTACCAGCATGCGCTGTATTCAGCATTGCCATTCTTGCCCATCTTTTCTCATCCCTGTAAGCTTTCTCCACTCTCTCTTGCGCTTCTGCATAAGAACGGAAATCTTTCAGTATAAAATAAGTATCTGCATACTGTGTATTCAGGGTATTCAACAGAGAATTATATAATGGACGGAACAATTCAGAGTCATTTCTGGAATACATTCCATTAATCAGCTGCATCAGCACCTGACGGATATCTTGATCACTGTTAAAAATCTGCATTGGGTCATAATCACGTTTCTGCTCGTGATCAATTACCTCCTGAGAACTCATACCAAAAATAAATGCATTTTCCTCTCCCACTTCTTCCACAATTTCTACATTGGCGCCATCCATGGTTCCCAGAGTCACCGCACCGTTCAGCATAAATTTCATATTTCCAGTGCCAGATGCCTCCTTGCTTGCTGTTGAAATCTGCTCAGACACATCCGCAGCAGCAAAAATCCACTCAGCTGTAGATACTTTATAGTCTTCAATAAACACTACTTTCAGTTTGCCGCCTATGGATGGATCATTGTTTACCACCTCTGCCACACTGTTAATCAGCTTAATGGTAAGCTTTGCAATGCGGTATCCTGCAGCAGCCTTGGCACCAAAGATAAAAGTTCTGGGATAAAACTCCATCTCAGGATGCTCTTTGATCTTATTATACAGATACATTACATGCAGAATGTTCAAAAGCTGACGTTTGTATTCATGGAGACGTTTTACCTGCACATCAAAAATAGAACGAGGATCTACATCGATTCCGTTGTGCTCAGAAATGTAACGTGCCAGACGCAGTTTATTCTGATACTTAATGTTCATAAATTCCTGCTGTGCCTTCTCATCATCTGCATAGACTGCAAGTTTCTCCAGATGAGGAAGATTTGTTACCCAGTCATCTCCAATATATTTATTAATCCACTCTGACAGCAGGGGATTCCCATGATACAAGAATCTTCTCTGGGTAATTCCATTCGTTTTATTATTAAATTTCTCTGGGAACATCTGATAAAATTCTCTCAGTTCCTGGTTTTTCAAAATTTCCGTATGCAGTCTTGCCACACCATTGACAGAACAGCCTGCTGCAATGGCTAGATGCGCCATTTTCACCTGTCCATCGTAAATAATAGCCATTTTCTTTACTTTATAGCTGTCCCCTGGGAACTTCTTCTGGATATCCAGAATAAAGCGGCGGTTAATCTCTTCCACAATCTGATAAATTCTGGGCAGAAGTCTTGAGAATATCTCAATCGGCCATTTTTCCAAAGCTTCAGACATAATCGTATGGTTGGTGTAGGCGCATGTATGGGTAGTGATCTCCCATGCCTCATCCCATTCCATTCCTTCTTCATCCAGCAGGATTCTCATCAGTTCTGCCACCGCTACGGTAGGATGCGTGTCATTCAGCTGAATCGCTACCTTCTCCGGCAGTTTGTGAAGATCTGTATGATGCTTTTTATAACGTGCAATCGCACGCTGCACGCTGGCGGATACGAAGAAATACTGCTGTTTTAAACGAAGTTCTTTTCCCTGAATATGATTATCATTGGGATATAAAACTTCCACCAGGTTTCTGGCAAGATTCTCCTGTTCAACTGCCTTTCGGTAATCGCCTTTGTCAAAAGCATCCAGCTCAAAATATTCTTCTGGTTCTGCATCCCAGGCAATCAGCACATTTACCATATTATTATCATATCCGATCACAGGCATGTCATAAGGTACTGCGCGGACAGACTGATAACCCTCATGAATAAAACGAGGTTTTCCATATCCATCCATCTCAGAGCGGACATAACCTCCGAATTTCACCTGGAAGGTATGTTCTGGACGGCGCAGCTCAAATGGATACCCGTCCTTTAACCAGTTATCCGGCACTTCCACCTGAAAACCATCCTCAATTTTCTGACGGAACAATCCATAACGATAGCGGATTCCGCATCCATATGCAGGATATCCAAGAGTAGACAATGATTCCATAAAACATGCTGCAAGTCTTCCAAGACCGCCATTCCCCAGAGCGGGATCTGGTTCCTGGTCTTCAATGACATTCAGATCAAATCCAATTTCCTCTAACGCTTCTTTTACCTCTTTGTACGCTGTCATATTAATCAGATTGTTGCCCAGCGCTCTTCCCATAAGAAATTCCATTGACATATAATATAAAATCTTTGGATCTTCCTTGTCAAAGGTTTTCTGTGTAGCAAGCCACTGATCAATCACTACATTTTTTACTGCGTTGGATACTGCCTGGTATACCTCCTGCTGAGAAGCTTCTTCCAGCGTTTTGCGATACAGATTTTTTACATTGTTTTTAATCTCCTGGATAAACTTCTCTTTTTCAATTATTTTATTTTTCATAGCTGCCTCCTTCTTCTCTGGTACATACCCCTTAGCAAACCTTTTCTACACCCAGCAATACATGCTCACCATTGATATTCCATTCCTTCTCATATCCTTTTACAGCAGTACTGTCAATCTCCTGGGCAAGCACTTCTGATTGGATCTGAGCGCCATATAACTCAAAAATTCTGGAAATTTTATCTCCCGCCTGATAAGAAACAACAATTTTGTCCATCACTTCAAATCCAGCTTCTTTACGCATAGTCTGAATCTTGCTGATCAGCTCACGCACAAAGCCCTCTTCTATAAGCTCTGGTGTCAAATTCGTATCAAGTACCACTGTCACTTCATTATCACCTTCTGTCACATATCCTTCCTGCTGCGTCATGGTGATAAGTAAGTCCTCTTCACATAATACAACTTCTGCATTTACGCTGTCAAGGGAAATACTTCCTTTACTCTTAAGCTCTGCCATAGCTGCATTTCCGTCAAGTTCACTCAGCGCCTTCTGGATCTGGCCCAGGAATTTACCGTATTTAGGTCCTACCGTGCGCAGCTGCGGCTTAAATGTATAGTCTGTAAAACTGCTGACATCCTCTGTAAATGTTACCTTTTTCACATTCAATTCTTCCTCTATAATCTCCTGGAAAAATTCTGGCAGTTCATAAGGCGCCTTGACAAACATATTTCCAATAGGCTGACGATTCTTGATATTAGCGCTGTTGCGGCATGCACGCCCCATCACCACAATCTTCAAAACCGCATCCATATGTTTTTCCAGCTCTTTGTCCACCAAGGAAAGATCTGCAGCAGGAAAATCACACAGATGTACGCTCTCAGGCGCATTTTTATCAATGCTGCACACCAGGTTCCGGTAAATATCTTCTGTCATAAACGGTATCATAGGAGCCGCTGCCTTACTCACGGTTACCAGCGCTGTATACAACGTCATATAGGCATTTATCTTATCCTGTTCCATTCCCTTTGCCCAGAAACGCTCCCGGCTCCTTCTCACGTACCAGTTGCTCATGTCGTCTGTAAATTCCTGCAGCGCCCTTGCTGCCTCTGGAATCCGGTAAGTTCCCAGGTCATTGTCTACCTCTGTTACCAGAGTATTCAGCTTGGACAACAGCCATTTATCCATTACAGACAGCTTATCGTATTCCAGTTTATATTTTGTGGCATCAAATTGATCAATATTGGCATACAAGATAAAAAACGCATAGGTGTTCCACAGTGTCCCCATAAATTTCCGCTGTCCTTCCTGCACGGCTTTACCATGGAAACGATTGGGCAGCCAGGGAGCTGAGTTCACATAAAAATACCAGCGGATTGCATCTGCACCATAAGTCTTTAAAGCGTCAAAAGGATCCACTGCATTTCCCTTGGATTTGCTCATTTTCTGCCCGTTTTCATCCTGCACATGTCCCAATACAATTACATTTTCATAAGGAGCCTTATTGAACAGCAGCGTGGATTCTGCAAGCAGAGAATAGAACCATCCGCGGGTCTGATCCACCGCCTCTGAGATAAACTGTGCAGGGAACTGCTGCTCAAATATTTCTTTATTTTCAAAAGGATAGTGATGCTGTGCAAAGGGCATCGCCCCAGAATCAAACCAGCAGTCGATAACTTCTGGAACTCTGCGCATTTCTTTTCCGCACTTCGGACATCTGATCGTCACTGCGTCAATATAAGGACGATGCAGTTCAATCTCTTCTGGACAATTATCAGACAATTCTTTTAACTCGGCAATGCTTCCGATAGAGTGCATATGTCCGCATTCACATTCCCAGATATTCAGCGGTGTTCCCCAATAACGGTTTCTGGAAATTCCCCAGTCCTGAACATTTTCCAGCCAGTCACCGAAACGTCCCTTGCCGATGCTTTCTGGAATCCAATTGATGGTATTATTATTGCGGATCAAATCCTCCTTCACTTCCGTCATTTTGATAAACCAGGATTCTCTCGCATAATAAATCAAGGGCGTATCACAGCGCCAGCAATGAGGATATTCATGTTCAAACTTAGGTGCGTCAAACAAAAGTTTCTGATCTTCCAGATCCTGCAAAATCTTTGGATCTGCCTTCTTGCAGAAAATACCTACATAAGGCGTTCCCTCTGTCAATTCGCCTTTTCCATTTACAAACTGTACAAATGGAAGATCATATTTCCGTCCTACCTTTGAGTCATCCTCACCGAACGCCGGAGCAATGTGTACAATACCAGTACCATCTGTCATAGTAACATAATCATCACAAGTAAGAAAATGCGCTTTTTTGTGCTGTTTTGCTGCCGCTTCTCCTGCACAGGCAAACAACGGCTCATATTCTCTATATTCTAAATCAATTCCTTTATAAGTCTCTAATACTTCATATGCCTTCTCTCCGGCAGCAAGCTGTTCCTTATCCAGCAGTGCAGATAATACTTTATCCAGTAATGCTTCCGCCATATAATAAGTATACCCGTCTTTTGCCTTAATCTTACAGTAAGTTTCCTGAGGGTTCACGCAGAGCGCCAGATTAGAAGGCAGCGTCCAGGGAGTTGTCGTCCATGCAAGGAAATAAGCGTCTTCTCCCACTGCTTTGAAGCGCACAATGGCAGAACGCTCTTTTACCGTCTTATATCCCTGCGCCACCTCCTGGGCAGACAGCGGAGTGCCGCAGCGTGGGCAATAGGGCACAATTTTAAATCCTTTATACAATAATTTCCGATTCCAGATCTCCTTTAACGCCCACCATTCTGATTCGATAAAATCATTGTGGTAGGTGACATAGGGATTGTCCATATCCGCCCAGAATCCAACGGTGCCAGAGAAATCTTCCCACATGCCCTTATATTTCCAGACACTTTCTTTACATTTATCAATAAAAGGCTCCAGACCATATTCTTCGATCTGTTCTTTCCCGTCTAAACCCAAAAGCTTTTCCACTTCCAGCTCCACTGGAAGTCCGTGCGTATCCCATCCTGCTTTTCTGGGCACCATCTTTCCTTTCATGGTCTGATAACGTGGAATCATGTCCTTAATGACACGTGTCAGAACATGCCCAATATGCGGCTTTCCATTTGCCGTAGGCGGTCCGTCGTAGAAGGTATACGTCTCACCCTCCCTGCGGTTTTCCATACTTTTACGAAAAATATCATTGTCTTTCCAGAACTTCTCTGTCTGCTTCTCTCGTTCTACAAAGTTCAAATTTGTCTCGACTTTGTTATACATTGTAATTCTCCTTTCTTAAAGCAAAATGAGCAAGCCACCCTTTGATTCTCTCATCCTAAGTGAAAAAAAGAAGACCCCGTCCTGTAAAAGGACGAAGCCCGCAAATGCATCGTTTACCACCTGTTACTCTGTACTTTGACACTCTATATTCTTGCATAAAAACGCTGTCAGCATACATGATTCCAATAACGGTGGAATAAACCGTCCCTGCCTACTTATTCTGTATCATCAATACAAATTGTTCAGCGGGCAACTTGGAAGTGATATTCAGACAGTTTCTACTTGTACCGGCTTCCACCTTCCCGGCTCGCTGTGACGTTGGATTTACTGTCTTACTGTCTTCGTCATTGTCTTTTCATATTCTGATATATTATAAAGCCTGCCATCTCATTTTGTCAAGAGATGACAGGCCTTACACCTGAAAATAATTTATTTTACTGTGATCTTGATTTTTGCCTTTTTCCCATTAAATGTTTTTGCCGTGATAACAGCTTTTCCTTTTTTCCTGGCTTTTATCCTACCCTTAGAATTTACAGAAGCTACTGACTTCTTGTTAGAAGAAAACGTAATTTTATGACTTGCTGTATTGTTGGAAAATCTTACCTTTACTGTAAAATACCTGCCTCGCTTCAATGTCTTTTTTGAAGCATTTAAGGTTATTTTTTTAGGGGGCTTTTTCACACTCACTGTGACTTTTGCGCTTTCCCCATTTGCAGCTCTTACCGTTATTCTGCAGGTTCCTGTCTTCTTCGCTTTTATTTTTCCATCTGGACTAATGGATACCTTATCATTAGATGCTGCATAGACCAGCGTCTTATCCGTTGCATTCTTAGGCAGCACAGATGCACCCAGCATACAGCTCTCCCCTTTACCCAGGGTAAGTTTTTTCGCCAAAACTTTCACTTCACTGACAGGAATTTCTGTCTTGACTATAATTTGCATCTCTGCCTTTTTCCCATTAAATGTCTCCACAGTAATAACAGCCTTTCCTTCTTTCCCTGCTGTCACTATTCCTTCCTTGGAAACAGAAGCAACAGAGACGTCGCTGGAAGAATACGTGATACGATTGCTGGCTGTATCTGCAGGCAGATTCAGTTCTATTTGAAAATGTTCTCCTGGATTCAGTTTTCTCTCTGCTACATTCAATGTAAAAATTTCTGGAGCATTCTTCACAGTCACAGTCACAATTTCCTGCTTCTGATAGGCTGATTTCACAAGGATATAAGAAACACCAGGCTTTTTCGCCGTTATTTTTCCTTCCTCTGAAACCTCTACTCTGTCATTCATAGCCTGAAATTTCAATGTCTTATCAGTCGCATTTCCTGGAAAGGCCAACGCCTCTAATACAAAACTCTCTCCCACGCCCAATATCAAATTCTTTTTATTGATCTTAATCTGAGTTACTGGGACAACTGGCGTATCATCAGGATTTTCCGGGCCTGGCTCCGGATCTTCTGGACCTGGTTCTGGGTCCTCCGGGTCTTCTGGACCTGGCTCCGGATCTTCTGGACCTGGTTCTGGGTCCTCCGGGCCTGGCTCCGGGTCTTCTGGACCTGGTTCTGGGTCCTCCGGATCTTCTGGACCTGGCTCCGGGTCTTCTGGGCCTGGCTCTGGATTCTGTTCCTGTTTTGTAAGGTGAACGGTAAAATCTCCCTCGCTGAATCTCAAAGATTCTCCACTTTCATCCTTAATTTCAATTTCACAGAGTAGTTTTACTTCCCCCTCTGTCTCCGCAAAAGCTGTCTCCAACTGTTGCAGACTCAGCGTAATATAATTTCTGCCTGGATTTAATTCTATCTCTTTTGAATAGGAAGCTGCTCTTTTTCCATCTTGCGTAAGGAAAGAAGCTGTAATTGTAACATTTCTTTTTACCGCATCACCAGAGAGCACTGCCATATCTATCGTACCATTCAGCTTATTTTTTGCATCACAATTTATGTTAATTTCAGAATCCCTTGTTTTAAATGGCTTCTCTTCATCAGAAGATATAAAAGAGCTGACTAGCTGTCCGTTTGTCACTTCCATCTGCTGGCCATCCATAGACACCTTCTTCTGTTCCGGTACCTCTACTGTAATGGTATCGTCGCCAGCCACTGTAACTGTGGCGCTGCTTCCCTCAATCTCAAAATTCCGTTCCATTCCCTCTGTATTTACCAGAATCAGCTGCGCCGTCTCCTTTTCCACAGATTCTGATTTCAATGTAAATACTATGCTGTCTTCTTCCGTCTGATTTACCTCTAATTCTGCATGTTCGTCAGAAGAAGTAATTTCTGCAAAATATTCGTCCGTCGCAAGGTAAAATGTACTATCCTCATTCGTATCAGCAGAACTTTCGGATTCTGCCGCGGTAAGCGTGTAATCGCCTTTGGGCAGTACAAAACTACGGATTCCTGAAAATACGTCTTCTTCTCCTGTCTGGAAAAGCTTCTGCTCATACGCGCCTTCTATCTCATCAATCCCTTTGCCGTCTTTGTCTTCCACAATTCCATCTTCCTTATCAATAGAAAGATAAAGAGACTCTTTTGCAGTTTCACTGTGAAGCTCTACGTCTGACATTGCAGCGGCGACTACCGAATAATCAAGGTAAGAAGCATACATATAAAATTTATAAGAAATTTCGCTGAAATCTTTTTTAATGACAAGCGTCTGCATGGCCGAAGGATCATTGGGATCATAAACTTTCATCTCAAAATCACCGTTTTCTGCCTGCTCTACAGAAACAGGAACCACCACATGCGCTCCATAATAGGAATATAACATCAGCAAAATCGGTTCTGCCTGAGCATCCACGGAAAGCCCGCCGGAACGCTCAAATTCTTCTACCTTCTGAATCATCTCCAGATACTTTCCCATGTTCCTGCTTAACAGACCGCCGCATCCTGTAATGGCTCCTTTACACTGTGAAATCTGGTAAGCCTCAATCAGTTTTGTCAAAGCGGCGTCTTTACTTCCAGGCGCTGTCAAAGCATAAAGATTCTCCGCCGTCTTATTATAATCCGTTACCTGGAAATTCTCATTTTCATAAAACTCCAGTGTAGTTCCAGCCATTCCATAACAAGAACCGTTCCAGTTCCCTCCGATCGCATAATAATAACTGCCGGAAATAATGCTGTGCAAAATATCCACATACCGTTGTCTTGGAATACGGTAATTCGCCGGATAGCCAAAAGAAGCCGCACTGTTGCCAAAGGAATAGTGGTCTCTTTTCTCTGTATAGAATTTGTCCAGCCCCAGCAGCGGAATTCCATTCCAGGAACCACCCAGACGAGCCCATTCATTCCTAAGCTTACGATAGCAAATTGTAAGTTTGCCGCATTCCTGGAAACTGTCTTCTGCCCAGTTTTCCGGGATTCCTCCATAAAAATAAGCTTTTTCCAACGCCGCATTTCCCTGAAATGCCTGCGCCTCAATCGTATGTATATTGGCCGGAAGATTGATGGTACGAAGTCC
>CAJUCK010000023.1:12492-16219 GCA_910585395.1 uncultured Lachnospiraceae bacterium
AAAAGCTCCTGATTTTATTACAGACACGCTTTCCGGCACAATAAATTTCGCCATTGACGTGCACCCTGCAAAAACTCTTTCTTCTAATGTCTGAATCCGGCTGCTCAACACTGCCGCGGACAGAGCGCCACAGCCCTCAAATGCCCTTGCACCAATGGAAGAAATCTCTTTCAGCGTAAGCTCTCCTTGAATGGAACTGTCATTTTGGAATGCCCCCTCTCCAATTTGCTCCGTTCCGCCAACATCTATAAACAATAGTTTTTTGCAATCCGCAAAAGTATAAGCCCCGACTCTCTTTAAACCTGCTGTTTCAAAACGGAGCAATTTCTCCGCACCATAAAAAGCATATGCTCCAAATTCCGTGACCCCTTCTGACTCAATGGTCTGTATACTGTGCATATAATCGTTCCAGGGCGCCGGATCTTCCCCCGTAAAATCAGGTATCTTTCCTGTCCCAGTAAACTGTATGCGTCCAATATCTCCCTGATACTTCCATAAAACTCCTTCAAAACTCCCTTCGTCAAACTCAGGATTATCCGGATCCCAGACCACCAGATTATAGGCTTTCCAATAAGAGCTATCGAAACCGCTGGCAGAAGCAGTGTGATAAATCAAAAGCTGCTTCCCATTATCTTTTATACTCTCAAACGCTAATTGCGGCGCATTTCCCTGGAAATAAATAGAATTCAGATTGGAATTCCAGATAAGCGCTCCCTCGCCAAGACGGACAAGGTTTTTCGGCATATACAGTTCTTTCAGCGCCATCGCCCTTTCTATGCAATAATCTGCCAAACTTTCTACGGTATCTAAGACATGGTATTCCTGATCCGCTTTTCCCGCTGGATAAAAATAGAAAATTGTATGTTCTTTATTATAGACCGCATTATCTATCGCTTCCAGATACGGATTTTCTTCTGAGACAATCACATCCGCCAATTGCATACAGCTTTCAAAAATTGCTCCTGGCATGGCCGCAAGTCCCTTGCCTACAGTTACTTTCGTCAGGCGGGAGCAGCTGTTAAACGCACTGTATTCTATTGTTTCCACACTGTCGGGGATATTGAGTTCTATTAATCTCGAGCACTGCACAAACGCATGCTCTTTGATCTCTTTTAAGGTAGACGGCAGGGAAAGATTGGTAATAGTATCGGCATAGGCAAACACCCATTCACCAATCGCCTCCGTCCCTTCCTGAATCTGAACGGACTCAGAAGGCGAAGCTGTCGCATATGCGATTGCCCGGTATGGTTTTCCCTCCTTCAGCTCATATAAAACATTGCCCACTGCCTGAAAATTCACATTTTCTTTTGCACACTCAAGACTCGCCAGTCTCTTGCTTCCTCTCGCAAAGGCATTTGCCACTGTGGACATATTCTTTGAGATCGTCAGACTGGTAACAGCTGTCTGACGAAAACAATCTGTTCCCAGAGAAGTAACGCTGTCAGGAAGCGATATATCATACAGTTTTTCACACTCCGCAAACGCAAAGCCGCCGATGATTTCCAGTCCTTCCTGCAATTGGATGGAAACCAGCGATACATCATCATAAAACGCTTTCGCACCGATAGTTTTTAAACCCGAGCCGCAGACTACCGTCTCCAGCAGGCTGCAGGAGTCAAAAGCCGATTCGCCAATCTCTGTAATACTGTCTGGCAGCGTAACAGATTTTAAACTGACACAGTAAAGAAAAGCATTGGATGGAATGCGGGTAATTCCTTCTGCTATAGATATCGAAGTAATCGTTTTGTAATAACCATGTTTATACCAGGGCGACACATCCCCGCCAAAATCAATCTCCCCTGTTCCCGTCAGGGTAAGTTTGTACGGCGTGCCTTCTTGTAAATCCCATTCCGTTTCGGTATCTTCTGTCAACTCCCATCGGACATCTTCACCACATGTTCCTGAAACAGGCTTCTCTCCCGCTTCCTGCGCATAACTGACAAAAGCTCCAAAATATTGCAGCGGAAATACGCTAAACAGCAAAACCAAAATCAAGAATACGCTGATACTCCTATAAAATTTCTTCATATCCCTTCCCCTTTCCTTCCTTATTTAATCAATATAGAATCTATACGGTTTACATATGATGTCTATAATCCATATACTGCAGTTCCCGCATGATATCATAATATGCTGGAGAATTCTGAACAAAAACCCCTACAACCGTAAGAATCAGCAGTAAAATCAAAGCAATAGAAGAACATACGATGCCGGCAATTGCCATCCCTTTTGCCGTCCCTTTACTAAGCTGCAAAATGCCTAACACAATAGAAACAATCGCCAGCGGAATACAAGTACACCACAGACAGCAGGTAATCAGCGCAATAATACCGCAAATCATAGACGCAATACCAAACCCACCGCTTTCTGCTGAAATGGTGCTCTGACTTTGCTGCTGGTACATTGGTTCTGTGCAGCCAGAAGCTGGAGTATATTGGTCCTGCCCTCCATATGGCTGCTGATTATAACCTGGCTGCTGAGCCTGGTCTCCATACGACTGCTGATTATAACCTGGCCGCTGAGCCTGGTCTCCATATGGCTGCTGGTTATAACCTGGCTGCTGAGCCTGATTTCCATACGGCTGCTGGCTGTAACCTGGCTGCTGAGCCTGATTTCCATACGGCTGCTGTACCTGCCCCTCATTCTGAGGTTGATGGTTCTTATCCAGCTTCACCGGTCCGCCGCCATTATTCACCTGATTATCATAGGGAGACTGATGCCCTGCCTGACTGTTCTGTTCATTGCTGTCATATACATTATTTTCATCACTCATTTAGAAATCCTCCTGTGCTTTCATAAACTAAATCATCATTGTATCAGAGAGCTCTTTCTGTAAAAATATTACTTTATATTATATCAAAACACACAAATATATCAACGGCTTTTCCCCATTTTCCTTTGCAACTGCAGTCTGGAATAAAATTCTGAATACAAAAAAAGTGCAAAGCCAAAATTATTCTTAAAACTTAACACTTTATAAACTCTGCATTTCTTATTTCTATAGAAAGTTACGCCTGGAATTGGGTATAAAACCTGCTGTGACTGCTTCATACTGTCAATTTCCGCCTAATATAAAAAACCAGAAGAAAAAACATTATTCCCAGTCCCCCGCCTATGGTATCAATACACACATCTGTCAGTCTTCCTGCCCGCCCTGGCACAAATATCTGGTGAAATTCATCAGAGGCTGCATAGCAGGCTGTAATCCCTAATGACAACAGAGCCATTTTGCTTTTGCTCATATTATAGCAGCTTAAATGGAAACACACAAGAAACGCAAGTAATGCATATTCACCCATATGTGCTCCTTTACGCACCACAAGCTGCATAGACTCTGCCTGTGCAGCCAGCTCTTCTTCTGTTTTTTCCTGACCCAGTAAACGGTTCTGCCATTGTGCAATCTTGTATGATACAGAATGGCTTGTCTTAGAAGACTGCTGTGCAGGCTGCGCAGAAAATACAAAAATCACTGCCATCCAGACAATTACTATCATACCTGTTATTCTTTTTCCTATGTTATCCATCTTAAAATACGTTTCCTTTTCTTTCATTAGAATATTTACTTGTTGCAAATTATATCATATTCCAACAAATATATCTAGAGTTTTGCGAACCTTTGTTTGTATCAAATTGTCTTCCCTCTTGCTACAAATACAAAAATATCATATAAAACTTGCCAAATCCTCTTATGGGCGGTATAATACTAGTAATTTTTTGCAATTTACCC
>CAJUCK010000023.1:16229-33854 GCA_910585395.1 uncultured Lachnospiraceae bacterium
TTTATGAACATGAAACGTGAGGATATTCGTAATATAGCGATCATTGCCCATGTAGACCATGGCAAGACTACCCTGGTGGACGAGCTGCTGAAACAGAGCGGTGTGTTCCGTGCCAACCAGGAAGTGCAGGAGCGTGTTATGGATTCTAATGATATTGAGCGGGAAAGAGGAATTACCATTCTCTCTAAAAATACTGCTGTTTTTTATAAGGATACAAAAATCAATATTATTGACACTCCAGGACATGCCGATTTTGGAGGTGAAGTGGAACGTGTCCTGAAAATGGTAAATGGTGTCGTCTTGGTTGTGGACGCTTTTGAGGGCGCCATGCCTCAGACTAAATTTGTACTGATGAAAGCTCTTTCCCTGAACCTGCCGGTAATTGTCTGCATCAACAAAATTGATCGTCCAGAGGCGCGCCCCGACGAAGTAATTGACGAAGTGCTGGAGCTGTTCATGGATCTGGACGCCTCAGACGAGCAGCTTGACTGCCCCTTCCTCTACGCTTCTGCCCGGGAAGGCTACGCCGTCAAAGACCTGAACCATGAGAAAAAAGATATGACCGCTCTTTTTGAAACGATCCTTCAATATATTCCTGCGCCAGAAGGAGATCCAAAGGCCAACACACAGGTATTGATCAGCACCATTGACTACAATGAATATGTTGGCCGCATCGGCGTCGGCAAAGTGGATAATGGCTGCCTGAAAGTCAATCAAGATGCCGTTGTGGTAAACCACCATGAACCGGACAAGCTGCAGAAAGTGCGTATCAGCAAATTATATGAATTTGACGGATTAAACAAAGTGGATGTCACTGAGGCAAAAATCGGTTCCATAGTTGCCATTTCCGGAATTGCAGACATTCATATCGGAGATACTATCTGTTCACCAGAAAATCCGCAGGCAATTGATTTTCAGAAAATTTCCGAACCCACCATTTCTATGAATTTTATTGTAAATGACAGTCCTCTTGCTGGTCAGGAAGGAAAATTTGTCACCTCCAGACACATCCGTGACCGTCTGTTCCGGGAATTAAATACTGATGTTTCACTTCGAGTGGAAGAAACAGACAGTCCAGACAGCTTAAAGGTATCTGGCCGAGGCGAACTTCATTTATCTGTATTAATTGAAAACATGCGGCGGGAAGGATATGAATTTGCCGTCAGCAAAGCTGAGGTTTTATACCATACTGACGAAAAAGGCAAAAAACTAGAGCCAATGGAGCTCGCCTATGTGGACGTGCCAGATGAATTTACTGGAGCAGTTATTGAGAAATTAAGCCAGCGAAAGGGTGAGCTGCGCAATATGGGCCCCATCAGCGGCGGTTATACCCGTCTGGAATTCAACATTCCGTCCCGTGGTCTTATTGGCTACAGAAGTGAATTTATGACTGATACCAAAGGAAACGGCATTATCAATACCATATTTAACGGATATGAGTCCTACAAAGGAGATATCACTTACCGCAAGCAAGGTTCTCTGATTGCTTTTGAATCAGGGGAATCCGTCACTTATGGACTGTTTAGTGCACAAGACCGCGGAACTCTGTTTATCGGCGCAGGTGCAAAAGTTTACGCTGGCATGGTTATTGGGCAGAGTGCAAAACCAGAAGATATCGAGATCAATGTCTGTAAGAAGAAACACCTTACCAATACCCGTTCTTCCAGCGCTGATGAAGCGCTTACTCTGACACCGCCCAGAGTCTTAAGTCTGGAACAGGCATTGGAATTTATTGATTCTGATGAACTTTTGGAAGTCACACCTGAAAGTCTGCGCATCCGCAAACGGATCTTAGACCCTACCCTGCGCAAGCGGGCAGGTTTTCGGAAATAATATAAAAAGAGACTGCTGTAAATCTTCTACAAGCATCTTATCACTTTCTAAACTGCAACTATCTGTAGATATGATGCTTGCGGCTGACTTACAGCAGTCTCTTGATGATTCAAAGAACTTAGGCAGACCGAAATTTTTTATTCTTCTTCGCTTTCTGGAATAAATTCCAGATGCTCCAGCGCATAGCGCAATGCTCTGCACATAAGTTCATTTCTTGAGCGATCACTTTTGGCTGACAAACTGTCAAATCTTTCCTGAAGTTCCTTATCCATTCTCAAAGTCATCACAACCGATTTATCTTCTTTTTTATCCGTTTTCTTTGGCCGAATCACAAATCTGTCTTCCATTTCCACACCTCTGCATTACTTTTATGTAGTCTATTATATTACCGGTATATTGACTTTTATATATCATATATTTATAATACATAGATATAATACAAATATAATCACAGAAAGGATGATGAGATGAACACCGTATTACAACAACTTTACAGCGGGAAACTCTGCCCTGTAGAACAATATCAGCCATTGCAGGATTCCTATCAGAAAATACGCAGAGAGCATTGCCGCCACTATACAGACTTCATTAAAACATTAGAACAGCTGGAACCTCCTTTAGACAAACGCTTTATAGAAATTATGGATGAACAGCTGGACACAATTCCACTGGATTTTTCATCTATGTTTATTGATGGCTTCTGTTTAGGCGCGCAGATGATGATTGAAGTTTTAAACAACGACTGTGGCAAAAAGTCAGAAAACAACGAATTTTCCGATTAAAATTCCTGCTGCAAACTGTAAAACAGCAGGCGAACCCCTTTTCACAAACCATATCATTCCATTTTAAATTCCACAACATCCGTAATATCACAATCCAGCATTACACAGATATCATGCAGTGTATTCAACGTTATGCTTCTATTTTTTCGCAGCGCATCTAAAGTACCTGTACTGAAACCATATTCCTTTATCAACATATACTGACTGATATTTTTCCGTTTTAAAGTATTCCACAAAGGTTCATAACTTATAATAGTAATCACTTCCTTAATTACAAATTTATATTGTAATTATAGGAAAATAGTATTTACATTACATTGCCGGATATTCGGCTATCCTAACAACAGCAGCTTCAATAATTCAGAAACTTAATAATTCAGAAACTTAATAATCTAGAAACTTAACAATTCAGAAACTTAATAACAAAACTGTGCTGCCAGAAAGAAATCTTCCCCGTATTAAATACTCTGCCTTTCTGTCAGCACGAAACAAGTTTCCACGTAAAAACTGCTGCTTATTCTTCCTTTGCACTCTCAGGAATAAACTCTAAATGTTCCAGAGCATAACGCAGCGCCCTGCACATAAGCTCATTTCTTGAACGATCACTTTTTGCTGATAAAATATCAAATTCTTCTTGCAGCTCCTTATCCATTCTCAACGTCATCACAACCGATTTGTCCTCTTTTCTGTCCATTTTCTTAGGTCTTACTACAAATCTGTCTTCCATTTTTCCACACCTCTGAACTACTTTTTTGTAATTTATTATATTACTGTTATATTGACATTTATATAATATATATCTATAATACTTTTATATAATACATCTAAAATTACAAAAATCCTTGAATATACGCATTACTCGGTTTTAAATTCCACTACGTCTGCAATATCGCAATTCAGCATCATACAAATGTCATGCAGCGTATTCAATGTTATGCTTTTATTTTTTCGCAGTGCATCTAAAGTACCTGTACTAAAGCCATATTCTTTTATCAAAATATACTGGCTGATTTCTTTCCGTTTTAAGGTATTCCACAAAGGTTCATAACTTATAATAACAATCACTTCCTTAATTACAAATCTATATTGTAATTATAGGAAATTACTGTTTGTAATACATTGCCGAATAAATGGCAATAAAGAATCTTTTTCGTGCACTTTTGTCACTTGATTATAGCCGAATATTCGGCTATAATCTGCATAAAGAGCTGCCGCATATCCGGCTGTGTTAAAGAGAGGGAGAGCTATTGAGCACGCACGATTTTGACAAAGAGACAGAAAAAGAACAGACATTATTTTATTCTTTATGCTGCCAGGAAGACAAACTGAAATTAATTGGAGAAATTCCTATGACTTTCATTGACTTTCTGCGTATCAGCTGCATTCTTTTTCATATGAATTTCGCTTTTTATGAAACGTATTTAAATGAATTGTTTCCAGAATTTTATCAGAAAAAGGAATGTATGCTGACACGTCATAATGATATTCTGCTGGAATATCCTAATTATTACGAAGATGAATGTTTCGAAGAAACCATCAGAATATGGCTTACAGAATTTTGTGATCAGATTGCGGACAAATCAATGCAGACTGTCTGCCGTAAAAAGCTTAAAATTGATTTGATACAAAATGGCAGACCCGTCATTCCGTAAATATCAATTTTATTTTGCTGGCGCCTAAAGTTTAAATGACATTTTTTATAATTTCAAAGAATTGTGATAAAAACCTTTACTATGGGATACATGCACAAAGACAAAAAAATCATCATTTTCATAAACCTCATATCTCTGCTGTCTGAAAATCAAATCCAAAATTCTCCAGACAGCAGAGGCAGATCACATCTTTTGTTTCTAAAGTGTTCCCTGCGTTCTTTCTCAAATAAAGCAATAGTTTCTGTTGTCAGAAAACAGACGCTGCTATGTGATTTGACAGAGCTGTCAACTTCTGCCATTCCTTGTCACATACGAAAATCTTCATAACTTTGCTTCTTCTAAATCGTCTGTACCTGCATCCTGATAACAATTCCTGGCACAGCCTGTATCAAATACTCTGCCAGTTCCCCTCTGTCATCATAATATTTTTCCAAAAATGATCTTACTGCCTGTATCAGTTGATCACTGATATTCCCCCCACTGCCCCGCTGCAGTATTTCCTGTATCTTAATGAAATCTTCTGTATTCAAATCCTGCTCTAATAATGGCTTACCTGCTAGAAAATGCCGGATAAAAGCCCTCAGAACAATCTCACAGAGGTTATCTGCCAAATCCTGGTAACTCTTATGATAGTCTGTCAATATTTTTCTCACAAATTCTTCCGGAAATTTGTGCAGAAATTCCTGTTCCAGGCAGATACAATGAATGAATTCATAAATTTTATCTATCCCTGTATATCCAGAAATATCTTTCAGTACTGGATAATCCAGAGTCAGAATTGTATTCTGCGGCTCAAATCTAATATCATACCACTTAAAAAATTCTGGCATTGCCTTTACAAAGGTATCACGCAGACAGCGGTTTCCATACCAGCGGAAATCTGGCAAAATCTCGTTATATATTTTAAGGGCTTCTTTTGCCTTGTTCTCCACACAGACAATCCCCAAATCATACGCCTGCTGTGCCGGAATCTTTTTTGCTGACGCCAGAGCTTTTTCTTCTGGCAGTTCCATTTCCTGAATGCAATATAATACAGCTTCCATCAGTTGTTCTGCCTTTTCATAAGTCATAGACGTATTCTCAAAAGAGGTATACTTTTCCGCCAGTCTGCCAACTACCGGCAGCAATTCTTCCATTTGATAATTCATACTTTATCACCTTCCCCAAAGATTATCTAATGCCTCCAGATACAGCTCGTAATCCCATCTTTTGACTTCATCAAATTCCGCATACTCTCCATATCCCTGGGAAGTTTTATATTTTCGGTAACCTGCACGGATTGCCTGAGAAAAAATATTGAGACATGTCCCTTCCAGATAATCTAAATCTCCAAAGCAAATGTCCTCAAATTGCTCCTTCATAAAATGCAGCAGCTCTGCATCTGTGATCTCATCCTGCATCTCATTCTTGTACAGATAAAATATTTCCTGCAGTCGTATGATGGTGCTGACATAATTATTCTGATCAATGAAACTGGAATCGCAAAACTCATAGATAATCTGCGGTGTAATCCCTTCCCCAAATTCTACCCTTCTCTGTTCCTTTAATGCACTGCATCGTTCTTCCAGAATCAGACCTGCTTCCTCTTCACTTAACACAAGCCCATATTTCTCTGCCGCCTGATTTGTCTCAATAACTTTAACCAATTGATTCTCCCGTTGTAGTAAAACCATCCAATCCTGATTCAAGAACATTCCTCCTTATATGACATGATCGTAAACAGTAACGTGAAACTGATTATAACACCATGGTGAAATGCTTACCAGCCTTGAAATTTGGGGATTTTTATGGTATAATTTATTATGAAAAGAGGGTATTTGAGAATTTTCAAGGGAAGAGCAGCAGGAACAAAAACATTCAGAGAATACCTGCCATATGCAGAAGATATCGGGCGTTTGTCGTTGTACAGCGTCCTTTTTTCAACTTATAATCGAAATAAATTTTATTATTCTCATAGTATTCTGCAAAATGGTAATTTTCTGCATCTGCTTTTAAATCTGTTTCCAAATCACAAAGTTCAAAATCGTGGGTGGTCAATATCGTGAACCCATGAGGGCGTGAAAGTTTTTGAACTGTCTTTCCAGCCGCAAATATTCTGTCTTTTGAATTTGTCCCTTTATAGATCTCATCAATCAGAGATATCATAGGTATCTCTTTGCTGCTGATCTCAATCATCTTCTTAATACGGAGCAGTTCTGCATAAAAGGTTGAAATTCCCTCATTTACATTATCTTCTGTGCGCATGGAAGTACATACTTCCATAATCGAGACACATAAGTTTGAAGCTGTACAGAAACCGCCAGCATAAGCAAGAACCAGATTAATGCCTATGCTGCGCATAAAAGTTGTTTTTCCTGACATATTAGATCCTGTTATGATGCAGGTATTATGCTCCAGCTTTATATCATTCCCCACTGCAGACGACTCTTTTATTAATGGATGCCTGATATCCCCAGCAGACAAATGCGGACAAGGCATATCTTGTATCTGCGGCAGTATGTGAATTTTTCTTGTATGATAAATAACGCCCAGACTAATTAATGCCTCAACTTCTCCTATCGTTTCCAGCCAAATCTTGACATCATCTTCATAACGCTTTTTCCATTCTGCATACCTTTCCACACAATGATAATCATATAAAAACAAGCCATTGCAAAATATGAAAGCGTAAAGGTTGCAGCGGGTTTTTACAGCATCCGTCACAGATTCCAGTTCTCGCAATCCATTCAGTGCAGACTGATCCTGAAAAAGACGTTCCTGCAGCGCAGTAAGATACAAGCTGTCAAAAGATTCCTGTTCCAGACATTCTAATAATTTACGATAAGGGGTTATTGCCTGATTCATCTTGTATACAGGGCCAAATATCTTTTGATTCCAATAGGCTCCTGCAAAAGCTGACAGTAACTGTACAAAAAAACCGAATATGAAACACGGCCATGTAAATTGTCTGCTGACACCTAATATTGCTGAAAGTAAACATGACAGTGTAATCACAGGGCAGAACCAAATTAAAATTTTGCGCAGTCTGCATGGCCTGCTTTTCTGTTCAAGAGCATGAAAAAAGCCCTCCATGACCTTTTGGGAATCTTTATACTCTGTATCTCTTAAACTTCTTGCCGCCGCCTCAAAGTTCATGGTAAATGCAGAATTTTCTGCCAGTTCTGCTGCCGCCTGCTGGCGTTTTTTTATTTCATCCAGCTTTTTTCCAGGCTTTTTCAGCCATTCTGCAAGCTGATCCTGTCCCCAGATTGTGCTTGCCGTGCAGATGTACTGATAGAGTGAATTTTTTCCAAAGATATCCAAATCCCTTGCCTCTGGAAAATCGTCACTGTTATAGCGTTCCCCATTCACTGTAAAATTCTTCCAGCCATCATCATAACGTGCAATGTAATCTCTGGCAGCAGACTGGTAATCTGTCAGAAATCTCTGCTCATCCTCCAGCTTGATATGCTGCCGGACCAGCAGAATAAAAAGAATCACCGCTGCCGCCCCCGGAAGACAAAATGCAGGATTTTTCTGACTGTAACTAATATAAAACAACAACCCTGCCGCTAAAAAAGTAATACTGCGCCAAAAAGAAATTTGACTGCATAAAGCGGAAATTTTATCTAATTTTTTCTGACAGTCTTCCTCATATTTCTGATACATGGTTATATGCATTATTTCACCTCTCTGGTTTTCTGAAATTTGCTATATTGAGACTATTTTTGTGGACACTGTCTCACAAAACGCTCTGTCGTGTTCCACCAGCAGCATAGTAGGAGAAAACTCTTTGATAAGCTGTTCCATCTGTATACGAGAATAAATATCCACAAAATTCAGAGGTTCATCCCAAACATACAGATGTGCCTGCTGGCACAGGCTCATTGCAATCAATACCTTTTTCTTCTGACCGCCGGAGAAATCTTCCATATCTTTTTCAAACTGCACCCGTTCAAAATCCAGTTTCCGCAGAATTGCTTTAAACAGCGTCTCATCTATGTGACGCTCCTTTGCAAAGTCAGACAGTGAACCACGCAGAAAAGATGTGTCCTGAGGTACATAAGAAATTACAAGCCCGCTCCCTACCGTAACTGTACCTGTATGCTGTATAGATTCTCCTGTCAAAATTTTAAGCAGACTGCTCTTGCCGCTTCCGTTTCTCCCTTCCAGAACAATACGCTCTCCCTGCCGCAGAGTAAAAGATACTGGACCGCACACTTTTTTACTGCCATACCAGACCTCTGTTTCCGAAAAAGCAACTAACGTATCTGTGTGATACGATAATGGAAGAATCTTAAGTTCCTCCGCCGTTTCCATATTTCTCAGCAGCCCTGATTTCTCCTGAACTGCCTGATTTTGTCTCGCCTCTATAGACTTCGCTCGTTTCATCATTTTTGCCGCTTTGTGCCCAACATACCCTTTATCGGCTGCACCGATTTTGGAAGCCTCCACCCTGCCTGACCAAACTGCCGTACGCTTCGCAGCCTGCCGCAGACGGCTGATATCTTTTTTCAAACGTTCATTCTGTGTCTGCTCAGAATCCTGCTGCCGTTTGAAGTTCTCCATCCAGGAAGAAAAATTTCCGCTCTGAACTTCAATATCAGCTCTATTCAAAGAAAGAATGTGATCCACACAGCCATCCAGAAAATAGCGGTCATGTGAAACTAGCATAAACCCTTTTTTCTTTTTCAGATAAGACGATACAACTTGTCTTGCCTTTGTATCCAGATGGTTGGTTGGCTCATCAATCAGCAGAAAATGCCCCTCATTAAGGAAAAGCGCTGCCAGCAAAATTTTGGTCTGTTCGCCATTTGACAATGTTTCAAAAGGTCTCCACAGCACCTCCTGATCTACCTGCAGATAAGACAGTTCTCGCATCAATTCCCACTCTTCTGCATCAGGACAGATTTCTGGCAGTATATCTCCTGTCATCAGGCTTCTATCAGCAACATAATAAGGAAAATAATCAAACTCTGCAGAACTGATAATTTTTCCACTGTATTCATATTTCCCCTGAAGAAGATTTAAAAGTGTTGTTTTACCTCTCCCATTTCTTCCTACAAATCCCAGTTTCCAGTCTGTATCAATCTGAACATTTGCATTCTCAAATATATTATCGTAACTAGATGGATAGGAAAACGTAAGATTTTCTATTTTTATCATCGACATAAATCCAGCTCCTTTCATACACCTGGTATGTGTAAAACTTTATTTCACTGAAACATGCCATTTTAGCACTTCACAGTGATAATACAATCTCCATAAAACAAAAGCCGCAAGAAAGTAAATTCCTGCAGCTCGCCATAACAAAAAATACCACTTTACGGAGTGGAGATAAATTTATGCAAAGACGGACAGACTTATAACTTTCTTGCAAGAAAACAGCACTGAAATATCAGCACCTCTGTTTTTACTATTATCTGCAAGAAAAGTTAATCATCCTTCCACCTCTTTCTCTTCAATTATAACCATTAGCATAACATAAATTTCAAAAAAAGCAAGTTCTTTTTTATTAATTTTATAACAGAAAAACCTTTTACAAGCCCTGTAAATATTTATAACATCTATCTCTCCTATTTTAATTCAGACTTTTCAAAAATAAAAGCCGCCGATGTCAGTGCAACAATAAACGTTACAATCACAACTGCCAGAAACAAACCCGTTGAGAATTGTTCTCCCCCAAAATTCAACTGCCTGATTTGATAAGTATATAAATATTTCACAAAAGGCAGCGGATTATCATAAAATGTAGTTTCCGTCCATAATAAAACGTAAGTACATCCTATACCTGCACCAAATGTTATTATACTTTTTTTTGCAGCTGCCGCAACAAAAATCATTACAGCCGCCATCGCAAGACATCCTATCAATCCTAAACCTAACAGCCTCAAAATGGTTATCTCATTTTTTAGATTCCATTCTGCACCAAAACCGTTGCCAGCTGAAAAAAAGATTGTTTCAAGCCCTACAGCTTCCAAAAAAAGTATCACTGCTCCCAGAAAAAAAACTACGGCTTTTGATAAAAATATTTGCTTTCTGGAATAGCCGCATAATAAGCTCATGGCAAAAGTACGGTTAGAAAATTCGCTGCAGCAAAAAATGGCTGCAAACAAATACCCTATGTACGCATGATAAAGAGCCAGAGCCAGACTGCTTTTCATTATTTGATATCCTGTAAGCGTAGAATCTAGTACAAATATGTACAGAATTGCCATCAGGAAAGTGACTGCTGCATTCCCCAAAAGCAGTATCTTAAATCCCAATGATTTTTTCAGCTTAAACCATTCTGCATTAACTAAACACCTCATATACTTCCCCCTTTGATCACTGACATATAATATTGTTCCAGGCTAGAGCATTCAGGCTTAATTTCCTTCATATTTATCTCTCCCATAACCAGCGCCTTTATAACCTCCCCTGTATCTCCAGAAAAACCATAAAGATGCACTCGGTTCTCTGTAATAATTTCTGTTTCAAGTTTGGGAAACTGCCTTTGAAGGATTTCAGCGGTTTTATGTACGTCATTCACACGAATACTCAAATACTTTCTGCATTTTTTCTTAAGTTTCTCTGCTGAGATTTGCTCTACCATTTTTCCCTTATGGATAAAACCATAGCAAGTGGCCAGTTGATTCAGCTCCCCCAGCAGATGACTTGATATCAGTATCGTAATGCCCCTTTCTTTATTCAATTTCTTTAATAATTCACGAAGTTCTATGATTCCCTCCGGGTCCAAGCCGTTCACAGGCTCATCCAATACTAAAAATTCTCGATTTCCCAAAAGCGCCATGGCAAGTCCCATCCGCTGTTTCATTCCCAGAGAAAAATCCTTAACCTTCTTTGATTCTGTATCCGAAAGTCCGACAGTTTCCAGCACCTCAGAAATGCAGCCTCTGCCTGCAAGACCACGCTGCAGGCGAAGCACCTCCAGATTATCTTCTGCAGTCATTCCAGGATACAATGCTGGGGCCTCAATCAACGCGCCAATCCGACCACGCTGCCTGCACAGCTCATGTACGCTGCTTTTTCCAAAAAGAGCAATTTCACCGCTTGTCTGCCGGGCCCGGCCTGTCATAATCCGCATTAATGTCGTTTTTCCAGCACCATTTTCACCTGCAAATCCATAAATATCTCCCCGGTGAATTTCCATATCTAAGCCATCCAGCGCCTGACATTTTTCAAAGGTTTTTATTTTCCAATATTGCTTCTCAAGACCTTTGGCTGTAAAGATAATTTCTGCCATATTATATCTCCCCCTTCTTTATTTAGTTATCATTCTATTTTAGTTATCAGTATATGTCAAGGATAAAGCAGTCTGAATTTTTGTATAATCCTCTCCTAAAACATCTTAAATTAAAGAACGAACTTCTGATAAACGGCGGTATATATGTGCTTATTTTAAAAGCTCTTCTGTTACCTTCACCAGTTTCTTCCTGATAGCAATATGCTGTGGGCAGGCTTCCTCACATTTTCCGCATTTGATGCATTGGTCCGCATGTTTCTGCCCGTGGCCGCCTACCAGCCAGTCCTCCTGATGCTTTGCCAGTCCAAGATCACCATAGAGAGTTAAATAGTTCATAGCTGTAAAAGAACCAGAAATTCCGATATTCTCAGGACACACTTTTGCACAATAATTGCAGGCAGTACATGGAATCAGAGGAATCTTCTTTAATTCTTCCTGCGCCTGTTTTAAGGTTTCTTTCTGATCCTCTGTAAATCCAGTAAAATGCTTTATATAGGACAGATTATCTTTCATCTGCTCTATATTGCTCATTCCAGAAAGAACGGTAATGATACCTTCTAAGTCAGCTGCAAAGCGGACTGCCCAGGACGCCGCCGAGCTATCAGGCTCCGCCGTCTTGAGGATTTTTTCTACGGTTTCAGGCGGCGTGGCAAGCATTCCGCCTTTTACAGGCTCCATAATAATAACCGGCTTCCCATGTTTTCTTGCTATTTCATAACACCGCCTGGACTGTACCGCAGGATTTTCCCAGTCTGCATAATTGATCTGAAGCTGGACAAACTCTGCTTGAGGATGGGCGTTTAAAATCTCTTCCAGTTCTTCTGGCGTAGAATGAAAAGAAAATCCCACATGATGGATAAGCCCCTTTTTCTTTTTCTCCTGCACCCAGTTCCACATATCATAATCATCAAAATAATGGGTTCTGCTCTCTCCCAGGTTATGCAGCAGATAAAAATCAAAATATCCTGCCCCCGTCTGCGCCAGTGAAACCTCAAACTGCGCATATGCCTCTTCCTTTGTCTTACAGTTGATCCAAGCCGCATTTTTGGTGGCAAGCTGATAGCTTTCCCTGGGATAGCGCTCCACCAATGCCTTACGTATTGCTTCCTCGCTTCCGGCGTATGCCCACGCTGTGTCAAAATAGGTAAACCCTGCCGCCATAAACAAGTCCACCATTTCTTTTACCTGCCCCACATCAATTGTCCCTTCTTTCTGCGGCAGACGCATTAACCCAAACCCTAACTTTCTAATTTCTTCACCTAGATATCCCATACTTTGCTCTCCTTCCATTGCATAAAATATAACGATAGATTATAATAAGTATAACATCCTCGAGTAACTCGAGGTCAATACTTTTTTACATAATCTGCTGGAGGATTAAATTATATGAATTATACCATAAAGCAATTTGCAGATATGTTTCATACTACAGAACATACCATACGCTATTACACTGATATTAATCTGCTTCCATGTCAGAGAGACACTGGCAACCGCAGAATATTTAATGAAGAATCTGCCAACTGGATGCGCGGCATCACATACCTGAAAAACTGCGGCGCTTCCATAAAAGATATTCAAAAGTACTGCCAGCTCTGCCGTCTGGAAGAGTCTGAAGAAAATCTGCGGGCAAGATATGAGATTATTCTTAAACAGCAGGAGCATGCCCATCAAAAAGCAGCAGAGGCAAAAGCCACTGCTGAATATATGGATCATAAAGTAAAACATTATGAAGATATTCTGAACGGATTAATTCCTGACGACACCAACCCAGGAACCTGGACGCAGGAAAAATAACCAGCAAAAGCGAAAAAGGAGTGTAAATGATGCCTGAATTACCAGAAGTTGAGACAATTAAGAGAGTGATTGAACCACAGATACAGGGACTTACCGTTACAAAAGTAACTGTAAAACGTCCCGAAGTTACCGCCTACCCTGGGGCAGACGAATTTTGCAGGCGCATAACAGGTCAGACTATTTCCCACATGGCACGCAGAGGAAAATTTCTGATCATTCAGTTAAACAGTAATGACCGTGTAATTCTGCATTTGCGAATGACAGGCTGTTTACTGCTTGCCCCAGCGCATTTTCCAGAGGAAAAACATACACATATCGTTTTTCAATTGAATAATAACAAGGAATTACGTTTCTCTGATACACGCCGTTTTGGACGTTTCTGGCTGCTTAAAGCAGGCGAAGTCGATACATACAGCGGAATTCATAAATTGGGCATAGAGCCATTTGATGCAGAATTAACAGTTGAATACCTAAACACTCATTTAGGAAAACGTAAGAAGACGATCAAAGAATGTCTCTTAGAACAGACTGTCATTGCCGGAATCGGCAATATCTATTCAGATGAAATTTTATTTACAGCACAAATTTACCCAGCACGCCCGGCAAACAGTTTAAACATGAATGATTGGGAGCGGCTTGTCACCGTGATCAGAGAGCGGCTTTCTTATTTTATTGATAAAAATCAAATAACAGCAGAAGAATATTGGGAAACCAAAGGACGGGATTACCGCAACACCCCATTTCTGCAGGTTTATGGGCATGAGGGCAGTCCCTGCCCGCTTTGCAAAGAAACGCTTCACCGCATCACTGTTGGCGGCAGGGGAAGCATATACTGCCCTGCCTGTCAAAAATGTGTAAAGGAGCAGCAGACATGAAAAGCTATATCCCCCTCTGTGAAACAACAGACGAAATCTCATTCCTGTTGTCAAAATAATTAAAAAGCAAACGATACAAAAAATCAATTGATTTTATTTTTCCTTTCGATAATTCACTGCTGCCCGCCAGACGGCAGCCGACATGATCACAAATAAAAGAATCCAGATAATCATTTTCCAGTTTTGGGGAACTCCTATCACTGCCGACCACGAAAGATAATAAGTTGTAGAAGAACAGATAATGCCCAGAATATCCAGCGTTATCCAGCCCCAGAAACGATAAATCACTCCAGAATCATACATCCATTCAAAAAGCAGGCTGTAAACCACCTCATTCAATACCCAGGCCAGAGAATAAAGGGAAACCAGCCTCAGAACCACTGCAGATACTATATTTTTGTATGTCGCCGAAAAAAACAATGTTATACAGACATTGAGACAGACTGCCGCCAGCTTAGCCCCAAAAGTCTGCCATAAATGTTCCCCCACTGTCATGCTCCCGTTTTCCACAGCAAGCACCCGATAGTCAAACATTCCTGCGCTGGCATCTATTCCCCCCATTCCATAAACAGTGGCCGTCAATGCCAGCAGCCATAAAGTTGTCACAAGAAAAGCGGCAATTCCTAAAAGCAGAGCCGTTCCCATTTTTGCCCAGATATCTCTGCATGTTCCATGAACAGTGGTCAGCAGGACATTAACCGTTTTTCTGCTGTACTCCTCAGAAAATACAGGCATCACCATCAGCACTAACCACACATTTAAAATCAAAACAGACCAGCTCCACAGACTGTGAAAATATTCCCATCCCTCTGTATAGCCAAATTCTATCCTTTTATCCAGATACTGCTGTCCCCGTTCCTTCCAGACTTCTCCTTCTTTAAAAGCGGATGGTTTCGTTTCTGTATAGCTAAAATCCGTCATGTTATCTGTCACCCACCGGCTGCAGAAATTTCCCTCTCTAACCCTGGGACCTTTCTGTCCAAACTCCATACCATAACCTGAAAATCCAAATCTTTCAACGATCTGTTCCGCCTTATTCAGAGTAAACGGACCTTTATATTCTTCTGTCAACTCTCTGTCAGCTTCAATTGCAGAAATTCCTTTGTAAATATTGCCATCAATCTCGGTTTGTTTTCCTGAAACATCAATCCAGAAAATAAAACACTGAAGCGCCATAATCAGAAATAAGCCAAAACTTAATACTGGACGTCTCAGAACTTTGTATAGTTCCATCTTCCATAGACGCATTCTGGTGTTCACCTCCCTTTTTACTGCATCATATGATACAAAAATACATCCTCTAATCCAGGCTCTGTCAAAACTGCATGTTCTACAGGTTTTCTGTCCGACAGCAGTCTCACGCAGACATTTCCTTCTTCCATATTTTTCATGCTGCTGACAACAAATTCCTGATTCAGCCGACGGGCTGATTCCAATGATTCCAGACTTTCCCATACCTTTCCCTGTAATTTTTTGCAAATCTGGCTCAAGGAGCCGCTTTCCACCTGCTTTCCTGCTCTCATCAAAAGAAGTTCATCTGCAACGTATTCGATATCCGCCACAATGTGTGAGGAAAGTATCACAATCCTCTCTCTTCCCAGCTCACTTACAAAGTTACGGAACCGAATGCGCTCCCTGGGATCCAGCCCGGCAGTAGGCTCATCCAATACCAAAATATCAGGATCATTCAAAAGAGCCTGCGCAATCCCCACGCGACGTATCATCCCGCCAGAAAGATTCTTCATCCGCTGTCTCTTCTGGTGATATAGACCCACCCTGTTCAGCATCTCATCAATTCGCTCCTCCGCAAGCTCTGGAGGCACTGCCTTTAACTCTGCAAGATATCTCATATAACGATGAACTGTAAAATTAGGATAATAACCGAATTCCTGAGGCAGATATCCCAGCATTCTCCGATATTCTCCGCCCAAATGTGAAATATCCTGCTGATTGCACAGAATCCGGCCAAAATCTGGCTGCAGAACCCCAACAATCATGCGCAGCAATGTGGTTTTCCCAGCTCCGTTCGCTCCCAGAAGACCATAAATCCCCTTCTGAAACACGTATTCCATTTCTGCCACTGCCGACAGACCCTTATAACATTTACTGATGTGTTCCAACCTTAATTCTGGCATCTTTTCTCCTCTTTCTTATATAATCTGTTACAGTTCCACTGTATAAAATTCATTTTCACTGCAAATCATCCGATAAAATAAAATAATTTCTCCAATAAGAAGTCCCGCTCCGATCAGAAGCGCCAGCACCCAAAATCCCAGACAGGCAAAAGTATAAAGCCTTGGTTCACTTAAGGGAACCAGTGACAAAACGCTGATAAAAACTGCCGCACCCATCTGCAGATATTCTCGCTTCCCTCTGCGGAATATAGTAAAGACCAGAAACTGCAGCCCACTGGAAATTACAAAAGGGACCATAAAATACAAAATCACTGGAAACATCCCGCAGGAAACATTTTTAGATACCCCTGCAATAAGAGCCGTCAGAACCACCAGGTCCAGACAGCCAAAAATAATCATTTTCACACACCATAACTGTTTTACATTGAGATAACAGCTTTGCTCCAGTTCCACCATATGAAAGGAACTGCTGCGGCACAGTTCCATCATCAGAAATACCCCCAGACAGGCGGCAAGCACAGAACCTGTTCCCAGCCAGATCATAAGCTGTGCCTGGCTCTTCTCAAGATAAATGCACATGGCGAAAATCAGAAACAGACAGGCAATCTGCCCTCCCAGTGCAGGAAGCGACAGATATTTTATCTGTCCCAGCACCATCTGTATCAACGTGGGCTGATAGCGGATATTTTTTGCTTCCACAGCCTCATAGATCTGTTCTAACACCTGAGCTTTTCCCTCTATCTGAATTTCTTCCAATAAAATTCCTTTATTCTTCACACAATTCCTCCTTCTTTGCCATCCGTCTGAGTTTCTCTGTTCCCTGATGGACTCTGGATTTTACTGTGGCAATGCCTACTCCCGTCATATGGGCAATTTCCCGATATTTATAGCCATAACCATAATATAAAATAACTGCTTCCCGCTGCATGGCAGGAAGCTGACGGCTCAATTCCTCTACGCTGACTATTACTTCTTCCTGTCTGGTGCAGAAGCTTAACGCTTCCCCTCCCACCAAATCTATGTCACTGGAAAGATCCGTTTCCTGCTGATTTCTTCTCTGACATTTGCGGAAATAATCCACACATACATTTCTGGCAATGGTAAGAAGATATCCCTTTAGATTCTTATAATGGTACTGTTCCACATACCTGATAAAATGCAGAAACGTTTCCTGGGCAAGATCCCAGGCATCCTGCCGGTTTCCAGTCTGATAACAGCAGAAACGGTAAATATCATCGTAATATTTCTCTGCAATGTGATTGAGATATTCTTTTTTCCCTCTTTGAATCTCACGAATCATTTCTCTGTCGTTCAGAGGTTCTTTCA
>CAJUCK010000024.1:0-7432 GCA_910585395.1 uncultured Lachnospiraceae bacterium
AGACTGTAGACCAGTAAGGAGGAAAAAGATGAAATTACTATCATTGACAGCCGTTGCACTGGGGGAAAAAATCAAAGCCGGTGAAGTGACGGCAGAAGAGGCTGTTCAGGCTTCCTTGGACGCTGTTCTAGCAAAGGAAGAACACGTACACAGTTTTGTCACCATAGACAGAGAAGGAGCCTTAAAACGTGCCAGAGAAGTTCAGAAAAAAATCGAGGAAGGAGTTTTTTTAAGTCCTCTTGCAGGAGTTCCTGTGGCAATTAAAGATAATTTGTGTACCCAGGGGATGCTGACCACCTGCAGTTCTAAGATTTTAAATAACTTTGTCCCCACATACACTGCCGAAGCAGTGCGTAATCTGGAGAAGGCAGGCGCAGTTATTATCGGCAAAACCAATATGGATGAATTTGCCATGGGAAGCACCACAGAAACTTCTGCGTATGGAGTTACCAGAAACCCCTGGAATACGGAGTATGTGCCAGGAGGATCTTCTGGGGGAAGCTGTGCAGCAGTGGCGGCAGAGGAAGTGCCATATGCACTCGGCTCTGATACTGGCGGGTCTATACGCCAGCCATGCGCTTTCTGTGGGGTTACTGGCATAAAGCCTACTTATGGAACTGTTTCACGTTATGGGCTGATTGCCTATGGTTCTTCCCTGGACCAAGTAGGTCCTGTTGCAAAAGATGTAACAGATTGTGCAGTGATTCTGGAAACGATTACTTCACATGATAAGAAAGATTCTACTTCCATCAAGCGAAAGGATACTGATTTTGCTGCTGCGCTGGTGGATGATGTGAAGGGCATGAAGATCGGCATCCCCAGAGATTATCTGGGAGAAGGGCTGGATATAGAAGTAGAAGAGGCAGTTCTTACAGCCGCCAAGAAATTAGAAGAAAAGGGAGCCATTGTGGAAGAATTTGATTTAAGCCTGGTGGAGTATGCCATACCAGCTTACTACGTGATTGCCGCTGCTGAGGCAAGTTCAAATCTGGAGCGGTTTGACGGAGTGAAATACGGTTACCGTGCTAAGGAATATGAAGGGCTTCACAGCATGTATAAGAAGTCCCGCTCAGAAGGCTTCGGGGCAGAGGTGAAACGACGGATTATGCTGGGGTCTTTTGTCTTAAGCTCTGGGTACTATGACGCTTATTATTTGAAAGCTTTGCGCACCAAAGCATTGATCAAGCAGGCATTTGACAGAGCATTTGCTAAATATGATATCATTTTGGGGCCGGCGGCTCCTACGACAGCTCCCAGGCTGGGAGAGTCTTTAAGTGATCCGTTAAAAATGTATCTGGGAGATATATATACCGTTTCTGTGAATCTTGCAGGGCTTCCTGGCATCAGTCTTCCCTGCGGACTGGACAAAAAAGGACTTCCTATTGGACTGCAGATGATCGGGGACTGCTTTCAGGAGAAAAAGATCATCCGTGCAGCATATACTTATGAGCAGACCAGGACTTATCAGCGAAGCCCTCTGGCAGAGCAATAGAAAGGAGAGAAGATTATGAGTAAAGAATACGAAACTGTCATAGGGCTGGAAGTTCATGTGGAGCTGGCAACAAAAACGAAAATCTTCTGCTCCTGTTCTACTGCATTTGGAAGTGCGCCTAATACACACACCTGTCCAGTCTGTACCGGAATGCCAGGCTCTCTTCCCGTGCTGAATAAAAAGGTGGTGGAATATGCTCTTGCGGTGGGGCTTGCCACAGGCTGCAAAATAAATCAAAACAGTAAATTTGACCGCAAAAATTATTTTTATCCAGATAATCCTCAGAATTATCAGATTTCCCAGCTTTATCTTCCCATATGTTACGACGGCGGCGTTGAAATTGAAACAGAATCTGGAATAAAGACCATAGGCATTCATGAAATCCATATGGAGGAAGATGCAGGGAAACTGGTGCATGATGACTGGGAAGAAGTATCTTTGGTAGATTATAACCGTTCTGGCGTGCCCTTGATAGAGATTGTTTCAGAACCGGATATGCGGTCGGCAGAGGAAGTCATTGCCTATCTTGACAAACTGCGCATGATCATTCAGTATCTGGGAGCTTCCGACTGTAAAATGCAGGAAGGATCTATGCGTGCAGATGTAAATTTATCTGTACGGGAAAAGGGAGCCAAAGATTTTGGGACACGGACTGAGATGAAAAATATCGGTTCCTTTAAGGCGATTGCAAGAGCAATTGAAGCCGAGGCAGCCCGGCAGATTGACCTGATAGAAGCTGGAGAGCAGGTGGTGCAGGAAACCAGGAGATGGAATGATGAGCAGGGATATTCCTATGCCATGCGTTCTAAGGAGGATGCACAGGATTATCGGTATTTTCCAGAACCAGATCTGGCGCCTCTTGTTATCAGTGATGCATATTTGCAGCAGCTTAAGAGTAATCAGCCGGAGCTTCGGGATGAGAAGTTTGCCCGGTACGTCTCTGAATTTGAATTGCCAGAATATGATGCAAAGATTCTTACCTCAGCAAAAAAGCTGGCAGATATATTTGAAGCGGCCACAGAATTGTGTGGTAAGCCGAAAAAGGTTTCTAACTGGCTCATGGGAGAGACTATGCGTCTTTTGAGAGAACATGAGAAAGACCCAGATGAGATTACTTTTTCTCCGGCAAATCTTGCCAAATTGATTGCACTTACAGAGGCTGGAACGATTAACGGCACGGTGGCAAAGGAGGTTTTTGAACAAGTCTTTGATAAAGACATTGATCCAGGACAGTATGTAGAAGCACATGGACTGAAAATGGTTCATGATGAAGATGCTCTTCGCAGTATGATTGCCAAAGTAATTCAGGATAATCCCAAATCTGTGGAGGATTATCGGGGAGGCAAGGAAAAAGCTTTGGGATTTCTTGTTGGACAAACGATGAAAGCCATGAAAGGCAAGGCAAATCCAGGAATGGTAAACCAGATTTTAAAAGAGATGCTGTAAAATAGGGGGCCGCTGTGTTAAAGAAATCATCCACAAGAGAGAAATTTCATCTCCATAGATATTTTGTACAGTTCGTTTTTAACAGCAGCCCCCCTAAAAGATTCTAAAGTATTTTTAGAAAATAATAGGCATACATTTTGCAATCAGCAGCCCCCCTGCCAGGGAAACACCATTTGCGCATAATGTATAAAGGATGATTTTCCACTGGGGAATCTGCTTTTGGCTAATTTGAGGAAACAAAACAAGGTATGTGGCAGATTCTATGATGAATACGAGAGTTTCCAGCAGAGCGTAACTGTATGTAAAAGATAAGCTGCCTCTGCTGTGCAGCGTAAAGTTCAGCAGTACATTTAAAATGATTTGCGTGATAATATTAATAATTCCTATCCATATGAGAAAATTTTTCTGCCTAAAGCCAAATAGAAAGGCAATGACTAATTCAAGAAGAATGGTGATGACAATACGACAGAAAAGAGAAATCAGTTCCCAGGTAAAATCATAGCTTTTTTCAGCAGTGATAAGAGGAATATTTTTCTCAGAGGAATCAATCTTAATACCTTCCATATTAACTTTAAAATAACTGTCAAAGGCGTACCGCTCATAAATTCCGCTGGCAGCGAAGGTGTTAGATTCTGGGTAGTAAAGGAGAATTTTGAAACGGCTGGGTGGATAGTAAGTCCATTCCAGCCGTTTATTTTTACTGCAGAGCCATCCCTGCTGCAGGAAAAAATAGCCGTCGTCGTCTTGGTAATCCACAAAGGCTTTCCAGATATTCAAATCCAGGTCATAATTTTCAATAAGGTGCTCTTTACCATCCCAGGCAGAAAATGGTCCGGTAGAATCTGTTTCTGACAACAGAGTGCCGTAGCATAATTCATCTCCCATATTCTCAAAGGTTATAATTACAGAAGGTTTTGGCCCAGTGTCAGCAGAAACAGGAAAGGGAAACAATAGATATAATAAAATGCTGCAGAATAAAAAAGCAGATGGTTTCTTTTTCATAAAGAATTCTCCTTTCGCGTGATATGGGTTTGCTGGCGGCAGTGTTATATGGTATGAAATCTGTACCAAAGACAAGATACTTTTGATGTTCTGATTTTAGAGTATCATATATAAAGAGTTCTGGCTATGCATTTTTGTTGCATTTTATATGATACTAGAATTGGCTCCCCCTCAGTTTCTAAATTACGGAATAAATTTATGCCAGGCAGTATAGAAAATATTTTATATGAATGTGTTTTGTGTTATAATATTTCATAAATTTATTGGTGTAACAGCAAGAAACATATAATGGAGGTTTGAAGGTTAATATGAAGAAATTTGATTCGGATTATGAGATGCTGAAAGATATGTATCAGGATGGATATTTCCCAGATTTTCTGGTGGACAAGATAAAGTGCCTTTTACAGGAAATGGTCGCTTTTCTGGAGACCGGAGAAAAAGAGGTGCAGAAGGTTCAGCAGAAATTTGATGAAATGACGCTGGCAATCAACGATCTGCAGGAAGAATTCGAAGAGAATGACAGCGAATTAGAGACGGCTGCAAGGGAAAGCATCGGTGAGACAGTGGAATATATATTAAATTGGTTTGATATTGACATGGATGTGGAGGATGCCATAGGACAGCGTGACTGGTAGAAAAGAGGCGGCAGCGCTGAGGATAAAAATAAACATAAAAATAATTATAATAAAAAATACAGAAAAAGCGTATATTTTATAAAATATAAAATTGTGATTTTATATTTTGTTCTTGGCTTTGACTGGTATAAATTTATGAAATTATGGAGATTGGTAAATGCCTGAATGTAAATTATTTGAGAAAGGAGACAACACATGAATAATGTATCAAAAGTAGAAAGAAAGACCATTGACGAGTTAAAAAGAATTTCTGCCAGACAGGCGGTGAGCATTGCCATTAACCCAGAAAAGAAACCGAAGATTACAGACAGTAAATTTGGCGGCGCGCCATATTGGGATTTGAGTATGGATTATCCCAAAGCAGAAGACGGCAGTTTACTGATGCTGCTGGCACAGATTAATCTGGATGAGTTAAACAGGGAAGGCAAAAATGTGGGAGACAAACTGCCGCAAACAGGCATGCTGCAGTTTTTTATTGATCTGGATGATATATATGGCATGGACTTTGATTACCATGCAGATCATGAAGGGAGGCTGGAACAGAATAATTTTCGGGTTGTGTATCATAAGAAGGTAGACTACACAGTGTCTGCAGAAGAAATCAAAGCCTTGGGTATGCCGGACAGTGCAAAAGAAGAATTCGAGGAATCGCCTGTCTGGGGTGAGTATGGGCTTGATATGAAAATAAAAGAGACTTATATTGGTATGGATGATTATCGATTTGAAGAATATTTCCAGCAGGCGGCAAAGGCAGCAGGATGGAAGAAAGTAATAGAACAAAAAACTGGATATTACGACAGTTTTTCTGAAGAAGGGATAGACGCCCTTTTTGAAGAATTGGAGCCCAGTGGACACTGGATGCTGGGATATCCTTATTTTACCCAATATGATCCGCGGGAAGACAACAGCAAAATGAAAAAGTATTCTGTACAGCTTTTCCAGATGGATTCCGATTATAATGATGGCAATGACTATGTGCTGTGGGGAGACGCCGGCGTGGCAAATTTCTTTATCAGTGAGGAAGATCTGGCGAATGAAGATTTCCGGGATGTATTATATTCCTGGGATTGTGCTTAATGTTAAGGAGGAACTAAGAATGGATGAATCAACCCTAAGAATAGCAAAGGATTTTCAGTGTAAATATACCGTGTTTGAGAAAGGGACAGAGCCCAAGATGGTAGAGCAGGCATACCACGAGGCCCTGGAGGCCGGGAAAGCAGGCGGTTTCTTTCCAGCAATTATCTGTCTGGATGAATATTCAGCAGAATGGCTGGAAGAAGTGGTAAAGAACGAATATAACAGGGACAAAATTATTGCAGGCTGCGCAAATAATGGCGAGGATATTTTGAAGGAAAGATTCGTAGAATATACGGAGGACTATGAGGATGAGGAAGTGCAGCAGATGATAGGGGAAGAGACAGAAGGGGAGGAACTCCATGAATTTATCGGATATATGTCATTTCAGGACGGAATGCTGGAGGCAGATACGCTGCTTTTAGAGATTCCAGTAAAAAACCCCTGGGAAATTATCGGGTATTTGCCTATGGGTGGATGGAATGAATGTCCTTGCCCAGAGGATATGATTGCTGTCTGCAGATACTGGTATGAGAAATATCAGGCAGTTCCAGCAGTATTTACACATGATGTGATGGAATTTTACGCACCTTTGAAATTAAATGGAGCGGACAATATGGAGGCGGCAAAGGAGCACTATGCATTTTGTCCAGACAGGGTGGAACAGGGAACCAGGACATATCATATTTCAGAGCTGGCAGCAGGACTTCAAGAATCAGAAGTATGGTATTTCTGGTGGGATTGAAATCTAAAACAGTGAAGCAGGATTCTTGAAAAAGAATAGGGAATATGATAGCATAATTTGAATAGATTATATTCATTGCAAAGGAGAACAGAAATGGATGAAGCGAAAAAAACCTATAACAGAGAGCAGACAGTAAACCAGTTTTTGCTCATTATTATTACAATCATGGATTTATTTTTGTTTTTCGGATATTTCAGTGATTACAGTAAGGGAAATATCGGGTTCGGATTTTTGATGGCAGTGGAGCTGACCGTTTTAATTTCCATGATTGCAGATTATGCAGTATTTCTGCGCAAAAAAGACAGTGGGATTTTTAAGCATGTTTCCGTAACAGGATATATGATTGTCTATACGATTGCATTGCTGGGAGCACAGAACGACCTGGTGTTTGCGATGGTATTTCCTTTGACAGTAATATACATATTGTATTTTGATTATAAGCTGATTTTGAGGATTGCGGTGGTGTACAGTCTGATTACAGTTGTGGACCTTGTTTATCTTGCAGCAGTGCAAAAGCACCTGCCCTCAGGTGCAAAATTGAACAGTACGTCGCTTTTACTCCAGGGCGCTACTGTTATTGTCTATCTCATCGTGCTGTGCGGCACTACGAAGATTTCCAACCGCAACAATGAGATACGCATCAACAGTCTCAATGAAGAGAAAGAACGAAGCGCCCGCCTTTTGGAAGATGTATTGAAGGTAGCAAAGTCTGTGAAGGAAAATTCAGCAAAGGCAGGGGAATATATTCGTGTTCTGGGGCAGGATGTGGATTCTACCGCCCAGGCGCTTTCAGGAATTTCAGACGGCAATTCTAATAATGCGGAGAGCATTGAGAAGCAGACGGTAATGACAGAGAATATCCAGGGAATGATACAGCGCGCCAAGGAAATGTCAGATGAGATGCTGGCACTGGCGCAGCAGTCGAAGGAGGCGGTAGACGGAGGGCAGAAATCTATGGATGACCTGCAGGAACAGTCTGATAATATGCAAAAGGCAAATGAGCAAGTGGCGTCTTCTGTTATCAGCCTGATTGAAAAC
>CAJUCK010000024.1:7473-13894 GCA_910585395.1 uncultured Lachnospiraceae bacterium
TCAGACAAATCTGCTGGCGTTAAACGCATCCATCGAGAGTGCCAGGGCAGGAGAAGCCGGCCGGGGATTTGCAGTGGTGGCAGAGGAGATCCGGCAGCTGGCAGATGAGACCAGAAAACTGACAGAAACGATACAAAATATTGTCCAGGAGCTGCGTCAGAATGCAGATAAGGCAAAGAGCACAGTGGACAATGTTATGGAGGCATCCCAGAGGGAACATGAACTGATTCGCAGGGCAGACCAGCATTTTTCAGGTATCGGCGGCAGAATGAGTGAATTAAACAGGAATGTGACAGAGATTTACCAGAAGATTGAAGAAATTCTGGTGTCCAACAATTCTATTGTAGACAGTATCAATGAGATTTCAGCGGTGAGCCAGCAGGTATCAGCAAATACTCAGCAGGCGGTGGAGCTGGGAGAAGATACAAGCCAGCAGGCACAGCAGGTGCAGCAGCGCATGGATGAGCTTCTGCAGACCGTGGAGGCTATAGATAAGTATATTTAACGCATCATTCCAGCTGATTGCCAGCGCGACGAAATACCAGGACTTACATATTTTTTACATTTTCCTGCAGATTACATGATAACAAAATGATAAAATAAAAGACAGCGGAGGGATGCACGGAGATGATAAAGATTTTAATTGTGGAGGATGACCCAAATATCGCCAAGTTAATGGAGGCAACGGTTGCCATTGGCGGCTATAGCAGTGAGGTGTGCAGCAATGGTGCAGAAGCCTTTGAGAGAATGGAACATGATAATTATGATCTGATCCTTCTGGATGTTATGCTGCCAGATATGAGCGGTTTTGAGATTATGCGCAAACGTACCAATACAGAGTCGCCGGTGATATTTATCACAGCCAAACAGGAACTGACAGACAAGGTGCGGGGACTGCGGCTGGGGGCGGAGGATTATATTGTTAAACCTTTTGAAGCTATGGAGCTGTTGGCGAGAATTGAGGTGATTCTGCGCAGAGTGAAACGGACAGAGTGCGTGTACCGATATGGGAGCATACTTGTCAATGTAGAAGAGCATACTTGTAAATGCGGGGAACAAGAAGTCTATTTGACGCCAAAGGAATTTGAGGTGCTGGTATTTTTTATCCAGCATAAAGATGTGGCAATTTCCAGAGACCGTCTGCTGGCGGCTGTGTGGGGATTTGAATATGAAGGAGAGAGCAGAACCATTGACATTCATATTCAGCAGCTGCGCAAGAAACTGAATCTAAAGGATAAGCTGGTGACGATTCCCAAGCTGGGATACCGCCTGGAAAGCGCAAAGGAGTAGGAATGAAACTTTGGCAGAAAATTTTTTTGTATACTATGATACTGGTGATGCTCGCAGTGAGCCTTACCAGTATTTTGCTGTTGAAAAACAGTTTTTCTCTGGCACTGGAGCAGCGGAAACAGAGTGTGTACAGTGAACATGAGTTTTTGATTACCAGCTTTAAGAGCCTGATGCTGACAGAACGGCTGCGCGCAAATGCAGTTGTGTTAGATGAACAAACTCTTCAGGAATTTATGATGGATACTTTTGGAAAAAGTAAAAATGGCGTGGCATTTTTCAACAGTGATACGCAGCAGATTTATGCCAACCGGAAAATGAAAATTCCAAGAGCGCTGATTGATAAAGTGAAAGACAGCGGCAGTCCTCATATGCAGATTGAGGATTATCAGCTCTATACGGCGTCAGGGGAAAGTATAGAGGGCAAGAATTATTATGTAATTACGGAGAATAATATTCGCGATGTAATAGAGACACACGAAAACATGCTGTACCAGATTCAGGTGATTACGATGTCCTGCGCCATGGGAATATCCCTGATTCTCATGGTAGTAGTGAAATTACTCCTGAATCCGCTGAAAAGAGTTAATGAAGGAACAAGAGAAATTGCCCAGGGAAATTATCAGAAGAGAATTGATGAAAAGGGGCATGACGAGCTGTCTGAATTGGCATGCAACATGAATATGATGGCAGAGGCAGTGGAAATCAATGTCCGTGCCTTGGAAGATGTTGCTGAGGATCGGAAGCATTTTATTGATAATCTGTCTCATGAGATGAAGACGCCGCTCACTTCAATCCTTGGATTTTCTGATCTTTTACAGATTAAAAAGGAAATTTCTGAAGAGAGCCGGATTGAGTATGCAGGAATTATCAAGGAGGAAGCTACAAGGATGCGGACGCTGTCAGGAAAGCTTATGGAGCTGATTACCGTGGGAGAAGCTAAATTGGAATGGCAGCAGGAGGATATGAAAAAGCTTTTTGACGAGATAGGAGTTTCTCTTAAGGTAGTTGCAGACAGCCATAAGATGCAGCTTTTCTGTGAAGGGGAAGAAGGAATGCTGTGTGTAGACCGGGAATTATTTAAATCCCTGCTCTACAATCTGGTAGACAATGCCATTAAGGCATCTCAGGAAGGTGGCCAGATTCAGGTGCTGGGGCAGTTTGAAAATGGGCAGTTCTGTATTGAGGTTAAAGACGAAGGCGTGGGAATTCCTAAAGAAGAAATTGATAAAATTACGCAGGCATTTTATATGGTGGATAAGGTCAGAAGCCGTGAAAGAGGCGGTGCAGGACTTGGATTGGCTCTTTGTGCAGAGATTGTGTCTACCCACCGGGGAGTAATGCGGTTTGAAAGCCAGTTAGGGGAGGGCACACGTGTCCTTATCCGGATGAAAGGGGGAAGGGCAGATGCGTAGTATAAAATCCATGCTGCTGACTCTGATTTGTGCTGCTGTTATTTTGGCAATTGGATATCTGGGTATTGTAGAGAGCGGAAAAGATGTGCTGCGCAGAGAGAGTATTCCTGAGAAGGCGGAATATGAAAACGTGGGTTCCAATATCTTTTATGGAAAAATAGAAGATGATATTGAGATATTCCCTTGGAATTATTATGCGAAAAACAGCAAAGGGTCAGGGACAGGCGTGCCGGAATTTTTTGGAGAACCACTGTTTGTGGATGCGAGTAAACAGAGTATGGAAATACAAAGTGAAGGGGCAGACAAAGATCAGGTCGTGTCTGCCACAGACTGGTATTTTGGACAGCTCATTGCTTATGAGACCCATGCTCAGATAGAAGAAGTCATGAATTGGTATGAGAGCAGCAGGAAGCACATCTACTATAATATGGTGATGGAAAATACATCGTATGGGAATCTTTATTTTTATCAGGATATTTTGAAATTAGGCGGAAAAAAATATCAGGTGCGGATTGCCTGTGGTGACTGGAGTGTGATAAGTTTCTGCTGTGCAGAATATAATCCGAAAAACCGGCGGGAACAAGATAAGTGGGAAGAGGGAAAGCAGGAACTGGTATTTGCTCTGGAGCAGTATGAGAATGAATTGGCAGATTATGTTACATTTATGACAAAAGTAAATTATATGTCATCCCCTTCTTTTTATATAGACGATATAGGAAATTGTGAAAATAATTATCTCAACAGTTTCCGGCTGCTGGATTATATTATGAAACGGGAAGGAAACCAGAGTGAACTCGCAAAAGAAATGAAGGAGCTGCGGAAAATATGGGAAACAGATAAGTCTGCCATTGCAGAAGAAAATGGAGTGGATTATGATCCGCATTATTCTTATCAAGTGGTGGAGTTGAAAGATATGATCCTGCTTTTGGCACAGGGAGACGTTACGATTGGCATTTATTATGATCCTATAAATCAAAGATTCTGCGGTTACAATTATTTTTATGAATATTAATTTTTTCGAAACTCTTTCAAAAAGCGGTTGTGCTATCGTGGGCCTTGAATTATAATAGTACCAGGTTCAAGGTGCAGAGACTGAACCGGAAAAAGGAGAATTCAGGATGAGCGATAAAGAAATATTTGAAGATACAGACTTACAAAAAGACCAGCAGGAAGTGGAAGCGCAGGAGGAACAGGAAGAGGACGGGTATGAGGATGTCTGTTATATCTGCCGCAGGCCGGAGAGCAAGGCGGGGAAGATGATCCGCATTCCCAATAATATCTGTATCTGTGCAGACTGTATGCAGAAAACTTTTGATACCATGAACCACTCAGGATTTCCTATGGGAGATATGGGGAATTTTGGGAATATGCCGAATATCAGTATGATTAATTTATCAGATCTGCAGAATATGAATATGATGCCTAAAACGCAGAAGCTGAAAAAGAAGAAGGCAAAAGAGGAAAAGGAGAAGAAACAGCCGGTACTGGATATCAGGTCTATACCTGCGCCCCATAAAATTAAGGCAAGCCTGGATGAGTATGTGGTAGGACAGGAACATGCCAAGAAAGTGATGTCAGTGGCAGTGTATAATCATTATAAGAGAGTTACATGTGATGATTTGGACGGCATAGATATTGAAAAATCTAACATGCTGATGCTTGGGCCCACTGGCAGCGGCAAGACTTATATGGTAAGAACGCTGGCAAGGCTTCTGGATGTGCCGCTTGCCATCGCTGACGCTACTTCGCTGACAGAGGCAGGATATATCGGAGACGATATTGAGAGCGTCGTGTCTAAACTGCTTGCGGCGGCAGACAATGATGTGGAACGTGCTGAACATGGAATTATTTTTATTGACGAGATTGATAAGATAGCAAAGAAAAAGACTACGAATCAGCGGGATGTCAGTGGTGAGAGTGTACAGCAGGGAATGCTGAAGCTTTTAGAGGGAGCCGAGATTGAGGTTCCGGTAGGCGCCAACAGCAAGAATGCTATGGTGCCGCTTGCCACAGTTAATACAAAGGATATTCTGTTTATCTGCGGCGGGGCATTTCCTGACTTGGAGGATATTATTAAAGAACGTTTAAATAAACAGTCTGCCATGGGATTTCATGCAGACTTGAAGGATAAGTACGACGGTGAGGAAAATCTTCTTCAGCGGGTAGAAGTGGAGGACATCCGTAAGTATGGTATGATACCCGAATTTCTGGGGCGTCTTCCAGTGATTTTTGCATTGGATGCATTGACTGAAGATATGCTGGTGAAGATTCTCACAGAACCAAAAAGCGCCATTGTCAAACAGTACCAGAAACTGCTTTCCATAGATGAGGTGAAACTGGATTTTGAAGAAAATGCTCTTCGTGCCATTGCAAGGAAAGCGAAGAAGAAGGATGTGGGCGCCCGGGCGCTCCGTGCTATTATTGAAGAATTTATGCTGGATATCATGTATGAAATTCCCAAAGATGACAACATTGGCAGAGTGATTATTACAGAAGATTATATTGAGAATAAGGGAGGGCCTGTTATCAATATGAGGGGGTGTCTTTCCCTGGAAGAGAAGGCGGCAGGAATCTAAAATTTAATAGAATTATATATGCATTTCTTGAGGTGTTTTCCATTGTGGAGAACACCTTAAATTTTTACTATAATCTTAAAAAACTTTCATTTCCCATTCTTCTTAAGACTGTTACAATAACTTTACAGTATGTTCGACAAGAAGGAGGAAAGAGTATGAAACAAAGAATTTTAGCCGGGATATTGAGTCTGGCTATGGTGTTTACCATGCTGCCCGCTTCGCCGGTGCAGGCAGAAGGCGAGGACCTTGGAACTAATCTTGCACGGAGTGCGACGGCTAGTGCGGGACATAACAATACGCAGCCGGATGCAATCAATGACGGTGCACTGGCAACAGCTGATCCTGCTACAAGCTGGAACTGCTGGAATGCGCCAGAAGCAGATTATCCGATTCCGATCAATCTTACATGGGATTCCCCTCAGCAGATCGCTTCTATGCGGGTGATGTGGTGGTCAGACGGCGGTGGCGTGATCTGGCCTTCCAATGCGAAAGTAGAGTATCTGGACGGAGAGGAATGGAAAGAAATTGCAAATGCGGGCACAGAGCACGGCGGATTTAATGGCGAAAACGGTGTCTGGAATGTTGTAAATTTTGATGAGACGGTGACAACCACTGCGCTTCGTATGCGGGTAGGCAGAAATGCCACAGGTATGAGCGGCGTCGGAATCAGTGAGTGGGAAGTCTACGGAAATAAAATTAAAGAACAGCTCACTCAGGTCGATATTGTGGGAGTCGGCAGGATTGCCAAGGGGGAGACTGAGAAATACATGGCAAAGACAGTGCCGGATGAGTTTTCTTCCACGGCAAGCTATGAATGGTCTGTTAGTCCCTACAATGTAGCGTCTATTCTGGGATCTGCAAATTCCAGAGAAGTGTCGGTAAAGGGACTGGAAGAAGGCGAGGCAGTGCTGCTGCTCAAGGCTACCCAGGATGGTGTGACAAAGGAGAGAGAATTCAATATCAGAGTACGTGAGGATAAGATTCAGAATATTGATATCTATAAGACGTCTACGGCAGCGGGCAAAGCTCCAATACTGCCGGATTCTGTAGTAGCTAATGGCTTGGAATTTGATGATCCCACCCCCTCTTTAAAGAGTGAGACAAAACCGGAATTTGATTTTGCTGAGGAATTTAATTCTAAGC
>CAJUCK010000024.1:13904-18940 GCA_910585395.1 uncultured Lachnospiraceae bacterium
AGTGGGCTCAGATAAGCCCGGAAAAATATGCCAAGGGCAAAGAAGGGACTTCCTTTGTTGTAAAAGGAACAGCTTCTTATAAGGACAAAACTTATCCGGCAACAGCAATGGTAACTGTGAAAAAGGCAGTTGCAGCGCCGGAATCTAACAGCAGCGTTACCTTTGAGAATGTTCAATTGAACGACGTTTTCTGGGCGCCTAAACAGGAGATCAATGCCAAATCTTCTTTAAAGAAAGCGATTTCAGAGATTGGCAAGGCTTCAGGCGGAGAACCCAATTTTGACAATGCAATTAAGAAATTGAACGGTGAGACGAATTATGATGCTTTCAGCGGATATGTATTCCAGGATTCTGATATCTATAAGAGTATAGAAGCGATTTCTTATACCCTTTCCGCAACTCAGAATGATACAGATCTAGAGATGGCAGAGACAAGAAAGTTTTTAGAAGATACGCTGGAGAGATGGATTCAGAAAATTGAAAAAGTACAGTATGCAGATGGTTATATCGGAACATTCTTTACGCTGAGGAGCCAGAGTTCCAGCGGCGGCGGCGCTCCGGGAACCCATCGCTGGCTGAATTTCTCCAACCATGAAATGTACAATGCAGGACATTTCTTAGAGGGTGTGGTTGCTTATACTCGTTACCGCGAAGGTATCGGCAAACCAGATTACAGACTTTATATTGCTGGTAAACGTTATGCAGATGAGATTGTTTCACTGTTTGGACCGTATGGAACACGCCATGAGGTGCCAGGTCATGAAGAGATTGAGCTTGGCATGGTGAAATTTGGAAAACTTCTGGAAGAATATGAAGGACAGGGTTCTGCACAGGATTATTATGATACAGTAAGAGTGTTAATCAACAGACGTGGTGAAGACAGTGAACTGCGTGAAAGCGGTTATGAGGCTGGCACTTATTCTCAGGATCAGACTCCATTCAAAGAAGAGACAAACGCAGTGGGCCACGCAGTGCGTGCAAATTATTTCTATACAGGAATTACAGACATTGCAACGCTTCTGCCAGACGGAAATGGAGACAGAGGCGCTTATCTTGAAAGCCTGGATACGATATGGGATTCTGTTACAAACAGAAAAACATATATTACAGGGGCCATCGGTACCACGACGCCCGGAAGTGATTCAGAAGGTTACGGCAAAGATTATGATCTGCCGCCAGACCAGTCTTACGCAGAGATTTGTGCAGCCATTGCGGCAGCTAACTGGAATCAGAGAATGAATCTGGTGCATGAAGATGGAAAATATGTAGATATGGTAGAGAAGAATCTCTATAATTCTATTCTGGTCGGCACGAACTTAGACGGCAATCGTTTCTATTACAGCACAAGACTGCGTGTAAATGGCGGCAACCGCCGGTCTGAATGGTTTGCATGTGCATGCTGTCCGCCAAACCTGATGAGAACGATTGCAGCTTTGAGCGGATATATGTATACCGTACATAACGATACACTGTTTGTAAATATGTATGTGGGCAGTGACGGAAGTGCAAATGTGGGCGGAACACATGTCGGGCTGAAACAGGAGACTAATTATCCATGGGAGGGAGCTGTAAAATTGACAGTAAATCCTGAGGAATCCAAAGCGTTTGCTGTGAAAATCCGCATTCCTGGATGGGTAAACGAGCAGGAGAACAAGAATGTAACCATTAAGGTAAATAATACGCCAGTGTCTGCCGCAGCAGAAAAAGGTTATGTAACGATTCATAGAACATGGAATGCAAATGACGTAATAGACATTGATATGCCTATGGAAATCCGCAAGACAGAGTCTCATCCAATGGTAGAAGCAACCAAGGGACAGATTGCACTGCAGAGAGGTCCGATTGTGTACTGTATGGAAAAGGCTGGCAATGCACAGTTAAATCCCAGCATCAGTAATTTTGACCCGCTGAATTTTGTGATTCCAAGAGATGCCGAGTTGACAGCAAATTATAACAAAGATTTATTAAATGGTGTGGTAGAGATTACCGGAGATGTAAAATATGCCAGCGGAACCGGCGTGGTAGATGCTAAACTGCAGGCAGTTCCTTATTATGCATGGAATAACCGCGGAGATGAAGCAGAATTCACCCCAGGTTTGGAAGAACCAAAGAATGAATCCTCGAAGATGCTGATTTGGACAAATGCTTCTGATCCAGAATCAGGTTCAGATCCAGATGTCACGCCAGATGATGGAATGCCAAACATTCCTGTTGTAAATGTACCACAGCTTCGCGGCTATGCAGTTCCTTCCGTGAATTATGTTGGATGGGGAGCAGGCGCGGACAGATTTGCAGATGATAGTATGAGCACATTCTGGAACGGGCATTCCGATCCAGATCTTGAAACCAAAGATCAATGGATGCAGTATGATTTTGGAGATAAAAAAGTAAAACTTAGCGGTTCAAATATCAGTTTCTATGATGATCATGGCGGAGTGCGTGTTCCGAATGGCGTCAAGATTCAGTATGAGGCAGAAGATGGAAGCTGGGCAGATGTGACCAAACTGGAGGAATGGAAGTTTGAACAGACAAACGAGGTGACCTGGACCATTGAGTGTGCCTTTGAAGAAATAGAGACTTCTAAAATCCGTGTTACTATGGATCATATGAAGGTGAATGGAAGTAAAGTTGCCGTGGCTGTTTATGATTGGAAACTGACAGGTGATTTTGCTGCCACAGCAGAACAGAAGAAAGATTTGTCAGACTTGATATCAAATGTAGAAGCAATTCTGGCAGGTGTGAATGCAGAGGATTATGTTGCGGAGAAATGGACAGCTCTGCAGAATGCAATAACTGCGGCAAAAGCAGTGGCAGGTAAGGCAGACGCTGGTTTGATTACAGAAATTGCCGCATCACAGAAAGCAATTGCAGACGCATACCAGAATCTGGATAAAAAGGCTGACAGCGCGTTTGTTCAGGTATTGCAGGATTTGATTGATGATTATAAAGCAAAAGAGGCAGATTATTCAGCGGCAAGCTGGCAGCAATTTGAAGCAGCAATAACTGCGGCAGAAAATGTGCTGAAAAGCGGTGTTGGAAAGAGCGAGATAGCTGCTGCTAAGAAGGCATTAGAGGAAGAGGCTGCTAAGTTAGATCTTAAGGCGTCTGCAGATTCCGTCAATGAATTGAAGAGCCTTGTGGCTGCTTACAGTGGAAAAGAATCAGAATACACAGCAGCAAGCTGGGCGAAATTTAATCCTGCATTTACAGAAGCAGACCGGGTTGCAAAGAGTGAGGGCCCAGGACAGGAAGAGCTGGATGCTGCAAAGAGCGGATTAGAAGCAGTTGTGGCGAAACTTGATAAAAAGGCGGATGCCGCGGCAGTAGCAGATCTTAAAGAAGCTGTTGCATCTTACAAAAAAGCAGAATATACAGCGGAGAGCTGGAAGAAGTTTGAATATGTTTTGGAGGAAGTAAAAGAGATTGCAAATAGTGAAGATCCAGGCGAGAAAATGGTAAGCGCTGCCAAAACTTCTCTGGAGACAGCAAAATTAAAACTTGTGAAGACAGCAAGCAGTGAATCTTCCAACAAATTAAATGCTTCTGTAGAAAATGCTGATAGGAACTACAAAGAATCAGATTATACAGAAGAAAGCTGGGCAGAGTTCAGTCAGGCATTGCAGACAGCAAAGGAGATTTTGAGCAGCGGAGCTGCAGATCAGGAATTAGTAGATGCAGTACAAAGCATGCTGGATGCTGCCATAAGAGAACTTGTTAGAAAGCAGCCAGGCGGCAGCGATAATAAGCCTGCAGTAGATAAGACAAAACTTGCAGCTTCTGTAAATTCTGCGAAGACATATAAACCCGAAGGTTATACTACAGCAAGCTGGACTGCATTTACAACGGCATTAAGCGCGGCTCAGGGTGTCCTGGATAATAAAGATGCAAGCCAGGCGCAGGTAGATGCGGCAGATAACAATCTGAAAAGTGCGATCAGTAAGCTTGAAAAAGTAAAGATCATAAAAAAGAAAGCAACTGTTGGATTAAAAGAGAAGTATTCAGTGAAGACCAGTAACTGTACGTATATTACTTCCAATAATAAGGTTGCAGCAGTAAACAGCAAAGGTATAGTATCTACTAAGAAAAAGGGAACAGTTACCATCAAAGCAATCAATAAAAATGGTAAGGAAGTAACAGAATATAGAATTACTGTTAAGAAAGCTCCTACGAAGATTACTAAGGTAACACCTGCAAAGAAGACCTTGAAAAAGGGCAAGAGCTGTAAATTGAAGGTAACATTGCCGAAAGGCTCAGCAAGTAATAAAATTACCTTTACGTCCTCTAAACGGAAAGTTGCTACGGTAAGTTCCAAGGGTGTGGTAAAGGCAAAGAAAAAGGGAACCACAGTGATAACGGTAAAGACCTTTAATAAGAAGACCAAGAAGGTTAAGATTACTGTAAAATAATGGATTTGTACAGTATTGTAAAGGACAGGGGCGGATGATTCCGCCCCTGTTATACAATGAAAGGGGGACAAAATATGAAGTTGAAAAAATTGCGCCGAGCGGCCGGCCTGTTGTTAACGGGAGTTATGCTTTTTACTTCTCTGCCGTCCATGTCTCTTCCCGTGACGGCGGCCGGGGAAGAGGAAATAAAAGGTACAGCTGATAGATGGGAGAACATGGATGAACCTGCACTGCGGGATTATGCAGTACCCTCTGTAAATTTTGTGGGATGGGGAGCAGGACCAGATAATTTTGCTGATAATGATGGAAACTCTTTTTGGAATGGACACAGTGATGATAAGCTCAATGAACGCCCTCAATGGATGAAGTATGATTTTGGAGAACGAAAACCCGAGATTAAGGGGATGACCATAACATTTTTTGATAATGTTGATGGTGTTGTGACGCCCACAGATATTACTGTAGAATATACTGACGAGGATGGGACATGGGCTGAAGTTATCAGAAAAGGAACATGGGATTTTGCTGGAAATGTAGAGAAGACATACGAATTTGAGCCAGTGGTTACGTCTAAGATTCGTGTTACGATGGAACATGCACTGTCTGGAACAACAAAAATGCCTGTTGCTG
>CAJUCK010000024.1:18950-33541 GCA_910585395.1 uncultured Lachnospiraceae bacterium
TCTATGACTGGAAACTTGTGGGAGACGTGCCAGAAGATTTTCCGAGGCCTGAACCAGTACCTCCAGAAAAACCCAGCGAGGATTTAAAACTGCCGGATGCCGCGGTGTATGCTCTGCCCAGCGCTCATTATACTTCTGACTGGGAGAATGTGAACGGTATCAACAATGCAGAATTTGAACCCACAGGTTCTTCTATAGGAACCGGGTTGGGCTGGGGAAACTGGCCTCAAAATGCAGGGGCAGAATGCTGGCTTCAATATGACTGGGAGGAATCTGTGACCACGAAAACGTTTCAGGTATATTGGTATGGTGATGAAAGTGGAATGAGGGTGCCGTCTAATATAAGATTTGAATACCAGGATGCAGATGGAAACTGGAAGAAGGCAGAATTATTATCAAACAGTAAGAATTTTTCTAAATTTAACCAATACAATCAAATTACCATTGGAGAAATCACTACAAAATCCATTCGTATGTATATGACTGTTACCGGAACAGCCTGCGGGGTATACAGATGGAAAGTGTATTCTAATATCAGTGATGAATTTGTAGTATCAGCCGCAGGAAACTCTCTGACAATACCAGAGGTGAAAGAAGGAAGAGTAGCCAGCCGAATTCGCCGGAAATTGACACTGCCGGCAAAAGCGATGAACGATAAAGTAAATGTTTCCTGGAAGAGCAGCAATTCAGCCGTGATTTCTGACGATGGAAAAATTATACCTCCAGCCCAGGATACGAAAGTTATCCTGACAGCTGTCTGTGCGCTGGCAGCAGATGAAAGTATCAAAAAAGAGACAAAGATTGAGATTATGGTACTGTCTGATAAAACCACAGAATATGCCATGACCATTGACCAGAAAAATAAAGGGGTTGATATCAGCCAGGAATTGTTCGGAGTATTTTATGAAGACATTAACAGTTCTGCAGATGGCGGGCTTTCTACAGAACTGGTAAAAAATAATTCCTTTGAGAATTACAAAAATCTGGATTCTCCAACAGCGCCAGAAATAAAAGGCGATCAGAACTCCTGGAAACTTCATTGGAACAGCATCAATGGAGCCAATTTTACCGTGGAGAGAGAAGCCGGATTAAATGATAAGAACAAAAATTATGCTAAAATTACAGGCAGTCAGGCGTTATCCAACCATGGATTTGTAAAAAAGGCAGAATTAGATAAATCAGCGATGGCGATTACCAAAGATATGAACTATGATTTTTCCATGTGGATGAAAGCAGACAGCGCTTATACGGGAACGGTAAAAGTAAAGGTTGTGGACGACGCAGGCGCAGCGCTGACCAATGAAACAGCTCTGAATTTAAAAAAGAGTGGAAATTGGGAGAAAGTTTCAGCCTCACTGAAAGGAACTGCCACAAGACTTGGAACGCTTGTTTTGACTTTTGGCGGTGCGGGCAGCTCTGATGTCATATATATCGATATGGTTTCTCTGATTCCTACAGACGGCTATGGCTATGGTAACAAAAACTATTCTTATGGCAAGGGGCTGAGAAAGGACCTAGTCGAGAAACTGCAGGAATTAAATCCCAGTTTTATCCGTTTTCCGGGCGGATGCGTAGTAGAAGGAAGCTATGGGACAGATGGTTACTACAATTGGGAAGATTCTGTTGGACCTTTGGAAGAACGGAGAGCCATTGGAAGCTATTGGGGAACAGATGGCCATCCAGTAGGCTATCTTCCAGAAGGATATGGATACATGATGTCATATCAATTTGGATACCATGAGATTCTTACCCTCTGTGAAGATTTAGGGGCGCAGGCATTTCCTATTTTAAGCGCAGGTATATTCTGCCAGTTCCGCAATACGGCAGAAGCTGTAACCGGGGAAGCTCTAAAGCCATTCGCAGAACATGCCACAAACCTCATTGATTATTGCTGGGGAAGCCCTGCAAGCTCTGATGCGACACAGAAATTCTGGGCGTCTAAACGTGTGCAGAATGGACATGAGGCGCCCTTTGATTTGAATTACCTGGGTATCGGCAATGAGAATTGGAATACAGAAAAGGCTCCGTATTATGATAATTTTATGTGGATTAAGGAATATGTGGACAACTATGTAAAAGAGCATTATCCAGACCGGAAAATCACCTTGATTTCTTCCACAGGTCCTTATTATCAAGGAAACCAGAATACGGATGCATGGCAGTGGATTAACAGAGACATGCCGGGAGAAACGCTGGTAGATGAGCATTACTATATTAATTATGCAGGAGATGGTTCCAACACCCTTTTGAATGAAGATTATCTGTATGATACTTATAAACGTTTGAATGAAGGCGGCAGTAATGTATTTATTGGAGAGTATGCAGGACACAATACAAATACGCCGGAAAATGTGCTGGACACAGCAGTTAGTGAGGCGGCTTATATGACAGGAATTGAGCGTAATGGTGATATTGTCCGCCATGCTTCCTATGCGCCTCTCTTTGAGAGGGAAGGCTGCCGGGATTGGGACTATAACCTGATTAAATTCGATGCATACAGCAGTTATGGAACACCTAGTTATTATGTGCAGTCTATGTTTTCTAATAATTACGGCAGACATATTATCAATACCACTCTGGAGAAATACAATGACGTTTCTGCTTCTTACGATGAGAAGAAGGGCCATCAGACAGAGTTGTACTATGTTTCCTCAGAAGACGACAATTTTATTTATACTAAATTGGTGAACCATGCAGATTATTCCAAAGAAATCACCCTGAATTACCCAGGAGTAAAGGAAGGCGCAGAAGTGGAACTGATCTCTTTGTCAGGAAACGCCATGGATATGAATACCATTTCAGACCCAGAAAAAATTGCTCCTGTTACCACTAAAACTGCTGTCAGCGGCGGAAAACTGATCTATGAAGTTCCGGCAATGTCTCTGACAGTAGTAAAGGTAAATTACAATCCAAAGACAGAAGCCACTAATCCTCCGGTATCTGCAGATTCTGTTGCCAGACTAAATTCAGCGGTGAATGCGGCAGAAATGAATTATCGTCATCAGGAAGGAAAATATACGCAGCAGAGCTGGAAGGCATTTATATCGGCGCTGGAGGCAGCTAAAAAAACAGCCAGTGATAAAAATGCCACACAGGAACAGGTGGACCAGGCAGGCAGAAATCTGCAGATTGCCATACAGAATCTTGTGAAGATTAAGATTATCAATAAGAAGGCAACGATTGGTTTAAAAGAGAAATTTTCTGTAAAGACCACAAACTGCACATACACGACTTCCAATAGAGAGGCAGCAGCGGTGAACAGTAAAGGAACAGTTACCGCGAAAAAGGTGGGAAAGGTCACCATAAGCGCAGTTGATAAAAGCGGCAGGGAAATTACGAATTATATTATTACCATAAAAAAAGCGCCCAAAAAGATTTTGAAGGTGGTTCCGGCCAAGAAAACTTTGAAGAGAGGAAAGACCTGCAGACTGAAGGTAACTCTTCCCAAAGGAACGGCCAGCAATCAGATTACTTTTACTTCATCTAAGAGAAAAGTTGCAACAGTGAGTGCAAAGGGTGTGGTAAAGGCAAAGAAAAAGGGAACAGCAGTTATTACAGTAAAGACTTATAATAGAAAGACAAAGAAAGTCAAGATTACTGTGAAATAATGTCTTCTTTTTACCAGCACAAATTTGAAGGGGATTCCGTTCATGGAATCCTCTTTTTCTGCATATGCTGATAAAAAAAGAAAGAGCTGTGACATGGATTGTGAAGAAGCTGTCTATTCAAATGAGTATTATGATTTTATAATGGAATATATCCTGGAGACCAGGGAATCGCCGGCAGATTCCTGTGTTCAAAAATTGGATGAAAATTACGACATTGTTTATCTTCCGCGAGAAGGAAATCCACCCTTAAGCATCAATAATTACAGCTATAACGCGATTCCGGCATGTTATGCGCCTATGGATGAGAGCGCTTTGGAGGTAAGCGGAATTTTAAGGCTGCAGAACCAGCCGACTTTGGGATTGAAAGGGCAGGGGGTGCTGATTGGTTTTCTGGACTCTGGTATTGACTATGAGAGCCAGGTATTCCGCAACAGTGACGGCAGTACCAGAATTGCGGCAATCTGGGATCAGACAGACCGCAGCGGGACGCCTCCCAGCGGTTTTATTTATGGCAGTGAATATCAGGATGAGAAAATTAACCGTGCTTTAAAATGTGAGACCCCCAGAGATGTGGTTCCAGTTACAGATGAAGATGGTCATGGAACCTATATGGCAAGTGTGGCTGCAGGAAGCGAAATTCCCGAAAAAAATTTTTCAGGCGCCGCGCCCTATGCCAAGATTGCAATGGTAAAACTCAAACCTGCAAAAGAATACCTGCGGGAGTTTTATTTTATCAATCCAGACGCTACGGCGTATCAAGAAAATGATATTATGGCCGGCGTCAAATATTTAAGCCGTCTTGCACGTGAACGTCATATGCCCCTTGTTATCTGTGTCGGTTTAGGAACCGATCTGGGCGGACATACTGGTACCAGCCCTTTGTCTACTATGCTGAATTTTGCGGCATTGCAAAGAGAACAGGCGGTAGTGATAGCTGTGGGAAATGAAGGAAATTCCCGCCATCATTATCTGGGAGAGCTGGCGGAAGATGAGACCGTTCAAAATGTGGAAATCAATGTGGGACCAAATGTACAGGGCTTTTATGTGGAAATGTGGGCGCAGGTGCCTCAGCGTTTTCTGGTAGATATTATCTCGCCCACTGGAGAACGAATGCCCAGTGAGTATATATTGTCTGGAGGAAGAGAATATAGTTTTTTATTTGAAGATACGAAAGTATCGGTGGATTATCGTATTTTAGGAATTCTGGATGGTTCTCAGGTTATTTATATCCGGTTTTCCAAGCCTACCCAGGGATTGTGGAATATCCGGGTCTATCAGGAGGGGGAGATCGGGAAATTCTTTCATATGTGGCTGCCCCTGGAAGAATTTTTGACAGGGGAAGTTTTTTTTGTCCGCTCTAATCCAGATACTACCATAACTGTACCTTCTGGGGCAGTGGTGCCTATGAGTGTGGGCGCCTATGATGTCAGAGACAACAGCATTTATCTCAGGTCCGGCAGAGGGTTTGCGGCCAACGGTACCATAAAACCAAATTTTGTGGCGCCAGGAGTGGAAGTATTTGGCGCTGCACCAGGAGATATGTTTGTCACAAGAAATGGTACCAGCGCAGCTTCAGCAGTGACCGCAGGAGCAGTGGCCCTGATGATGGAATGGGGCATTGTCCGGGGAAATTATTCTGCAATTTCAGGCATTGATATTAAAAATATGCTAATACGCAGTGCAGAGCGGGACCCAAAACGTATTTACCCAGACAGATCGTATGGCTGGGGACGATTGAATTTATACCGTGCATTTGAAGAGATTCGCATTCGCTGATTTTCTATAAAAGCATTTGAAGCGAAAACATTTACCAGATGGAATGAATGTGATAAAATTGGAGATATACTAATGTGCATGAGGAGGAAACAGAAAATGAAATTTACAGCATTGATTTTAGGCATATTTGGAGGAGATGCTTTTCTGAAAAATTACATGGAGAAACATTTAAAATGGGGAGAAGAGAGAGAGATCTGCAGAGGGAAGATTTTATTGCGCAGATACCACAATACGGGGTCCGCCTTTAATATTTTAAAAAAAAGCCAGAGGGCATTGAAGGCTGGCTGCGGAGGTATGCTGCTGCTGTTAGGTGCGTTCTGGTTTCTTCTTCTGGGGAAAAAAGAAAATTCTCTGATACTTCTGGGGTTAAGTCTTTTGATTGGGGGAGGAGCGAGTAATTATTATGATAGAATATCCAGAGGATATGTGGTAGATTATTTCAGCTTTCAGACCCCGTGGAACTGGCTGAACCGCATTATTTTTAATATATCGGATCTCTGTATTTTCCTGGGGGGAATACTGGTGATGCTGAAATGTAAAAAAGGATATCTTGACCGCTGAGGTGGAATAGCGATCTGTTAGTGGAACAGTAAGAATTAGAGATGAACATAACAAAAAGCTGCCATTGGCAGCTTTTTGCAATCACCTGCGTTTCATCAATATCTTATATCTTAATAAAAAATCGAAATTCTATATTCAGACAAAGGTACATTGAGAACCTGATGAAATTAGCGAACTACAGTTACATTAACAGCCTGAGGTCCTTTAGAACCTTCTGTCACGTCAAATTCAACAGTTGCGCCTTCTTCTAAGGATTTGAAACCTTCCATATTTAATCCAGAGTAGTGAACAAATACGTCGTTTCCAGACTCATCAGAGATGAAGCCATATCCTTTTTGGTTATTAAACCACTTTACTGTACCTTGCATGTCAGTACCTCCAATATATAATCTATGTCTTCCTTGTGACATAAGCTTAGGATATCACATTATCTTCCAAAAGTAAAGGAATATTCATAGGAAAATTTGTGAATTTTGTAAAATCCCCTGGTTTTGGGGGATTATGAGCAGGAAATATTTGTCAGACAAGCGGTTCAAAGGGAATTTTATGTTTTTTCAGAAAACGTTTTACAAGTTCGTCCCATACGTGCTCCAAAGATTTATCCATGGAAAATGTATGGCGTGACACACCAGTAGTACAGGTGAGCTGCTGGTTTTGGAAAATCAGATTCAGATACAGAGCAGAAATATCTTCTGCAGTGATAGAGTGACTGGCAGAAGCCAGAGTGCGCATAAGATTTTCTCTGGAAAGCTGAAATACAAATTTAAAGGATGATGGAGTACGTTTTCCTTTTATCAGATCAAAGCATGCAGGGCGTACCAGAGAAAAAGGGATATATTCTTCCTGGGCAGCCTTTTTGTAGGCTTCGTCTTCAGGGCTGAAAAAATCTGCGTGGCAGTGTCCGTCCAGAAGAAACGTCATATAGGTGGTGATGGAGCATTCCGACAGAAGGAAGCTGTCAAAGGTGTCTGTACGCAGTAATATATTCATAAATTCCTTTATGTTTAGAATGGATAATGCTGTCATAAATACCTCCTGGTTTCCAGCAGTGAAAATAAAAAATGTTGAAACAGATGCATGATAATGATTTTAACAGATTTGAGAATAGTATTCAATTCTATTTTTGCGGGCTGGACGGAACTGCTGGTAAAACATTTGAATTTGTAGTATAGTAATGAGAGATAATAAGACAGTGGCAGAAAAAGAAATACAGGAGGCAGGAAATGGATCGGTCGGAAGAAGCGTTATTTCGATTATTGGAAAAAGGAACCAGTGCAGTTATGGTGGTGAGAGAAGCAGAGGCACAGCTTCAGGCGGCAGGGTTTGAGGAATTGGATTATGGGAAGCCGTGGAAGCTGTGTGAGAGAGGAAAATATTATGTTATTTGTCATGATACCTCATTGTTTGCATTTACAATCGGAGAACAGGCAGGAACAGATGATATAAGAATTGCGGCGGCGCATACAGATTTTCCCTGTCTTCGGGTAAAACCTTGTCCAGATGTGAATGCAGGAGGGTATTCCCAGATAAATGTTGAAGTATATGGAGGCGCTATTTTAAATACCTGGCTGGACCGTCCTTTAAGTATCTCTGGGCGCGTGGCGCTGGCAGGAGAGGATGTGCTGCATCCAGAGCTGCGTGTGATTTCAGTGGAACAAACTCTTGGAGTGATTCCGAATCTTGCCATTCACATGAATCGTGACGTCAATAAAGGAATAGAATTGAATAAGCAGACAGATCTGCTCCCTATTTTAGGACTCGCCAGCCAGGGGCAGGAACAGCCTTTTCTGCGTTTTCTGGCCAAAGAGCTTGAAAAGGAACCAGAAGATATCCTGGATTATGAATTGTGGGTATACTGCCAGGAAAAACCCAGATATGCAGGAATGGACAGGGAATTCATTCTTTCTCCCAGGCTTGATAATCTCACTTCTGTCCAGGCTTTGCTGACGGCGGTGACAGAAAACAGCAGGAAAAAGGGAATCAATGTGATTGCATTGTTTGATCACGAAGAGGTCGGCAGCCGTACCAAGCAGGGTGCAGGTTCTATGCTGCTTACCAATCTGCTTCAAAGGATATTGGCTTGCTTTGGGAAGTCGCCGGCACAGTGGGGAGAGTGTCTTTACAATGCCTTTCTTCTGTCGGTAGATGTGGCACACGGGCTGCACCCCAATAAGATGGGCAGGATGGATATCACAAATAAGCCGGTATTGGGAAAGGGACTCTGTATCAAGGAAGCAAGTTCTCAGTCTTATGCCACGGACTGTGAGGCAGCTGCAGTGATAGAACAGATCTGCAGGAAAGAAAAGATTCCTTACCAGAAATTTGTGAATCGTTCTGATCTCCAGGGAGGCGGGACGCTTGGAGCTGTTGCATCCAGTTTTCTTCCTGTGAAAACAGTAGATGTGGGGATACCGCTGCTTGCCATGCATTCGGCAGTGGAGACTATGGGAAGCAGAGATATGAAGTCATTGACAGATTTGGCAGGCGCTTATTTTAGAATATAAGAGGTAAGCCATATTTGCATAATGATGGAATCAGGCAGAAAGAGGAGGAAAATAAGCCCATGAAAAACATGCAGAGAAAGGCGGCGATGATACTTGCTGTTATCTTATTGTTTAGCGGCTTCGCAGGCTGTTCTCAAATTGAAATCTATGAATATCTTCAGCAGAACAAAAAGTCAGAAAATGTCTCAGACCGTCAGAACCAGCAGAAAGCAGAAGAATTGATTACTGAGAAGAAGACCGTAATTCCTCCTAAGAAGATTTCTCTGGAAAAATATGCATATCAGCAGCTTCAAAGTACGGAACAGGCGGTTTACGATGAAATGCTGTCTGCCATTTTAAATCAGCAGGTGGGAGTGCAGCTTTCTACTACAGATACAGAGGTGATGCAGTGCGCATATAAAGCAGTCTGCAGCGATTACGGCGGACTGTTCTGGGTGGAAGGATATGTATTTACCAGATATACCAGAGGCGAAGAGATGGTAAGTCTGGAATTTTCACCAAAATATACCATGACGAAGAAGGAACGGCGCCAGCTTCAGAGGAAGATAGACGGGATTGTGGAAGCATGGCTTGCAGGAATCTCTATCAATGACACTGATTATGAGAAGGCGAAATATGTTTATGAACTGCTGGCGCTGAATACAGACTATGTGGAAAATGTTCCAGACAGCCAGAACATTCTTAGTGTGTTTTTGCGTCAGCAGACGGTATGTCAGGGCTATGCATGTGCTGTTCAGTATCTTCTGGGGCAGCTTGGCATTGAGAGCGCTATTATTTCTGGGACTGCACGGGGAGAACCTCATGCCTGGAATCTCATCTGCCTGGATGGAGATTACTACTATATGGATGCTACATGGGGAAATAATGGTTATCGAAATAAAGAGGGAGAGGAGACGTCGTTTACAGATTATAATTATATGGCTATGACCACTGCCGAAATGCAGATGGGGCATCAGCCGGATTCTGAAATAAAATTGCCAGAATGTACAGCAGTATTGAATAATTATTATATAAAAGAAGGAAACTATGTGGAAGAATGGGAGCCGGATAAGATAGGCGCCAAACTTTCTGCTGCCTGGGAAGAACAACAGGTGCTTACTCTGCGTTTTTCTGATGATATCCTCAAAGATCAGACATTTCATTATTTTATTCAGGAAGGACATCTTGCAGATTACTGCAGTGAGATTACGCAGATTAATTATATTGAAGACAGCCTCTGGAAAGAAATCAGCTTTTGTTTTAATCAGAATTAAAAAAGGACTTTTCAAACGCGAATATTTATGCTAGTATTAAGTGGTATTTGAAACTATGTAAAGAAACAGCAATAATTTGTCAGGTTATTTTAAAAGTCAAATATACCAAAGAAGAATACTATATTATGTACAGATGATGATAGAAATATATCAGAATATGTATTGCAGAAATATTCAGGAGGAAGAACATGAGCTATAAGATTGTGATGGACAGTTGTGGAGAATTGCCGGAAAAATTAAAAAGGGACGGACATTTTGAATCTGTTCCGCTGGAAATATTTGTGGATGATTACCATATTACAGATGATGAATCCTTTGATCAGGCTGAGTTCCTGCGCAGGGTAAGGGAAAGCCCTAACTGTCCCAAATCGACCTGTCCATCTCCAGAACGATATATGGAAGCCTATGACTGTAAAGCAAAGCGCATATATGCGGTAACTCTTTCCGCACAGCTCAGCGGTTCCTGTAATAGTGCGCAGCTTGGCAGGAAGCTGTATCTGGAAGAAAAGGGAGAAAAACAGATACACATATTTGATTCTAAATCTGCCTCTGTGGGTCAGACATTGATTGCCCTGAAAATCCAGGAGTGTGAGGAAGAAGGTCTTGCGTTTCAGGAGATTGTAAAGAAAGTGGAACGATATATAGATGATATGAACACCTCTTTTGTTCTTGAAACATTGGAGACGCTCCGCAAAAATGGGAGGCTCAGCAACATCAAGGCATTTGTGGCAAGCGCACTGAATATTAAGCCGGTAATGGGCGCTACGCCAGAAGGCACAATCTGTCAGTTGAGCCAGGCAAGAGGCATGGTGCGCGCTATAGATAAAATGATTACAGATTTGGTGGAAAAAACCAGAAACCCTCAGGACAAGATCTTTGCTATTTCTCACTGTAATGCGCCCAAAAGAGCGAAAGAAGCAGCGGAAAAAGTGAGGCAGATGGGAAAATTTAAAGAAGTTTTTGTTTTAGATACAGCAGGAATCAGCAGCATGTATGCCAGTGATGGAGGAATTATCATGGCAGTGTAGCGCTGCCATGATAATCAATAAAAAATGGCTATGTATATTAATCTTCTGTGCAGGCGGCTTTGTCCAGCGCTGCCTGGATTGCCTGTAACAGTACCATAGAAGTGTATTGGTTGTCATCTTCGTAAGAAATGTTTTCCAGCGATTGTTTTTCATAAATCTGCTGGCTGATATTATCCAGTGCAGGCTGCATCAGCGGATACATGGCGGCAGTGGTTTCATCCAGGTTTTTCAGACTGATGGAGTTGATTTGGGTGCTGTCCACCATCACTTCTACATCGATGGCATTGTCATTTAACTGTATGGAGGAAGTGTATACTCCCGCCGTATATTTCATGGTTTCTTTTGTGGTTTTGTCTTTGTTGTCTGGCAGGAACATAAAAATCAGCAGTATAATCAGCAGAATTCCCAGTACTGCAAAGATTGCTGTATAAATCAGTTCTTTTAAATGCAGGACAACGATTTTTGTCTTGGAACTCACAGAACTCCTCCTTAATTTCTATTTGATTTACTATATGAAAAAAAAAGAAGGAATATGCTATTGACAAGATAATAAAAATGTAGTAGAATTCTATTTGTGTTTGAGAGACAGATACATAATCTGCGATAGTGGCGTAGTTGGTAACGCGCGACCTTGCCAAGGTCGAGACCGCGGGTTCGAGCCCCGTCTATCGCTCTCATGGATAAGAGCCGTGAACTCAAGGATTTCCCAGAGGAATCAAGAGTTTACGGCTTTTTCGTGTTATAGGAAAGACCTTGCTGCAGTGAAGTGTTGAAATTTATGACTTTCATACTGCATGTTATGAGCTGAATATCTGTTATTTTCAGCATATCCTCTGTCTAATACCGCTCTAATTATAGGAAATAAAAAGAAAACAGCAACGATAAGTTTCTTTCTGTTTCTGTAGTTTTATTGTAACGGATAAGGGAATATGTTAAAATAATATTATTTAAGGGAGTACCTTTGATAAGCTGATTTATAGTCAAGGAAACAGGAGGAAAGTATGGGCAAAGAAGAATACAGAAAAGCACTTAAGTTGGGAAAGAAAGATTATCAGATGCGGCTGCTTCGGGGAGAAAAACCGATTTTGCAGGTATTGGATGATATTTTGCCAGACAGGAGTTCTTACTCTGAGACATCTATTGGTTTGGTGCAGATTCCTATTGAACAAATTGCAGGTACGAAAACTTTTGCCAGAAGCAGTTCTTTTGCAGGAAATTTTATGCCCATACTGCGGGAAGATACAGAATTTGCCGCGAAATGGGAGAATCTGCTGGATTCTCATGTGGAAGAAGGAATCAGAGAGCCGGTTAAGGCGTATGAGTATATGCACAAATTTTATGTGGTGGAAGGGAATAAGCGGGTCAGCGTTATGAAATATTCTGGCGCTGTCTCAATTTTAGGGAATGTTACTCGTATAATACCCAAACGCACCCAGGAAAAAGAAAATAAGATGTACTATGAATTCCTGGATTTTTACCGTGTGGCGCCAATAAATTATATTTGGTTTACGCAGGAGGGCGGATATGCGAAGCTGCTGGAAGCAGTGGGAAAAGATCCGGAGGAATTGTGGACAGAGGAAGAGTTGCTGAAATTCAGCTCTATTTATGCTCGATTTACCTCTGAATATCGGGCAAAAGGAGGAAACAAACTGAAGATTGTGCCAGGTGATGCATTTCTGGCGTTTATTACTTTGTATGGATATGATGTCATTGATAAAAAGACAACCAGCGAGATGCAGGAATTGATTGCAAAAAGCTGGGAAGAGTTTGTGCTTCTGGGACAGGAATCGGAAATTGATTTAAAAATGAAACCGAACCAGAAGAAAAAATCGCTGTTCAGTATTCTGCATCTTCATGCTCCTGGTACCCGGAAGCTGAATATTGCATTTATATATGAGAAAACACCGGGGACTTCTGCCTGGACGTACGCCCATGAGCTTGGCAGGCTTCATCTGGAACAGAGATTCCCAGAAGAAGTACATACAATTTGTTATGAAAATGGCACTCAGGAAAATATTGATCTGTTGTTGGAAGATGCAGTGAAAGCAGGCTGTGATTTGATTTTTACCACAACGCCCCCCTTTGCGCAGGCAAGTGTGAAAGCAGCCATTGCCAATCCTAAAATTCGAATATTAAATTGCTCCTTAAATACTTCTCACCGTTATATTCGAACGTATTATTCCCGCATGTATGAGGCAAAATTTTTAATGGGGGCGATTGCAGGTGCGATGGCAGAAAATAACAAGCTGACATATATTGCGGATTATCCGATTTATGGTTCTATCGCAAACATCAATGCGTTTGCCCTGGGAGCAAAGATGATCAATCCCCGCGCCAAAGTATACCTGGAGTGGTCAACCAAAAAAGAGATGGATATTGAGGAAAGGATTCGGGAAATAGGTTCTTCCTGTGTTTCTGGTAAAGATATGGCAATTCCAGAGGAAGCTTCCAGATTTTTTGGTATTTATCATATTGATGAAGGACGGCCCAGGAATTTTGCTATGCCATTGTGGCACTGGGGAAAGTTCTATGAGCGGCTTATCTGGGCGATTATGGATGGAACCTGGAAATATGATGATGATCCTTCTGTGAAAAGAGCAATTAATTACTGGTGGGGGATGTCAGAAGGGGTGGTGGATGTAGTTTTTTCCAAATATCTGCCTATTGGGCTGAAACGTCTGGCAGGATTGCTGAAAACGTCTATCAGCACAGAAACTTTTGATCCCTTTGACGGAATTTTATATTCTCAGACAGGGGTGGTAGTGGCCGATCCTAACTGGAGCTTATCGCCAGAAGAGATTATGACCATGGACTGGCTGGCTGAAAATGTGGTGGGGACCATTCCGCATAAGGGAGAATTAAAAGAGCAGGCAGAACCTGTGATCAAACAGCAGGGAGTAAAAAAGAAGGAAGGCTGACCTTACCATGAGAATACTGGCTATTTCAGATGAAGAATCGAAATATTTGTGGGAATATTTTGATAAAAACAAGCTTAAAGATATTGATCTGATTATTTCCTGCGGAGACTTAGCGCCTGAATATCTCTCTTTTTTGGTGACGCTTTCTTCAGTTCCTGTATTGTATGTACATGGAAACCATGATGAAAAATATGACATGTCTCCGCCAGAAGGCTGTATCTGCATTGAAGACCAGATCTATGTGCATAAAGGGGTGCGGATTTTGGGACTGGGGGGGTCTATGCGTTATAGCTCAGGGAAATATCAGTATACCGAATGGCAGATGAAGCAGAGGGCAGCTAAACTACGTCTGCAGTTGTTTAGAAGGCGCGGTTTTGATATTCTGGTGACACATGCTCCGGCATATGAACTGAATGATGGACGCGACCTGCCTCATCAGGGATTTCAGATTTTCCGGACACTGATAGAGAAATACCGTCCTAAATTTTTCCTTCATGGACATGTACATCTTGCATATGGAAGAGGGCATAAGCGGTATGATAAATACCGGGATACCCATGTGATCAATGCGTATGAGAGATGTGTGTTTGAATTTGAGGATGAGAATCCGCCGGATTCCATGTTTGCGCCGTAATGATTGTTTGATATAAATGATTGCTTGATTATAGATTATAATTGCTTGATTATAGATTATAATTGCTTGATTATAGATTATAATTAGAAAGATTTGTACAGAGATGAAAGTAGATTTTTGGACATTTACTTTTCAGGGTAAAAGAAAGGGACTGTGAAAAACAGAAGCCAGATACAATATATGGTATTACAATAGATGTGATAAGTATACCATATATGGCTGTTTTTCGAACAGTCCCTTTGCGGTAATAAAAATTATAAACTATTCAGACGCATTATCTGAAGCCTGTAAGGTGGTCATATATTCGTT
>CAJUCK010000025.1:0-1131 GCA_910585395.1 uncultured Lachnospiraceae bacterium
TTCCAATCACTTTCAGCGCACACCAGGAACATAAAATGCCAGCCAGACAGCCTGACAGGCTGACAATGAGAGCTTCCAGCAGAAACTGCATCATTATCTTGCCCTGGCTGGCTCCAATCGCCTTACGAATACCAATTTCTCTAGTGCGTTCTGTCACTGAGACCAGCATAATGTTCATAATTCCAATACCGCCCACTAAAAGTGATATTGCTGCGATCCCTCCCAGCATCAAAGACATGGTATGATCTACCTCGGCCATAGCCTCCATTACCTCAGACTGATTCTGTATATAAAATGCATCTTCATCATTTCCAAAACGTTTCAGCAGAATTTCTTCCAGTCTCTGTTCCGCCTGTACCATAGAAGATTCATCTTTTGAAGATACATAAAACTGATTGATTTCCAGCACATTATCCGCAAGCCTGCTCAGAGACGAATAAGGAATATACCCTTCCAATACCACCGTTTCAGAACTGTCGTCACTGCTTCTAATCGTCATTGCAGAATTAGGCGAAACAGAATCCTCTGAAAGCACGCCTGCTACCTGAAATGATTTTCCATCCAGAGAAATACTTTCCCCCACTGCATCTGCATGCCCGAAATATTCCACTGCCGTATCATAGGAAATTACAATTACATGAGAATGATTTTCTAAATCTGTCTGCTTTAGCAGTCTGCCTGCATACAATTTCATATCCATAATAGAAAAATATCCTCCGCTGGTTCCATATACATTCATCGTGCTGCTGGTATATCCGCTTTTTCCAGTGACACTGGTTCTCGCAGCTGGAGCAGCTGAAAGAAATACTTCTTCATTCAGTAATTCTGAAAATTCAGACAGCTTTAAAGGGTTTTCTTTATTGTCTTGTATCTGCACGCTCAGGTAACTGCTTCCCATCTGGGATATCTGGCTGGATACAGAATTTCCTGCACCATCAGCGATAGATACCAAAGTAATCAATGCCGCCACCCCGATAATAATTCCAAGCATTGTCAAGAATGTCCTGAGTTTATTGGCACAGACCGCATTCCATGCCATCTTTCCTGTCTGTAACATTATAATTTCACCTCCCTGACTTTTCCATCTCGAATCTGTATTTTCCTCTCTGCCTCTTCTGCGATCTGTGCATC
>CAJUCK010000025.1:1141-6516 GCA_910585395.1 uncultured Lachnospiraceae bacterium
GGAGGTTATGGAACAATTCCATAATCTCCTGCCCTGTTCTGGAATCCAGATTTCCTGTGGGTTCATCCGCAAGAAACAGTGAAGGTTCTGTCACCAGGGCGCGTGCAATCGCAACCCTCTGCTGCTGGCCTCCTGACAGCTCTGCCGGACGATGACTCATCCGATGAGAAAGTTCCACCTGCTCCATTGCTTCCTGTACTCTTCGTTTCCGCTCCTGTGAGGACAATTTCTGGTAAATCAATGGAAGCTCTACGTTTTCTTCAGCAGTAAGTCTTGGAAGCAGATTAAAATTTTGAAATATAAAACCAATTTTTTGATTTCGTATCTTTGCCAGTTCTTTTTCTGAATAATTGTCTATAGAAATTCCATCTAATAAATAAGTTCCTTCATCTGCAGTATCAAGACATCCAATAATATTCATCAGAGTAGATTTCCCACTCCCAGAAGGTCCTGCAATACTGACAAATTCTCCTTCTTTAATTTCCATGCTGGCATGGTTTAACGCATATACTCTGTCATTTCCCATCTCATATATTTTTGATATCTCATGCAGCTTAATCATATTCCGTTCTCCTATTCCTGCCTGTCTTTGGCACCAGGCGTTAAAGCGTTGGATTCAGCTCCGGGAAAACTGCCCTGGGGCATCTGCCCCCGCTCACCTCCAAAACCACCCTGAGGCATCTCTCCCCTATCTCCTTTATTTCCTCCCTCGCCCCCAAAACTCTGGCGGGAAATATTTCCAGTCTTCTGATAATATACTATATCTCCTTCTAAAAGCCCTTCTGTAATCTCCACCTTGTCTCCATCTGACAATCCAGTGGCAACCTCCTGCTCTCCTGAAAGATTTCCCTCGCTGTCTGCCTGGGTATAGACGAATACACGATTACCACGCTCCTGAAGCGCATTGACCGGGACTGTCACTGCATTTTCCCTTTCTTCTATAGTAATCACTGCTGATGCGTTCATGCCTTCTTTCATTTTCTCGTCTCTTGGAATGGAAATCTCTACCGTATATTTAGCCACGCCTCCACTGGTGCTGCTGGCAGAATTCCCAACTTTTGTGACCGTTCCTGAAAAACTCTCGCCTTCAATGGCATCCAGTGTAATCTCCGCCTGCTGGTCTGTGGCAACAGAATTGATATCCAGCTCATCCACATTGACCGCCAGCACCATAGTATCAACTGCTGCCAGTGTAAAAGCAGTTACCATACTTCCTGAGTCTGCTGCCTCTGTATCTTCCTCCTGACTTTCAGTCTGAACGCTTACAGAAGCAGCAGCTGTTCTGACACCAGAACTTCCAGAATCTGCTGCGCTGTCAGCGCTTCCCTGTGACATTCCTCCCCCATTCTGCGCCTGGCCATTCTCATTGCTGGCAGCATTACCGTTCTGAATGTCTGTCTCTTGCTGCGTTTGAAATTCAACATCGCTCGCCGTATCAGCTTCTTTACTATTTTCTTTTTTGCTGCTCTCTTCTGCCTGTTTCTCATCCTCCTCTTTTTCCGCTGCTATTGTAAAAGGATATGTAATCTGCAGGCTGAGGCTTTTCCTATCTTCTGACACAGTTACTCCTGAAAGAACTCCTGTCTTCACTTTACGGATACTGTCACTGGCAAAGACATAGCCCGCACCTGCATATAAAGTAAGAGATGCCTGATAAGAAGTATTTTCTTTAAATGCATTATCTCCTGGTTTCCAGACTATTGTTCCCTCATAACTTCCATCCTCTGCCTTCACCTCTGTCTGAGGTTTTTTCCCTGTCTCTGGCGTCTTTACTGCAAGAAGTGTTTTATCTGACATCCCTGAATCTGTAATTTCTATTGACAGCGCTTCTTCTGTATCTTCTTTTGCATTTTCGTTTGATTCATCAGCCAGACTGCCCACCAAGGCTGCTGTATTTTTTGATATCTGCAGAGTTTGGCTCTCACTTCCGCTCTGACTGCTTTCTGCTGAAACATTTACTGCCTGAACAATTCCATCAGATTCTGCCGTGATGGCTCCGCTCTGAGACAGTTTTATCAAAGTCTGCAGACTCTCAGTCATTTCCTGTCTCTGCTCCATCTGCTCCTGGTATTCAAGACTCAAACCACCATCATCCACAGTCAGAAGAACGGTACCTGTGTATACCTTCTGGTCCTCAGATACGCAGATTTCTTCTACTGTACCTGACGCAGCAGTAACAGCCAGCTGCTGATGGATGCTGGTACTGCCTGTTCCGATGGTATTTCCCTGCGTGTCTGCTGCTGTTACCTGTTCTCCTATTCCAACACCACTGTCAGAACAAAGAATTGTACACCTTCCTTCTGAAACATGCTCAACAGTTCCTTCTTTCTGTGTTCCGTCTGAACGAAGAACTGAAACTGAATCGCCCTTGGCAAGGTCGGCATTTGTCTCAATCTCAATTTCCAGATAACCATCTAAAGACAGCAAAATCAATGCTCCCTGCTCCATCATACAATCTGATATTTCCTGTCCTTTTTGCACAAAGATTTTCTTCACTCTTGCGTCCACTTTTGACTTTATGGAACTAATTTCTTCTGCACCTCTGCTTTCATCAATCTTTTCATCCAGCTCTTCGATCTGTTCCTGAACACTTTCCATGGCATGCAGCACAGAAGCTTGATTTACTACTGCAAGCACATCTCCTTTAAAGACAGCATCTCCACTTTCCACCTTTACCTCGTCCACAATAATTCCCGATGGAATAACAACTGCCTCACCTTCTTGCAATTGCAGATTTCCAGTTCCCACAATAGTATTGGAAATGTTTCCTTTCTCTGCCTGAGCCTTTTGAACTGTCATTTTCTGATCTGTGACTTCCCTTGCCGTTATCCCTTTTACTGAATAAATCCCAAAGGAAATAACTCCTGCTCCCACTATAAAAATCATGGTCAGCAATGCCTTCTTGTTCTTTAATATACTCTTCCATCTGCTTTTTGTCTTATTCACTTCGTTCCCTCCCTATACAAACTGCGGCGGTTTTTGCGCCTGAAACATGCTGTCAGCGGCATTCTCATCTGTCACTCCTGGCGTTAAAGGAGAAATCACAATAATTTCTTCTGTACTCCCATCTTCTGCAAATACTGCCCGAACAGTATCTCCTTCCGCAATCTCCATTATTGTAATTTCTTCTGCTTCTTCTCCACCAGAAGCTCTCCCCCTATTTTCACGCTTGATCACGGTATTGTCTGAGACTTTAATTTCCTGTTCTTCTCCCGTCAGTTCTAACATGGGAGGTATTTCTCCCTGCTGTCCATCTGGCATTTTTCCGCTCTCTGGAAGTTCTGGCATCTCTCCTTCTGGATGTTCTGACATCTTTCCTTCTGGATGCCCTGAACCACTTTCTGGATATTCTCTCTCCTTTCTGCTTCCTATCTTTATAATAACAGTATCTTCTGTTATCTGGCTGACTTCACCAAATATCTCATCTCTATCTTCCTGCTCCTGGGAGACAGCAGATTTTATTCTCATTCTTTTCTCTGCTCCGCCGCATCCGTTCAGCACAGCTAATCCCAGACCCACACAGAGTAAAAGCGCCGCATATCTTCTTCTCATAAACTTCCCTTTCCTTTCTGTCATACACTATTTTCTATTCCCGCTCAGTATAATCTCGAAACTTTAAATGAAGTTAAATTTCCGCCAGCTTTTCTGTGAAATTTCTGTGATTTCGCCTCTCCTTCTATCCGCACAAAGCAGGCAAAAATTTTCACTCCCTTTCCCTCTCACGCAGTAGAAGATTGCACACTTTAGTTTGACAAACTATTTCCTATAAAAAAACAGAGCCTGCAAAATCAGCTCTGTTCTCTGAAATAAACGAATTCAATTTTATGCATTATATGGCCTGATGCCAAAAACTCTGGCTCCAATCCCATTGCCAGCCAGCATTGTCAAAATATAACCGAAACTTTTAGGTCCAAATGAACCTGCCAAATTAAAATAGAACATATTTGCAATGGAATGCTCAAATCCTGACAGGATAAATATCATCACAGGGGCTATAATAAACACAATATTTTTGTTTTTATTATAATTATCAATGGCCAGATACATCATAACCCCACAGAGAACTGACAGAAAAAATACATTCCACAGATTATGATCGAGCTTCACATCAACCAGCTTTGAACTGTCAATCTTGAGCTGGGCGGCATTCGCCAGACCTGCTGTAATCATCGTGCCTATATAATTCCCGCATATAGTGACTGCCATATCTGGCAATTCTTTAAATTCTTTCACAAACCCTATTTTTCCTGTATACAAATAAAATCCCTGTGTCACGATCGTGAGCAATCCAAAAGAAAAAAGCAAAGAACCCATAATCTTATTTTCCACTGACAGGTAAATAATACCGCCGATTCCTATCACAAATCCTGCATAAATTGACTTCATCAAAATCTGCATCTTACTCATTTTCTCTATGTACTCCTTTAATTACATATTTTTAAACTGTTTATCCTACACAATAATTAGCATCACGACAGGCATCACTCTTCTATATCTTCATTGATAAAATCATAATCACTGTCTATCAGCATCTGCAGATACTCGTCAAAACTGTCCGCAATCACTTCGATTTCATCTGGATCATGGAGAAACCTTAAAATCTGGCCTTTGACGCCCTTATCAGATGGTGAAAAATCTATGAATAGCTGAGATGTTCCTCCATTATTCATGCAGTCAGAAAAGTGCAGCCAATTCATCTTTCCGGCATCATCTATTATTTTTTCATCCATCTGTACCATATCATCATACTCTCTGTTAACATAATTCTCCAGCCAGCTCATATCTTCTTTATCTATCATTTCTTCTGAAGATAAAAGATAGTATGCATATTCCTCAATATCAGATCCCAGAAAAAAGAAGGCAACTTTTTCTCCCTTATATTCTCTCCAATATGTCCCATCCACAAATTCCAGCAATTGTTTCAAACTATCTGGTACATCTGGAAAAACCATTTGTAACTTTTTTATACTCTCTTTATCTGCACCATGAATTATTCTTTCAAAATGAATCCATTGTTCTTCTGCTCCATTGTCTATGTACGCTTTTTTCAGCCCCTGGATATATCTCTCTGCAATATTCATAACAAATACCTCATTGATCCTCTGAAATTAAATGTCGCTGTTTACCTACAATTTTCCTCTGCCCAAGTCTTAAGCAGCAAAGACTGGAAAATAATGGATGCATCCATTGTCATCTCATTACATTTTACACACTGGCGCCTTTAACTGCAAGCATTATTTACGCTAATCTTCCAGCAAAGCGGTCAAGTCCACGAAAGCTCTCTAAAATTATCATTTCTAAGCGCACTTAATATCTGGCAGATGTCCATTTTTGCAGACTGCAGTATTTTGTTTTATCGTATCAAGTCTTTCTTA
>CAJUCK010000025.1:6526-9218 GCA_910585395.1 uncultured Lachnospiraceae bacterium
TAACAGAAAAATGGTATGCCCTCCATTGGAATGGCATACCGCTATTTCTTATAAGAATTTTTAATTATATGATTGTATAATTCATAAAATATTCCACCATACCCATCACTACTGCAAATCCAGCAAGCAGAAATACCAGAAAAATTGCTCCCTTATCATATTTTAATAGTTCTTCTTCATCTTCCCCTTTACGAATATTCGAAGCAATCAGCTCCCCTCCAAGACCTATAAGTATCAGAGGCCACAGCCTCATGATTACTTCCAGGGACAGAGACGGGTAAAACATATGAACCATAAACAAAATCCCAAAAAATATCATCAAAATCCCACAAGTTATACTGCCTACTCTTCTAGTTCTCATCTCACCGTTCCTCCTGTTCCAGTGACTTATCCTCCAGTTCCTTCTTTTTGCCTCGAATCAGACTGATTCCAACCCAGATAAAAAAGAATGAAACAGCCAGTTGGGGAACCACATCCACAATACTCCAGTAAATCTCACTTGGAAACAGCCAGCGCATATAATTCGTTATATTGCTCCACAAAATCACAACGCCAACTACAATCAGCACCCATGCCAAAATATTATTCCGCTTTTTATTCCACCTTTCTGCGGGAAGCACCCGGTCAAGATGGAACAGATAATCGTCCTCCATGGCATAAAATTCTTCATCACACATTCCTCTTAAGTTATGAACATTGAAGAAACTATAACACCACAGAATGGGCAGAATAAAAAGTACTGGCCCTATATTTAAAAATGCCGACAAAAAAATCAACAGCCAGAAAAATGCCATGATACTGACTCCCTGTTTCATAAATCCCATATACATTTCCCCTGCCCCTGGCACCAGGGAAAAGCAAAAAGTTAAAAATCCGCTTTTCTTTTTCGTCATCTCGTTACCTCCTGATTTCTTCCTGTTTTGTCTCTTCTGTTTCTATACGGAACAATCCATTGCTCAAATTATTCAAAAACAATGAAATTTCTCCGCTTTTTTGTTTCAGAGTGTCTGTAAGACCTGGTTCTTTGGAATCACTCTCTGAATTGGCTCTCTGTTCCTGCTGAATCTGCGTCATATCAAATTCCAGATTTTGAAAGTTTGACGTCACCATCAGTAAAAATATAGAAGCCATCACCGCAAGCCCTACTTTCAGGCTGTACATAAGAAGCTGTACCTTATGTGAAGTTTCCTTTATGTGTATACTTGCCTGCACATCTATTTGACGGCTTCTTCGCAGTATCTCTTCTTTCAGATAGGCGGGAGGCTCTGATAGTAGGGGACGATTCCATGGTATGGCATCTTCTATATCTTGCGCCAGATCCGTGGATATTTCAGGCTCTGCAGCGCCTCTCTCCATCCAGTCCCCAAACTGCTGAGCGCAAAACGTACAAGCTCCAATATGCTCCAAAAACTGTTCTTCCTCATGCTGTCTCATGCGTCCTGCCTGCCAATCGCAAAACAGATCTGCATTTATGTGCATGTTTCTGACACTTCCTGATTCCTGAATGGTTATTTCCCGTTTTTCTGATTCTATGTTCTTTTTTCCTGCTGTCATTTTAACGCCCTCCCTCCTACCATCTTCTTAATCATCCCTTTGGCTCGGTAGATTTGGGTCTGTACTGTCTTAAGTCCCTTCTCCATCTCTTCTGCGATTTCCTTTGCCGTCTTTTCCCTGTAAAAATGTTCTATTGCAACTTCCTTGTAAGGACTTTTCAGGCTTTGACAGATAGTATAAACATACTCTTTGGATTCCTGTTGCAAATAGGTTTCCTCAGGGCTTGCCGATTGGTCCTTTAATTCTTCAAAATAAGTGTCCTCCTTAGGTTCCACACGCCTTTTTGCGCTTTTGAGAAAATCCAGGCCCTTATTTGTGGCAATCCTGCACACCCACGCCTTCTCATAATCCCTCTGAAAGGCGGCAAGATTTTTATAAATAGATAAAAAAGTTTCCTGGGTCAGATCTTCTGCGTCAAATTGGTTCCCTGTCATCTTCAGGCAGATAGAATATACCAGCCGTTCGTATGTATTCAGGAGATATCCAAAATATTCTTCTTTATCGATTCTTCCCGCCTCCCTTACTATTTTCTGTTCCCGCCGTTAGGGGGACTGTTTTCTATCTGTCTGTTTATTATAACGAGCTTATAAAGCTTATGTCTTCAAAAAAATAAAAATTTTACAAAAAAGGACCCTGAAGGATATTAATCCCGCAAGATCCTTGAAATTAATGTAAACAGACTCCGTTTGACTGACCTGAGCTTAAAGGAATTCTATTGGATACGGAATCGGCCGATGAGCTGATTTAATGTTTTGGCCTGATTCGATAATTCCTTTGATATTGCCGCACTTTCTTCGGCTGCATCAGAATTTTCCTGTGTTACTTTAGAAACTTCTTTGATTCTGTTTTCTACAGAAGTTATCATTTCTGACTGCTGGAAGCTTGCCGAAGCAATCTCATCCATAAGTTCTTTGACAGACTGAATGCATTCACTAATAACCTGCATTGCGGATAGCACAAGATCTGTACATTCTGTACCTGTTTTCACATCCTGTATTGACCGTCCAATCAATGCACCCGTTGAATTCGCAGCCTCTGCCGATTTAGCTGCAAGATTTCTGACTTCCCCTGATACCACTGAAAATCCTTTTCCAGCTTCGCCCGCTCTGGCAGCTTCCACAGAAGCGTTAAGCGCAAG
>CAJUCK010000025.1:9241-13531 GCA_910585395.1 uncultured Lachnospiraceae bacterium
TTGTTTTTATAATGCTTTCAATCTCGGCAGATGAATTGTCAATATTTTTGGTAGCAATAATTAATTGTTCCATTTTATTATCGGCCTCAGAAGAATACTCCGTAGCTCTGTCCACTAAATTGCTGGCATCACTGCAGCGGACCGTACTATTCTGAATCTGCTCTGTAATATCGGTCACATTAACTACAAGCCTATTGATAGAATCTTTCTGCTGTATCGTTCCCTGAGACAATGCCTGTTGCGATTTGTGTGATATTGCGCATTACATCGGTAAGATGCATGCGAATGCTTTTGAGGCTTTGCAGCAGAACTTTGAAATCACCAATATAATACGATTCGTTCTGTTCAACATCTACCACGATATTGCCATCCGCCATCTCACCTAAAATCCGTCCAATGTCATTGATCGTCTTCCTCAGACAGTCACAGAGCTGATGAATCGTCTGTGCAATCATGCCTATTTCATCTTTTCTTCCATAAAACGGCTCTAATTCTTGGTCTGCCGCCAGCTCCAATTTGCCAAGACGGCTGATAGCCCGTTCCATAATCATCAGCTCCCTGCCCTCCCGGTATAAGATAAGCAGTGTGACAAGTACAACGAACGTCCCTGCAAGGGCACACAATAAGCCTACCGTCATTCGCACTTTTCCTACTTCTTTATATACTTCTGATGTATCGTCACGAACCATGAAGATCCAGTTACGGTCTTTTAAATATTTATATACAACAAGCTGTTCTGAGCCGTTTTCATCTGTGTAGGAATATGTTCCAGCCTCTGTGCTGTCCTCTGATTTAATCCGTCGGAGAATTTCCTGATACCCAATGTCAGTGGTCTCTGTATTCAATAATGTTTCGTCCTGATTATACAGGTATGTACCATTTTCTACATTTAGAAATACATATTCACTGTTTGGCAGTCCTTTAATTTCCAGATCCAGCAGTACATCCATCAGTCTGCTGGCATAAACACCAGCGCCAACATAACCAATACATCTGTCTTCTTTAAAAATCGGATAGTACATAGAGAGAATCATGCTTCCGGTTCCCGGAGATTTCATAATTCCCAGATTGGTCAGCTGTGGTTTGGCGAGAATCGTATTCTGAAACTCTTTCAATGAATCGCCAGTCCGGGTTGTCATACCGATAGCATCATGAGAAGTATGCGTCAGAATATTGGTAGAAGGCGTACCGATGTACAGCCCCTCAAAAATACCTTTGATTTTGGCAAAATCTTCGGTGTACTGCTGTCCCTTTTGCAGCAGAACGGGATTTTCAGGATCCACAAGAAGATCACTGACTTCACTGCCGAGGGCAAAAGCCATCATATATTCTTCTGCGGAAGTTACATAATCATTTATGATAGATGCCCTTGATTCCACAGCATCAACCATTTGATTGGTAATGTTCCCTTCTACCATGATAGAAACACGATTAGATACAATAAACCATAGTAGCAGCATTCCCCAAAATGTAATTACCGTAGTAATAATACTAATGCGTACTGCAAGCTTGCGATTGACTAAAAATTTCATAAGCCACCTCTTCCTGAAAAAAATTTAACCAAATAGGCATGTCTGTTTACTCAGGCATCACCGCAAAGTGAAAATCGATTGCATGACTTTTGGGATTTCTGCAATCTGCACAATTTTCATAAGCCAGAATTTCTTCTATAACTCATGACTATGGTACTATACTTTCACAATAAATTATTTTACCATCTGTCGCCTATCTTTTCAAGTCCTAAGAAACCGAATTTCTACAATTTTCCTTTGATTTTTAAATTATATGGCAATTGGATTTCCTGTTTGATTCGGCACTTTCAGAAAGCTTATCAATTGCTTTAGAAGCATTCTGCTGATTATTTTTTCATCGCCAATATAGAGTATGCCTATTATCTTTAGCATATCTTTAAAAACGGAGAATCTGCACATGAAAAAGACTGTCTCCGTGATTAATTTACGAAAACAGTCTTTTTACTACATGTTTTAACTATCTTACTTCTGCTGTTGCCTTCTAAATATAAGTTTACTGGGAAAGAAGCGCATCAGCAAGCGCCTCCATATCTGCAACTGTATTCTCTTTCATGGCAGAACGGATGGTAACAGTCTTATCACAAATTGTAATATCCTTCATCTCTTCCAGCATCGCTCTCATAGCCTTTGCTGCTGTGGGCGCCCAGGAACCATTTTCCATCAGGGCAACCGTACGCTTCCGATATGTTTTGCTTTTAAGATGATGAAGAAAATCTTCCATACAGGGGAAAAGTCCGCCATCATAAGTCGCACATGCCAGCACCATCTTGTCATATCGGAATGCATCCTCAATTGCCTCAGCCATATCGTCTCTGGACAAATCGGTAATTGCCACCTTCTTAGCTCCCTTTTCCTCCAAGATTTCTTTTAATTTGACAGCCGCTTTCCTGGTATTGCCATGAATGGAAGCATACGCCACCAGAATCCCTTCATCTTCCGGCTCATAGCTGCTCCACACCTGGTATTTTCCAATATAATACTCCAGATTTTCTTTCAAAATCGGTCCGTGAAGAGGACAAATCATCTGAATATCAAGACCTGCCGCCTTTTTCAGCAGCGTCTGCACTTGTGCGCCATATTTTCCCACAATGTTAAAATAATAGCGTCTCGCCTCACATGCCCAGTCTTCTTCTGTGTCCAAGGCGCCAAACTTTCCAAATCCATCTGCTGAAAAGAGAATTTTCTCAGAACTCTCATAAGATACCATGACCTCTGGCCAATGTACCATAGGAGCCATAACAAAGGTCAGCTCATGGCTTCCCAGATTGAGTGTATCACCTTCAGCTACCACCACAGAACGCTGTGATAAATCAATATCAAAAAACTGTGCAATCATTGGGAAGGTCTTGGCATTTCCTACCACCTTCATTTCTGGATATTTTTCTGCAAGTGCCTGTACATTGGCAGCATGATCCGGCTCCATATGGGAAACCACCAGATAGTCCACGCTTCTGCCTGCCAGAGCCGCATCCAGGTTTTTCATCCATTCTCCGCCTCTTCTGGAGTCCACTGTATCCATCACTGCCACTTTTTCATCCAAAATCACATACGAATTATAGGATACGCCATTCGGAACCACATACTGGCTCTCAAATAAGTCTATATCTTTATCGTCTGCCCCGATATATTTAATCGTATCCGTAATGGTTATGTCTTTCATTATGCTCTTCCTCCTAAAAATTACTTTCTGTCTCTTTCACCGGTTACTTACTGGTGAGATATTCATCTATCCCCTTTGCCGCTGCCTTTCCTGCTCCCATAGCAAGAATAACTGTTGCCGCTCCAGTTACTGCATCACCTCCGGCAAACACACCTGGCTTGCTGGTTGCTCCATTTTCTTCCTCTGCCACAATACATTTTCTGCGGTTGATTTCCAATCCCTTGGTAGTAGAAGAAATCAAGGGATTGGGGGAAGTTCCCAGGGACATAATTACTGTATCTAATTCCAGATCAAATTCAGATCCGGGAATCTCAACGGGGCTTCTTCTTCCGGATTCATCTGGCTCACCCAGTTCCATGCGGATACAGGTCATGCCTTTCACCCATCCATTCTCATCCACCAGTATCTCAGTGGGATTGGTGAGAAGATCAAAAATAATGCCTTCTTCTTTTGCGTGATGTACTTCCTCCACACGTGCCGGAAGCTCTGATTCGCTTCTGCGATATACAATATGTACTTCAGCTCCCAGACGCAGAGCGGTTCTTGCAGCATCCATTGCCACATTTCCACCGCCAACCACCGCAACTTTTCTGCCTTTCATAATAGGGGTATCATAATCATCTTTAAATGCTTTCATCAAGTTATTTCTGGTAAGGAACTCATTTGCTGAAAATACGCCGTTTGCCTGTTCTCCTGGAATCCCCATAAATCTGGGAAGCCCAGCGCCAGAACCGATAAACACAGCCTCAAATCCTTCCTCTTCCATCAGTTCATCAATGGTGCCTGCCTTGCCAATAACCACGTTCGTCTCAATCTTAACGCCTAATGATTTGACATTCTCTATTTCTTTGGCCACAACCTCACTTTTAGGAAGACGGAATTCCGGAATACCATAAATCAACACGCCGCCTGGCTCATGGAGGGCTTCAAAAATAGTCACGTCATAACCCATTTTTGCAAGGTCTCCGGCACAAGTCAATCCTGCCGGACCAGAACCAATCACTGCCACCTTATGATTCTTTTTCTCAGAAGCAGGTTCTGGCTTAATATTGTTCTCTCTTGCCCAGTCTGCTGCAAAACGTTCCAGTTTACCGATGG
>CAJUCK010000025.1:13541-15547 GCA_910585395.1 uncultured Lachnospiraceae bacterium
CTTTTATTCCGCGGATGCATTTTCCCTCACATTGGCTCTCCTGAGGGCATACACGTCCACAGACTGCCGGGAGGGCACTGGACTGGCTGATAACCTGATAAGCCTCTTCAAAATTTCCTTCTTTGATCTGGGAAACAAAACCTGGGATATCAATGGCAACCGGACAGCCTTTGACGCACTGTGCATTTTTACAGTTCAAGCATCTCTCTGCCTCTTCCATGGCTTCTTCCTTATTATATCCAAGGCACACCTCATCAAAATTCGCTGCTCGTACCTTTGGCTCCTGTTCTCTTACTGGTACTTTCTTTAATACATCCATCATTTGTCACCTCCGCACTGTCCGCATCCGCCGTGATGAGTATCACCTTCCTGAAGCTTTAGCATACTTCTTCCTTCTTCTGTCTTATACATCTGCTGACGCTTCATGGCCTGGTCAAAGTCTACCAGATGACCATCAAACTCCGGCCCGTCCACACAGGCAAATTTCACCTCATCACCTACTGTTATGCGGCAGGCCCCGCACATGCCTGTACCGTCTACCATAATAGGGTTCAGAGACACAATTGTTGGAATTCCCAGTTTCTTTGTTAAAAGACATACAAATTTCATCATAATCATTGGACCAATTGCAATACAGAGGTCATATGTATTTCCATTATTCACCAGCTCCTCCAGCTGGTTTGTCCCCATGCCGTGGAAGCCATAACTGCCGTCATCTGTCGTGACATAGAGGTTTCCGGCTGCTTTCTCCATCTCGTCCACCAGAATCAGCAGATCTTTCGTCTTAGAACCCATAATCACGTCACATTCCACACCGTTTTCATGAAGCCATTTCACCTGGGGATATACAGGTGCAGTTCCCACGCCTCCTGCAATAAAAACGATCTTTTTCTTCTTCAATTCCTCTAAGGGTGTCTCCGTCAGTTCAGAAGCACATCCGAGCGGTCCGACAAAATCCTGAAATGCATCCCCCTCTTTTAAACTCTCCATTCTCTCGGTGGAAGCTCCCACCGTCTGGAATACAATCGTAATAGTTCCTGCTTCTCTGTCATAATCACAGATAGTGAGCGGAATACGCTCACCCTCTTCATCCATCTTCACAATTACAAATTGTCCAGGCAGACAGGATTTTGCCACACGGGGCGCTTTGACATCCATGAGAAAAATCTTATCTGCCAGTTTTTTCTTTTTTACGATTTGGTACATACTCAAACCTCCGCTTAAGTTCTCTTTTGGCAAATTACTATATCGTTTCTATTCTAATATACTTCCCGTAAAATTTCAATGATTTTCTTTCTTAAGCCCCTGCAGGATGTCCTCCACACTTCTCCAAATAATATATCATCATTTAATTCTGCAAACTTTGGACCAAATACTGCTTATTCCCTGTTTCTATACACATTATGTTATTACAATTTCCATACGCTCACGCTCTGACCACATTACATTTATTATGCTCGTTTCAGCACCTCTACATTGTTTCTAAAACTGCCCATTCATTTTCAGCAGAACCGCATTCTTTACAGAAAAGGGAAACTGCAATACATTCAAATCCGTCAATCCAGTCCTCGTTCGAAAAAGAATCATCATAAGAAACACACTCTTCTATAAAATCTTCCTGTCCCTGAGAGGAAATATACACAGCAACGCCAAAAACAGCCCTGCTGCACACAGGACAGACGTATTTCTGGAAAGGCATAGTCCGGTCAACAAGCTCATCTTCCCGGCAGACAAATCCGTTCCACCCATGCTTTCCAGCATCAAACAACAGGATTTCTTTCCTGCATTGGCAGCATACCAATTTGATAATATAGCGTTTATTGCTCTCCCAGACTTCAAATTCTTCATTGCCACAGGAACATTGCATTTTTCCTTTCACTTTATATTCGTTGTTTTTATCCCCATCAGGGATAAAGAATTGCTGTAAATGCGTTGGAACTGGTAACTGCATAAAAATCCCTCCGTTTTAATTTTACCCTAAATTAAAAGTTAATTGAAATCATCAA
>CAJUCK010000025.1:15557-22913 GCA_910585395.1 uncultured Lachnospiraceae bacterium
ATATTCTTCTGATGCGTCTTTGGAGTTTACCATAGAAAAAAATTCTGTGCGTTCCTCATTATCCAAATATTCTCCAATATGAAACGTCAGCAGTAAATTAGGAAAGTCCTTATTTATACTTTCCTTAAAACGCTTAACAGCTTTTTTACATATTTCTATCATTTTATCACAATGTTCATCAAAATCTTTCAAATACTTAAATGTTTCCGGATTTGTAAAGCGTTCATCATTTTCTTCTATATACTGATTCATATATGAAGAAATCTCTTTTATAAAGCCGTCAGCATTACACAATTCCCATTCTGCCTCACAATATTTATAATACCAATAATCTTCCAGATCCGTGCCAGACTGTTCACTTAAATATTGTTCTGTATTTGCTATAATGCCGATAGATGTCATATCCCTGGAACAGTCTAACGACAAAATATAAATATCATCGTGATCTTTTACCCATTTTCTCAATGTATGTTCCATTGCGATTACAATATCATTTTCAAACTTCTTATAATCCCTGTCCATAAGAATACTCGCCATCTCAAAACAAATCTTGCAGTGTTTTCTGCCGCAAATAGTAGAGATTTTTCAATCTATTTTATAAGTATCGCACATATTTTATTTCACTACCCAATCCCAAATACTTAATTGCTTGTTATTGTCTTTCTCTTCAAAGGCATTCAGGTAATTAAATATCTGCTCGTTATTATGCACAATTCCATTTTCTTCACATTTTTGATGAAAAAACCGCATTAAATCTCTGTTATTAGGACTTTCAATTATATACTGGTTTCCATATTTGTATCTATATTTTTCTTTTAGATAAGGAAACAATCGTTCTAACTGTTCATAGAAATACTCCCGGTTTCCCTCTCGAAGAGTCAGCCCCATACCAAAGCAAATGACACCATAGACCTTTGCTTGTACACACATATCCAAAATACCAGAGATATTATTTTCTGTATCGTTGATGTACGGTAAAATCGGCGACAGCCATACAACTGTTGGTATTCCTGCATCCCGCAGCTTTTTCAATACCTCAAAGCGTTCTCTTGTTGTACTTACGTTCGGCTCAATCTTTTTGCATAAATCTTCGTTGTAAGCAGTCAGTGTCATTTGCACAACACATTTTGTCTTTTCGTTTATTTTCTGCAAAAGGTCTAAATCCCTCAAAATGCGGTTTGATTTTGTGATGACCGTAAATCCAAATCCATAGCTCTCTATTAAGCACAGAGCTTTTCTGACATTCCCTATTTCCAGTTCCAAAGGAATATATGGGTCTGTCATAGAGCCTGTGCCAATCATACATTTTTTCCGTTTGTGTGTAAGGGCATACTCTAATAACTCAATCGCATTTTCTTTCACTTCAATATCTTCAAAAGCGTGTTCCATATGATAGCACTTGCTTCTGGAGTCACAGTAAATGCACCCGTGAGAGCAGCCACGGTATAAATTCATTCCATTTTTAGCAGATAATATTCCTTTTGCTTTCACAAAGTGCATGGTGTCTCCTCCTGCTTCTTGGCAAAATTTTTCCTATGTGCTTTCTTTTTTCATTGCCCAATCATAATGGTTTGCAATAACACGGGACAAATAAGAACTCAGAGTACTTCCCATACCCATATCACGTTTCTCCTTATACAGCTAAAATCACGCTGTTTTCCACCGCTTGAGAGTGGGGAAAAACTTTTTCATCATGCTGCGGGCTTCATCTTCTGTCATATCAGAGTGATCCTTAACCATATGAGGAACGCAAAACTCAATCATTTCATCCATTGTACAGTCTCTTGTAAAAGCGCCATTTTCAAAACAATACCTGCAGTAATCCACATTTGTGCTTCCATCCTTATTTTTCCCATACATTTCATCTGTACTGCCCATTGGCATTCCACAGCATTGACAATATTTTTCAGCCATTTCTTAATCCTCCTAAAAACAAAATCTGTTTGGTTACAAAAATAGTGTAACACGCAAATACTGACACCCTATGTCAAGATTTATCCTTTTCTTTGCCTGCTCTGTCACAATATCTGCTTGATATGTAGGCTCTATCATATCTGCCTGCATTCCGACTGCTGATGCAAAACTATTGTCTTCCAATCCATAGACCTCAACAAAAACCTTTGCCGTCCCATCCTTGCCAATCATTTTCACTAAATCAAATCCGTTTCCATCAGGTAAATTTACATCAAGCAATATCAAATCAAATGTATTTTCTTTCAGTTTCAATTACAAGTATTTTTTTCATCATGCTTCAGCTCCGTTCCTTTTTCCTTCTCGCTTATATCTGGCATCTGCACGCTTTTACATCTGTTCTCCCATTTTTTCCGTTCCACAAATCTTCCCATAAAAAATGCAATGATGCCCACACCTATTCCAGTCTGAATACAAAACATCAAACTTTCTACTTCTCCTGGAATCTCTCCTCCAATGATTGTCTCCAGCACTGGATGAAACCATGGTTCATAATCTACCGCTATCTCTTCTGCCACCTGGCTCCCGGCATCATCTGAACCGCCGAATTCTGCTCCTTTCAAGACAACCAGCGGAACAAAAATCAACAATACTGTAACCATCAGCATGACGGCTATCGCTTTTTTGTCTGAATGTTTCATTTGGCTTTTCTCCTTTACACTTTTTCATTTTCCAGATATCCCGCACTTCTCAGCTCAGGCTGTGCATAATTCTCCAAAGTAATCATGATAATAACCGTCAGACAGCCCTCTACGATAGCAAGCGGAAGCTGTGTGGGGGCAAATACACCTAAAAACTTCACCATAGATACCAGCATCCCTTCCTCTGCCGGATAGGCAATGGCAAGCTGAAAACTGGTAATACAATAAGTAAACAAATCTCCCAGGGCCGCTGCCAGAAACACTCCCACTCTTCGATTGATCCTGCATTTTCTGCAGAACCTATATACTCCATACGACAAAAAAGGACCTGCAGCTGCCATGGAAAAAGTATTGGCGCCAAGAGTGGTCAAGCCGCCATGGCCAAGTAAAACCGCCTGAAAAATCAGCACAATAGTTCCCAGAACACTGACAGCGCTTGGTCCGAACAAAACTGCACCAAGACCTGTTCCTGTCATATGTGAGCAGCTTCCTGTTACAGAAGGAATTTTCAGAGAAGAAATCACAAAAATAAATGCTCCCGACATGGCAAGTACTGTGATATTTTTTCTGTTTTTCTGCAGTTTCCTTTGAATAGAAAAAAATCCTTTTACCAGAAAAGGCAGACTGACGAACCCCCAGGCAATACAGAATCCCAGAGGGAGGTATCCCTCCATAACATGCATAGCGCTGACATTAGGTGCAATCCCTAAGAATACAGCAAACACAACGCTTGCAAGCAATAACTTTTTCTGTCCTCTCGTCATAATATTTCTCCTTTCATTTTTAAATTTTATTTGAAATTCCTAAAATAAATAAATTTCACAAATACCTGCTCTGTCATCATAATATAAGACAAAAAATACCGTATTTACTGCTTCCCAGACAGTAAACCGGTATCATAACAGACCTGTCTCAAAACCGTCATTGACCATTTCAGACAGATTCCAATGCAGTCAGTTATCTCTCGCAACTTACTGCATGCCGTTACAAAAGGCAGGTCTTCTGACTCAAGCTTCCTCATCCTCTTCACCTTCCCGGTTTCCCAGTGGTACGAAACATATGTCTTATCGAAGAGAACTCCACTCTTACAGCGGCGGGACCGTATGAGAATCTCACTCATTTCCCTATTATCCTGTGGAGATTACAGGCACCTTCTGTAATTAAATTGTTCTTATGCTTCTTGGTATATTTGATATAGAATAACATAGTATGGTAATAATGTCCAGTCAGAATTTCTTTGCAGAAGAAACCTGCATTTTTCTAAAAGTCAGCTGATCTAATCTGTCGATACACCAGTCAAACAGATAGGATAATACAAATGTAATGACAAAAGTCACCGCAAAAAACACGTATGGGCTCTTCTCCAAATCTGTCGCCTTAGATAAATACAGCATCGGCAGCCTTTGCAAAATAAACAGACTGAAAACATGGCTGCCGGCATACTGTATAAAGCGGTTTTTTAAACTCAATTTCATCGTCATCAACACGCCTGCACAGACAAAACTTACCGATGCCAATTCATAAATCCACACATTATGGTTCCTCAATCCATTGGTAATTACTGTAACAGCCATACATCCCAACAGCGTTATTCCATAATTCATTCCCTTTTTCAGAAAAGCATCTATCTTCTCTTTATAAATTGCCCACCAGACTCCTAATGGGAAACACAGCAGTGTATTATAATATCTGCCTGGCCTCACTGGAATCAGCGCCAGAACAGCACATACCGTCAGAATCGTAAGCCACACTGCGCCAAGCTTCTTTCGATTAATGCAGAACCGAAAGCTCAAATATGCCAGCAGATACGAAATAATAATCGCCATAATATACCATGTACTATTTCCTATCGCATCCCAGCAAAGTAATGTTCCTATAATTTTCCTGGCAGGAAGCTCTCTGCCCAGCAGAAGATTTACACCCCAGAACAATCCTACTGCTATTGCATAATGAACCCAGACCTTGAACGCCCTGTGAAATGGCAGAGATTTTACATAAGAAATTCCCTTTTTTTCAATAGAACACATCACTCCAAAACCAGAATAGAAAAGAAAAGCGACCACAATCATCTGCCCCAAGGCATAATTGATCAAAGAAAAGCCTTTGTCCCACACACTGTCCAGGACAACATACTGGGCATAATGGCGGAAAAAAACAAATATCACAAATATGCCCTTTATGGAATTAGACTTTTCCAGAGAAGCATAATCTGGAAAAAATTCTCCTTTTTTTGCAGGTTTTGCACCTGCCAGAAAGCTAATTAAAAATAGCATCAATATCAGTGACATATTTTTCTCCTTCCCAGACTAACCTTTTACTTAACGCCAACTCTATATCTCAAAATATTCGCTGCCGATCATCAAATCATCTTCCAGCAGTTTCACAAATTTTGCTACAATTTCCTTCTTTTCTTCCCAGATTTCTTTTGCCCGTTCTGTCACCATAGGATTAGGTTCTTCCTTATTGGAACTCTCCATAATATGGTAATATGCCCTGGCATAGCTAGAAGCATGCAGGTTCCCCATGGTCATACAATCCCATACAATTCCCATGGCTCCCTCTTCATCCAAAAGATCTGCCTCCATCAGCAAAATCATCTCTATCTCCGCCCCCTCCTCCTTCATCAAGCTCTTATCTGAATGGCAGGCAATTAACTTTTCCACCTTACGAGAAAACACTTCCTCCATTCCCTGTTCCATGGCATATTCATGAAATGCCAAAACACTGCGTTTCGCATGATGCTCATTGTCCCTGCTGCCATATCCAATGTCATGAAAAATGGCTGCCGTGCAGAGTAGTTCACGGTCAACTTCCTTCATCCCTTCTGACAGCCTTATGCACCAGTGCAGTACCCGTATCGTGTGCTGAAATCTTGAACGGAAAGGATGAAGTGGATTGGGGGATTCCATCCCCTGATGCTGAATCAAATACTCTTTTACATAAGTTAAATATTTTTTAAAAGTTTCATTCACCATATGCTGTACCTCCCATACATTTTGTAAGCTCCATGGCATCCTTGGGATAGCTCCCCTCGCAAACCAGTCCACGTTTCAGAAGAATTTCATATATTTTCAGCATTTCCGGTTTCTTTAAATGTGCCTGTTCTAATAATTTATCCTGTAAAAATATCTCCAGAGTTTCGCCGTCTGCCACCAGCTTTCCTTGATCAAATACCAGAATACGTTCTGCCCAGCGATAGGCAAAATCTACATCATGGGTAGAAATCAGCAGTGTCTTCTCTTCCCTGGACAAATCCGACAGCACCTGTTGTAACATCTCTGTACTGAATGGATCTAGGGCTGCCGCAGGCTCATCAAACAGAATAATTTCCGGCTTCATGGCAAGAATATCCGCAATGCTGACCCTCTTCTTCTCTCCGCCGCTCAGATAATGCGGCGGACGCTTCCGATAAGACTGCAGGTTCATGTAGTCCAGCGCTTCATCTATTCGCTTATCTACCTCCTGCCTGGGAAGTTTTAGATTCAAAGGTCCAAAAGCCACCTCTGCTTCCACAGTTGAGGCAATCATTTGATTATCCGCATCCTGAAATACAAATCCAACATGGCGCCGCAGATTTCCCAAATCTTTTCTGCCAATCTGAATGCCCTGATAATAAATTTCACCGGTTTCTGCCTGCAGCACACCATTCAGGTTCAGAAAAAGCGTGGACTTGCCTGCCCCGTTAGAACCCATCACTGCGATTTTCTCTCCTTTTCCGATAGACAGGCTGACATCTTCAATTGCTGTATGACCAGGCTGATATTCATATGTTAAGTGCTGTACACGTAAAATTTCTTCTTTCATATTTCCTCCGCCAGCCGCAGCAGCATTAATGCGGTCAAATAACACAGCAGAAGCAAAACCTGCCATGCTTTAACATTTTTTTCTTCTTCCCAGAAGAAAAATTCCCCTTTATATCCTCTGGACACCATGGCATCATAATATAAATTTGCCTTTTTCAGTGACAAAATCAGCAGGTTTCCTCCTATCAGTCCAAACGTGGTACAGGAAGTTTTAAAATCCACATCCCCCAATCTGGAAACCGCCGCCATTTTCATGGTTCTTTGAACTTCTGTAAGTATAAAAATAAAACGATAAATCATATGCATCAGCTCTGTAAAAAGCCTGGGAATATGCAGTCTCTGCAGTGCCGCCGCCAATTCTCCTGCCGGAGTGGATAACGCCAGAAAATACATGGCGCTGACTGCCCCCATTGTTTTTAGAAATAATTCTGCTGCACGCCAAATCCCCGCCTTGCTTATATACAGCCACATTCCATACAGAGAAACGCGCCAGTTTCCCAAAGGATCTGCTGAAATCTCAACAGCAGCCGTCAAGCTTCCCAGTACCAGAAAAACAATAGGGATTTTCAGCAAAACCAAATAATCTTTGAAACGCACGCGATTTCCCTTTACATTCAGTGCGCCCATAGTAAGAATAATGAAACCAGAAACCACAGGCGCATCCAAAGCCAGACACATAACCAATATCAATACTGTCGAAATAACTTTAAAACAGCCATTCCAGCAGCGAATTCCTGACTGGCAGGCATAGAAATCAATAGCCGCCGTACCATGAAAATGTTCTCGGCGGCCTTTATGCCTTCTATATCCTTTCATTCCCCGCCTTCTCTTTCAGCAATGCAATCTCTCTCTGGTAACCTTCCAGATCATTGGGTGTCTCCAGGTAAAATGGGAGATTTTTTAACTTAGGATGAGTGACAATATTTACAAACGTTTCCAGC
>CAJUCK010000025.1:22965-33297 GCA_910585395.1 uncultured Lachnospiraceae bacterium
TCTGCCCTTCTCCAATTTTCTCATGGCGGTCTTTATGGCTCCCAAGTTCATTTTTGCTGTCATTTAAGTGAACTGCTTTCAAACGTTCCAGCCCTATCACCTGATCAAATTTTTCCAGAACCTTGTCCAGCTCATGAACAATATCATAGCCTCCATCAAATACATGACAGGTGTCCAGACATACACCCAAATGGCTGCTGTCCTCCACTTTGTCAATAATACTGGAAAGTTCCTCAAAGTTTCTTCCCATTTCTGTGCCTTTGCCTGCCATTGTTTCCAACAGAATTATGGTGTTCTGCTCATGAATCCTATTCAGCATATCTGCAATATACGTAATTCCTGTTTCCACCCCCTGCCCCACATGGCTTCCAGGATGGAAGTTGTACATAGCGCCTTTAAGATGCTTAAGGCGGTTCAAATCGTCACACATTGTATCATAGGCAAATTGCCGCAGTTTTGCATCTTTGGCGCAGGCATTCAGCGTATAGGGGGCATGTGCCAGAATCTGCCCGATTCCGTGTCCGCCCGCAAATTCCAGATATGCTTCCATGTCAGATAGGTTCAATTCCTTGGCCTTTCCTCCTCTGGGATTTCGGGTAAAAAACTGGAATGTATTCGCCCCAATGTTTACCGCTTCTTTTCCCATGGCCAGATAACCTTTGGCGGAAGAGAGATGGCATCCAATTCTCAACATTACGGTTTCCTTTCATCTAAATCTAAGAATGCCGCAGGCATTACTGCCGCGGCATTCATTTGCTGCTCTCATTGACATCTGTTACCTTTAGAGAAAAGAATACACGAAGAAAAACCTTACGTCAAGTCAACCGTCAAAAATTCTCTTATCTTTTAATTTTCCAGCTCTCTTTTCATAACAGCTCCTCTGGCGCCTGAAGTAACCATCTGTGCATAACGTGCCAAATATCCTTCCGTCACCTTAGGCTCTCTAGGCTTCCATTCTGCCCGTCTTTTGGCAAGTACATCTTCTGGCACATCCAGTTCCAGCTTCATCTGTGGTATATTGATTTTAATCGTATCTCCCTCTTCTACCAGTGCAATCGTACCTCCTACGGCTGCCTCTGGAGAAACATGCCCGATGGAAGCTCCGCGGCTGGCACCTGAGAAACGTCCATCGGTAATCAGTGCGACGGTCGAGCCAAGACCCATTCCTGCAATAGCAGAAGTAGGATTCAGCATCTCTCTCATACCAGGTCCTCCCTTTGGCCCTTCATAGCGGATTACCACAACATCACCGGCAGCAATCTTTCCTCCCTTGATAGCTGCAATTGCATCCTCCTCACAGTCAAACACTCTTGCTGGTCCTTCATGCACCATCATTTCCGGCGCCACTGCCGAACGTTTTACCACGCTTCCTTCTGGAGCCAGGTTGCCTTTCAATACTGCAAGTCCTCCTGTAGCGCTGTAAGGATTATCCAGGGGACGAATAACTTCTGGATTTCTGTTGGCACAGCCTTTTATATTCTCCCCTACCGTCTTTCCTGTCACCGTCATGCAGCCAAGATTCAGCAAGCCCAATTCTGCAAGCTCATTCATCACTGCATATACACCGCCCGCCTCATTTAAATCTTCCATATACGTAGGTCCTGCCGGTGCCAGATGACAGAGATTCGGTGTCTTTTCGCTGATTTCATTTGCAAAACTGATATCAAAATCAAAGCCGATCTCATGCGCAATTGCAGGAAGATGCAGCATACTGTTGGTAGAACATCCCAGTGCCATATCCACTGTCAATGCGTTCAAAACTGCTTCCTTTGTCATAATATCCCTGGGACAGATATTTTTGCGATACATTTCCATTACTGCCATTCCTGCGTGTTTGGCAAGACGCAGACGGTCAGAATAAACTGCTGGAATCGTTCCATTTCCTTTCAGACCCATGCCAAGAGCCTCTGTCAGGCAATTCATGGAATTTGCCGTATACATTCCAGAGCAGGAACCGCAGGTCGGACATGCTTTTTCCTCAAATTCACATACATCTTCCTCTGTCATAGTGCCCGCCGCATAGGAGCCGACTGCCTCAAACATAGAAGAAAGACTGGTTTTACGCCCTTTTACACGTCCAGCAAGCATAGGGCCTCCAGACACAAATACTGTGGGCACATTTACTCTTGCCGCTGCCATCAAAAGCCCAGGTACATTTTTGTCGCAGTTTGGCACCATCACCAATGCATCAAACTGATGTGCCAGCGCCATACATTCCGTGGAATCTGCAATCAGGTCACGGGTTACCAGAGAATATTTCATTCCTGTATGACCCATGGCAATACCGTCGCATACTGCAATGGCTGGAAATACTACTGGAACACCTCCCGCTTCTGCCACACCCATCTTCACAGCGTTTACAATCTTATCTAAATTCATATGCCCCGGTACAATCTCATTGTAAGAACTTACAATTCCAACTAATGGCTTATCCATTTCTTCTCTGGTAAATCCCAATGCATTAAACAGGGAACGATGGGGTGCCTGCTGCATCCCTTTTTTTACATTATCACTTCTCATCTCTCTGCCTCTTTTCTGAAACTTTACTGTATTGCTCGTTTCTTAAATTTTTACTCCTCCATAACAGACATTCCGTCTCTTCTCACTCTTCCTCCTCCCCTCTTCCAGTCATATTATATCTCACGCGTTGTCTGCTGTCAATATTGTTGTTTAACAATTTTATTAATATTTTGCCAAAATTGCCATTTTATGTTAAGATAATATTATGAAAACACAAACATCAAACCACAACTTAATTGAATATGTATTGACCTTGCTGAACAGCTCAGACAACGAGCTGCTGGATATCATCCAGCCACCACAGACTCACACACAGCCTGGAATTCCACTGGACACAGAACTCCCCCAGACTGCGCGCGAAATCATAAAGTTTATGGATGAAATGCCTGGAGGTTTTTTAATATACCATGCCAGCGGTGAAGAAGAAATTATTTACGCAAACAAAGCGCTGCAGAGAATCTTCCAGTGCAGCTCACTGAAAGAATTAAAGGAATTTACAGGTAACTCCTTTAAAGGCATTGTGCATTCTGAAGATTTAGATTCTGTGGAACAGAGTATAAGGGAACAGATTTCCAGCAACCAATATGATTTGGATTATGTGGAATATCGAATTATACGAAAGGATGGCGAAATCCGCTGGATCGAAGATTATGGACATTTTGTCCATACTGAATCTGTCGGCGACATTTTCTATGTATTTATGAGTGATGCAACAGAAAAGAAAAAACGCCAGTTAGACTGGCGCAATTCCCTTCTGAGTGAGCAGGAACAGGCAATACAGAACCTTATTGAAAAATACGACGGGGAGCATGTGAGGCGTCTGGAAGTGATCGAAGGCCTCAGCATCAATTATGAATCCATCCTCTATGCTGATCTGGATTCCAACAGAGTATTTCCTTATCGGCTGAGCAGCCGCACTAAGCATCAGTTTGATGAAAAATACCAGATACTGGAATTCCAATGGTACGTCTCCAACTATGTGGAGATCTGGGTACACCCAGAAGACCGCGAATTAGTGGGCAGGGTTACTGACCCTCAGTATATCCGCGAAAAATTATCAGGCTGTAAGACGTATTATGTAAATTACCGTGTTCTCAAAGATGGAAAAATACAATACCTTCAGCTGCGTATCGTCAATGTAGGGCAGAAAAACCATATATCTCAGATTGTCATGGGATACCGCAGAGTGGATGTAGAAATTCAGCGCGAAATGGAGCAGAATCAAATTCTAGAAAATGCATTGAGCAATGCAAACCTTGCCATGGTAGCCAAGAATACATTTCTCTCTAATATGTCGCATGACATGCGCACACCTTTGAACGCTATTTTTGGCTATACTGCTCTGGCAAAAAAACATATACAAGACAGAGATGCTGTCCTTAAGGATCTTGACAAAATTGAACGCTCCAGCCAGCAGCTTCTGGACCTGATTGAAAAAGTACTGGATCTCTCCTGGACAGAATCCAACACTATGGAATTAATGGAATGTGACTGTAACCTCCATGACATCCTGAAAGACGTACATAAAACACTGCTCCCCCAGGCTGTTGAGAAAAACATCACGTTCACGCTGGACGACTCGAGAATCACCCACTGTGATATCTGCGGTGATCCTGAGAAGCTGCGGCAGCTTCTCGTTTACCTTGCCACAAATGCCATCACCTACACGAAAACAAACGGCAAAGTCGAACTGACCGCTAAAGAGCAGAGAAAGCTTCCCAACGATTATGCCATTTTTCATTTTATGGTCAAAGATACTGGCATCGGAATCGGAAAAGATTTTCTGAAACACATTTTTGAACCTTTTGAGCGTGAAAAGAACACTACTTTCAGCGGCATACACGGCACTGGGCTCAGCCTTACCATCGCCAAAAATATTGCCTCTATGATGGGTGGAGATATCAAAGTGGACAGTACTGTAGGCAAAGGAAGCACATTTAAAGTTACACTGCGTCTGCGCATACAGAAACGCCCCTCTGCACTCTATGACAATTTAAAACCAACGGATTTTGAGCCTATGAATCAGAAAATCCTGCTGGTAGAGGACAATATGATCAATCTGGAAATTGAAACTGAAATACTCCAAGGAATTGGCTTTTCTATTGATACTGCTGCCAATGGAGATATTGCTGTGGAAAAGATAATGAATTCCAAACCTGGAGATTTCGACCTAGTTTTAATGGATATTCAGATGCCTGTTATGGACGGCCGGGAAGCAGCAAGGAAAATTCGCAGCCTGAAAAATTCTGCCCTGGCTCAGATTCCCATAATTGCCCTGTCTGCCAACGCTTTTGAAAGCGACAAAAGACTGTCCATTGAAAGCGGGATGAATGCACACTTGACGAAGCCCATTGATATCCCGCTGCTGCTGGAAACAATACGCAGTGTCAAAGAGGATTCTGCCCGCTGAGAATTTAAAAGAGAGATATGCGCTGCCGGCGATGGCAATGCATACCTCTCTTTTAGATTTCTGCTCTTCCATATTATTTCAGAAAACGTGGATGTGGAAAATAACTCACCTCTGCTTTCCCAATAATATCCTCCATTTTCACAAATTTATGCTCCCAGTATCTGGAGTCCCAGGAATCATTGCGATTATCTCCCATCATAAAATACGTGCCCTCTGGAACTGTGTAAGGTCCAAAATCGTCGTAGCTTATCTCCTGTGTAAAATCTCTCTCCAACGGCTCATTATCAATATAGATAATGCCATTTTCACCAGAAATAGTCTCTCCTGGCAGTCCCATAATCCGTTTCAGATAAAGCGTCTCACCGTCATCTGGATAGACAAAAGTTACAATATCTCCCCTCTCAGGCTCTGCAAATACATAAGACAGACGGTTAACCAGTATTCTGTCTCCTGCCATGACCGTTGTTTCCATGGAACCTGAAGGGACCTGAGCGTTGGCAACCACGTATTTGTTCAGAAAAAAGCCGACTGCCAAAGCGATAATTATCATTATCCCATTGTTAAAAATTTCTTTCAGAATTTTTCTTTTTTTATCTGTTCTCTTTTTATGGTTCTCTGCTGCTTCCTGATCCAGATGCCCTGTATCATTACTGTCTGCTTCATTGTTATGCTGTCTCATGTGCCTCTCCTCCTTGACATTGCTTATTCTGCTTTATTCCAGGGGAAGCTGTTCCATGGCATGCAGAATATGAATACGCATGGCATTTCTTGCCCCTTCTCCATTGCGTATCTTTAAAAAATCCATCAGTATCTTATGGTCTACAAGAGTTGCCTGCACTGCCTCTTCATGGACTTGTGAAAGTCTTACGCCTTTGTTGATTCCCTCATAAATTACTGGCATGAGCTGATTCATAAATTCATTGTGGGTAGCTCTGGCAATGGATTTATGAAACGCCTGCTCTACTTCGGTTCTGTCCTTTTTCAGTCTTATACGTTTTTCAATTTCTTCTCCCAGCGCCAATATTCTCTGTATCTCTTCTTCTGTGGCGCGCAAGGCTGCATAATATGCTGCCTCTGGTTCAAAAATCAGCCGCATTTCGTATAAATCCTTCGCTTTCACCTTTGCTGTGGCGAGAACAGACAGTTCTTCTGTCTTCGATGTTTTAAAATCTTCTCTGACAAAGGTTCCTTTTCCACGGCGAATTTCCAGAATTCCACCTGTAGCAAGAATGCGGATTGCTTCTCGCAATGTAGTGCGGCTCACCTTAAGTTCCTGGGACAGCACATTCTCATTTGGCAGCTTGCTTCCTGGCAAAAAACGCTTTTCCACTGTAATCATAGACAAAATACTGTCTGCTATCCGGTCTGACAATCTGCTGTCTGCTTCCATCACTATACCTTCCCTCCAGCTCACTGCATTCTGCTGCTGAAATCTGCCATCGCCTCTGAAATCTTAATCCGCTGTGGACAAACTGCCTCACAGCTCCTGCATCCTATGCAGGCGCTGGGATGTTTTTCTTTTGCGACAGCCTTCAGCGCCATTGGGGCAATAAAGCCTCCCTCAGTAAAACTATGTTCATTGTAAAGTTCCAAAAGAGATGGGATATCCAGTTCTTTTGGGCAGTGACTGACACAATAGCGGCATGAGGTACAGGGAAGAATCTTCTTTTCCAGCATTTCCTCGGCAATCTGCAAAACACTTTCAAACTCTGTCTGGTTTAAAGGATCATCTGTCTGAAAGGTCTCAATATTCTCCTTTAGCTGTTCAAAATTTGACATACCTGAGAGCACCATAGTTACTTGGGGAAGTGCCTGCAGAAAGCGAAAAGCGAAAGCCGCCGCCGTCTCCTGACTGCGAATTTTTTTTAGTTTGTCCAAATCACTCTGTGACAGCTGACAGAGCTTGCCTCCCCGGAGCGGCTCCATTACCCACACTGGAATCTGATACTCTGACAAAAGCTCCACTTTTGCTTTGGCATCCTGAAAAGACCAATCCAGCCAATTCAGCTGTATCTGGCAGAATTCCATAGATTCTCCGTAAGCTTCCAGAAAACGTTTCATCACCTCACAGCTTCCATGGGCTGAAAATCCCAAATGGCGAATCCTTCCCTTGCGCTTCTGTTCCGTCAGATATGTAAAAATCCCATACGTTTCATCCAGATATGCATCAATATTCATTTCACAGACATTGTGAAACAAATAGAAATCAAAATATTCTACTCTGCATTTTTCAAGCTGGCGTTCAAAAATCTTATCCACCTTATCCATATTAGAAAGATCATACCCTGGAAATTTACTGGCAAGATAAAAATTATCTCTATTAAAATCTGCAAGTATCTTTCCCATTACCAGTTCCGAATTGCCGCCATGATACCCCCATGCTGTATCATAATAATTAATGCCCTGTTCCATGGCATATGCAATCATCTCTGCCGTCTGTTCTTCGTCAATTCTGCTGTCATCTCCATCTATTACTGGAAGCCGCATCGCACCCATTCCAAGAGCTGATAATTCAAAATCCTGAAATTTTTTATATACCATACCTTCACCTGGCAGTGGAGCCAACGCTCCACTCTTCTTCCTTTCTCTGTCTTCTCAACTAAAATAAATCAATTCATCTTCTGGCTTTTCTGCCGGTTGGATATCCAGTGCATACAGAACGGGTCCCTTGCCCTTATATTCCATTGCAAACTCTGTGCGCATCTCAGCTGTTATGGTAATCCATGATTTATGGACCACCTCTGTTGTCTTGTCACATTTGCATTTAAAACCTACAAACGTAATATCATCCACGCAGCAGGTCATAGCAAAACGCCCTGGAACAAACACCCCTTTTTTCATTTTCTCTGGATGGTAAACCAATGCAAGAAAACGTACTTTTTTACCCTCATATTTTCTTGGGTCATCCAATGCATCCATATACCAGATTCCATAGTCCATATCTGAAATATCAATGATTTCCTGATTCAAGTCATATGGAAGTTCTTCCATATCGTTCTCATCAATGGTACCGTCTGAACGCTCATAGGCAATCTGTGCTTTTCGATTGACAGCCTTAATGGCACGGCGGAATTTCCCCTTAGGAGTATTCTCTTCACAGCGGTTTATAATCACTACATCTGCTGCGAAAAGCTGATCCATAATCATTGCCCGCATATTGTTCAGATACATTTCAAAAGTAGTGGCGTCTACTGTGGCAAGAGACTGTACTAAAACCCATCCTTGGGGCAGATCCATTTCCATAAAATCTGACATCTGCCAGGTTCCATTATATTCGATAAATACCTGTTCTGGCTGGCAGGCAAGCTGAAGCTCTTTCAATTTAGCAGAAGTAAAATCCTTCTCTTCTTCAATCATCTCCATAACAGTATTCACTTCTGACAGCTCTGCCTCATCAAACTCTATCTCACCGTCCTCACACAAAATCAGAAGCGTCTTCCCCTGCTGGCTGAAATCCCCTTCAATCAGAGTTTCCCGTATCAGAGAACTTTTCCCACTATCCATAAATCCGGAAAATAAATATACCGGAATTTCCATTTTTTCACACCCTTTCCGCCATATTTTTTATAGCCCAAACAATTTCTCCAGTTTCTCTTCCTGAATATCTGTGCCAATCACACAGAGTCTCCCTGTATAATCTGCTTCCCCGCTTCTAAGCTCATATTCGCCATCTACCATATCAAAGTAAATCCAACTTCCATCTTCACTGGGAACCATCCCCTTTGCACGGAGAATCGCGCCGTATTCTTCTGTCTCGCAGAATGCTTTCATTGCATGTTCAATAGTATCTCTGGCAAAGATATGAGGTGTCTCTCTGCCCCAGCTTGTAAATATCTCATCGGCATGATGGTGATGATGTTCCTGTCCATGCACATGGTCATGACATCCACAGGTACATCCTTCTCCATGTTCGTGATTCCCCTCTTCATGATGATGGTGATGTCCTTCTTCATGACTGTGTTCTTCATGATGATGGTGATGTCCTTCTTCATGACTGTGCTCTTCATGATGATGGTGATGCTCTTCCATCAGCTCTTCTTCTAATGATTTCTGCTGTTCAATCACTTTATAAATCTGCCTTCCATCTATATCATCCCAAGGGGTGGTGATAATGACAGCTTTCGGGTTTTTCTGGCGGATGGACGCTGCCACCTCTTCTGTCTTCTCTGCATTCACGTTTTGAGTCCGGCTTAAGACCACAACGGTGGCATATTCTATCTGATTGTTAAAGAATTCTCCAAATGCTTTCATCTGCTTAACAGCTTTGGCGGCATTGACCACAGTAATCCTTCCGTTCATCTTTACCTGATTTTCTTCCTCCACTTCCAGCACAGACTTCATAACATCAGACAATTTTCCCACACCAGAGGGCTCAATCAAAATTCGATCTGGATGAAATCTCTCCATTACCTCTCTTAAATTTTTGCCAAAGTCTCCCACCAGAGAACAGCAGATACACCCAGAATTCAACTCACTGATTTCAATGCCGGAATCTTTCAAAAAACCGCCGTCAATGCCAATCTCTCCAAACTCATTCTCGATCAGCACAATTTTTTCTCCCTGAAAAACATCTTCCAGCATTTTCTTAATAAATGTCGTCTTTCCTGCTCCCAGAAATCCAGAAATAATATCAATTTTTGTCATAATATTTTCCTCCTGATTCTAAAATAATCTCAATGTTTGAACTGTGTTACCACACCTTTTTCCACCAAAAACGCCGGACGATAAGACAATTTTGCTTTCCTAAGCCCTTCCGAACCTGTATCTTCTTCTCTGTTTACATACTTATAATTCTGTGCTTCATGAAGCACAAACTGTTGATTAATCATTGGATACGCTCCCTGTATCTGGGCAAATGCTTTCTCAATATGCACTACAAAAGTATCTTTATCCAACGGTTCTCCTATGGTAAAAGCAATGACCTCTCCTTGAGGTTCAGTTCTCAGCAGTCCACCTTTTAATTCCAGTTCGCTCATAAGACGCAGGGCATTTAAAGTGACACACATCTCGTCCCGTTTTTCCACATCAATTTCACACTGCATCTCCTCCCGCCATTTCAGCGCCATCTGAAAGCAATCTTCTGCATTTTCCTGCGTAATTGACTCATAGACCCAGTCTGGATGGTTTTCCTTAAAACGATTAACATGATTCCGTTTACCATGAAGTTTCTTTCCCGCAAGACTGGCAAGCTTCTCTGTCTCATAGACATAGTCAGCGATATCTCTGTTATAGACAATCTGAAATGTATTGGGATACCAGGAGTCTAAGAGCTCAAACTCCTTTTCCTGCAGCAAATGCATGCGAAATTCTTCCTGTTGTTCTAAGAACCACTGAATCATCACATCCAGCGCCTTCCTCACCTGTTCTGGATCCCCTGCTGGAAAGGTAATGCTGGGCGCTCC
>CAJUCK010000026.1:0-995 GCA_910585395.1 uncultured Lachnospiraceae bacterium
AAGAATGCCCAGATATTACAGGTATTTGGGAGAACTGCTGGATGACGGTGTAGAGCGGATCTCATCGAATGAGCTCAGCGCCAGAATGCGTGTCACGGCCTCTCAGATCCGCCAGGATTTGAATAATTTTGGAGGCTTTGGACAGCAGGGATATGGATATAATGTGAAATACCTTTATGATGAGATAGCAAAAATCCTTGGAATTAATCAGCAGCACAATATTATTGTTATTGGTGCAGGAAATCTGGGTCAGGCGCTTGCCAACTATGTAAAGTTTGAAAAGAGAGGTTTTGTGATTATCGGCCTGTTTGATGTAAATCCAGCGCTGAAGGGGGTTTCTGTGAGAGGAATCCGGGTGCGCATGATGGAAGAACTGGAAGAATTTGTCGGAAGAGAACGGGTAGATATTGCTGCTCTTACTATGCCAAAGGAGAAAGCCGATGAAGTTGCCAATATGCTGGTAAATTTGGGAATCGGCGCTATCTGGAATTTTGCACATCTGGATCTGGAGCTGCCAGAACATGTGGTGGTAGAAAACGTCCACCTTTCTGACAGTCTGATGCAGTTGTCATATAACATTGCAAATCAAAGAAAATTAAAAAAGCTAAAAGATAAGAAGTGATAGTATGGGAAAAAAGAAAAAAGCAGTTCCGCAGTTTCAGCAAATAGCATATAGTACCAGGATTCCTCCGTTAGTTCTGGATCAGAAATGGCATCATTTATTTCCAGAAGACGGGAAACCCAAAGAAATAGAGCTGTTGGAACAGAAGCTGAGCAGACAGCTTGCCGTCCAGGGAGGCATTAATCAGGAATTGAAAGAATTGAAAGACCTGAAAGAAAGACTTATGAAGAACATTGTGGTGAATATGGATGAAATTGGAGAGTATGGGCAGGAGACCCGCAGACTTTCGGAAGACCGCAGGCTGATTACAGAGATCAATGGGCGGATGGAGAGTAAAAGGGCAGAGCTTCGGAATCTGCAGGATGAGATGGAA
>CAJUCK010000026.1:1039-27336 GCA_910585395.1 uncultured Lachnospiraceae bacterium
GCCGAGACTATGAGATACTGCTACCAGATTATGAACAGTAACGAGACAGAACGAGAACAGCTTGCCACATGGATTGCGAAAATGCGGACGGAATTGAAGATTAAGATTTTCCGCAAGGAGACCATTGAGGAAGAGAACCGAGAGATGTATGCATATCTGCATGATATTTTTGGGGCACAATTGCTGGAAGCTTTTGAGTTGAAATTTAATGATGAATATAAGGTAACCGGATAAAAGGCAGTCTTAGCAGAAAAAGATGTTAAGAATGTCTTTTTCCGCATGTGAAAGGCAGGACAAGATATGAATATTTTTGTTGACAGCAGACAGATGAAGCGGTGTGATACAAATACCATAGAACATTTTGGAATTCCGTCTTTAGTGCTGATGGAGCGTGCAGCCCTGGGTACAGCAGAAGAAATTGAAAGCTCTGTGAAAAAGCCTCTTTGCGGCAGTGAGGCGCTTTTCGTATGCGGGGTTGGAAATAATGGCGGAGATGGGCTTGCCATTGCACGCCTGCTGTGGCAGAAGGGATGCAAGGTTACTGTCGTTATGCCGCCAGAACCCAGAAAGGTATCTGCAGAGACAAAGATACAGATGAATATTCTGGAAAAATATGGTATCCCTATTGCAGACCGTATACCAGAAAAGAAATTCGATATTATCATAGACGCATTGTTTGGAATTGGCCTGACAAGAGACGTCGCAGGGATCTATGAGGAATATATTTTGAAAATGAATGAGATGGAAGGGTTTAAAGTGGCGGTCGATATTCCTTCTGGCATCCATGGAGATACCGGAGCCGTGATGGGAATTGGATTTTATGCGGATCTGACTGTAACTTTTGCATTTGCCAAAGCAGGTCTTTTACTTTTTCCAGGGGCGGAATATGCCAAGAAAGTGGTGATTAAGGATATTGGAATAGACAGCCGTAGTTTTCTCAGTGAACCCCCCAGTATGTATTATCTGACGAAACAAGATCTTTTGGAAATTCCTTCCAGAAAGGTACGGTCTAATAAAGGAAGCTATGGAAGAGTGCTGGTGGCGGCCGGACAGAAAAACATGGCAGGGGCGGCGTTTCTCTGTGCCAAGGCAGCTTATCTGACAGGAACAGGGCTGGTAAAAGTGATGACTGCCGAGGAAAACAGGGTTATTTTGCAGCAGCTTCTGCCAGAAGCAATTTTAGATAGTTACAGCTCTCTAAATACGGCAAAGGGTCTGGCAAAGTCACTGGGATGGGCGTCTGCTATCGCTCTGGGGCCAGGAATAGGAACCGGAGAGGTATCTTCGCTGGTGAAAACCATTTTAAAACACGCAAAAGTTCCTCTGATTTTGGATGCAGATGGGTTGAACATTGTTTCAGAACATCTGGAGTGGCTGAAAGAGGCCAAGACCAGCGTGATTGTAACTCCGCATCTGGGAGAAATGGCAAGGCTGGTTAAGAAGGAAATTGCGGTGATACGGGAAGAGCTGATTGAAACTGCACAAGCTTTTGCGGAAAAATATCATGTGATCTGTATATTGAAAGATGCAAGGACCATAACGGCGCTGCCAGATGGAAGAGTCTGGGTAAATACCAGCGGAAATAATGGAATGGCAACGGCTGGCTCTGGAGACGTGCTTACAGGAATTTTGGCAGGATTAGCAGCACAGGGAATGGAACCAGAACTTGCGGCGCCTGTGGGAGTGTATCTCCATGGGCTTGCAGGAGACTGGAGCGCCAATGAAAAAGGAGCATATGGATTAATGGCGCAAGATATTTTAAACGGCATTCCCTGTATTTTGAAAGAAACCAGTAAGGAAGGAATGTAAGAGATGAAATTATACAGCAGAGTTTATGCAGAGATAAATCTGGATGCAGTTCTCCATAATATGAAACAGATGCAGCAGAGGATTGGAAAAGACACCGGGATTATGTGTGTGATTAAGACGGATGGATATGGCCATGGCGCTGTACCGATTGGCAGAGAACTGGAACATCTTCCTGTCACATGGGGATATGCCACGGCAACAGCCGAAGAGGCGCAGATTCTTCGCAGAGCTGGATTGAAAAAACCGATACTTGTGTTAGGAGCTGCATTTTTGGAACAGTATCATGGAATGATGAAAGACGATATACGGGCAACCGTCTACTCTTTGAAACAGGCGCAGGACATGGAGAGAACTGCTGCAGAAGCAGGAGAGAAGATAACAGTCCACATAAAAATTGATACTGGATTAAGCCGCCTGGGGTTTCAGGTCAGCAAAGAAGCGGCAGATGAAATTGCACAGATTGCAGCTATGCCGCATATTGTAATGGAGGGAATGTTTACACATTTTGCCAAAGCAGATGCCAGGGATAAAACCATGGCCAAGGAACAGCTTGAAAGGTTTCAGGAGATGAAATGCATGCTGTCAGAACGCAAAGTTGAAATCCCATTGCTGCACAGTTCTAACAGTGCAGCAATTATTGATATGCCAGAGGCAAATATGAATATTGTACGTGCTGGAATCAGTCTGTACGGCATGTGGCCTTCGGATGAGGTACAAAAAGAAAAAATGGATTTGCAGCCGGTACTGTCCTTAAAGAGCAGAATTGTATTTCTCAAGGAATTGGAGCCGGGAAGGACGATTAGCTATGGAGCTGTCTATAAGACTACAAAAAGGCAGCGGATCGCAACGATTCCGGTGGGGTATGGGGACGGTTATCCCAGAAGTCTTTCGAACAGGGGGTATGTATTGATTCATGGAAAGAAGGCCCCTATCTGTGGACGAATCTGCATGGATCAGTTGATGGTGGACGTTACCCATATTCCAGAGGCAGAAGAGGGAGATACAGTGACACTGGTAGGAAGAGATGGTACAGAACATATTTCTATGGAAGAAATTGGAGATTTGTCTGGCAGATTTAATTATGAATTTGCCTGTGACCTGGGGAAACGGATTCCGAGAGTTTATGTCAAAGGAAATCAAGTTACGGAGACCAGGGATTATTTCGGAGAATAAAATGACAATTTTTAATTTTTGAAATCCTGGCAGAAGAAATCTGAATACACACGAAAAAATTGGGAATAATAGGAAGTAAAATAACCTATAAAGTTTTGGAGTGTGAGAAAAGTGATTATTCATAGAGGAGATATTTATTATGCAGATCTGCGTCCGGTAGTAGGCTCAGAACAGGGGGGGATCCGTCCGGTTCTGATTATACAGAATGATGTGGGGAACCGGCACAGTCCTACGATAATCTGTGCAGCTATTACATCAAAAATGAATAAGGCGAAGCTGCCTACGCATGTGGAGCTGGATGCGGGAAAGTATGATTTGGTAAAGGATTCTGTAGTGTTGTTGGAACAGCTTCGTACAATTGATAAACAGAGACTTAAAGACAAAGTTTGTCGTCTGGACAGTGAAATTCTCAAAAAAGTAGACAGAGCACTTGAAATCAGTTTGGAACTATATACATAAATCTTGACTAATATACTGCAAAATGGTATATTTCAAGTGTTTATTAATGAAAGTACAAAAGGAAAAAGGAGTCAAAGATATGGATGATGGCGGGAGTCCGGTCATAGGGCTGATAATATTTTTGATATTGACGGTTCTAAGCGGTTTGCTGTATGGATTTCTCACAGCGTTGGAGGAAATCAGTGAGAGCCAGGTGCACAAATGGGCAGATGAGGGTAACAGGCATGCAGTGTGGCTGTGTAAGGTAAAAGATTCACCCTATAAGACCAGACATGCGATACAGATTATGGTAACTTTTGTCAGTGGAGTTTTCGGAATTCATCAGATAAGTCTGCTGGCGGTAATCCTTGCTGAGATATTGGGAGGAGCTAGCGCAGGAGCATATCTGAAAATAATCTGCTATGTGCTGGCGGCTGTATTTGGAGTTTTTTTATTTGCTGTCCTCGGGATTATAGCGCCGCAGAAAGTGGCAGCCAGGAAACCAGATAAATGGCTGTCTGCCCTGACTGGTTTTGTTCATGGACTGCTGTGTATTCTGACACCATATACTTTCCTCGCGGAACATTTGTCAAATCTGCTGGCGCGGATTATGGGAATAGACCCCAATGCCAGTTTTGACGATGTTACAGAGGAAGAAATTATATCTATGGTCAATGAGGGACATGAACAGGGAGTTCTGCAGGCGAGCGAGGCAGAGATGATTCATAATATATTTGAATTTGATGACAAGGAAGCAAAGGATATAATGACGCACCGCAAAAATGTTGTGGCGGTGGACGGCAGGATGAAGCTTCGCGAAGTTCTGGAGTTTGTGCTGAATGGAAATAATTCCCGTTTTCCAGTGTATCGGGAAGACATTGACCATATCATTGGCGTAATACATATGAAGGATGTGATGATTGAGAGCAGGAAAGAACAGTATCTGGACTGGAGAGTACAGGCAATTCCGGGACTGGTGCGAGAGGCGTTATTTATCCCGGAAACCAGGAATATTAATGATCTGTTTAAAGTGATGCAGTCTCAGAAAAACCATATGGTTATTGTTGTGGATGAATATGGACAGACAGCCGGAATTGTAGCGATGGAAGATATTCTGGAAGAAATTGTGGGAAACATTTTTGATGAGTATGACAAGGAGGAAACTGTCATAGCTTCTCAGACAGATGGAAGTTATCTGATGAGCGGAATGGCGCCTTTCGACGAGGTGTGCCAGCTTCTTCAAATTTCTCAAAAAGATGAGGAGTTTGAGACCCTGAACGGGTTTCTTATTTCTCTGATTGGGAGAATCCCTGCAGACAATGAAAAATTTGACTTAGAATACCAGGGCTGGAGATTTCAGGTGCAGTCAGTCAGGGATAAGATGATCCACACCGTTTTAGTATTAAAAAGCCAGACAGAAAACGGGAGAAGAGAGAAAGGCCAGGAAGAAAAGCTGTAAATCTTGTCAGACCCAGAGGAATGTGGTAAAATAAACTGCGCTTTTGTATGATAAGTGTGTAAAATGAGAAACAGAAAAGAGGAGAACATATGTCAGGACATTCTAAATTTGCAAATATTAAACATAAAAAAGAGAAAAATGATGCGGCAAAAGGTAAAATTTTTACCATTATCGGACGTGAAATTGCCGTTGCTGTAAAAGAAGGCGGTCCAGACCCTAACAATAACAGCAGGCTCAGAGATGTGATAGCGAAGGCAAAGGCAAATAATATGCCCAATGATACAATTGAACGTGGAATTAAAAAAGCAGCCGGAGACGCCAGCTCTGTGAATTATGAATTTGTTTCTTATGAGGGCTATGGGCCAAATGGTACAGCCATCATTGTGGATGCGCTTACGGATAATAAGAACCGTACAGCCGCCAACGTGAGGAGTGCATTTACAAAGGGAAATGGAAATGTGGGAACTCCAGGATGTGTATCCTATATGTTTGACAAAAAAGGGCAGATTATTATTGACAGAGAAGAATGTGAGATGGAACCAGATGATCTTATGATGACGGCATTAGATGCGGGAGCAGAGGATTTCTCTGAGGAAGAAGACAGCTTTGAAATAATTACTGATCCGGATGTTTTCAGTGAGGTCCGCCAGAAGCTGGAGGATGCAGGGATTGTCATGGCGTCAGCAGAGGTTACCATGATTCCGCAGACCTGGGTGGAACTGACGGATGAGACGGCGATTCGCAGTCTGCAGAAAACTTTGGATTTGCTGGATGAAGATGATGATGTTCAGGCAGTGTATCATAACTGGGAGGAATAAAATTACATAGGAAAAGCGGGCGGTATTCAGAGTAGGCTGAATACCGTTTTTTACTTTATAGGAAATACCTTTGTCTCTATGATTCTAAGAAAAGCCAACAAAACATACAAAAAAGCAGGAAAGAAAACAAGAATTCTGTTGATTTTTCCTAATAGTACAGTTTATAATAAGGGCAGATTAAAAATGAGGAGGAAAATTTATGGCATTGAAGAAAAAAAGACTTTTCAGTCTGGCTCTGGCAGTTATCTTGGGGCTGTCTGCTCCTGTTGCGGGAAATACTGCTCTTGCTGCAGAAGTTTTGCCTGCAGCAGTTTCAAAACCAGTTTTGCCAGATAGTTTCAGCGTTCCATTGGAGGACAACAATGGGATAGTTTTGACAGATTTGGCGCATAAAGTTCAGCTGTCAGGATTTGGAACAGCCATTGAAGTGGGTACGCAGTGGAATAATGAGAACAAAGGACATGCTGTGATTGAAAACGCAGGAGATTTGTTTCAGAAAACAGCTTTTACGGTACTTTTGGATGTGAAACAGCAGTTTGATGTTCCAGACAGAGATGCGGATAAAGTAGATCAGCGCGTCGCTCTGACTATTGGAGATGAAACCAATAATATACATCTTCTGACCTACTCTGGTAAGCTGGGTTATGGGGGAAATACCAGCGGCATCAGTACAAATATGCAGGAACTGTCTGGGATAAATAAGGATGGATGGAATGCAGTTGCCATGACCTATGAAGAGAAGAATGGTGGCAATGGACATATTGTTGTTTACATCAATGGTGTGAAAGCAGCAGATGTGGCAGATATTGGATTCAAGCTCAGTACAATGGACAATGTCACAGCTATGCTTGCACGTACATATGGAACCAATTATCTGCAGCAGGGATGCTATGACAATATTGCAGCAGGTGATACTGTGCTGGATGAAGCTGCATTAATTGCGGAAACTGCATACCGCAGGCAGGAGAAAGAAGCTGTACCAGATTACGCAATTGTTGTTAAAGGAAGTGATGTGGATACTGCAGCTGCTAATATCAATGGACTTACCTATAAAGGATTTGGAATGCTCAATGGAAACAGCACCAGCAATCTTCTCTTAGATTATAAATCCAAGAGTCCAGAAAAATATAACGAAATGATGCAGTATCTGTTTGGCGGAAAATATCCGCTGTTTACTCATATAAAGATGGAAATGGGAAATGACGGCAACAATTCCACTGGTGCGGAAGCATGTACTATGCGTTATGAGAATGAAGAGGCAGATGCTTCTCGTTCACCAGGATTTGTGATGGCTGCAGATGCCAAGAAAATTAATCCCAATGTAAAAATCAGCATACTGCGGTGGGAGATGCCAAAATGGGCGGCTGATAAATGGGGGGAAAATACAGACAGCCAGGGATATGAGGCAGTATACAAATGGTATAAAGAGACGATTTTTGACGCCTACGAGAAATATCACTATATGGTGGACTTTATCAATCCGGATAAAAATGAGACTTCAAACCCAGATACAGCCTTTATTAAATGGTTTTCCAACAGAATTAAAAATGAAACGCAGTTTCCTTCCTACATAGACGCAGAAGCTCAGGCAAAATATAAAAATATTCGTATAATTGCTTCTGATGAGAATAAAGGACTGGAAATTGTGCCTGCTATGCGGGAAGATGCAGATCTTTATAATGCTGTGGATATTATTGGTTTCCACTACCGCACAAACGCCACAGATGATTACGTGAAAATGGCAGATGAAGATGATAAGGAAGTCTGGTACAGTGAAGGATGTGCAACTTTTGGCTATTCAGAGCTGCAAGAGAACAAGACAGCTGAATATGGTGCAAATACAATCGGTGGATATCAAAGTCCTCTTGCACTGATGGACAGTTTTATTACAGCTTTTGATTCTTCCCGCCGCACCCATTATATGTTCCAGCCTGCGATAGGTTCTTTTTATGAGGGAATACAATATGGGCACAAGGAATTGCTGAGCGCCAGAGATCCATGGAGCGGTTATATTCATTATGATCCGGCACTTTATATGCTGGAACATTTTGCAAAATTTGCCAAGACAGGATGGGAGGACAGCAGTCCAAACACCAATGATATCTGGCGTGTGATCCGCCCGGCTACCCAAGGAGCTTTTGAGGGAAGCGACAATGAACACGCTACAGCCGGAATAAATGGAAATGCAGGATATATGACGCTTGCTTCTCCAGATAAGAAAGATTTTTCTGTGGTAATGGTAAACAATACCAAGAATCAGAAAACCTTTTTTATCAGTACAGAAGACATGAATATGCCAGAAAGTTCCAATCTTAATTTCTGGCTGACAGAGACTGATAAATATATGCAGAATATGGGAACAGCTGAAAAGAAAGCAGATGGATTTAAGATAACCATGCCTGCGTACAGTGTGGGCACGGTGACTACTTTGCGTACAGAACCAGAACGTGCTCCCGCAGACGGCATCCACAATGAAGACAGGACAGTATTAGATACTGATGCAACAGGCGGAACCAATGGGGCAGTCAATGACAATGTATTATATGCTGATAATTTTGAATATGCAGAAGAAGCAGAAGGCTATCTGAAAGAACGTGGAAATGAGCCCCGCTATATGTTAGATGCGCACGGAGCCTGGATAGTAGAAAATGGCAGGCTTAAGCAGGAGCTGGGAAACAGTGTGAATCAATGGAATCCAGGAGAACCCTCAACAATTGTAGGAGATTTTCGATGGATGGATTATATGGTTTCTGTGGATGTTGAGATTCCCAATGCTGCAGACGATGTCTTTACCAGGCTGACAGCCCGTTCTCAGTCTGGTATGAACTGGGATAACAGTGGTTATACATTGAGCGTCAATGGAGCTGGAAACTGGGAACTGCATCGTATTGGTGTGAAAGTTTCCAATGGTTTTGTTCCCAGAAGCCCTGATGGAACATACAAATTATCTCTGATGTGCCTGGGAGATACAGTGAGTGTTCTTGTCAATGATCAGGTTGTTGAAAATTATAAAGATTCTGTACCTATCCTTTCTGGGCGGGTAAAATTGAGTTCTACCTGGAATCAGGTTTATTTTGACAATTTGATGGTGGAAACCATTGATGGTGGAATTCCATATGCTGCGTTTATGATAGATGGACAGGATGATTCTGTCACATATGAAGGGAACTGGACGATAGACAATCCAGGCGGAGGAAGCGCTGACAATTGGTATCGTACGATGTCTGTTACAAACAGTGCGGGTGCATCCGTGTGCTTTCCAATTGATGGCGCAGGGTTTTCTATCGTGGGCGCTAATGACGGTTCAGCAAAATTGGACGTTTATGTAGATGATGTGCTGACAGTAAAAGGCGCCGGCACGGTGGCTTCTCCTGTTCGAGGTGAAACTTATGTATTATCAGATTTGAAAAAAGGCAGTCATACCATTCGTGTGGTTGTCAAATCAGGGAAACTGCAGATTGATGCACTGCACACGTTAGGAGAACGCCTAAATACAAGTGAAAATACGTTTATCACGGTTAAAACAGAACTTCCTTCTATACCAATTGTGTTTACAGGGAGCAGTATCAGCGGCCTGCCTGCTCAGGTAGATGTGCAGCTATTTAATGGAACTGTAGTTAAGAAAAATGTTGTTTGGAATATCCTGGCATCACAGTTTGAAGGAAAAGAGTTTCAGAGAGCGTCCATTACAGGGACAGTGCTGGGAGGCGTCAATGCTATAGGGCGTCCTTTGACAGTTTCTGTGCCAGTAGAACTGGTAATTCCTTCTGGAACAGTTTATTTCATTGACAGTGTGGAGGGCGATGCCTCTAAAATATCCACAGAGCCTTACGATAAAATAAAATCTGTACTGGGAGGGCAGCTTTTGAATCAGGCAGCAGATCAGTTAAAGACAGATGATAATACCTGGGGGCTGGCAGATAGTGACGCACAGACAAAAGGATATGATAATACTACTGATATGACCGCAACCGGAATTTACGGCAAAGATAATGAAGCAGGTGAAACACTTTCTTATGAATTTTTGCTGCCCGCCGGAACCTATAAATTGATTTCGGGGCATCGGGAGTGGTGGAATATGAATCGTCCTATGACAGCAAAAATTATCTTTGATGGGAAAGAACAGGATGCTGGGACAATTAATTTAAGTGGCGGCAGCGGAGATATTTTCCATACAGCAGAATTTACCCTGGACAGTCAGCAGATGGTGACGTATACGCTGACAGCTAAGGAAAAGCAGGCACCTGTAATCAGCTGGCTTGGCATTATGAAACGTGAACAAAAAGCGGAGCATATGCATAGTTATACAATCGCAGAAGATAACGGAAATGGCACTCATACTCTGATTTGTAAGGACGGAGACAGCAGCAAGACAGAGGCGCACAGCTGGCAGTCAGGCGTCTGTACGAAGTGTGGGGCAGGGAATTCTAAGCCATCGGAAAAACCAGAAGTCCCGAATCATCCAGTGTCATTGCAGAAACCAGTGATTTCCAAATTGGAGAATGCTGCTAAGGGAGTTAAAATCAGCTGGAAGAAAGTCTCTGGCGCATCTGGTTATTATGTGGAACGAAAGACAGGAAACAGCAAGTGGCAGAAAGTAAAAACTGTCAGCAAAGTTTCCACTGTATCCTGGACAGATGCCAAGGCGTCAAAAAATGGACAGAAATACCAGTACAGAATTTCTGCCTACAGCGGGACAGCTAAAAGTACGGTGTCCTCAGTGAAGACTATTTACCGGCTTGCTGCAAAGAACTTTATCAGCGTAAAAAATGTAAAAGGGAAGAAAATACAGTTAAAATGGTCTAAAAATACCAAAGCAGCAGGATACGAGATCCAGTATGCATTTAGCAGGAAATTCAGCGGGGCAAAAAAGATAGATGTTTCCGGCGGAACAAAATCATCAAAGATTATTTCATCTGGACTGAAAAAAGGCAGAAAATATTATGTCCGTATTCGGAATTATAAAAAAACAGGAAAGACAAAATACTATTCTAGCTGGAGTAAAGTGAAAAATATTAAAGTTTCAAAGTAATATGTCTGTACTGGAAATTTTTTCTGGCTTTATAGCTGTTATTGTGCTAAAATTAGATATAGGAGTGCAGGAATGTCCATGACATTCCTGCATATAATACAATCAGGAGGAAACAAGATGAGCGGCTATCAAATTGAGACAAAATGTATTCAGTCTGGCTGGCACCCCAAACGTGGAGAACCCAGAGTACTTCCTATTTATCAGAGTACCACATTTAAATATGACACCAGTGATCAAATGGGAAGGCTGTTTGATTTAGAAGACAGTGGATATTTTTATACCAGACTGCAGAATCCCACCAATGATGCGGTGGCAGAGAAAATCTGCGAGCTGGAAGGCGGTGTGGCGGCAATGCTCACTTCTTCTGGGCAAGCCGCCAATTATTATGCTGTCTTTAATATTTGTGAAGCAGGAGACCATATGATATGTTCTTCAGCTGTCTATGGGGGGACATTTAATCTTTTCAGCGCCACTGTAAAAAAGCAAGGCATTGAATGTACGTTTATTGATCCAGACGCCTCAGCAGAAGAGATTGCAGCCGAGTTCCGTCCCAATACCAAAGTGCTGTTTGCGGAGACGATTGCAAATCCTGCGCTTGTGGTTCTGGATATTGAGAAATTTGCAAAAGCGGCACATGAACATGGGGTACCCTTGATTGTGGATAATACATTTCCGACCCCTATTAACTGCCGTCCTTTTGAGTGGGGAGCAGATATTGTCACCCATTCTACCACGAAGTATATGGATGGGCATGCTATGTGTGTAGGTGGATGTATTGTGGACAGCGGCAATTTTGACTGGGAGAAATATTCAGAGAAGTACCCAGGGCTGACACAGCCAGACCCTACGTATCATGGAATAGTTTATACACAGAAATTCGGTAAGGGCGCTTATATCACAAAGGCGACAGCGCAGATTATGAGAGATCTTGGTTCCATACAGTCTCCGCAGAACGCATTTCTGCTGAATGTAGGGCTTGAGACGCTCCATCTTCGTGTTGCGCGCCACTGTGAAAATGCAGGGAAGGTGGCAGAATTTTTACATGCACATGATAAGGTTGCATGGGTCAATTATGCAGGGCTTGAGGATAATAAATATTATGCACTTGCTAAAAAATATATGCCAGAGGGTACCTGCGGTGTAATCTCCTTTGGGCTGAAAGGAGGCAGGGAGGTATCTGTTGGATTTATGGATAAATTAAAACTGATTGCAATTGTCACTCATGTGGCAGATGCAAGGACCTGCGTACTTCATCCGGCAAGCCATACACATAGGCAGATGACGGACGAGCAGTTGAAAGAAGCAGGCGTGGCACCTGATTTAATTCGTCTGTCTGTGGGAATTGAGAATGCAGATGACATCATTGCCGATCTGGCCCAGGCATTGGAAACCATATAAAATTTACGATGGAGGATGTAAAGTATGAGAAAAATTCTGTTTGCAGCATCTGAATGTGTACCGTTTATCAAAACAGGAGGACTGGCTGACGTATGCGGGGCATTGCCCAAAGAATTCGATAAAGGAGACTGGGATATCCGGGTAGTGCTTCCTAATTACAGCTGTATTCCAGAACACTGGAGGAACCAGTTTGAGTATGTAACTCATTTTTATATGAGCTGCGGTAACTATATTCAGAATAAGTATGTAGGGATTCTGCAGTATAAAATGGACGGGATTACGTATTATTTTATTGATAATCAGGAATATTTCGACTGTTTTCTGCCCTATGGGGATATCCGGTTTGATATTGAGAAATTTATATTCTTTGATAAAGCAGTGCTCTCGATGCTGCCGTTAATTAATTTCCAGCCTCAGATTATCCATTGCCATGACTGGGAGACTGGTTTTATTCCAGTTTATCTGAATACGGAGTTCCAGGGAGATATGTTCTTCTGGGGCATGAAATCGATCATGACGATCCACAATCTGAAATTTCAGGGAATCTGGGATGTAAAAACTATGAAGGGACTGACAGGGCTGCCGGCAAGTTTGTTTGTTCCAGATAAGCTTGAATTTAAAAAAGACGCCAATATGTTAAAGGGCGGTTTGGTTTATGCAGATTACATTACCACGGTAAGTGACACTTATGCCCAGGAGATTCAGACAGATTATTATGGAGAAGGGCTGAACGGCCTGTTGGCTGCAAGGCATATGGATATGCAGGGAATAGTTAATGGTATTGACTATGACGTATATAATCCGGCGTCGGATCAGAAACTGTACGTGAATTATGACGCTTCAAGTTACCGCAAAAAGAAACCTATGAATAAAGAGAAACTGCAGCAGGAACTGGGGCTGGCAGTAGATAAAAAGCGTTATATGATTGGATTGATTTCACGTCTTACAGACCAGAAAGGGCTGGATCTTATCAACTATGTAATTGAGCGTATCATTGACGATTATACGCAGCTGGTAGTGAACCGGAGATCCGCAGTATGAAAATATGTTCCGTCATTTTGCTTGGAAATATCCAGATAAGATTTCTGCAAATATTTGTTATTCTGATGATTTGGCGCATAAACTTTATGGAGCGGCAGATGCATTTCTGATGCCTTCGCGTTTTGAACCCTGCGGACTGACACAAATGATTTCTTTCCGTTACGGTACGATTCCGATTGTCCGTGAAACAGGCGGGTTAAAAGATACCGTACAGCCATACAATGAATATGATAATGTGGGAGATGGATTTTCGTTCAGCAACTATAATGGAGAGGAAATGCTGAATATTATCAATTATTCCAAACATATTTTCTTCGATAAGAAACGTCAGTGGAATCAGATGGTTGACCGCGCTATGGCGAACGATTATTCTTGGAATGCTTCCAAGTTCAAGTATGAGGGGCTTTACAAGTATTTGATGGGAGAATGTTAGAAGAACATCTGATAATAAAAGTTTACAGTATTTTACGAAGTCTAAAAAACAAAAAACATACTAATTAATACATTTTCAGAAGGTGCAGAGTCTATGCGGAATTGTCAAGGCTTTGCACTTTTTGCGTATAAAAATCTTAGAATAAAATCTGTTTAAAAATCCGATACTAAACAAGATTAAGAATATCAGCAAGAGACAGAAAGGGAATTAGTATGGAAAAAGATGTGAAACAGCAGGAAAAAGAGAAAAATGAAAACGAAGAAATAAAAGACATGGGACAATTAACTTTGGAGCAGGGAAAAGGAAATCATAAGATTCACCTGATGTCCATAATCGGAGAAATTGAAGGGCATGAAACGCTGTCTCCCAATGCAAAGACTACAAAGTATGAACATGTTCTTCCAAAACTTGCTTCCATCGAGGATGATGAGAGTGTGGATGGCGTGATGCTTCTGCTCAATACAGTGGGAGGAGATGTGGAATCTGGTCTTGCCATTGCAGAGATGATTTCCTCTCTGAGTAAACCTACTGTATCATTGGTGCTTGGAGGAAGCCATTCGATTGGGGTTCCTCTTGCCGTGTCTACAGATTATTCTTATATTGTTCCCACCGGGACTATGGTGATTCATCCAGTGCGGCTGAATGGTCTTGTGATTGGGGCGCCACAGACTTATGATTATTTTCAGCAGATGCAGGACAGAATCACTGGGTTTGTTGCAGAACACTGTTTTGCGTCTCAGGATCGATTAGAACAGATGATGATGAACACCAGCATGCTTACAAAAGATCTGGGAACGATTTTGGTTGGCGGACAGGCAGTGGAAGAAGGAATTATCAACGAAGTGGGAGGTATTGACGAAGCTATGAAGAAACTGCACCAGATGATTGAGGAAAATAAGCAAAATAACGAAATCTGAAAACCAAAGGAAAGTTGTAATGACATTTCCTATTAATTGTGATAAACTAAAGCTAGTATGCATTAAAAAGGGCAGAGAGTTTAGGAGGAAATGGTATGGCATCAAAGCCTGAGAATACAAAAAGAAAGAAAAGTACGAGAGATACAGCGAGAAATTCCAATGCCAGAAAGAACACTTCTGCCAGTCCGGAGGTGTCTTTTCGGAGTGAAGTGGTTCTTCTGGTCATACTAGCAGTCTGCATTTTGCTGTTTATAAGTAATTTTGGCATCGGAGGATTTCTGGGAGAAAGAGTAAGTGTAGTGAATTTTGGTTTATTCGGTATGATGGCTTATCTTTTTCCAGTCTGCTTTTTTGTGGGAGCTGCTTTTTTTATCTCCAATCGTGATAATGGGATAGCAATGGTGAAACTGGTGGCAGGAATTTTATTTGTCGCCTTTTTATGTTTGTTTGTAGAATTGGTAGCAGGCAGCGGTGACGGATATTCTATTAAGAAATCTTTTCAATATGCAGCAAAATATAAGAGCGGCGGAGGAGCTTTGGGAGGATTGCTTGCCAGTCTCTTGTGCCCTGCCATCGGTAAAGCAGGAACTTACGTGGTAGACGTTATTACACTGATTATATCAATGGTGCTTTTGACAGAACGTTCCTTTTTAGGAGGGGTTAGAAAAGGCAGCCGTAAAGTATATAATTCAGCCAGAGAGGACGCCGCAAGGCGCAGAGAAGTGCGTGAGCAGCGGCGGGAAGAACAGGAAATTTTAAGAGAAGAACAAGCGCAAAGACGCATGGATAAGAAAGTAGAGGGAGTCGCATTTAATACCAGGATTCAGCCTGTTTCTGCCCGGCATTCTGATAATATCAGTGAACTGAAACTGCCGTTAGATGATGAAAAAGTTGAATTTGTAAATTCGGAACCTGTAAAAGAAGACTTGTTTACGGTCAAAGCAATGCCCAGTCAGGAAGAGCCAGTAGTGGTGGAAAACATACATAGGAAGCCCAGAAGAAGCGGGAAAACAGCGGAGAGAGAACAGCAATTTCCTGCTCAGGTACCAGAAGAAAGTAATATGCCATCCGTTTATGGGGAAAACCCGGCGTCTTTGGAACAGGAGGAATTTAAACCTCTGGAAACAGGAGGCCAGGAAGAATTAATGCCTTTGGATGAGAGCCAGATACATCCAGAGTTTGTAGAACAGGAAATGAAAGAGCTTTCAAAATCCCTTGGGAAAGATGTTCAGGAATTTTCAATGCAGGAGGCAGATAAAGGATTAGAAGAGACAGAAAATGCAGAGGAATCAAAGAAAGAAGTACTTTCGCAGCCACTGCAGAACGAGCTGCCAGATGGGGTGCAGCACAGACTGCCGCCAATTGATTTGCTGAAACCAGGAAATCCTGCTAAAAAAGATAACCGCCAGCAGCTTCAGGAGACAGCAATACAATTACAGCAGATATTAAAAAATTTTGGCGTCAATGTAACCGTTACAGATGTAAGCTGCGGTCCCAGTGTCACCAGGTATGAAATTCAGCCGGAACTAGGAGTTAAAGTCAGCAAAATTGTAAATCTTGCGGACGATATTAAGTTGAATCTTGCTGCAGCAGATATTCGTATCGAGGCTCCTATTCCTGGTAAGGCAGCAGTAGGAATCGAGGTTCCCAATAAGGAAAATGTGATGGTTCGTTTCCGAGAGATGGTGGAGGCGCCGGAGTTCCAGAAACATACATCAAGTATCTGTTTTACTGCTGGAAAAGATATTGGCGGACAGGTGGTCGTTGCTGATATTGCGAAAATGCCACACCTTTTGATAGCAGGAGCTACTGGTTCTGGTAAATCTGTCTGCATCAATACGATTATCATGAGTATTTTATATAAGGCAGATCCAGAAGATGTAAAGCTGATTCTTATTGATCCTAAAGTGGTGGAATTAAGCGTATATAATGGGATACCTCACTTGTTTATTCCTGTGGTTACAGACCCGAAGAAGGCAGCAGGCGCTCTGCACTGGGCAGTGTCAGAAATGACAGACCGTTATCAGAAATTTGCAGATTATCAGGTGCGTGACCTTAAAGGTTATAATCAGAAAGTGGAAGCAGTCAAGGACGTGGAGGATGAAACTAAGCCAAAGAAGCTGCCTCAGATTGTGATTGTGGTGGACGAACTTGCGGACCTTATGATGGTGGCGCCTGGAGATGTGGAAGATGCTATCTGTCGTCTTGCACAGCTTGCCAGAGCGGCAGGCATCCATCTGATTATAGCGACACAGCGTCCGTCTGTGGATGTTATCACAGGACTTATCAAGGCAAATATGCCTTCGCGAATAGCATTTTCCGTGTCCTCAGGGGTAGATTCTCGAACCATTCTGGATATGAATGGAGCGGAGAAACTGCTGGGCAATGGCGACATGCTGTTTTATCCTCAGGGCTACCAGAAACCTCTCAGAGTCCAGGAACCCTTTGTATCTGATCAGGAAGTGGAAGAGGTAGTGGATTTCCTAAAGAAACAAAGTACCGTAGTTTATAATACAGAGATTGAAGAAAAGATGAATACAGTTTCTATTTCCCAGGGAGGAACAGCAGGCAGTGGAGGCAGTGAGAGAGACGCCTATTTTGTAGAGGCAGGAAAATTTGTAATAGAAAAAGAAAAAGGTTCTATTGGCATGCTGCAGCGTATGTTTAAGATTGGATTTAACCGGGCCGCAAGGATTATGGATCAGCTGGAGGAAGCAGGAGTGGTAGGACCAGAAGAAGGAACAAAGCCCAGAAAGATTTTAATGTCGTTGTCTGAATTTGAAGAATATGTGGACGAGTATGTGTAGATTATGGTATCATCAACCGTAATAAGACAGAGGATGATATCATTACTTGTAATAAAGCAGGAAATATAGGAGCATTTATTTTACAAAGCGTAAGCGGGAGGAAGAACATGAAGACAGATATTCAGATTGCACAGGAAGCAGAAATGATGCATATCCGTGAGGTGGCAGCACAGCTTGACATTCACGAAGATGAGCTGGAATTATATGGAAAATATAAGGCAAAACTTTCTGATGAGCTGATGGAGAAAGTAAAAGACCGTAAAGACGGCAAATTGATTCTTGTAACGGCGATCAATCCCACACCGGCAGGAGAAGGCAAGACTACTACCAGTGTCGGACTGGGAGAAGCTTTTGGAAGACTGGGAAAGAAAGCAGTGCTGGCGCTTCGGGAACCTTCTTTGGGGCCCTGCTTTGGCATCAAAGGTGGGGCAGCGGGCGGCGGCTATGCGCAGGTAGTTCCTATGGAAGACCTGAATCTCCATTTTACTGGGGATTTTCATGCTATTACCTCAGCGAATAATCTGCTTGCTGCTTTGCTGGACAACCATATTCAGCAGGGGAATGAACAAAACATTGATCCGCGGCAGATAGTCTGGAAACGCTGCCTGGACATGAATGACCGGGTGCTGCGCAACATTGTGGTGGGATTGGGCAGTAAGATGGATGGAATGGTCCGGGAGGATCATTTTGTGATAACGGTTGCATCGGAGATTATGGCAGTATTGTGTCTGGCTGATGATATGGCTGATTTAAAGAGACGATTAGGCAGAATTATTGTGGCGTATAATTTTGAAGGAAAACCAGTGACGGCAGATGATTTACAGGCTACAGGGGCTATGGCGGCGCTCTTAAAGGATGCGCTTAAGCCAAATTTGATTCAGACCCTGGAACACACACCGGCGATCATCCATGGCGGCCCTTTTGCTAACATTGCTCATGGATGCAACAGTGTCCGTGCCACAAAGACAGCATTGAAATTGGCAGATTATGTGGTGACTGAGGCAGGCTTCGGTGCAGATCTGGGGGCAGAGAAGTTCTTGGATATAAAATGCCGCATGGCAGGTCTGAAACCAGATGCAGTCGTGCTGGTGGCCACAGTGCGTGCTTTGAAGTATAATGGCGGCGTGCCTAAAACAGAGCTTTCCAGTGAAAATCTGGAAGCTCTCAAAAAAGGAATTGTAAATCTGGAAAAACATATTGAGAATCTGCAGAAATATCATGTGCCTGTGGTTGTCACTTTAAATTCTTTTCTTACAGACACCAGCGCAGAGACAGAGTATGTAGAGCAGTTCTGCAGAGAGCGGGGATGTGAATTTGCCTTGTCAGAAGTCTGGGAGAAAGGCGGAGAAGGCGGCATTGCTCTTGCTGAAAAAGTGTTGAAAACACTGGAAGAGAAAGAAAGTATGTTTCAGCCGCTTTATGACAGCAGTTTGTCTCTCACGGAAAAGATTGAAACAGTGGCCAGAGAAATTTATGGCGCAGATGGCGTGAGTTATGCTCCAGCCGCTCTGAAAGAATTAAAGAGAATTGAAGCTCTTGGGATGGGAGAGTTTCCAGTTTGTATGGCGAAAACTCAGTATTCTCTGTCAGATGATCAGACGAAACTGGGGCGTCCGTCAGGATTTACAGTGAATGTCAGAGAAGTGTATGTTTCTGCCGGGGCTGGTTTTGTGGTTGCAGTTACTGGAGCGATTATGACTATGCCAGGATTGGGGAAAACACCGGCAGCATATGGAATTGACGTGAGTGATGAAGGGGTTATTACAGGATTGTTTTAAATGATTTGTAGAAAGGATGTAGAGCCATGGCAGAAATCATAGATGGAAAGAAGATATCTCAGCAGATAAAAGATGAACTGAAGGAAAAAGCAGCATCACTGAAAGCCCAGGGCAGAACGGGAGCCCTTGCAGTGATCCAGGTGGGGGCAGACCCAGCTTCCAGCGTGTATGTGCGAAATAAGAAAAATGCCTGTGCTTATATTGGAATTGAGTCTCTGGCATATGAACTGCCAGAAGAGACAACAGAAGAAGCATTGTTGAAACTGATTGCAGAGTTAAATGAGAAGCAGGAAGTAAAGGGCATACTGGTGCAGCTTCCGCTGCCGAAACATATCTGCGAGGATAAGATTATCCAGGCAATCAGCCCAGACAAGGATGTAGATGGATTTCATCCTCAGAGTGTGGGAGCTATGACAATTGGGGAACCTGGCTTTTTGCCCTGTACTCCGGCAGGAATCATTCAGCTTCTGAAACGCTCTGGCGTTGAAATTGCCGGGAAACACTGTGTCATAATCGGCAGAAGCAATATTGTGGGAAAACCTATGGCGCTTCTGATGCTTCGGGAAAATGCCACTGTGACAGTGACTCATTCCAGAACCAGAAATCTTTGTGAGATCTGCAGGCAGGCAGATATTCTTATTGTGGCTATGGGGAAACCGCGCTTTATCGGTGCAGAATATATTAAGGAAGGCGCAGTGGTGATTGATGTAGGAATTCATCGTGATGAAAATAATAAATTATGCGGGGATGTAAAATACGAGGAAGCAGAGCAGGCAGCATCAGCAATTACCCCTGTTCCAGGCGGGGTAGGCCCTATGACGATTGCCATGCTGATGAGTAACTGCGTGCAGAGTATAGAAGAGGGATAGGAATGAAGTGTGCAAATTGTGGAGCAGAGCTGAAGGTAGGGAGTGTTTACTGTTATGTCTGTGGAAAAGAGGCACAGATCGTATCCGATTACAATTTGCTGGAAGATGATTTCCTGCGGGATGTGCTGAAGGAAAAAGAAGAGAGCGCTGCAAAAGATGCGGCCAGAGAGAATTCAGAAAAGGAGAAGAGTACTTCTAAACCCCACACCAATCCGCCGGCAAAAAAGGGAAATCGAAGGATAAAAAAGCGAATCATTTTTGCAGTTTCGTCAATGATTCTTCTGGTTGTATTGGTAACATCAATGATTCTGCTGGTAAATTACAGCAGGGATAATTCCTATGATTACCAGATGGAACAGGCAGCTGTTTATAAGGAAGAGGGAAATTACCGGGAGGCAGAAACTTATTTAAAACGCGCCATCGAACTGGAAGACAGTCTGACAGCAAAATGTTTATTGGCTGACATATATCTGCTGCGTGGGGAAGAGAAAAAGGCGTTGGAGCTTTTGCAGCAGCTATGCGAAGATAATAAAGATCAGGTGGAAGTTTATCAGAGACTGATTCAAATTTATGACAAACGGAAAGATTATGAAAATATCCGTGTCCTCAGTGAGAAAACGGACAATCCAAAGATACAGAAACTGTTTTCTGTCTATATCCCCGGGGCGCCAGAATTTATCAGTAAAGAAGGTTCTTATACAGAGGGGATATCAGTTGAAATTTTGGCAGAAGAAGACTGTGAAATTTATTATACTTTAGACGGTACGGATCCTGTTGAAGGGCAGGAGTACCAGGGACCTGTGGAGATAGGGCCGGGTCAGAATATACAGATTCGTGCAATTGTGTGTAATTCATATGGATTTTACAGTGAAGAGGCAGAAGAGAACATTCAGGTGGAACTTCAAAAACCAGAGATGCCCAGAGTAACTCCAAGCGGTGGAAATTTCATTGCGCCTCAGAATATTTCTGTTGCAGTGCCAGAGGGCTGCAGGGTATATTATACCTGGGACGGCACAGATCCTACGTCTTCTTCAAAACAGTATACTGAGCCCATTGCCATGCCAGAGGGAAATAATATTCTGTCCTTGATTCTGGTGGATCAATATGGAATGCGTTCCGATGTGTTTAGGTGCAATTATATTTATTTGCCATAATTATAGAAGGAAATTTACTAAGGTCAGGTGAAACATCAAATCAGAGACAGAAAATTTGATGTTTTTGCCTGCTTTTTTTTGGCAAAACTTGCCTTTAAGCCCTGATTGTTATATGATAATAGAAAATACTTTAAGGATGTGACGTATGAAAAATTTAGATAAAATACGGGAGGAAATTGATGAGATTGACAGCCGGATTGTCTCTTTGTATGAAGAGAGAATGCAGCGGACTACAGAGGTGGCAGAATATAAGATTTCAGTGGGGAAACAGGTTCTGGACAAAAAAAGAGAGAGAGAGAAGCTGGAAAAAGTAAGGAGCCTGGCTGTCTATGAGGAAAATCGTTTTGGCGTAGAAGAATTGTTTGAGCAGATTATGGCTATGAGCCGGAAACGTCAGTATCAGCTTTTAAACCAGCAGGGACGGATACAAAGCCTTGGCTTTACGGAAGTCGACAGCCTGCCTTTTTATACAAAAAAAGTAGTGTATCAGGGGACAGAGGGGGCCTACAGCCAGCTTGCCATGAAGGCATATTTTGGTGAAGAAACAGAAAGCTTTCATGTGGATACCTGGCGGGAGGCAATGGAGGCAATACAGAATAAGGAAGCTGATTATGCAGTGCTTCCGATTGAAAATTCCTCTGCCGGGATCGTAGGAGAGAATTTTGATCTGATGCTGGAATATGACAACTATATTGTGGCAGAGCAGACGATTAAGATCGAACATGCACTGCTGGGACTTCCAGAAGCTGAACTGTCAGATGTGAAGACAGTTTATTCTCATCCTCAGGCTTTGATGCAGAGTATTGATTTTTTAAATGAACACAAAACATGGGAACAGATTCCGGTAAAAAATACTGCGATGGCAGCAGAACAGGTACTGAGAGACCAGCGCAGGGACCAGGCGGCAATTGCAAGCCAGGTGACGGCAGATATTTATGGACTTAAGATATTAAAGAATCATGTTAACTACAGCGCGGACAACAGTACACGTTTCATTATCGTGGGAGGTGAAAAGATTCGAATAAGAGGAGCTTTAAAGGTTAGCATCTGCTTTGAAGCATCCCATGAGAGCGGTTCTTTATACCGAATGCTCTCACATTTTATGTTCAATAACCTGAATATGGTAAAGATTGAATCCAGGCCAATTAAAGATAAGAGCTTTGAGTATCGCTTTTTTGCGGACCTGGAGGGAAGCCTCAGTGATGGTGCGGTGCAGAATGCATTAAAGGGACTTCAGGAAGAGGCTCTTTACGTAAAAGTACTGGGAAATTATTAGAGTGAGGTAGAGACAGTTGAAAAATACAGGGACTATGATTTTATACCGTAATCTGGAGCAGGGACAAATCTATGAAGATATGACCTGGATCATGGAAAATTATAAGAGTGATTATTATAACAGAGACGACGTCCGTTCTCTGTGTTTTGAAAGTTTTCACAATTTAATAGAGCTGGCTGAAAGTCATGGATTTGAGGGAAATCTGTGGCATAATTATCTGACGCTTCTTATGGTGAATAATGAAAATGCATATAGTAAGGCATGCGAGAACAGAGGAAGTATTTCAGGAACTATCAATGATCTGGCGCGCCATGATTTTGCAGTGTTCCAGAAATTATTTGAGTTTGATTTTAAAGGTCTGGTACAGGAGCTTGAGATGCCGGAATTGATGCTTCTGAGAGAGTACCATCGCTCAGAGCAAAGCGGAAGAATATTTAATCACAGGATAAGAGACCGGATTTGTGATCTCAGCATCCGGCTGGAACATGCAGAAACGACAGAAGATTTTCAAAAAGAGGTGACTCAGTTCTATGGGGAATTTGGAGTTGGGAAACTAGGGCTGCATAAGGCGTTTCGCGTTGAACATGAAGCACAGGGAGCGCAGATTGTGCCAATTACCAATATTGCTCATGTACATCTTTCTGATCTCGTGGGTTATGAGAGGGAGAAGCAGAAACTGATTGACAATACGGAAGCTTTTGTACAGGGAAGGCAGGCAAATAATTGTTTATTGTTCGGAGATGCCGGTACTGGAAAATCTACCAGTATCAAAGCGATTATCAATCAATATTATGAACAGGGACTCCGAATGATTGAGGTATATAAACATCAGTTTCAGGATTTAAACTCTGTGATTAGCCAGATTAAGAATCGAAATTACAAATTTATCATATATATGGATGATCTGTCATTTGAGGAATTTGAGATAGAGTATAAATATTTAAAAGCAGTGATAGAGGGAGGTTTGGAGAAAAAGCCAGACAATGTGCTGATTTATGCTACTTCTAACCGGCGTCATCTGGTTCGGGAAAAGTTCAGCGACAAAGAAGAGAGGGATGATGAGCTGCATATCCGGGATACAGTGCAAGAAAAACTGTCCCTGGTATCCAGATTCGGGGTGACCATCTATTTCGGTTCACCAGACAAAAAAGAATTTCACGAGATTGTGAAGAGGCTGGCAGAAAAACATCAGATTCATATGGAAGATGAGACGCTGCTTCTTGAAGCAGATAGGTGGGAACTGAATCATGGAGGGCTTTCTGGAAGATGTGCGCAACAGTTCATCAATGCTCTGATGGGAAGAGATAAAACTGTGATTGGGAAGGAGAGGCTATGAAAATTACAACATTTGCAGCAATTTACATTGGCTCCTATGAAGTGAGCATGAAGATTTTTGAGATAAGTTCCAGCCGCAAAATACGGCAGATAGATCATCTGCGCAGCCGTCTGGAGCTGGGGCGGGATGCCTACAATAAGGGGATGATCGGATATGAGCTGGTGGAAGATCTTTGCCAGATATTAAAAGAATTTCATTCCATTATGGAAGGGTATAAAGTGGATGATTATAAAGCATATGCGGGAAATGTGCTGCGGGCAGTGAGCAATGAATTGTTTATTCTGGATCAAATCAGGCTGCGCACTCAGATAGAAGTGAGTGTGCTCAGCAATTCTGAACACCGTTTTATGAATTATAAGTCTTTGGCAGCAGCATCCGAATTTGATAAAATTATTCAACAAGGAGCTGTGGTTGTAGATGTTGGTGGGGGAAGCATGCAGATTACGCTGTTCCGCAAAGGAACAGCGGTAACCACTCAGCACATTGAATTAGGAATCATGCGGATATGGGAAAAACTGGCAAAGATTCGCAATATGGTATCACATTATGAGACCCAGATACAGGAACTTATAGACAAAGAACTGGAAATTTTTAAGCGGCTGTATTTGTCTGGACAGGAAATTAAATATGTTATTTTGATGGGAGATTATATCAACGATATGGTGAAAGGATTTTCCAAGAAAGAGGAAGATGGAACTATCGAGACAGAACGTTTCCTGAAATTGCTGAATAAATGGCATAAAAAATCGCCAGAAGAACTTTCTCGTGAATTGAATCTATCCAATGACCGTGATCCATTAATACTTCCTTCGGTGGTGCTCTATAAGCGGCTGACAGAAGAGATGAATGCCAGATATATCTGGGTGCCCGGAGTGGGAATCAATGATGGAATTGTCTGTGATTACGCAGAGAAGAGCAAGATGATTCGTTTTGAACATGATTTCAAGGAGGACGTTCTTGCAGCATCCAGAAATCTGGCAGAACGCTATCAGAGTTACTCCGCCCATACAGAAGCCGTTCTTTCTATGAGTACAGTAATATTCGATGCCATGAAGAAGGTGCATGGGATGGGGAAAAGAGAGAGATTATTGCTGCAGGCAGCAGCTATTCTTCATGACTGCGGAAGATATGTAAGCCTGGTAAATCAGTCAGAATGCTCCTATCAGATTATTATGGCATCAGAAATTATCGGCATGACACATTTGGAGCGTGAGATTGTGGCCAGTACAGTAAAACACAGTTCTCTGCCTATGCAGCCCTATGAGGGAGTCAGAGACAAAATGAATCAGGAAAACTATATGGTAGTATCCAAGCTTATGGCAATTTTAAAGATTGCCAATGCCATGGATCGAAGCCATAAACAGAAATTTAAAAATATCAAAGCAGTGTTAAAGGACAGAGAACTGATGATTACCATTGAGACAGAGGAAAGTGTTGTGCTGGAGAAAGGACTTTTTTCTTCTTATGCAGATTCTTTTGAAGAGGTATTCAGTGTTATGCCCAAAATCAAAGAAAAAAGAGTATTTTAAGGAGGCAGGGTATGGAAAAAGAAAAAGATTTTCTTAAATCAGAATATTATGAGAACAGGGAACTGAGCTGGCTGAAATTCAACCACCGCGTACTAAACGAAGCCAGAGACAAGACAATTCCGCTGTTAGAACGGTTAAAATTTGTCAGTATTACATCATCAAATCTGGATGAATTTTTTATGGTGCGTGTGGCGTCATTAAAAGATATGGTCCATGCAGGTTATAAAAAGAAGGACATTGCAGGGATGACGGCTCAGGAACAGCTGGACGCCATCAATAAAGATACCAGGGCGCTGGTGGAACAGCAGTATTCCACTTACAACCGTTCACTGCTTCCGCTGCTGCACAATCAGGGTATTGATATCATAAGTGCCCATGAAGAACTGACACCAGAACAAGCAGAATATGTGGACCGCTACTTTCAGGAAAATGTATATCCGGTGCTGACACCTATGGCGGTGGATGCTTCCAGGCCGTTTCCTTTGATCCGAAATAAATCTCTAAATATCGCAGCGCTTCTCACAAAGAAAGATGAAAAGAAAGGTGAGACAGAGTTTGCAACCGTTCAGGTACCTTCGGTTCTGCCGCGGATTGTCCAGATTCCATCAGTTCAGGAAGGAACCAGAACATTTCTCCTGCTGGAGCAGGTGATTGAGAGAAATATTCACCATTTGTTTCTCAATTATCATGTGCTTTGTGCATATCCATACCGAATTATGAGAAATGCTGATTTAAGTATTGATGAAGATGAAGCAGAGGATCTTCTTCAGGAAATCCAAAAACAATTAAAAAGACGCCAGTGGGGAGAGGTAATTCGTCTGGAAGTGGAAGAAAAAGTTGACAAACGACTGCTTCAGATTTTGCAGCAGGATTTACATATTGCGCCAGAAGATATTTTTAAGATTGGAGGGCCGCTGGATTTAACCTTTTTAATGAAAATGTATGGCATTGAAGGAGGAGAAGAGCTGCGTTATCCGTCTTATAAGCCTCAGCGTGTTCCCCAGATTACACCTGGAGAAGATATTTTTGC
>CAJUCK010000026.1:27421-30960 GCA_910585395.1 uncultured Lachnospiraceae bacterium
GACGCTGTACCGTGTCAGCGGCAATTCACCCATCATAGCTTCTTTGGCCCAGGCAGCAGAAAATGGCAAACAGGTGTCAGTGCTGGTGGAATTAAAGGCGCGGTTTGATGAAGAAAATAATATCGTTTGGGCGAAGAAACTGGAGAAAGCGGGCTGCCATGTAATCTACGGGCTGGTAGGTTTAAAGACTCACAGCAAGATTGCTCTGGTAGTGCGCAAAGAGGAAGATGGAATCCGAAGGTATGTACACCTGGGGACTGGAAATTACAATGATTCCACAGCAAAATTGTATACAGACCTGGGGATGTTTACCTGTTCCGAAGCGATCGGTGAGGATGCGACAGCTGTTTTTAATATGCTTTCTGGTTATTCCGAGCCCCTTTCCTGGAATAAGCTGGTGGTGGCTCCGATTTGGCTGAGGAAGCGTTTCCTGAAATTGATTAAACGAGAAATGAAGCATGCACAGGAGGGCAGAGAAGCATTTATCAAGGCGAAGATGAACTCCCTGTGTGACCGTGATGTGATAGCAGCTTTGTATGAGGCGTCTTCAGTAGGAGTGCAGATAGAACTGGTAATTCGAGGAATCTGCTGTCTGAAAGCGGGAATTCCTGGAGTCAGCGAAAATATTACAGTGCATTCTATTGTGGGAAATTTTCTGGAACACAGCCGTATTTTCTGGTTTCACAATGACGGTCAGGAAGAAATCTATATGGGAAGTGCAGACTGGATGCCTCGGAACCTGGACCGGCGTGTAGAGATCATGTTCCCAGTAGAAGACGAAAATCTGATGGAACAGGTACGTCATGTACTGGGAACCCAGCTTGCAGACAATACCAAGGCGCATATTCTGAAACCTGACGGCAGATATGAAAGAATTGACAAAAGAGGAAAGAAGCTGATTAATTCCCAGCAGCAATTTTGTGAAGAGGCCAAAAATGCCGTTCCCAAAAAAGTCAATATATATCAGGAACGGGTTTTTGTGCCGGAAGAGACAGCGGAATAGAGCGGAAAGCTAAGGCGTCAGGCAGGCTTTTGATTTCATCTGTTCCAGAATATGATAGGAGATGCAGAGGTTTCCTCTTCCGGTGCCCAGATGGATATGGGGTTTGTTGCCGCCATGGAAATCGGAACCGCCGCTGATTAACAGGTCAAGTTTCTGGGCGAGTTTGAGCATATTTCTTTCATCTCCCGGGGTGTTCATGGAGTATATGGCCTCCACCCCCGCTAGGCCTGCATTTTTTAACTGCTGGGTAAAGGAGTACAGCCGTTCATGATTCATATGGCATAGAACAGGATGTGCAAAGAAAGCAAGCCCTCCGCCCAATTGTATTAGTTTAATTGCTTCAAAGGGAGTTATTTTTTCTCGGGGCACATAGCAGCGGCAGCCGTCTCCCAGATATTTGGAGAAAACCGTTTTTCGATCCTTTACAAAACCGTGTTCTACCAGATATCTGGCGAAATGTGCCCGGGTGATAACGCTGTCTGGATATTCTTCATAGAGCGTGTTCAGGCTGATATCAAAACCTTCCTGCTTTAGGAGCTGTATCATTTTTACGTTTCGCTGTTTCCGCCCATCAATAAATTCCTTTAGCTTTGCGAGAAATGCGGGATTGGTTTCATCCACGTAATATCCAAGAATGTGAATTTCCTGGTGTTCGTAATTTGTGGACAGCTCAATGCCAGGTACGAGTTCCAGTCCCAGACTGCGGGCGGCAGGACGAGCCTTGGCGATGCCTGAGACAGTATCGTGGTCTGTCAGGGCAACAGCAGACAATCCAGCTTTTTTTGCATGGTGCATTAATTCTTCCGGTGTGAAAGTTCCGTCTGAAAATGTGGAATGGGTGTGCAGATCAATCGTTTTATCTGAGTATTCTGTCATAAGTGATAATACATCCTTTCTGAGATCATATTGAAAACTACAATCATATCTTTTTAGTCTAACAGAAGCAGCTCTGTTTGAGAAGAGTATATAATTAATGAAAGATGATGTCAAAACGCTGACGTCATTGCAAAGCGAAAGATATATTAAATTCTAATAAAAGCTTGACGCAGGAAAGAAAATATGATAAAGTAACAACGTTGTAAATAGAAAACAAAGTAGAGTATCCACTCTCACCTTAGCACAAGAGCGTGACTAACGGTTCATATTCAGAGTACAGCATTGTTTTGCTGTGTATGTATTTGGAATATAAAGTGGATAGTCTATTATCCACTTTTTTGATGCAGTTGTTTGTGGATGAATCTGCAGGCGGCTGGATTGTAAATTAATTTTTGGAGGTGCAAGACCATTAGCGAGTTAATGATTAATGAACAAATCAAAGATAAGGAAGTTCGTCTGATCGGCCAGGACGGAGAGCAGCTTGGCATTATGCCCACACGGGAAGCCATGAAGCTTGCTCAGGAAGCAGAGCTTGATCTGGTAAAGATTGCCCCAGGGGCAAAACCCCCTGTATGTAAGATTATTGATTATGGAAAATACAGGTATGAGCTTATAAGAAAAGAGAAAGAAGCCAAGAAAAAACAGAAAACTGTTGAGATTAAGGAAATCCGTTTGTCACCGAATATTGAGACTAATGATCTCAATACCAAAATTAATGCAGCAAAGAAGTTTATTTCAAAGGGTAATAAAGTAAAGATTACTTTACGTTTCCGTGGCAGGGAAATGGCACATATGCAGAGCAGCAAACATATTTTGGATGATTTTGCCCAGGAGCTGGCAGAGATTGCTACGGTGGAGAAAGCGCCAAAGCTGGAAGGACGCAGCATGAGTATTGTGCTGACAGAGAAGAAATAACAGGATGTTAAGGAGGAAATAAAAATGCCAAAAATGAAAACAAGCAGAGCAGCAGCAAAACGTTTCAAGAAGACTGGAACTGGTAAGTTGAAGAGAAATAAAGCGTACAAGAGCCATATTTTAACAAAGAAGTCCACTAAGAGAAAGAGGAATCTGAGAAAATCAGCGATTACAGATGCTTCTAACGTTAAGAATATGAAGAAGATTTTACCGTATTTGTAAGATTAAGGAGGAATAGAAGTCATGGCAAGAATTAAAGGCGGATTAAATGCGAAAAAGAAGCATAACAGAGTATTAAAACTGGCAAAAGGATACAGAGGAGCGCGTTCCAAACAGTATAGAGTAGCAAAGCAGTCTGTCATGAGGGCATTAGCCACCTCATATGCTGGCAGAAAGCAGAGAAAGAGACAGTTTAGACAGCTTTGGATTGCACGTATCAATGCAGCAGCAAGAATGAACGGTCTCTCCTACAGCAGATTTATGCATGGCCTGAAGCTGGCAGGTGTAGAGGTTAATCGTAAAATGCTGGCAGAGATGGCTGTAAATGATGCAGAAGGCTTTACGTCTCTGGCAAAACTGGCACAGGAAAAGGCACAGTAATAAATTTGTCGAAAATTTTAAAAAAGTACTTGACTTTCTCGAACCTGACATGTATAATAACCATGTTGAGTTCGAGAGGACAAGATAAAGAATATGGCTCGTTGGTCAAGCGGTTAAGACGCCGCCCTCTCACGGCGGAAACAGG
>CAJUCK010000027.1:0-3223 GCA_910585395.1 uncultured Lachnospiraceae bacterium
TAGCAATCTTCCCATAAACGCTGGCACGAAACAATGCGCGAAGCTGCGTCTTAAATAGTTCTGGCCTGGTCAGGCAGATACGGATTGCCCGGCAGCCCAAAGCTGGATTTTCTTCCTGTTCCATCTCAAAATAATCACACTGTTTGTCTGCGCCGATATCAAGGGTGCGGATAATGACCCGCTTGCCCGCCATAGTCTCTGCCGCCTGCTTATAAATCTGAAATTGCTCCTCCTCTGTGGGATAATTATCCTTCTCAAGATAAATAAATTCACTCCGAAAAAGCCCGATTCCCCCAGCATCATTCTGTAAAACTGTCGCAAGATCTTTTATATTACCGATATTAGCATACAACATGACTTTTTTGCCGTCAAGAGTAACATTCTCTCTTCCTTTCAATGTCAAAAGAAGTTCTTTCCTCTCAAGCTCCTCTTTCTGTTTCATTTTCATCTGAGCCAGTGTCTGTTCGTCTGGGTCAACATAAATTCTGCCGCTGCTGCCGTCCACAATCCCAAGTTTGCCGTCTATCGTATCATCCAATGGCAGCGCCGTTCCCACAAGCGCAGGAATGGCCATGGTTCTTGCAAGAATTGCTGTGTGGGAATTCAACGACCCATGAACCGTTACAAACGACAATACCTTATCCTTGTCAAGCTGCACCGTTTCTGAAGGTGCAAGATCGTCAGCTACGATAATGGAAGGCTCCTCTGTCACTGCAGTTTCGCTGCCTTTTCCATTTAAGACTGTGATTATGCGCTCAGAAATATCCCTCACATCTGCTGCTCTCTCTTTCATATAATCATCATCCATTGACGCAAACATCTGGGCAAAATTATCACCAGTTGATGCCACCGCATACTCTGCATTAATCTCCTGTGTACGGATCATATTTTTTATGGAATCATTATATCCATCGTCTTCCATCATCATCTGATGTACTTCAAAAATAGCCGCATTGGCCTCCCCCACCTCGCAGAGCGCTTTGTCATATAATATTTGAAGCTGCTTTACAGCCTGGGCTTTTCCTTCTTCAAACCGGGTAATTTCTGCTTCTGCATCAGTAATTTTCACACGCTTCACCTGTTGCTCATCTTTTTTATAAACACTGATCCTGCCTATGGCAACTCCATGAAATACGCTCTTGCCTTCATAGATATTCATCATCTGCCTCCTCCTATACATAAGGGGCTGCCCCCAACATCTGCTATAACTGCAATTGGACGAAACCTTTCTTCTATAAATTCTCGCTCATAAACTTGCTCACTGCTTCGTACGCTTTTTCCTCATCTGCTCCGTCAAATGTGAGAACTACCTCGTCACCTTTCTTTGCTCCCAGTCCCATTACTCCAAAGATTGCTTTACAGTTCATTGCCTTTCCATCTTTGGCAATCTTGATATCACATGCAAATTCCTTTACTGCTTTTACAAGCATTCCTGCAGGCCGTGCGTGAATTCCCTCTGGATCTGTGATTACATACTTAAATTCTTTCATGTTCTAATTCCTCCATTTTTATAATTATAATTTTGTTACATGCCTTATTGAACCTTCTTCTTCAATAACCCTAAAAGAACTGTCGATATTACTGTTCCAACTACAAGCGCTGTCAGATACATAGGCGCATGTTCCATTACAGGAACAACAAAGATTCCTCCGTGGGGCGCCATCAATGTGCACCCAAACATCATAGAAAGCCCTCCTGCCACTGCCGAACCAACGATACAGGATGGCAGCACTCTGGCCGGATCTGCCGCTGCAAACGGAATCGCACCCTCAGTGATAAATGCCAGACCCATAATAAAATTTGTGGGGCCAGATTCTCTCTCTTCTTTTGTAAATTTATTCTTAAATAACATAGTTGCAAGCGCGATTGCGCAGGGAGGCGTCATTCCTCCAATCATGACGGCTGCCATTACGTCATAATTTCCAGACGCAATTGCCGCTGTGCCAAACACATAAGCTGCCTTATTGAAAGGTCCTCCCATATCAATTGCCATCATGCCGCCGAGAACCATGCCTAAGACAAGTTTACTTGATCCGCCCATACTCGTTAATCCGTTATTCAGCGCTGTATTGATGCCCCCCATAACCGGCTCTGTAATAAATGTCATCAAAAGACCCATCATCAAAATGCCCAAAACTGGATACAGGAGGACCGGCGCTATCTTCTCAATCGCCTCCGGCAGCTTATCACATACAACTCGAAGCGCTTTGATAATATATCCCGCTGCAAAGCCAGCGACCAGAGCGCCCAGAAAGCCTGAGGTTCCATTAGCTGCCATCATGCCGCCTACAAAGCCAACTGCCAGAGCCGGCCTGTCACCGATGGCCATAGCGATAAAGCCTGCCAATACTGGAAGCATAAACCCAAACGCTGTACCGCCAATTCCTTTAAACAATGCTGCCATGGGTGTAATCGTTCCAAAATCTGCCCTCTCTGCCGCATCTAAAGCGTTGATATCCACACAAAGCCCGTCAATCAAGAAAGATATCGCAATCAATATGCCGCCTCCTACCACAAATGGCAGCATATGAGAAACGCCGTTCATAAGCTGTGTATAAATCTGATGCCCGATACTGCTTTCCGATTTCGCAGATGCAGAACCTGCTGGCGCATTTGCACTTTTAAATATCGGTGCACTGCCAGACATTGCCAGTTCAATCAGTTCATCTGCCTTATTGATCCCATCCGATACCTGGCGTTCAATCAGTCTCTTTCCGTCAAAACGGTCCATAGGCACCTGGGCGTCAGCAGCGACAATAATACAGTCAGCCTCAGCAATTTCCCTGTCTGTAAGCATATTTTTAGCTCCGCCGGACCCCCTTGTCTCCACCTTGATAAAACATCCCTTTGCTTTTGCTGCTTTTTCAATCCCCTCTGCCGCCATATATGTATGGGCAATTCCGGTGGGGCAGGAAGTTACTGCAAGTATTTTTATTTGGTCTGACGCAGCTTCTCCCATATCTGCAAGTCGTTCATCCACACTTTTCTTCTCTTCGTCTGCCTGATCTATAACAGCCAGAAATTCTTCTGCCGTACCTGCATTTCTCAAACTGGCAGTAAACTCTTCATCCATAAGCATCATGGACAATTTGCTTAATACGTCCAGATGTACATTATCTTCTGTATTCGGCGCTGCAATCAGAAACATCAAGGTTACAGGCTCTCCATCCAGAGAGTCAAAATCCACGCCATTCTTTACAACCATAGCAGCCAAACCTGGTTT
>CAJUCK010000027.1:3233-9620 GCA_910585395.1 uncultured Lachnospiraceae bacterium
GAATGGCAATTCCTTCTCCAATACCTGTGGTACTTTCTTCTTCTCTGGCATATACCTGGCGGCGGTATCCTTCTACATCGTTTATTTTTCCGCTCTTAGCCATAAGCGCTACGATCTGGTCAAGAGCCTCGTTTTTATTCTTTGGCGCCCCGTCAAGAGAGACACATTGTACGTCAAGCAAATCTGTGATTCTCATGTTAATTCCTCCTCTTGGAATTTATTTTTCTAAAATTTTCATTTAATTTCTCTGCATCTTTCGAAACACTGCTTCTATCTCCTGCTTTGTTGCAAGATTTTCTGAAAATGCACTGGCGCTTCCTGCTGCCACTCCCAAATGAAATGCATATCTGTAATCCTGCTTTTGCAGATAGCCTGCCATAAAGCCTGCCACCATAGAATCTCCTGCGCCTACGCCATTAATGAGTTTTCCCTCAGGGGCTTTTGTATCATATACCGTCTTATCTGCTGCAACCAGCACTGCCCCCTCTCCTGCCATAGACACAAGGACATTCTGCGCGCCTTCTTCCTGAAGCTTCTTTGCATAAGGCACAACCGCTTCTCTTGTCTTTAATTCTACCCCAAAAATTTCTCCCAATTCGTGGTTGTTTGGTTTAATTAAAAACGGATGATACGGAAGAACCTTCAGCAGCAAATCTTTTGTTGCATCTACTGCAGTCCATATTCCTCGCCCCTCCAGCAGTTCCATTATCTTCTGATATGCATTATCAGACATAGACGCCGGGATACTCCCCGACAGAAAAAGAACATCTCCTTTTCTCAGAGTATCAAGCTTATCCATCAGCATCTGTACTTTTGCCTGGCTGATTACAGGCCCCATACCGTTGATCTCCATCCCATCCATGGATTTGAGTTTCAAGTTAATCCTTGTAAACCCTTCCTCAACCTGGATAAAACCATTCTTAACACCCATCTTCTCCAGACGTTTTACCACTTCATCACCTGTAAACCCGGCGATAAATCCCAGTGCAGTACTCTCAATTCCCAGATTCATAAGTACTGTCGATACATTGATCCCTTTTCCTCCTGGAAGCAGAATCTCGGAACTTGTGCGGTTTGTGAGACCAAGCTTCAAATCCTCAACCGTTACGATATAGTCCAGCGACGGATTAAATGTCACCGTGTATATCATGATGCCACCTCCTAACACTTACACGTTTTTGCTCGCTTTTGATTTTCTAAACCTAGTATAACGCCAAATTCATTCAAAATCAATCAAACTATTTCACGAAATAACTGACTGATTTTGGTTGAATTTGCACAAATTTGATTTTCCATTGTATGAAAAATCGTATTCAGCCGCGCTCTCTCAATAAAAATAAGCCATGCAATTATACATGGCTGTATTATGACCGAATCTGCAGAAAATTATTTATAACAATTGAAAAAACAGACCTGCCAGCAAAGCGGCAAGGCTGGCGCAGACTGCAACAGTAAACAATCCCTTTCCCCGATAGGCGGCGATAAGAGCCGCTGCCACCCCTGCCGCTGCCGTGGCAATAGAACCCGTGGCGTAAAAAACGGCGGGAAACGTCATTGCTCCCAGAACAGTATAGGGAATATACGCAAGAAAAGAACGTACAAATTTATTTTCAATTTTTTTGTGAAATATCACAAAGGGCAGCGCCCTGACCAGATATGTCACTGCAAACATTACGAACAAATAAATCCAAAATATTCCTGTCTTCATCAGGCTTCCTCCTGTGTTTCTTCTTCCATTGGAAAAAAGACTGCCCCCACTGCAGATGCTGCCACTGCACAAATAATCACTGCAAAACCGCTGGATACTTGTGAAATACCTGGAAGATAATACATTCCAAAACTCAGTATCACAGCAAGCAGCGTTATCTTTAAAATATGGCTGTCCTTCTTCATTGCAGGCACGATAATTGCAATAAACATACCATAAATAGCAAGACCCAGGGCATCACTGACATTTGCAGGCAGAATATTTCCGCAGACTGCCCCCGCCAGTGTTCCGCATGTCCAGCCCAAATAAGGCAGTACTGCCAGCCCGGCAAAATAAAGAGTGCTTATCTCCTGTTCTCTGCTCATCGCCACGGCAAATATCTCATCCGTAACCGCAAAACCAAGCAGCATTTTTCTACCCGCATGAAATCTGCGGTCAACCTTCTGAGACAGAGAAATACTCATCAATGCATATCGAAGATTGATCACAAGCTGGGAAACTGCCATCTCAACAAAAGAACCTGCTGCTGCCATAATGGTGATCCCGGCAAACTGCCCGGCAGAAGTCAAATTCATCATAGACACCAAAACCGCCTCCCACCAGTACAAGCCTGAAGACACTGCTGCAAGTCCAAAGGTAAAAGATACAGAAAAGTAACCTATTCCGATCGCGCTCCCATCTTTCAAACCTTGTAAAAACTGTCTCATTCACTTTCCTCCCTGTTATCATTCACAACACTCTTACTGCTGCAAGCTGAATGATTGCTAAAAATCATGTAAAATTCTCTTGTCAAACAGTCCCTGACAAGATATGATAACTATTGAAACCTCCTGCTGCGTAAAAAGCAATACTATTTATGTTTATAGTTTCTGCTGCAGGAAAACAGCATTCATATAAAAGGAGCATTCTATGAAGAAAATACAACAAATCCTTGCCATTTTGGGAATCATTCTGCTGGTGGGACTTTATCTGGCCACACTGGTTCTGGCTGTACTTGGAAAAAACTTCTTTCCCATGTTTATGGCTGCACTTTTTGCCAGCATGGCTCTTCCTATACTTCTCTGGATTTATGGCTTTGTATATAAGCTGGTAAAAAGAAAAGCGCAGGAATCTTCGGAAGGCGAAGAGATCTGATGCTCTCAAAAAGACCCGGAATCCCTGCTTTACCGCAGGAATTCCAGGCTCTTTTATCCTTCCATCCAGACAATCTATGTAAACCAAAAATGACAAACATTATTCCACACCCAGACTCCTTAATTCTTCCTCCGCCTGAGATTTTGTATGAAAATGTATTGTGGCCATTCCCAATTTATTCGCTGCAATAATATTTCCACGGTTATCATCCAGAAATACACATTCCGTAGGATTTAATTGATATTTTTTCATCAAAGCCTCATAGATCTCTGGTTCTGGTTTCACAGAATTCACCTCGTAGGAAAAGACTGCTCCATCTACCTCTTCCACAAAGGCAAGTTCTCGAATGCTTTGAGAGTAAAGTCTTCTGGGATAATTAGACAACAGGTACCCTTCTTCTGCAGGCTGCGAATCCATTCAAATGCATAATCGTAGCGTTTGATACTGTTTCCCGTATTGTTCCAGAACTTCATAATCTCCGTTTCACAGTCAGGAGCCTTTTTGAGAAATCCTTCCAGAATTTCCTCATCAGATATCCTGCTTCGGTCAAATTCACTCCATAATTCTGACAAGACTGTTGCGTTTGCCACCTTATCATATACCTCCGGCGTAAACCCAAGTGTATCAAAAAAGCCTTGCCAGTCAAAATCTACCAGAACCTTCCCCACATCAAAAACCACATTTTTTATCATTTTTCTGTTTTCCTGCTCCTTCCCCTACCGATAAATGATATCATCTCTTCCTGGACCATTGGAAATCATGGTAATAGGGAATCCGATTTTCTCTTCCACAAACTCAACATATTTTCTGCAGTTTTCAGGAAGCTCTTCATATTTTTTAATTCCCCGGATATCTGACTTCCAGCCTGGAAGAACTTCCAGTACAGGCTTTGCTTTCTCCAGTTTCACGGTAGGTGGAAATTCTGTGGTTACCTCCCCGTCAATCTCATAACCTACGCACACTGGAATTTCATCCAGATAGCCCAAAACATCCAGCACTGTAAACGCCACATCTGTAGTTCCCTGAATCCGGCATCCATATCTGCTTGCTACCACATCGAACCATCCCATACGTCTGGGACGTCCTGTGGTTACACCATATTCTCCACCGTCGCCCCCTCTGCGCCTCAGCTCATCTGCATCCTCACCGAAAATCTCACTGACAAAGGCTCCTGCTCCCACTGCTGAAGAATAGGCCTTGCAGACAGTGATAATTTTGCCTATTTCATAAGGCGGTATTCCTGCGCCGATAGCTCCATATGCAGCCAAAGTAGAGGAAGATGTCACCATTGGATAAATACCATGGTCTGGGTCTTTCAGGGACCCTAACTGACCTTCCAGAAGAATATTTTTTCCTTCCTGAACTGCATTCCACAGATAGGAAGAAGTATCACAGACATAAGGTTCCACCATTTCCCGATACTCTTTCAATTCTTTCATTAAGTCTTTTGGATTTAACAAAGGCTTATGATATAAATGCTCTAATAATATATTTTTTGTCTCACAGATTCTCTTGGCTTTTTCCTCCAAAGCACCCTCATCAAACAGTTCGCTGACTTGAAATCCGATCTTTGCATATTTATCTGAATAAAACGGTGCGATTCCAGATTTGGTGGAGCCAAAAGATTTGCCTCCCAGCCGCTCTTCCTCATACTGATCAAAAAGTATGTGGTAAGACATAACCATCTGTGCACGATCCGACACCAGAAGCTTCGGAACCGGAACGCCTCTCTCTACAACAGACTGAATCTCCTGAAAAAGAACTGGGATATTTAATGCCACCCCATTCCCGATAATGCTGGTGGTATGATCATAAAATACACCGCTGGGCAGTGTATGCAAGGCAAATTTTCCATAATTATTGACAATGGTATGTCCTGCATTTGCCCCCCCTTGAAAGCGGACGATAATATCTGCTTCCCTTGCCATCATATCGGTAATCTTACCTTTTCCTTCATCTCCCCAGTTTGCCCCGACTATTGCCTTTACCATTTAATAGTTCCTCCTTTATCATTCTGACATTTCCATAGAAAGGACTGCCGCACGAAATATTTTAACTGGCGCGGCAGCCACTTTTCTATGCATATGGGTTACACTTTTTTAAATCGTTCCACTTCACTTCGCAGTTCACGCGAAATACTCTGATTGTTCTCTGTCTCCTGGCGGATATGATCCATTGCCTCTACCAGAATTCCGGTATTCTCTGCCGCATTTGACACGCCTTTGGCACTTTCGTCCACTGTAGAGGAAATGTTGCTGATGCCTGAATTCATCCGCTCCATAATTTCCTCCACTTCTGCTGTCTGTTCTGCAAACTCTGAAAGAATATCATTGACACTCTCCGCATCATCCTGATAGTTATTTGCCACATTCACAAATCCATCATAATCCTTCATAATATCTTCATCAATAAATCTCAACATGTCTTCTGCATTTTTGGCAAGCTTTCCTACCGCCGTAGTTACGATATTGCTGATGTTTTGAATATTATTTGCTGTATCTTTGCTGTTATCAGCCAGCACCCGTATTTCATCTGCCACCACTGCAAATCCTTTGCCTGCGTCTCCGGCACGAGCCGCCTCAATGGATGCATTCAATGCCAGCAGGTTGGTCTGGCTTGTAATGTCCAGAATATCTCCTGTCAGCTCATTAATCTGCTTCACACTTCTGCTTTCCTCCACAGCCTGCTCCAGCATACCTCGAATCTCTGAAATCATCTGGCTTGCCGCCGTCTTGCTCTGCACAGTGCTCTTTTGGATAGTCTGGGCTTTTAACTTAATGCTCTCCACAATCTCTGCACCGTTTTCAGCTCTGGCAGCCATATTCTTTATTTTGGAATAAATATCATTGCTTCCATCCAGAATCTGTTCCAGCGTTGCTGAAACCTCCTGCATACCAGCTGCAAGTTCCTCCATAGATGCTGATACACTGGTTACATTTTCATTCGACACATTGACGCGGCTGGTAATATTGTCAGCAGAATTCATCATGCGCTCAGATTCATTTTTCAACTTCTGCATCAGCATCTGAAGCTGTTCTATAAATCCATTCACGCCTGTGACCAGCTGCCCCACTTCATCCTTGGATTTTACAGTAATACGCTCTGTCAAATCCCCTTGGTCGTTCTGAATCTTCTCCACAATCTGGTTCAAATGCCCGCTCGCCTTCTTGGCCGGCCGCGCAATCGTGCCGATTACAATCAAAATCGTTCCAATCGCAAACACAAGCAGGATAATAACCATTACCACATTGAAAATATATGTACCATTAATCTTTACGTCTATCTTTCGTGACACGTATGATATTCTGGCTTCCATTGCCTCTGTATAATTATTCTTATACTCATCTAAGTTAATACTTCTGTCTCTGCAGTCTCCCAAAATAGTCAGGGTAGAAAGTGTATCTCCTTCTTCAATTGTCTCTGCCGCCGCAATTCCAAGCGACATAAATTCTTCGAAATGCTTTTTATAGGATGCAAAGCTCTCGTTCAAGGCCTGATCTGCTGTATGGTTGCACAATTCATCCATCTTATCCAGAAATTCCTGC
>CAJUCK010000027.1:9630-10780 GCA_910585395.1 uncultured Lachnospiraceae bacterium
GGCGCAACAGCTCCATGCTCTCCTCACTCTTCAGCACTTTCAGCTTGGCCGTATCCATAAGATTACGGAATTCCTGCACCTGTACCGACATTTTACCTTCAATTTTCTGCAATTCCAGGTAAACATCCGAAATCTCCCGGTTCCTTGCGTTAATCTCTGAGATTGCTGTAACATTGGATATCCCAAACAGAATAAAAATCAAGGATAAAATCCCCACTAAAAAAATAATCTTTGTCCCAATACGTTTTCTCATCTTCTCCTCCTTGGCTATCCTCTGTCTGGTAGATCCCCCTGACAGATTATTCTATTTTCTTAGAACATGCTACTGCGAGAGCTCCTGGTCCAATATGGCCCGCTACGCTCAGTGACAAAGGATCCACTGTTTCCACAAGCTGCCCTGGAAATGCTTCTTCAATCTGGGACTTAAAATCGAGAGCCATGTCTCTGTCCTTGGTATATGCCACAAAAAGATGCATATTACCGCCTGATTCATCTCCAAAACGTTTTGCAAAATCATTTCTCACCGCATCAATCATAATGGTTCTCGCCTGTTTTACAGTTCTTGCCTTTGCATAAGCATCCAGTTTCTCTCCCTGAATCTGAAGCACAGGCTTTAATTTCAGCAGAGTACCAAGAGCTGCCGCTGCTGGGGTGATACGTCCACCCTTTTTCAAGTAATACAATGTATCTACCATAATATAAATACTGGAATCATACTTCACCTTCTCCAAGTATTCTTTGATATCCCTGGCATTCTTCCCCTGTTCCGCCAGTTTCATGGCATCGAATATGCTCTGTTTCTGGGTAACAGAAATTCTCTGGTTATTCACCACCTGCACTCTGCCTTCATATTCCTGGGACAGCATAAGCGCCGTCTCACAGGAACTGCTGAGCCCGCTGGACATTGGAATATGCACAATCTCATCATGTTCTTTCAGCAAATCATCCCATAAATCAGTCACGGAACCTACCGCCGGCATAGAAGTAGAAATATTAGATTTTCCCTCCAGCTTCTCATAAAACTGCTCCTGCGTCAGATCTATATCTTCAAAATATGTCTTATCATCTATAAAGAAAGGCATTGGCAGTACGTGTATTCCATACTCTTTCGCCTGATTCTGCGTAATTCCGCTGTTACTGTCTGTTACTA
>CAJUCK010000027.1:10790-23453 GCA_910585395.1 uncultured Lachnospiraceae bacterium
CTCTTCCCACAGATCCGAGAGCTCTCCCGGGGTCGGCTGTGTCGTGCTGACCGTATACCCGCTGCGCATACTGTCAAAAAACTCCTCCTCTCTCAGGGAAACTCCCTCCAAACACTCCTTCCCATCCACAAAAAATGTCATGGGCAGGATATAAATCCCATACTCTGCCGCTTCCGCCTTTGTAAGGCCGCTGTTACTGTCTGTTACTACTGCAATCTTTCCCACCAGGGTAAACCTCCTTCTGATAATTTTTCAGCCTATTGGCTCTATGGCCTTCATAATTTTATCGTAAGTCTCCGTCAGCGCCTTCACATCCTCATCCAGACCATCTAAGTTGTTCGCACGCAGCTTCTCCACAATTACTACATCTGCATTCATCAAACTATCCAATCCCAGATTTCCGGCCACTCCTTTCAGTGCATGGGCACAGTTAAAGGCATCTTCATACCGCTTCTCTCCCACTGCTTCCACCAGTCCCTGATAATTCTTGTCAGCCTTGAATTTCCCCAAGAGACGCTCGTACAGTCCTTCATTATTCATCAGTCTTTCCAATGCTCCCTCAATATTTACTCCTGCCTCTCTCATTTGTTCTTTTATTTCCTGATTCATACCTGTAAATCCTCCCTAATCATGTAATATATATTATTTCTGATTCATTCCTGCAGCATACCTGTAATTTTTCAAAACGCCCAATTATTTTACTTATTAATTTTATGGTATAAACCTGAAACTGTCAAGGAAAATCTCGTTTTACAAAATTTCATCTTTCAATAGATGCATTCTGCAATATAATTCCCTTTTTCTGCCCTTTTATCACTATTCTTACAGTGGAAAATTCGAGAAATTTCCCACTATAAGAAAATGCTCATGTATGGTAAAGAAGCAAGCAGCCGAAAACAAGAGATAGACCGCCGGCACCACACTATTCCGAACAAAAGAACCTAAGACGAAAAAATAGCTTTCATTTTGGGGAAAACGGTTTTATAATAAAACAATGAAAAAATCAAAATTTGAAAGGAGTAACAGACATGGAATTTCCTTCTGAATGTCTTTGCCAGTCTGGATGCCATACTCCTGCCGAAGCTGACAGATGATATTTCGTTTTCCCTCTGTCGTTTGTACTCTGTGCACAGGTCCTTTTCTCTCGCCATAATAAAAAGTCTCCTATGATTTTTTATTTTATCATAGAAGACCTTTCAAAACACTATTTACAGAAAAAATTTCACATGCTCGAAGCTGCCGCTTCACGAAATTTCATTCGTTAAAGCGACAGCCCCTGCTCTGAAAATTAATACTTTAATTTATATTTACATCATTCCCATTCCACCGGCGCCGCCTGCTGGCATTGCTGGTACATCTTCTTTAATATTCGCAACCACGGACTCGGTGGTGAGCAGCGTGGATGCTACAGATGTCGCATTCTGCAATGCACTTCTGGTTACTTTTACAGGATCAAGAATTCCAGCAGAAACCATATCTACATATTCTTCTTTGGCTGCGTCAAATCCAACACCTGGCTCAGATTCTTTTACTTTATTGATGATCACAGCGCCTTCCAGCCCTGCATTGGCAGCAATATAGAATAAGGGTGATTCCAGCGCCTTTAAAATTACCTTAGCGCCTGTCTTCTCATCTCCCTCTAAGGAGTCTGCAAGCGCTGCCACTTCCTTTGCAGCATGAATATACGCGGAACCGCCGCCTGCAATAATTCCTTCTTCTACGGCTGCTCTTGTAGAATTCAAAGCATCTTCCATTCTCAGTTTGCTTTCCTTCATCTCTGTCTCGGTTGCAGCGCCAACCCGAATCACTGCTACTCCGCCTGCCAGCTTTGCAAGTCTTTCCTGAAGTTTTTCTTTGTCAAACTCAGAGGTAGTCTCATCAATCTGAGCTCTGATCTGAGCAACTCTTGCTGCGATAGCGTCTTTATCGCCTTCGCCGTCTACAATAATCGTATTCTCTTTCTGAACTTTAACAGACTTTGCACGTCCTAACTGATCCATCGTTGTCTCTTTCAGTTCCAGTCCCACTTCCTCGGATATCACCTGACCGCCAGTAAGAATTGCAATATCCTCAAGCATTGCCTTTCTTCTGTCACCATAGCCTGGCGCCTTTACTGCAACTACGTTAAATGTTCCGCGAAGTTTATTGACAATCAGAGTGGTGAGCGCTTCCCCTTCAATATCTTCTGCAATGATAAGGAGTCTTGCACCAGACTGTACAACCTGCTCCAACAGCGGAAGGATTTCCTGAATATTGCTGATTTTCTTATCAGTGATCAGAATATACGGTTCATCAAGATTTGCTTCCATCTTATCCATATCAGTCGCCATATACGCTGAAATATACCCTCTGTCAAACTGCATACCTTCTACGAGATCCAGCTCTGTCTGCATGGTCTTTGACTCTTCAATGGTAATTACACCGTCGTTGGAAACCTTCTCCATAGCGTCTGCCACCAGATTTCCTACTTCCTCATCCCCAGCTGAAATTGCTGCCACTTTAGCAATCTGGTCTTTTCCGTTTACTTTCTGGCTCATTGCAGCAATGGTTTCTACTGCTTTATCAGTAGCTTTTTTCATTCCGCGTCTCAAAACAATAGGATTTGCGCCTGCTTCCAGATTTTTCATTCCTTCTTTGATCATCGCCTGTGCCAAAACAGTTGCGGTAGTAGTTCCGTCTCCTGCGACATCATTCGTCTTGGTTGCAACTTCTTTCACAAGCTGCGCTCCCATATTCTCAAATGCATCTTCCAGCTCAATCTCCTTCGCGATCGTAACACCATCATTGGTAATCAGCGGCGCACCGAAAGACTTATCCAATACGACATTTCTTCCCTTGGGTCCTAATGTCACTCTCACTGTATCTGCTAATTTATCTACACCAGTCTCTAATGCTGCTCTGGCCTCTGTGCCATATTTTAATTCCTTTGCCATGATAATTCGTCTCCTTTTTCTCTATTAATCAGTTACCACTGCTAAAATATCATTCTGTTTTACGATAATGTACTCTTCTCCGTCCAGTTTCACTTCATTCCCTGCATACTTGGAGTAGATAACTTTATCTCCTTCTTTTACCTGCATGGTCACTTCTTTTCCATCTACATTTCCGCCAGGACCCACAGCCACTACCTCTGCTTCCTGAGGCTTCTCCTGTGCGCTTCCAGCCAGGATAATTCCAGACTTGGTAGTTTCCTCTGCCTCACACTGCTTTAACACAACTCTGTCTCCTAATGGTACTAATTTCATTCCTATTCCTCCTTGCCGAATATTCTGTTTTGTTCTGCAACTTTAATGTTAGATTCAGCCATATCTCTTATATTTCCTGTGTAAGAACTGGCTGCTATTAGCACTCTATTTTAACGAGTGCTAACAACTTATGTACATAAATTTAGCACTCCTTTTTTTCTTTGTCAATACACAATTTCAGATTTAATAAAAAGTTTATAAACACTGCCGACCTAAAACAACTTCTTTTTCCGGAAAAACCAGAAACACGCCAATACCACCAAAAGGCTCAGCACTGATACAAAACCATAGCCATACTGCCAGCGCAGCTCTGGCATCCCTTCAAAGTTCATGCCATACCAGCCTGCAATCAGCGACAGGGGCATAAAAATAGTCGTGACTGTAGTAAAGAGTTTCATAATCCGATTTTGCTCATAAGACAGAGCTGCGTCCAGCGCTTCTCTTATATGCACAAGCTCTTCATACAAGAACTGTGTCTCTTCTGTCAAATGTCTCAGTTTATTTTCATAAATCCGAAAATAACAGGCTGCTTCTTCATTTAATACTTTCTTATGCGTATCTTTTTTCTTTTCCTCAAGCCCATTTATCCCTTCTACCATATTTAAAAATTGTACATAATCATTTTTCCAGACTGTCAGAAGGCGTTTACATTCAAAAATGGAGCGGTTGCGATTCCGGTTGATCCTGCCTCCCACAATCTCCTGCTCCATATCAATCAGATATTTTTCCATCTTTTCGACTTTTTGCTTTCCCTGTTTTAGAATCCCCTCAAAGACTGTCTCCAGCTTTTCTTCCATCTTTGCCCCTTCACTGGAAATATTTCTTATTTGGCTCAGCACATGATTTTCATCTTTTAAAATTACCATAAAAAATTCCTGTTCATCCAGGAGAAAGGCGGCGCTCGCCACCCTTCGTTTTACATCTGCCCCCTCATGGAAACAAAAAGCCCCATACAGACAGTCCTCTATCATTTTTACTCCCACCCAGTAAGCAGGCTCCAGCCGGTACACAGACTGCATCAGCAAATCTTCCTGCTGGCTGCGCTCTTTTTTCTTAAGTTCTTCCCATTCCAATATACGGGTACTTCTTCCTCTGTTTTCTTCCATAATTCAGACACCTTCCTTCGTCAGGGTGACAGCACCTTATGTAGAATATCTGCCAGAGGCTCCATAGCATTCATCGCTTCCTCCAGTGAATTAGTCTGAGCCCCCACCTCCACCAGAAGGCTCTTAGGCCGGTAATGAAGGTTATAACGATACCCTTTCAAATACGTGGCACGTGCAAATCCAGGATAGTACTCTTCTGCCGCCAGCTTCATCTGAAAAGAAAAGGCAAGGTTATCCGCAAGATTGGGATTTGCCAGATACGCAATATTCCCATTAGCTGTGGTTCTGCTCAGCCCGTTGAAAAACATGATCTGCGCCGTCTGTTTTCCATTCACTTCTGAAACTAAATGGGCCGTCTCTGGAACACCATCCCGGTGAAGGTCAATGATAACTTCAATGGAAGGATTTTCTGCAAGAAGCTGTTCCAGCGCAGGCCCAGAATAGGAATATGCATTATCTCTGTCTTTCACATCATACTCTCCCATGTGATGCATCACGTTAAACCCATATTCCTCTCTTAAAAGCTCTGCCAGACGCTCCCCCAAAGCCATAACACTGGAATTTGGATCGCCAGGAGCTGAATCTTTATACCCCTCTTGAGAATGGGTATGATAAATCAATATCTGTACATTTTCTTTTCCTGTTTTAAGTTTCATATCTTTCGACAGCATTGCCTGTGCATTCAATTCACTGCCGTCTATCGTGGTGGTCCGGTCAATCTGATAAAAGTTCTGTAAAAGATAGTCAAAATCATTTAACTTCTCTCTGGAAATTTCCACTGCCTTTCCACTTTCTGTTCCTGGTCCATTTTCTGCTGAAGCAATTTCCTGTTTTTTCTGGCTTTGCTTTTTCTTTTTATTCTTTTTTTCCTGCTTTTCTTCCTTACTGTTTTCTTCCCAGCCGTTTTCTTCCGCCTGCTTTTCCTGCTCTTTCTGGTTCTCCTGCTGATTTTCTTCCAGCATGCCACAGGTTAAGTCACTTTCAATCTGTGTACTGTACTCCGTCAATGTTCCGCTGAACGCATAAATCGGATAAAACTCTTCCATTCTATTCTGCAAAAAATTCTCCAGGGTAAGCGGTCCTTTCCTCTCTTCCCGGAGCATCACAGGCATGCAGTTCTTCCATGCTGACACTGCCGTCTCTTCTTTGAGATAATTCAGGATCTGCTTCATTGCCGGAGCCTTCCCTGTAAATGCCATGTTCTGATAGCAGACAATGACAAACAGCACACTGAGTCCGCCCACCAGCCATTGTATATATCTTCCTGACCTCTTTTTTTTCCTTAACAACGCTTTCCCCATTCCCATCTTAAATCTATCTGTCCCATTGCTTTGCCTCTATTTCCATACGGACAGTAAAGTATATGCCTGTACTAAATTTTTTATGCAAATGCAATGTTTAATCCTTCAGATAAAGTGTAACTTAAGCGTTTAATGGACTCATCAATATCTTTAGGCGTCACAAACATGGTATTCAGCTGAGGAGACAGCAGTTCTCGTATCAGTTCATACTTCTCCATATCATTCAATGCATTTAATCCTGTACTGAGCGTGCTGAGATGGCTGTTCTCTTCCATAGCATGAATCAGCGTCTGCATCGTATCACTGACTATGGTGGCCGCATCCACCACAGTTGGAACACCTATCGCAATCACAGGAATGCCTACCGTTGTTTTTGAGAGCCCATGACGGTGATTCCCCACTCCAGAACCTGGATTAATTCCGGTATCCGTAATCTGAATGGTACGGCTTAAACGCCTGGTGCTCCGGGCAGCCAGCGCATCAATAGCAATCATGACGTCTGGATTTGTCTTATCAATAACGCCTCGTATGATCTCCTGGCTCTCCATACCAGTCTGCGCCATCACACCTGGCACTATTCCACTTACTGCATTAACCTCTTCTTCACCAAACGCATATTTTCCAAATTCTTTCAGCACGTGGCGGGTAATCAGCAGATTATCCACCACCCGGGGGCCAAGCGCATCCGGCGTTACCTCACGGTTGCCCAGACCAGCCACCAAAACCGACAAAGGCCCTCTCTTATCAGGCAAAAGTTTCCTTATAAGCTTGGCCAGTTCCAGAGAAATTTCACGATGATAATCCTCATCCTGGCAATCCATGTTTTCTGCCTCCATGGTGATATAAGTTCCTCTGGGTTTTCCCATTGCCTTAGCGCCATTTTCTGTTTCAATCACCATAGTGGTAATCTTTATCTCATTTTCTTTTCGGAATTCCTCTTCTACCCGTACCCCTTTCACTTCTACATTATCTTCTTCAAATTTCTCTCTGGTTTCCAGCGCCAGATCGGTCCGCACCTGAAACTGACTCATCTTTATCCCTCCAAAAGCGTCATTTATGTTACTGTCCACAGCGGCCTGTAAAGATTGATTTATCATCTCTTACGCGATCGTATTCTGCATTTTAAGCGTCTGCCCACAAAACACATGGTAAATGCACAAACAGAAACCTGTGTAAACTGCAACTCTTTTACCCTATTTTCTGCAAAAAAAAGCAAAATATGTATTGACAGAAATAAAAATTGGGACTAAACTATATGAGTATGTTTCCATTAGATCGTCCGTGTCCGGCTTTAATGAAACAACCATGGAACACAGTGCAGTCCTTTTCCGCAGAACAGTCAATTGGATTGCCGTGAATAATATTATTTATATTGGAGGTGTACGGATTGGCTAACATTAAATCTGCAAAAAAGAGAATTTTAGTAACTCAGGTCAGAACAGCTCGCAACAAATCTATCAAATCTGCTGTCAAGACTTCTATCAAAAAGGTGGACGCTGCTATTGCAGCAAATGATAAGGAAGCTGCACAGAGCGCATTAAAGGGTGCAATTTCTGAAATCAGCAAAGCTGCTTCCAAAGGCGTATATCATAAAAATACTGTTGGAAGAAAAATTTCCCGTTTGACCAAAGCTGTCAATCAGCTTGCTTAGTTATTTTATATAAAACGAATCATGACAGAGGATAATACATGTTCGTGTTATAGAAATCTGAATATTTTTCTATAATTAAAAAGGAAACCAATACCGTCATGTTGGTTTCCTTTTTTGTCTTATAAGACATACTGTACGCTCTCTCAATCTGAACGTAAATGAAACTTAGCCTGCCCAGTCAGAGAAATACATATAACCTTATGGCAGAGGATTTTCTGCAATATATGCTTCCATAATCGCCGCTGCCATACTGACCAATTTGGGACAGGGACGTTTCTGGTAATATTCATCTGTACGCTTCTCTGGAACTGGCTCCTGCCGCTTCTGGCTTAATCCCAGCAGCTCCCGGCACACAATGGAGCCATTTTCTGTCTCGTATGCTTTGGCAAGTTCCTGTATCCGCTTATAATGTTCAGACTTTTCTTGATTTGCACCTGGAGTGTCATAGCCATACAGCATGCCTGCCGCCATAAACATTCCGCTGACAGCGCCGCACACTTCCCGGAGTCTGCCCATACCGCCTCCAAAGGAAGAACTCAGTTTAGCCGCCGTCACTTCATCCATATCGTACAAATCCCGGAATGCAAGAAATACTGCCTGCGCGCAGTTGTAACCTTTCCGAAAATTCTCTTCTGCTGCTTTTCCATATTTACTCTCTTCGTAATCCATCGCTGACAACATCCTTTCTCCTATGTTATATCTCTTCCGTTTCTGATCATAATGTATGAAGATTTTTCAGGGAAATATCCATAATAGGCGCCGAATGGGTCAGAGCGCCGCTGGAAATATAATCTACTCCCAGAGAAATGTAATGCTCAATATTCTCTCTGGTCACATTGCCAGAAATTTCAATTTCTGCCCTTCCATCAATACATGAAATCGCTTTCTGCATCTCTTCTACACTCATATTATCCAGCATAATGATATCAGCGCCAGCTTCCACCGCCTCCTGCACCATTTCCAGAGTTTCACATTCAATCTCAATCTTGCGGACAAAAGGAGCATATTCCTTGGCCATCTTTACTGCTTCTTTCACTCCTCCTGCTGCTCCAATATGGTTATCTTTCAGAAGAACGCCATCTGACAAATTATAGCGGTGATTATATCCGCCTCCCGCCTTAACAGCATATTTCTCAAAAATCCGGTTATTGGGCGTAGTTTTCCTGGTATCCAGCAGCTTTACCTTACTCCCCTTTAACAAATCAGCGATAGCGTTTGTGTATGTCGCAATTCCGCTCATTCTCTGAAGATAATTCAGCGCCGTACGCTCTCCCGATAAAATCGCCCGGATATCTCCTGTGACAGTTCCTATCAAATCTCCCTTCTTCACCTTATCCCCATCTATATATTCAAACTCTATCTGAATTTCTTTATCCAAAATCTCAAACACTCTGCGGAACACAAAAAGCCCCGCCAGAACACCATCCTGTTTGCAGATTAACTGCGCCTGGCCTTTCTGCGCCTGCGGCATAACTGCATTGGTAGTTACATCTTCACTTGAAATATCCTCCCGCAATGCCAGCAGAATCAAATCATCTACATTCAATGTCATAGTTATATTATTGTTCATATTCTTTTTTCATCCTCTCTATTTCCTGCAGCACCAATTCCCGGTTCTCCTGATGTATTTTTTCGATATCTGTATAATTTTCCGGATGGAACACCATCGCTTCTTCTGGAAGTTCCTGCCAGGGATCATCCTGAATATTCTGTGCCGCCCTTCTGGCAAACACCAGACTTTCCAGCAGAGAGTTGCTGGCAAGCCGATTAGCGCCGTGAACTCCATTGCAGCTTGTCTCTCCTACTGCATACAATCCTCTCATGGAAGTCTTTCCATTCAGGTCTGATTGAATTCCACCCATTAAATAATGCTGCCCTGGCACTACTGGTATACACTCTCTAGTCACATCATACCCCTCTTCCAGACACCGCTGGCAGATATTGGGAAAATGCCCCAGGATATCTTCTTTGGGTATATGCTCCATAGAAAGCCAAACAAAAGGTTTCCCGTCTTTCTCCATCTGTTTCTCTATCGCAGAGGTCACAACGTCTCGTGGCTGGAGTTCATCAACAAATCTCTCCATTTTCTCATTGTAGAGGACCGCTCCCTCGCCTCTCACAGATTCCGAAATCAAAAATTTTCTTCCAGCTTTTTTAGAATATAAAGTTGTCGGATGAATTTGAACATAATTCATATCTTTCAGCTGTATCTTATGGCGCAGCGCAACAGCAATGGCATCTCCTGTCAAATGGGGAAAGTTTGTGGAATACTGATACAAACCGCCGATACCGCCGCAGGCAAACACGGTATGCTTTGCCCTTATGGCAGCAGCCTGCCCCTGTGCATCTGCCACCACAATTCCACAGCATCTCTCTCCTTCACATAAAATGTCAATCATTTCTGTATACTCATAGATGGTGATGTTGCTGCGTTTCTCCACCCATTCCAGCAGCTTTCCCGTAATTTCTTTTCCTACCACATCTTCATGAAACAGAATCCTGGGCTTGGAATGCCCTCCTTCACGGGTAAAGGCAAATTCTCCCTTCTGGTGTTCAAATTCTACCCCATACTCCATGAGAATGTCCACAATCTCTCTTGAATTGCGGATCATCAGCTCCACCGCCTCTGGATTATTCTTGTAATGTCCTGCTTTCATGGTATCTTCATAATAAGACTTGAAGTCTTCTTCTGACCGGAGCATACAGATACCCCCTTGCGCCAAAAAGGAATCGCTGTTCTCTGCTGCATCCTTGGTAATGATTGTTATTTTTCTATTTTCTGGAATCTGTAGTGCGCAGAACAGACCTGCTGCTCCGGTACCGACGATTACAACCTCTGTTTCTCTCTCCATGGTGGGTGCCTCCCTGTTATTTTAAAAATTTCTGCAGCACTGTCATACACTGCTTAATATCCAATGGTTTCGGAATATGGGCATTCATGCCAATCTCCAGGCATCTTTGGGCGTCATCAGAAAATGCATCTGCGGTCATTGCAATAATAGGAAGGTCACTGTCCTGACGTTTTAGCTCCCTTATCGCCTGTGTTGCTTCATATCCATTCATCACCGGCATACGAATATCCATCAAAACTGCTGCATAATAACCTGGCTTGGAAGCCTTAAACATTTCCAGACACTCTTTTCCATTACATGCATGATCCAGTTCCATCCCTGTAGCGGAAAGAATCTCATTGGCAATTTCCCAGTTTAAGTCGATATCCTCAGCGAGAAGGACTTTCTTTCCTGTAAAATTTATTTCCTGGCTTTCCTTGCCGCTCTCTCTTCCATCATGTTCTTCCAAATATTTGCTCAGACCTGCATATAAGGTTGATTTAAACAATGGCTTGGAAATAAAACCCTCAATATCTAATTCATCGGCATCCCCTTCAATGTCACTCCAGTCATACGCAGAAATCAAAAACAGCGGAATCCGTTTGACAACTCTTCTGCGAATCTCAAGAATTGTCTCCATGCCATCCATATCCGGCATTTTCCAGTCAACCAGAACAAAATCAAAATCATGATTTTTCTTATGGCGCTCTTCAATCAGATCTACAGCATCTTTACCGCTTTGAATCCATTCTGCATGAACTCCGAGCTCTTCCAGATTTGATGACGCAGTAAGGCAAAGCTGCTCATTGTCATCTACCACAAGTATATTCCAATTCGGAAGTTTCATATGAGACGCATCTCCATCTGCTTTTTTCAAATCTAAAGTAACCGTAAATTTCGTTCCATTTCCCAGCCTGCTCTCCACAGAAATGGTTCCCCCCATTAAGTTTACGATACTTTTTGTAATCGCCATGCCCAGTCCAGTTCCGACAATACGGTTCACCTGTTCACTTTCTTCTCGTGTAAACGTATCCCAAATCTTCTGCTGAAATTCTTCAGACATTCCAATTCCAGTATCTGCTACTACAAAGCTGGTCCTTATGTACTCTTCTCCATTCGGAGACGGCTCCTGGCGAAGATGAATATCGATCCTGCCGTCTTCTGGTGTAAATTTCACCGCGTTAGACAGCAGGTTTAACAATACCTGGTTCAGACGCACGCCATCACAATAAATTTCTTCACATAATATTTTCTCAATAAAAATATCAAAATGCTGATTCTGCGCTTTAATCTGGGGCTGGATGATATTGACAATATCGTCCAAAACTTCCCTCAGGGACATAAGCTCTATATTGAGGCTCATCTTTCCACTCTCTATTTTTGACATATCCAGCACATCATTGATAAGCCCCAGCAAATGCTTACTGGAAAGCTTCACCTTATGCAGACAGTCTGTGACGCGTTCTTCGCTCTGAATATTTCTCAGAGCTATCTCTGTCATTCCCACAATGGCATTCATCGGCGTACGTATATCATGGCTCATGCTGGCCAGAAATTCACTTTTAGCCGCATTGGCCGCCACAGCCTCTCTCTGGGCCTTTTCTAATTCTGTAATCTGCTGTTTCGACCATCGCAGATACAAAATAAAGATAATACCCATTGTCAGAAGAATCGTGACCATGGAGCCCATCATAGTTCCCATACGCATAGCATCTAGTTTGGTAACAGAAATGTCTATTTTTCCCTCTGGCATAGTAGTGACCAGATACCAAAAAGAATTTCCTGGAAGCGGAGAACAATAAACCGTTTTCTTTTCCCCTTCACTGTAAACTCTCATAGAATAATCCTGTCCCTGTTTCATGGCGTTCTTTAGACCTTGGACATGTCCTCCTATATTGTTCTTCTTTTCTTCCCCATAAGCATCTTCCATGCGCTGGAAATAATTCTCCTGATAAATCCCTCCATTGCGAATTACAAAATTTCCTTCACGGTCGATCACATGTGTATATACCTGGTCATTTTTCTCGTCAAAAAACATCACTTCATTCAGATATTCCATAGGCAGCCCTGCCACCAATGCAATGCTCCTGCTTCCATCTCCCAGGTCATAAGACGCCGTTTCTGCCAGCACTAAAATCTTGTCGTGTTTCTCATCCCATCCCTGTGAAACACAGTCCCCACTTTCTGCCAGTGACATTTTTACATTTTCACTGCTCTCAATCTCCAGCTCACATCCATAGATATTTACCAGTTCCCCTTCTTCTGTCAGAAATCCCAGATAAGCGAAATTCCTGACCTCCGCCCTTTTTCGCAGATCTTCCAAAGAAGACGGCTCATACACGCTTTCCTCTGGGGGATTTGTCATAATGATTCCTGATACCTGCTGAAGACGGAGTTCAATGATAGAACTGAATTTCTGCTGAAGCTGTACATTCATCTCTTCCATATAAATATCACTGATATCCCTGACTGCCTGCTGCGTCCAGCGAGCCATCAAAACAGTCACTACGGAAAACACCAAGATACAGA
>CAJUCK010000027.1:23463-30461 GCA_910585395.1 uncultured Lachnospiraceae bacterium
AAAACCACCACAATCAGACTGTTTCTCAAAAATGCTATTATTTTCTTATCTTTCATATGTTCCTCCTATTTCCTGCCGTTCCCTTCTATTTCTTTACACCCTTGCCGTCACGGCACGCAATTCTTAGTCTGTGCAGCATAATCTGCTTATCTTTTTCCTCAATTGTTTTTTCTTCTCTGCCCAAAAGAAATGCTGCCTTCAAGCTATCCTTTGGATCTATTTTCATTCCCCGGACACCAATGGCACCCTTCTTCTTCTGAGGAACATCTGCGGCCAGAAAACGCAGAAACATACTCTTCTCTGTCTGCATTACGACGGTTTCTTCTTCTGTTTCTGCCAGCAGTTCTACTGCCAGAACCGTTTCCCCCTCATTTAGTTTAGTTGCCGCTGTGATGCGCTTGGAAACATCAAATTCATCCCCGGACACCACTTTAATCATACCCTGGCTGTTGACAAACAGCAGCTTCTTCCCCCGCAGCCTGTCCATGCAGTTAATATAAATGATACTCTCTTCACTGCTGTCATATTTACTGACATTATCTAAGGGAGTTCCCTTATCTCTGAATTTTCCATAGGGAAGTTCTAAAATTTTAACTGTATGGAGCTGTCCTTTATCTGTAAAAATACAAAGCTTATCCGTATTCATACAAGGAATCACATATTTATTTTCACCGTCAGCTGCCTCCTTGTTCCGCTCATAAGCCGATACGTCAATCGTCTTCGCATACCCAAAACGATCCATCAGAAGCACTACAGGCATTTCTTCTAGTTTCTTTTCCTCATAAACAGCTTCTCTGGCATTCTCAATCTGTGTTTTCCTGGGCTTGCCATATTCTTTTTGAAACCTGGTAAGCTCCCTCACAATCACTTTGGCCATAGCGCTGCGGCTTCCCAAAATCTCTTCATATTTTGAAATATTAGAAAGAGTCATCTCATGTTCTTTCAATAGCGCCTCAATTTCCAAACCGATAAGTTTATACAACCGCATTTCCAAAATCGCTGTCGCCTGCCGTTCCGTAAAATGAAGCTGCTCTGCATCTAGCGCAGAACCTTTATACCGGAACTTAATGTTCTCTGTATTTCCATTCATCAGACAATCTTTGGCATCTTTAATATTTTTGGCGCCCCGCAGAATTTCAATGATCAAGTCAATCACATCACACGCCTGAATGAGCCCCTCCTGAATCTCTTTCTTATCTAGTTCTTTGGCGAGCAATGTCTTATATTTTCTGGTAGCAAGCTCATACTGAAAATTTACATGATGCCGGATAACTGGCACAATCCCCATAGTCTCTGGCCTGCCGTCTGCCACCGCAAGCATGTTGACTCCAAAGGTATCTTCCAGACGAGTTTTCTTATAAAGCATATTGCAGAGATTCTCAACGTCAGCCCCCTTCTTCAAGTCCAGCACAATTCGGATTCCTTCTTTGGACGACTGGTTGGAAATATCCACAATATCCCCAGTTTTCTTAGTTTCAACCAAATTTCCAATATCCATCAGAAATTTACCGATATTGGCGCCTATCATAGTATAAGGAATCTCTGAAATTATCAGCCTTTCCTTTCCACCTTTTACCTGTTCAATTTCCACCTTGCCGCGAATCTTGATCTTTCCAGTTCCACTTTCATAAATCTTTAAAAGATCATCCTTATTTACCACAATTCCCCCAGTAGGAAAGTCTGGACCCTGGATATATTTCATCAACTCTCTGGCAGTAATGTCTGGATTCTTCATATATGCCTTGACTCCTTCAATTACTTCAGAAAAATTATGGGGCGGGATGCTGGTCGCCATACCTACTGCAATTCCCTCAGCTCCATTAATAAGAAGATTGGGCACTTTCACGGGAAGTACTGACGGTTCCTTTTCCGTCTCATCAAAGTTGGGAACGAAATCCACCACGTCTTTATCTAAGTCTGCAAGATATGCTTCCTGCGTAATCTTTTCAAGACGTGCTTCTGTGTAACGCATTGCTGCTGCACCGTCACCCTCAATGGAACCAAAATTTCCATGGCCGTCTACTAATGGCAGCCCTTTCTTAAATTCCTGGGCCATAACCACCAGCGCCTCATAGATGGAACTGTCACCATGGGGATGGTATTTACCCATGGTATCTCCCACAATACGGGCACATTTCCGGTAAGGTCTGTCATGCCGGATTCCAAGTTCATGCATGTCATAAAGTGTTCTGCGCTGCACCGGCTTTAATCCATCCCGGACGTCCGGCAGCGCCCTGGCAATAATGACGCTCATGGCATAGTCAATATATGATTTCTGCATCACTTCAGAATACTCTGTCCGGATGATCTGTTCATTCTGCTGCATGATCTATTCCTTTCTGCAAACATTCTGTCTCTATTTCAATCAAGCTTATACGTCTAATTCTGCATCATGAGCGTGCTCATGGATAAACACTCTTCTGGGAGGCACTTCCGTGCCCATCAGCATCTCTGTCACATCAGATGCCATCCTGGCATCTTCAATTTCTACCTGCTTTAATATACGTGTCCTTGGATTCAGCGTAGTTTCCCAAAGCTGATCTGCATCCATTTCACCCAGTCCCTTGTAACGCTGCAGCGTAAATGCTCCTTTGTGGCGTTTCCTGTATTTCTTCAAAGCAGCGTCATCATAGAGATATTCTTCTTCCCCTCTGCTGGGAACAGCCTTATACAGTGGCGGCATAGCAATATAAATATGCCCTTCAAAAATCAGCTCTGGCATAAATCGGTAAAACAGCGTCAGCAGCAAAGTAGAAATATGAGCGCCGTCCACATCGGCATCTGCCATAATAATGATTTTATCATATCTTAATTTGGAAATGTCAAAATCATTGCCATACCCTTCTTTAAATCCACATCCAAATGCATTGATCATAGTCTTAATCTCTGCATTCGCAAGTACTTTGTCGATACTGGCGTTTTCTACATTTAAAATCTTTCCCCGAATAGGAAGAATTGCCTGATAATTGCGGTCTCTTGCCGTCTTGGCAGAACCTCCAGCAGAATCTCCCTCTACAATAAAGATCTCACATTTAGAAGCATCCCTGCTCTCACAATTTGCCAGTTTTCCGTTAGAATCAAATGAAAATTTCTGCTTTGTCAGAAGATTTGTCTTGGCCTTCTCTTCTGTCTTGCGAATCTTTGCCGCCTTTTCCGCACAGGCGATAACTTTTTTTAAATTATCCAGATTCTTATCAAAATACAGCTGAATCTCTTCGCTGGTTATCTTACTGGCAGCACGTGCAGCATCCTGATTATCCAGTTTTGTCTTGGTCTGTCCTTCAAACCGCGGCTCTGGATGCTTCACAGAAATAACAGCCGTAAGTCCGTTCCGAACATCTGCGCCTGTAAAATTAGAATCCTTTTCTTTTAAAATTCCTAATTCTCTGGCATAACTATTGATTACGGTAGTAAACACAGTCTTAAAGCCTGTTAAATGCGTTCCCCCCTCGGCATTATATATGTTATTACAAAATCCCAGCACATTTTCATGAAATTCATTCGTGTACTGAAAGGCAGCTTCCACAATAATTCCTTCACTCTCTCCTTGAAAATATACTACGTCATGGACAACTTCTGCCTTCTTATTCAGATCCTTCACAAAACCAATGATGCCCTCAGACTCATGAAATTCCACATGTTCTATCTGTTCTCCCCGCTTATCTTCATAGATAATCGTCAGCCTTGGATTCAGATATGCAGTCTCATGAAGGCGGCTTTTTACATCCTCTTCTTTAAAACGGGTCTTTTCAAAAATTTCCGGATCTGGCAGAAAATTAATTTTCGTCCCGCTTTTACGCGTCTTTCCGGTTACTGGAAGAAGCCCTTTTTCCAGTTCTATCACAGGATTGCCTCTTTCATAGCGGTCATGGTGAATCTTTCCCTCCAGATAAACCTCCAGATCCAGCCACACAGACAAAGCGTTTACTACAGAAGAACCTACGCCATGCAGTCCGCCGCTGGTCTTATATGCGTCATTGTCAAACTTTCCACCGGCATGGAGAGTGGTAAATACCAGACGTGCCGCAGAAACGCCCTTTTCATGCATTCCAACTGGAATCCCCCTGCCGTTATCTTCAACGGTACAAGAACCGTCTCTTTCTAAAGTTACTTTTATGGTATCACAAAATCCTGCCAGATGTTCATCCACAGAATTATCTACAATCTCATATATCAAATGGTTCAGGCCCTTACGCGATACACTTCCTATATACATCCCAGGCCTTTTCCTTACGGCTTCCAAACCTTCCAGCACTGTGATATTTCCCGCACTGTATTCCTGATTCTCTGCCATTTCAGTCTTCCTTTCATTAAGGCATAATCCGTATAAAATATATCCATACAGATGATACCAGATTATAACACATAAAGATTATTCTATCAAATCCGGCACAGAGCATCACGCAGCTTCTGGCAGTCCTGATATCTGCCGGCCGGATTTTCACTGACACATTTTTTTATAATTTTTCTCAGTTTTCTGGGAAACTTTTTTCTGGGAAATCCCTTGCTCACGCCATTGGTTTTTCCAGGATTCATCCCTGTGATAAGCTGATACATCGTCTGACCAAGTGCATAAATGTCTGTTCTTGCATCTATCATACTCTCACTGTCAAACTGCTCTGGCGCTGCATACCCCCGTGTCCCAAAGCGCAGCTGCGTTCTTTCCTGCCCTTTCATAACTGCTCCAAAATCTATCAGTCTCAGATTTCCTCTGGGCTGCACCATAATATTGTCTGGTTTCATATCCTGATAGATAACTGGCGGCGTAGAACTGTGTAAATACCCCAGCATCAGACACAGGTCTTTTCCCCATCGCTGCACTTCCTGCCAGGGCAAAGGCCCCAGACGCCTCAGGCGTTCACCCAGCGTTTCCCCTTCAAGATATTCCATAACCAGATAATCTGCTTCCCCCGTTTCCAAAACTTCATAAATTTCTGGAAAATATGGATATTTAAGCTGCCATACCAGTTCCGCTTCCCGCCTGGCTCTTTCATGCATCTGTCCGTTACTGGAAAACATTACTTCTTTCACTGCCCGGTTTCTCCCACTAATTCTGTCAAAAGTAAGATACACTCTGGCGCTTCCTCCCTCTCCAAGCTGTTTTCGAATCTCATAACGCTGTGCCAGCACTTGTCCTGTTTCCAGCATTCATATACTCCTTATCGTATGTCAAATTATGCCCAGAGTTCCTCATGTTCTGGTTTCTTATCCCGCATCATCAGTTCATGCACTGCTTCTTTCACTGATTTATTTTGAAATAATACCTGATTAACCTGTTCAATAATAGGCATTGGTACATGATACTTCTCAGACAATCCTATGGCTGCTTTCGCTGAATAGATTCCTTCCACTACCATGTTTACTTCCAGAACGGCCTCTTCCATGGTTCTGCCCTGCCCAATCAGCATTCCTGCTTTACGGTTACGGCTGTGAACACTGGCGCAGGTAACAATCAAATCGCCAATTCCTGTCAGCCCGCTGAGAGTCTCATACTTCGCACCCATGGCAAGCGCAAGCCTTCCAATCTCTGTAATTCCCCTGGTTATCAGCGCCGCTTTTGTATTGTCACCATAACCAAGACCATCTGCCATCCCTGCTGCAAGAGCAATCACATTTTTTAAAGCTCCGCCTAATTCTATGCCCAGCATATCTGAACTGGTATAAACTCGAAATACATCGTTCATAAAAATATTTTGTACATATTCTGCTGCTTCTCTTGTTCTCGCGCCTGCCACGCAGGTTGTCGGCAGTCCTTTCCCCACCTCTTCCGCATGGCTGGGGCCGGATAATACCGCTGCTCTCGCCTGTGGAATTTCTTCTTCTATAATATCTGTCAACGTCATCAGCGTCTTCTCTTCAATTCCCTTTGCCACATTCACAATTAATTGCTGTTCCTGTACCAGAGGTTTCATATCTGCCGCTGTACTTCTCGTATATACAGAAGGTACTGCCAGCACCAGAAGATCCCTCTCAGCAGCTGCCTTTTTGAGGTCAGCTGTCAGCTCGATTCCTTCTGCCAGTTTAACTCCCGGAAGCTTAGCCACATGTTCTCTCTTCTCTTTGAGCATCTGAATTTCTTCTTCAATGGCAGACCAAATTGTCACCTGATGCCCATTGTTATTTAAAACTACGGCAAGGGCTGTTCCCCAGCTTCCTGCCCCAATCACACTCACTTTTGCCATCATTTTCCTCCATTTTTCTTCTCCGCTGCTGATGATTTGTTCATAGAAAATTTATTTTCTTCACCGGCAATAAGCCTTTTAATATTCTCTCTGTGACGCCAGATTCCCATAACAGAAAACAATGCTCCTACTATATAAGTTTCTAACAGCAGACCAGCATTTACCCCCAAATGCCCTAACTGTCCAAACAAAATCAGTTGAACCCAAAAACAAATCATTACCAGAATAGACCCCAAAGATACATATCTGGTAACTGCAACAACCACAATAAATAATAAAAGGCATAAAGGCGCCATTGGAGGATAAAAAGCCAGGATAAATCCAGCTGTGCACGCAATTCCCTTGCCGCCCTTGAATTTCATATAAAATGGAAAATTATGCCCCAGAACAGCGCCGAAACCTGCATACATTTCTAAAAGCTTTACACCATCAGAGTATTTCTCACGGAATAAAAGCCAGGCAAGCAGCATGGCAAGCATTGCCTTTCCCAAATCTCCCGCAAACGTAATCAGACCTGCTTTCCATCCCAAAGTGCGGAGCGTATTTGTAGCTCCTGCGTTTCCACTTCCATGCTGCCGGATATCCACATTATGCAGTTTCCCATAAATATATCCTGTCTGAAACATTCCCAAAACATAACCTACTGCAATACAAATCACCCGCGCTACAATCATGGTCATTTTTCCTTCCTTTCCCGTATAATAAACTTTAACGATGTTCCCTGGAAGCCAAATGCATCCCGAATACGATTCTCCAAATATCTGGTGTAGGAAAAATGCATCAGTTCCTTATCATTGACAAAGATCACAAATGTAG
>CAJUCK010000028.1 GCA_910585395.1 uncultured Lachnospiraceae bacterium
TGCCGCCGCCCGCCAGAAAGCTGTATTGTTCCTACTAATTGGGGATAACACAGGTGGTACAGTAGTGGAAATAGGGAAAGGCGTGAAACATTTGAAGATAGGTGATCGCGTTGCGCTGGAACCAGGCAGAACCTGCGGACACTGTGAGTTCTGCAGAACAGGGAATTACAACCTTTGCCCAGATGTCGTATTCTTTGCGACACCTCCGGTGGATGGTGTATTTCAGGAATATGTGGCACATGATGCAGACCTTTGCTTCAAACTTCCAGATAACGTGAGTACAATGGAAGGCGCTTTGATTGAGCCTTTGGCGGTAGGTTTCCATGCAGCGATGCAGGGAGGTGCAAGAGCAGGACAGACAGCAGTGGTTATGGGGGCAGGATGTATTGGTCTTGTGACAATGATGGCATTGAAAGCAATGGGGGTATCCAAGGTATATGTGGTGGATATTATGGAAAAACGGCTTCAGAAGGCGTTGGAACTGGGGGCGGACGGAGTAATCAATGGAAGCCAGACAGATGCAGCTGCGGAAGTAAGGAAACTGACGAACGGAAAAGGATGTGATCTTGCAGTAGAAACAGCAGGCACACAGGCAACCACAGTCCAGACCATCCATATGGCGAAAAAGGGTGCAGTAATTGTTCTGGTAGGCTACAGCAAGAGCGGAGAAATGACGCTTCCTATGAGTCTTGCATTGGATAAAGAACTGACATTTAAAACGGTGTTCCGCTATCGCCATATTTACCCAATGGCGATTGATGCAGTTGCTGCAGGCAAAATTAATCTGAAAGGTATTGTGACGGATATATTTGGACTTGATGAGGTACAGAAAGCTATGGATTACAGTGTAAATAATAAGGCTGATATCGTGAAGGCAGTTATCCGTATTGCAGAATAACTGGCGGAAAAATCTTTATACTGGATCTGAAACAGCAGAAGATTTTCTATTAGAGGCGCTTACAGTTTTAGGATCAAATGAAGAGAAGGTTGAGTTTAGCTAATATTTATAAGGAGGACGGCAATGGAACACAAAAATACAGATGTAAAAGTGCCGCTGGTCAGCAAAATTGCTTATGGCATGGGGGATGTAGGATGTAATTTCAGCTGGATGTTTGTCGGAAATTTCCTGATGATTTTTTATACAGATGTTTTTGGGATCGGAATGGGTGCAGTTGCAGGATTGATGTTGTTTTCAAGGTTTTGGGATGCTGTCAATGATCCGGTGATTGGAGGACTGAGTGATAAAACACATACAAGATGGGGAAGATACCGTCCCTGGCTTCTGATCGCTGCTCCCCTCACAGCCATTGTATTAATACTTACATTTTGGGCGCATCCAGATTGGCCATCTACGGTAAAAATTATCTACATGACAATTACCTACTGCATATTGGTGTTAGGCTATACTTGTGTGAATATCCCTTATGGGACGTTGTGCGGCGCAATGACACAGAATATAGAAGAACGGGCAAAAATTAATACGTTCCGTTCAGTCAGTGCAATGGTTGCAATCGGCATTATTAATATTATAACAGTTCCTCTCATTGCAGCGCTTGGCAAAGGGAATGATAAACGGGGATATCTTTTAGTTGCCGCAATTTATGGATGTATCTTTGCAGCCTGCCATATTTTCTGTTTTGCCAAAACAAAGGAAGTCGTGGAAGTGCCAGTCAAGGAAAAGACTTCTCTGAAAGTGCAGCTATCATCTGTAGCCAAAAATAAACCCTATATGATTGCAGTTGCAGGGCAGTTCCTGTTTGGAATAACGCTTTATGGACGGAATGCGGATGCACTTTATTACTTTACTTATGTGGAAGGAGATCAGTCCCTGTTCAGTACATATTCCCTTTTTATTATTCTTCCTTCGATAATCGGCGCAGCCTGTTTTCCAATTGTATTCAGGCTGACAAACAATAAGGGGCGTTCGGCGTCAATATTTGCATTACTCACGGGAATCAGTATGTTCTGCATGTATTTTTTTACAGCTGGGGAGGCTCCAGTTCCATTTTATCTGTTTTCGTGCCTGGCACAGTTTTTCTTTTCTGGATTTAACACGGCTATTTATGCCATTGTGCCAGATTGTGTGGAATACGGGGAATGGAAAACAGGGCTACGCAACGATGGCTTCCAATATGCCTTTATTTCATTGGGAAATAAGATCGGGATGGCTATCGGGACTTCCGTCCTGGCTGGAATTTTAGGCAGTGTGGGATATGCGGCAAACCAGCAGCAGAATCCAGCTGTGCTGTCTGTGATAAAACATTCTTTTACCACGGTACCTGGTATATTGTGGATTGTAACAGCGGCAGTTTTATATTTTTACCGTCTCAACAAGAAAGCTTATAATGCGATCATGCAGGAAATTCAGGCAAGGTGACCAGGATTTTACATTTTGGCTCCCTCTCCCACAAATAAGTTAGCAGAAAGTGAAAAATGGCAGCTGCTCTTATAAAGTCAGCGGCAGACCATTTTTAAGTGGCAGGACAATTGACGCGACAGGCGCAGGCGATACGTTTTGCGCAGGAGTATTGAAAACTATCTATATTGATAACGTATGAGAAGAGACAAAGGGGCTGTCGCATTAAGGAATATAACTTCAAGATATGGTATAATTTCTATTTACAAAATTATTGTATCTTGTATGTTTATTTCTTAATACGACAGCCCCTTCACATGTCCGACTGTATTGACAGTATCAATATAAAAATCATTTCAGCTCTCAGTCTTATATTTATGATTTTTGATTTTAGAAAACGGTTGTTTGCCCATTGCCCTCGAGGAAATGTCCAAATAAGAAATAAAGCCGGTCCTCATCAATAGGATTATCGCCCCGCCACCCAGAAAGCGGCATCACAATATCAGATCTTGTACCAGCGGAAATTTTATGACTGATCAGGCATTTCTGTTGGAAAGAAACAAATCCGTCATATAAAGGTTTGACATTTGGGTTTGGCAGAATACCCAGTTCAGCAAGCGTTAAAAGCTGGCCGCGAAACCTGTATTTCTCATAATTTGGAACAATTTTTGCTTTTCTTATTCTCTGCTCCAGTTTTCCGGGCGTCTCTTTAAGGGGGGCGTTTTTAATGAGATCAATAACAGCACAAAAAATTTGAATATCTTTTTCTGTTGGAACACATGGTGGTAATTCGGAAAATTCGTGCAGATCAACAAGACATTTATCCCACATTTCATTCCAGGAATATCCCCAATATTTCCGAAATAATTCCTCACCTTCCTGAATCCATATATGTTTTGGCAAAGAACACAATGCACAAATATCTCCGCCGTTTTCGAATGGAGTAAAGGCATGCTCAGGAACCGCCTTTGCAAACAAATAACTGAGAATGGGCTGTCTCCCTCTTGGAAAACTTGAAAATCCGCACAAATATGCAGCTAGGAGATTCTCGAAAGCCAGATTGGGATGGCGCAGAATTTTTTTATATCCTTGCACACATTCGTCATGAGAATATGCTGCAATTTGATTGACTGGATATTTACTGGACTGCAAATAGTTCAGCTCGTCATGAGAAAGGTTATCCAGTGCATACACAGTTGTCTTTGTATCACAATCATAAATATCTCCATTTTTGATGATGTGCTGATATCCATTTTCATCTTTTTCATATTTTTTCTTGTAATATACTTTTTTTAAAATTTGAAACAGTCTCTTATCCATTTTTCATTGTCCGCCTTTTTATAGAATCAATAATTATCTATTCTTTCAGGGGCGACGTTCTTTTTTTCTTATAAACACAGACAACGGTATTGACAATACATAATAGTATAAAAAGACCCGTAAAGTTAATCCAGATATCTCTGTATGCAGTCCTTGCCAATTCTTCTCTTAATCCGCTGAACCAAACATATATAAATGCCAATAATAGTGATGGCACGTATGCAGCCGCATATCGAAAAATCAAAGGCTTAACAGGCAGATTGGTACACAAATAAAATGCGGCAACGCCAATCAACAGAATAATTGCCCGATCTAATTCGTGCCAATTACCGCTTGGGTCTTCATAAATACCATGATTAAGATATAAAACACTGTTTAATAACGTGATTACAGTATAGATGATCGAATAAACTGACACAATACTTATCCATAATTTTTTACTCATTTTTCCTCCAATCCCAGCGCTTCGTCCTTCTTTATTCTCAAACAGGACGTGATTTATTACTGGCGTTCTTATATTTCCTTTAACATTCCTTTAAATACTTGTGCAATCATCCCGCTTATTTCTTCAGTGGTGAATACACACATATTTGTTGCACAAAGCACTGCTATGCCATGCGTGTAAATCCACAAGTGACGATATAGCTGTTGTGCTTTATTCTCAGACAGATGATACTCATTTTGCACAGACAGTAAAATGTCTTTGTAGTGATCATCTATCATGGGCATTACATTGGCAGCTGTAAGAGGGTGTTTTTGTTCCGACATAAACAGCAGTTGAAATAATTTGGGTTCTTGAATGGCAAAAAGAATATATTGTGTGCCGACACCTTTAAATGCTAACTCCTGTTCTAACCCCTTTTTGACATATTCGGCATAAACCGATTTTGCCGATTGCCTCACTTCCTCCTGCACTTCTTCCATACTTTGAAATATTGTGAAAATTGGTCTCGCAGAGCTTCCCAGTTTTGTACCCAGCGCTCTGGCAGATAAAGACTCCATACCATGTTCTCTTATGATGCTTAGCCCAGCCTGTATGATGATATCTCGTGTAAATTTTGCTTTTGGCGGCATAGTATACCCTCCTTAATTTAAAACGAATGTTTTGAAACATATGTATTAAATTGTGTGTTTTAAGTATATACAACATATACGCATTTGTCAATAGACAAAAAAGCTATGCGGTATCGTTTTAAAAGCTATGAATTTTGTCTGGCGGCTGCTTATCATTCCACGGCATTCAGGGAACATTCTACAGCAAATTGATTAAATATTGTTATGGCATGACGAAAGAAATAAACAAGAAGGCAGGATTTTGCAGGATATGCTGCCTGATAATAAAAGTTTAGGAGGATAATAATATGTCAGTTAAAATCAATGAAATGTATAATTCTTACAAAGCAGATTATGCAGAGCAATTAAAAGCGGAACATGGTATGCCAAAGGAAATCCAGAAAGATCAGAATAAGGTAAAAGTAGCTGATAAAACATTTGAACCTCATGATGAATACATCAGCGGCAGGCAATCAGAGACAAAGCCCAGTGGTTTGTATCGGGTAGGAGAGGACGAAAATGGTAATCAGAAGGTCTTTTTTGATGATCCCCAAAAATCTGACAATTCAGGGAAGCCTGCAGAGAAATGCACTGCGAATACGGATAAGGTGGAAAGAGAAATCAGGAAACTGAAAGAGAAAGAGCAGGAGCTCAAACAGCAGATTCAGTCAAATTGTGGAAATGAAAAAAAAGTCAAAGAACTAGAGAAAAAATTGAAACAGGTAGAGAGCGAATTAAGCCAGAAGGATAATGACACATACAGACGGCAGCATACACAGTTCTATTGATAAGAGAAACAAGGAAAATACTTTTTATTTAAATTTGCTGAAGGCATCGTCTTTTCCCAGAAGGAATCGCCAGCGGATTTCTTGCGGAAGTTTACAAAACCTTTACAAAACCTTATAGTTTTCTTACTGCAGATCTATTATAATAATAGCATATTAGAGCAGAATGGGGAAATTAAATGAAAAGGATTTTAGTGATCGAAGACGAAAATGCTATCAATGATTTGATTTGTATGAATTTGGAGGTTGCAGGCTATGAACCTGTGCCGTTTTTTGACGGAGAAGAGTTCAGCCGCCATCTGGCAGAACAGGATGATTATGACCTGGCGCTTTTGGATATTATGCTGCCTGGGAAGGATGGATTTGTTCTTCTGGAGGAATTGAAGGAACATAAGATACCAGTAATTTATCTCACAGCAAAGGGAGATCTTCCCAGTAAGGTCAGGGGGTTAAGGAACGGCGCAGAGGACTATATGGTAAAACCTTTTGAAATGCTGGAACTTCTGGTGCGGGTGGATAATGTTCTCAAACGTTTTGCAGAAGAAGATTCAGAAGAGATACATATCCGGGATGTGGTCATCAATGAGAAAAAGCGCACAGTTTATAAAAATGGAGTGGAAATTCCGATGCAGCCTATGGAGTTTGACTGCCTGCTGGTGTTTTGGAAGTACAGAAACCGGGTAATGACAAGAGATCAGATTTTGAATATACTCTGGGGCGTGGACTTTGAAGGGGAGAGCAGAACTGTGGATGTGCATGTAGGAAATATCAGGAAAAAACTGGATTTTACAGATGTAATTATTACAGTTCCCAGAGTGGGCTATCGGATGGAGGCTGGGGTATGAATATGATAAAAAAGATTGCCTTGACTGCGTCGGCCATGTTGTTTGTGCTGGCGCAGATTTTTTCTTTCTATGTGATTTTTACGGGACATCAGGAGAAAATTGAGCTGATAGAATTGTGGGGGGAAAAAATATTCAGCAAAGGCATTTCAGATGTCCACTCTGAACTGTATAGAGTAAACTATGGGCAGACAATGCAGGATTATGTGGTGACCTATTATTTTCGGGAAAATATGCCGAAAAGATCGGCGCTTTATAAAGATAAAAAAGAACTTTACAATGCCACCTCTTATGAATTTGATACAGATAAGGCAAATTTTGATAATGAAGTCTCCGCCACTGTGTGCAGACAGGAACGACTGGGTGACACGTATCTCCTGGTGTTTGCTTCCAAAGAGAAATTGGGCAGGGCTGGAGAGAAATGGCAGAGTTATCATTATTTCTATGTGGTGGATATTACCAGTATTTATAATGAAAGCTGGATGCTCGCCATACAGGAAATGCTGGTTTCTATCGTTGTGTCCCTGGGAATGGCTCTGCTGCTGGTATTCCTGATTAAGAAAATCACCAGGCCTCTTCAGGAAGTAAACGAAACACAGCGGCAGTTGATTGGAAGCATGTCCCATGAATTGAAAACACCCCTGACAGCAATGAAAGGATATTCTGAGACACTGCTGAATGTAAAATTGTCCAGAGAACAGGAGGAAAAAGCGCTGGACTATATAAACCGGGAAAGCGGCCGGCTGTCCCGGCTGTCTGAAAAGATGATGGAACTGACGAAACTGTATGAGCCGGAATGTGGAATTATTCTGCAGAAAATATCCATAGATACGCTTTTTGCAGCAGCAGAAGAGAATGTGAAACACAGACTGGAAGAGAAAAATATTACTTTGTTTAAGGAGGGGGATTATCAGGGTTTAGAAAAAGAACTGGATGCAGATTTGATGACTAGTTTCCTGATTAATTTGATAAATAACAGCATTATGGCTTCTGAGCCCGGAAGTATTATTTATATGGGAGCTGATGAACATTCTTTGTGGGTGCGGGACGAGGGCAGTGGAATACCCCAGCAGGAAGTAAACAAAGTCCGGAAACCCTTCTACCGTGTGGATAAATCTCGCTCCAGAAAGAGCGGAAACATAGGATTGGGACTTGCTCTGTGTGAGCAGATTGCAATTGTCCACCATGGACGCATGAAGATTGAGAGTCAGGTGGGAAAAGGGACAAAGGTTTCCTGGACAGAAGACAGGATTCATAGATAATCATGTATTCTGAAAATATAGAATATTAAAGAAATTGCATAAAATCTAGTAAATAAATATAGTTTTGGTGGATGTAATTATGCCAGAATTGTGAAATAATAATAATATTGATGATTTTTATATTATATTTTAAGGAGGGTTTTATGCAAAGAAAAATGAAAAGCAGACGAAAGAGCATAGTTTCTATTTTTTTGGCGGCTGCACTGGTATTTACCATGGCTCCGCCGGAGCTTAATGCAGAGGCATCTGTGGGAGATACAGAAGAAAAATGGGTGCCTGTCAGCCAGTATGTGCAGGATAATAATTACGATGTGCCGGCTGACTATATGACAGAGAAAACAGGAGTCAGTTATGGAAGTGTGGAGGATATCCAGTATCAGTCTACCGCCACCAATTCCAAACGAAAAGCCAAGGTAATCCTTCCGGCTGGCTATAGTACAGAGAAAAAATATCCTGTACTTTATCTGCTTCATGGTATTTTTGGCAACGAAAATACGCTTTATGAAGAGCATGTTCAGACAGTTATTGGCAACGCGATTGCTTCTGGTGACAGTGAGGAAATGATTGTGGTGCTGCCCAATGCCTGTGCGAACGAGACGGGAACACCCCCGGAAAATGGATTTTCTTTGGAGCATTACAGGGCGTATGACAATTTTATCAATGATTTTGAGAACTGCCTGATGCCCTATATCAATGAACATTATTCCGCAGCAGAAGGAAGGGAGAATACAGCTATTTCTGGATTTTCCATGGGAGGAAGAGTTACTCTTCACATTGGGTTTACCCTTCAGGATAAAGTACGATATATCGGAGCTTTTAATCCGGCATTTGGGATTTTCGAATATGAAAATTATGGTGTCCATGAAGACGGTTTGTTTACGCAAGAATCATTTACTTTAAAACCAGAATATATGAATGATATGCTGGTTTTGATTGCAGCAGGAACAAAAGATGATATTGTTAGGACAGAGCCCGAGCGGTACCATAATGCACTGGCGCAGAATCAGGTTCCTCATATTTATTATGCAACGGATGGAATCAATGGTGCAGGGCAGACCGGAGACGGAGGACACAGTGGAGATGTGTATAAACATGGACTTTATAATTTTATGAGGAGGATTTTCCATAAAGAAACTAAACCTCAGCAGACAGAACAGCCATTAGTCCATTTCACCTTTGACAATGCCCAGGATGGCGTTCAAAGCGATGGAGTGAAAGCAACCGTGAACGGCTCGCCAGAGTTTAACCAGGATGGCGTCAAAGGCAAGGCAATTTCTCTGGATGACACTGAATTTCTGGATGTTGCAAAAAGCGATGGTTCCAGCCTTCTGACAGGATATAATGAGCTGACAATTTCTTACTGGAGCAAGACAGTGGGCGCCCCCAACTGGACGATTTATCTGGCTCCCAACAGCAGTCCGCCGGCTTATAAAAAGGAAGAATATTTGGGAATTATAGATAATGAGAATACGGTTACAGTGGAACGTTATAAGAATACGGACGATCGTCCGACAAATGCTTCTGCGCAAACCAGAGTCGGTGAATGGAAACATGTTACGGTTGTCATTACAGAGTCGGAGACAAAACTTTATATTGACGGTAAGAAAGCGGCAACAAAAACAAGTGAATATAAATTGTCAGATATTCTGGGCAGCAGCAGTATTTTTTATATCGGCAAGTCATGTTGGGGAGGCGGAGAATATTTTAATGGATTGATAGATGATTATTTTGTCTATGGATTTGCTCTGTCTGACGCTCAGGTAAATAATTTATATAACAGCAAAGATTTAAATGATGATTCTTACATAGCTACCGAAGAGATGCAGAGATTTTATGACAGTTTGTCTCTCAGCAGCGTAATTCCAGACGGGGCAGTGATGAAGGAAGGAAAACTGGATCTTCCGACAGAATTAAATGGTGCAGCCATAACCTGGACTTCCAGTCAGCCAGAGATAGTTCGTGAAGATGGGACAGTACATCTGCCAGATAATTCTACAGAAGTTACACTGACCGCAAAAATATCTATAAATGGAGCTGCGGCAAAGAAAAAATTTGTAATCCCGGTTCTGGGGCTTTCTGGTCAGAAGGCTTATTTTGAAGAGAAACTTCCAACAGCGTTTGGGCAGGGAAACATAACCTGGTCGGGAACGTCGGTGTCTTCAGATGGAAAAATTACTGTTAAAGACCAGGATCAGAGCGTGGAGTTGACGGCTTTTTGGCAGGCAGGCGGAATCAGCGCCACAAAGACTTTTTCTGTAAAGATACTGGCACAGAATGCCATGACATTGGCGGCTTATACTCGTGAGCCCCTGGCAAAAAATGTTTATTCAGGAAAGCTTGCCTATAGTATGCATCTAGCATACAAGAAAGAAAACGGTTCTTATGATAGCTTGTATGACAACAACGGGATCCTCTATGCAAAAGCAGATATAGCAAAGAGCGGTAAGCTTACACCTAAAAATTTGAAGAATCCTTATGTGTTTGCCATGGCAGACGGAGGTTATGGGATTGTGGCAGTAAGGACAGATTCCTCCAATGAAGATATGGTAAATGCCCAGGATGACTTAAGCAGAGGCAGGGCGCTGCTGTTTACCACAGAAGATTTTATTCATTATGAGGAAGCAGGGCTGATTGATTTAAAACAAAACGTTTTTGTATCAGATATTGTCTGTGATTATGACAGCAGTTCTAAGAAATATGTCCTTCGCTGGAGTGATACAGAAGGAAATTATTATAAGAGTACATCAGCAGACATTCGCAGTCTGTCTGTGGAAACACAGAAAGGCAGTATTTTTAGTTATGAATCAAAGGATACTGGCATTACAGGTGCGTGTGAGCGCAATCAGTTTTACGTACCTGAAACAATAGGTCAGAATCTGCTCCGCAAATTCAGCACGATATATAATACGTCTGTAAATGTTCCAGAGAGTGTCTCTGTGCTGGAAAAACAAGAGGTAGAGAACGTACAGGCTCAGCTGTCCTACAGTGACGGTTCCAAAGCATCAAAGAAGGTAGAATGGGATCTTACAGGTGTGGACTTTAGCAAACCAGGAACTTATCAGGCAAAAGGCAGGGTGCAGCGGGCGCCGTCCATGAAATCTGCCAACAGTACGTCTCTTGGTGTAAACCGTGCAGACCCTTGTGCGTATTATAATCCAGATGACGGGTATTATTATTTTATTGCCACCAACGACGGAGATGGCAACAGTACATTTTCCATTAAGAAGTCAGAGACTTTGGAAGGACTTAAGGACGCCAGAGAAACTGAGATTTTAAATCTGGATATGTATTCAGATATCAATGGAATGGTATGGGCTCCAGAAATTCATAAAGTAGGCGGAGAACTTTATATTTTCTTTAGTTCTAATCCAGGAGATCCCAAGAACTGGGATGTGCAGTCGCATGTGATGCGCTATAAAGGGGGAAAACTGGAGGAAAAAAGCAGCTGGGACCGTCCTGTTCGTTTTCAGTGCAAAAGCGGAGCTCCTTTGAATGAGGGGATGGAAGGTTTTGGAGGAATTACCCTGGATATGACCACCTTCCAATTGAACGGTACGCAGTATGTGGTTTGGGCACAGAGAGATTATGGGCGTTCTACAGGATCTGTTCTGTGTATTGGAACCATTGACCCTAATAAGCCATGGAAACTTACCAGTGATCCAGTGATTATTTCCCGTCCAGATTATGGCTGGGACAACAATGATAATACACCTGTGGATGAAGGGCCATATGCGATTATTCGTGATGATAAAGTATTTCTTACATTTTCTGGCTCATCAATAGGAGCAACTTACTGCGTAGGTCTTTTAAGCGCGGATATTGATGGAGATCTGCTGAAAGCTGAGAGCTGGACCAAGAGCAATTGCCCGATTCTCTATGCCCGTGCAGTGGAAGGAGAGGCAGGACCTGGGCATAATTCTTATACAAGAGATGCCGCAGGAAATCTGGTATTTGTGTATCACGCAAGACCTGTGGATGCTGATGGAAAAGTGGGAAGCAGGAATACAGGACTGCGTACTGTGCATTTTGGCGCGGACGGAGAGCCAGTATTGTATTTGACAGATGAACTTGAGCTTGCAAAAGATAAAGAAGATGTAGAAATGACAGTGGTGGTGAAAGATCCAAATGCTCCAGCTCCTGGACCTAGCACACCGACACCTGAAAAACCAGGAGTAAATCAGACTTTTACCACAGACAGCGGGCAGACGTATCAGATTACTGCTTATGGAGACGGGGAGAAAACGGCAGCAGTGACAGGAACTGGCACGCAGAATGTAAATGTTACGATACCAGATACCGTAACTTACAAAAATGAGATTTATAAAGTAACCACAATTGCCAATGGCGCATTCGCTGGCCAAAAGAGTCTTAAAACGGTCGTAATAGGTAAAAATATTACCAGTATTGGGGATAAGGCGTTTTATAATGATGGAAATCTTATAAAAGTCATTTTCCAGGGAACAGCGGTGAAGAGTATCGGTAAAAATGCTTTTACAAACATTCACAAAAAAGCAGTGTTCCAGATGAAGAAAACATTTACCAATAAAAACCTGAAATATAAGATTTTAAAGAGCACACCTTCTTCCAAGCAGGTGTCGGTTACCGGGGCATCTAAGAAACTTACCTCAGTTAAGCTGCCTGCCACAGTCAAATTTAACGGCATGACATTTCAGGTTACGGCAGTGAATAAAAAAGCCTTTCGGAATCAGGTGAAGCTAAAGAGTGTTACAGTGGGCAAGAATGTAAAGACAATTGGAGCAAATGCATTCCAGGGAGATAAGAAACTTGCAAAGATTAAATTTAGTGGAACGGCTATAAAGAGCATAGGAACAAATGCATTTAAAGGCATTAAGAAAAATGCCGTATTTCAGGTGAAGAAATCTAAGAAATCATATTATAACAAACTTTTAAAGAAAGCAAAAACAAAGAATTATAAAGTGAAGTAATAGAAAGACTGCTGCGTCAGTGATGGTAAATCACAGATGCAGCAGTTTTTGTTTACCAATCCTTTACATCTGAATGTATATTTGCAAAAAGGAAACTGTTATGATGGTTACAGGAACAGGAAATATTGTTTTACAGGAGGAGATCATGAAAAAAAGATTTGTATCAATCCTTGCAGCAGGACTTTGCGCCAGTATTCTTGCAGGATGCCAGGAGACGCCGAAGGAAAGTATTGTGAAACAGAAAGGCGCCGCGAATGTAAAAGAATATGAGAGTGCAGAACATACAGACAGCCCCCTTCGGGAAACGCTGGGAGCGCCAGAGCATTATAAGAATGAAAAAACTTATGAAAACGGAGCATTAGTCATAGACACGGATGCAGATGTTGTCCTGCCCAATGTCCAATCAATAAATACTTATGCCGTGTCGGCGAAAGAAGCCAGCCAGGAGCTGATTGAAACTGTGACAAATGCCTTTTTTGAGGAAGGAAAATTTTACAGCTCTTATACTTACAATCAATGGACAAAAGAAGATTATCAGAAAGAGATTACGATACTCAAAAAATATAAGGCAGAGGGAAATCTGGATCCTTATGAAATGGGGAAAGATGAAGAGACGGGAGAGATGTATTTTAATATTGATGAGATAATCGCCATGGATGAGCAGAAGATGCGAAATGCTCCAGATGAAATCACCAAGGAGGAAGTAAAGCCATCCTTTGGACTGGAACATTTAGAAGATGTTAAAGGAGATGGTTCGAAAGAGGAGAAAGTAAAAGATGAAACGGATTTTTGGGGCGTAGCAGAGACCAAAGAAGGGATTTATGATTACCATATCACGAATGGGCTTGCTCCAGATACTGTGTTTAAAATTGAAAAGAAAAGAGATGACATCAAAGATACCAGAGAATTTGCAGCGTGGCTGGAAGGAGAGTATGGCATAAAACGTGAGGAAGACCGTGAAAGCGGTATTTCAGAAGAGAAGGCAGAGGAATATATAGGTATTTCCTATGAAGAAGCTGAGAAGACGGCAAAAGAAAGAGTAGAAAAGCTGGGCTGGAATTTGGACATTTATGGCTGGGATTACGCCTTGTTCTATCATGGAGAACAAGGCGTAAAGAATGATAATGTGCTGGATGGAGGCTATATGTTTCATTTTACCAGAATGCTGGATGAAGTGCCGATTACTTATACTTCTTCTTATGGAGGCGGACTGGAGGACATGGACAGCACTTTGAAGCCCTGGAGTTATGAGAGATGTGATGTGATTGTGGGGGATGACGGCGTTCAGAAGGTAGAGATCTTTAATCCTTATGATATAGGTGAAGTCCAGACAGAAAATGTCAAATTGATGAGTTTTGAAGAAATAATTAAGATTTATGAGCAGATGATGGAAGTATCCAATGCAGATGTTGCTGAACTTGAAAAAAAGAGAACGTATCATATTAAAAAAATTACCCTGGGACTTACCAGGATTTATGATCCCAATACGGATAATGATACAGGACTGCTGGTTCCGGTGTGGGATTTCTTCGGAGGCTTTGATGTGGAAGATGAAGAATATGGTTTTACGAACAGCGGAGAATATTCTACCCAGAGCCATATGACCATCAACGCCATTGACGGCACAGTGATTGATCGTGAATTAGGGTACTAAAGGTATGAAATTGTAAGTTTGTAACAGCAGGAAAAGGGAGGCTGTAATGAAAATCATAGAAGCTGCAAAACAGGCAGGGGCAGTGGTACGGTGGAATTTCCTGGGGTTTTTCAAGAATCCCAGGATGATCATCACCTTTTTATTTTCTTTTATCTTATGTTTCTTTTTAAGTGACCGTGCCATTATGGTAGCAGATTATTATGAATCTCCGATACAGGCATTGGAGCCATTTATCTGGACTTTTGGGGATTCGGAATCTATTCTGCTCTCTTCTATGCTGCTGATTTTATTGTTTATTGATCTGCCCAGACTGAGTCCCTTTACACCCTATATGCTGGTAAGGATGAGAAAAGGCAGATGGCTTTTGGCACAGTTTTTCTATATTTTTCTGGTGACGGTTTTCTATATGCTGTATGTTTTTGCAGTTACCAGTCTTCTGTGTATGCAGAAAACGTATGTGGGTAATTTATGGAGCAAGACAGCGGCGCTTTTGGCCTACTCAAAAATGGGCTCAGACCTTTCCGTACCCTCCACTGTGAAAGTGATGGAGAGCACCACCCCCTTGTTCTGCAGCCTTCAGATGATTCTGCTGCTGAGCTTATATGCTCTGACATTAAGTTTTCTGATGCTTTACTTTCAGATGCATACAGGGAAAAAAGCAGCCATTGCGGCAGGACTTATATACAGTCTGGCAGGTTTTCTTTTAGACCCTCAGGTGCTGGCGAAAATACTCCGTAAAGAAGAACATGAAATGTATCTGACAAGACGGATTGCAGGCTGGATCAGTCCTTTAAACCATGCCTCCTATGGAATGCATGATTTTGGGTATGATACGCTGCCCTCGATTACTCAGTCTTGTGTGTTCTTCTGTATCATATTGTTTTTGCTGGCGTTTCTCTCCTTTCGTACCCTGAAAAAATATAATTTTAATTCATTTACAGGAGAATTGTAATGAAAGAATTACTTAAGGAAAAGGGACTGTGGACAGCCTCGTTTCTCTGCCTGGCCGCTATGGCGTTCAGCTTTCCCTTTGATGAAATAAAGACGCCATTGGGGACTGGAAGTTTTCTGAACTTTTTTCAGAAGGTGATAGATAATAAAACAGTTTTGTTTATGATTCCTATTGTGTCAGTTCTTCCGGTAGGGGGAGCTTATGTAAGAGAATCTGCAAGTGGTTTTTTGAAGCTGTATCTTAGCAGGATCAGCAGGCTAGATTATATTAAGAGAAAAACCATACAAATCTATGCTGGAGGTTTTCTGACCTTATTTCTGGCAGGAATAGCGGCTTTTATCTTCTGTTTCTTTGGACTTTATCCCCTAGAGTTAAAAGGTGATATTACCTGGAAAATGGTGTGGGAATCCCTTTCCTTGCTGCTTCGGATTTCTCTTATAGGAGGAATTGCGGCAGAATTGTCAGGTATTTTCGGAGCAGTATTTCAAAATTATTATATGGCGTATGGACTGCCGTTCGTCAGTTTTTATATGCTGATTATTTTAAAAGAGCGTTATTTTTCAGAATTGTATGCGCTGTATCCGGCAGAATGGGTGAAATGTCAGCAGGATTGGGGCGCTGATCATACAGGGATCTGGGTGTTTTTCGCAGTATTTTCAGCAGTGGTAATACTCCTTCATGGATTGGCGCTGTATGGAAGGCTGCAGGAAATTTAAGGAGAGGGATAAAATGGGAACATATATAGAAGTGATGCAGGTGACAAAAAAATTCAAAGAGGAAACGGTTCTTTGCGATATCAATGTCTCTATGGAGCGGGGGAAGGTCTACGGATTTTCTGGCAATAATGGATCTGGGAAAACGGTGCTCATGAAGTGCATATGTGGATTTCTGCCAGTAACTGAGGGAAGCATCCGCGTAAATGGGAAGCTGATTGGCAGAGAGATTGATTTCCCAGAGAGCATCGGCGTCATAATTGAAACACCTGGATTTCTTTTAAATTTGACAGGTATGAGAAACCTGGAAATACTGGCAGGCCTGCGAAACAGGATATGTAAAAAACAAATCCGCCAGGCGATTGAGAAAGCCGGACTGGACCCAGATTTAAAGAAAGCTGTGTCAAAATATTCTCTTGGTATGCGCCAGCGTCTGGGAATTGCCCAGGCGATCATGGAAGACCCAGATTTTTTGATTTTAGACGAACCCTTTAATGGGCTGGATAAGTATGGAGTAGAAGATATCCGTGCCCTGCTGCTGGATCTCAAAAAACAAGGAAAAACCATAATTCTTGCCAGCCACAACAGTGAAGATATTCAGATTCTCTGCGACAGGGTATATGAGATGGACGGAGGGAGGATGCGTCAGTTATGAAAGGAAGAAGTTATCTATGTGGTTTTGCACTTGCCCTGCTGCTGTTTATCTGCTGCTTTATGGACGTCCATGCTGAAAACCGTATTTCCATTGATGCCAGCCATAAATACCGGGGAATGAACGCCTCCTTTGCCAAAGGTTATGAGCCGGCCGTTGAAAAAGATACGATGTTATTGGTGGTTCCTTTTCTGACAGAGGAAAACATGCAGAAAAATCAGATACGTGTAGGAATTGATTTTGAAAAGCAGGAAAACGGACCTTTTTACTATAAAAACTATCAGAAACAGGTAAAGAGGCAGGAGAATGGAGTGTATCTGTATCAATGTAAGCTGAAATTAAAAAAGGACCGGGTCAATGGGCAGTATCCTCTGCATTTATGGGCAGAAGGAAAACCAAAGCAGCAGGATGAAGCAATTCGTCAGAAATTTACGATCTATGTGGAAATTATAGATGGAATATCACAGGCCAGTGGAAAAGAAGTGAAAGACGTAATTCAAAATCTTAAAGAGGAAGATAATGTTATGGAAGAACCAGCAGCATCTCTGCCGGAGGAAAATGTTTCGCAAGGAGACGAGAAAACCAGCCAGCCCCGGCTTCTTGTGGGAAAAAACAGCCTGCAGGGAAAGCCGTTAGAAGCCGGAAGCAGTCAGCTGTGGAATTTCACTATACAAAACTGCAGCAGTTATGTTTCTCTGGAAAATGTGAAGGTTACTTTGCTGACAGACAATCGTGATATTATATTTGAGAAAACTGCATGGTATTTTGAGAAAGTATCAAAAAAAGCGGAGATGGATTTGTCGCAGAATTTAAATATCGCCAAAAAGTCTGCAGCAGAAATTGTGCCGCTGCAGTTTCAGATTGAATATGAGGACAGCAGGGGCAACAGCTACAGTTCTGAGGAAACAGTAAATTTATGGGTCAGCCAGCCGCAGCAGGCAGAACTTTCTGGACTTACGTTTCCTGAGAATATCTATGCAGATGATACCGTCATGATGGCGTTTCAGATTCAGAATACAGGGCTCGCCACTATTTATAATGCCAAGGTGCGCCTGCAGGGCCAAGGTTTGTTTCCTCGAGGGGAACTCTTTTTGGGGAATCTGGAGGGCGGTACATCACAGCCGGGAGAACTGCAGGTATTTGCAGGGACATTAGATATGGATAATCAGGGAAATATCATAGAAGGGAAAGACAAGTACGGAGATACGGAGGGCACGGTGACATTTTCCTATGAGGATGAACAAGGACAGGTGATAGAGCAGACGATGGAAATCCATACTTCCATCAAAGAACCTGAAATTGTGGAATTAAAAGTGGAAAAGGAGGCGCCTGAGACGAATCAATGGTGGATTACGATAGTGGCAGGTATTATTCTGATGCTGGTGCTGGTGATTATCTGCCTGTATCTTCGGATGAAATTTTATCAGAGAATGAGACAGTCAAATACTTGATAGAAATGAAGCGATGAAAATGAAAAGACGTAATATTTATAAAGATATTGTATTTCTGGCACTGGGGTGTATTTTCATGATCTGGACGGCGCATGTGGTAAATTTCTGGAAACAGCAGCAGAAATCCTTTACATTTTGTATTCAGTCGCAGACAGAGTTCACAGACGATGCGGTAAAAGAACTGGAAAAATTGACTGGGCTTTATCAATTTACACCTACTGCCTCCTGTAATTTGACACTGCAGCTTGAAGAGTACACCATGGAAACGGTGATTACAGGAATAGAGCTGAAATCATATCCTCTGAGATGGGAATCAGCACAGCAAGAATATCGAAGAGGGACCGCGCCGATTTTGTTTTTTGGCCAGGAAGCGTTCCAGGGGTTTGCAGATGTAAATGGAACGGCTCCCGGGAAGAGTCAGGTTTTGGAGTGGATCAGCCGCTATCAGGAATTGGAGTTAAATCTGGCGCAAGAATCAGGTCAGGAGTTGAGAGGAAAAATATCTGGTATTTTGGAGGAACCGTCTGCAGGAATTTATATGGACTGGGAACAAATGCGGGAAATTTACGGAAAATCAGTAAAAATAACTGGAGGTGTCGTGAAAATTCGGGGAAAGCAGAATATGGAAAAGGCCAGGGAAATTCTGGAGGGAAGCGGATTTTTAGTGGAATTTTAGCAGAAATTTAAACGAGCATAAATATAAGTCGATATAAATTTATTGAATTACAATAAATTTATATTGACTTTTTTGTTTTTGGGGAGTATGATAATGAAAAAAATGAAATGGATAAGAGGAGGGATATTATGACACAGAAGAGTTTAAGCGCCTGGCTTAAAGCTGTTATTCTGGGGATTGCATTTTGTGGAGTGATTCTCTGCGGTGTTCTGCTTCCTACGATTGGAAAAGATATTATTACAGAGAATCCAGAGTTTTCAAGCTGGTACCGTCCATGGTTTGCCGTGTTGTGGATTGCGGCGGCTCCCTGTTACCTGGCGTTGTATAATGGCTGGAAAGTTACTGTGGAAATAGGCAGAGACCGTTCCTTTTCTATGGAAAATGCAATTTACCTGAAACGGATCAGTATGCTTGCCATTGCAGACACAGCATATTTTTTCCTTGCAAATTTGCTGCTTTTTTTTATGAATATGAATCATCCGGGGATTTTTATTGCCTCCCTTTTTGTCGATTTTACAGGAGCGGTCATTGCGGTAGTGGCGGCAGCATTGTCTCATCTGGTGCAGAAAGCGGCGGTGATGCAGCAGGAAAATGATTTGACGATTTAAAATCTTATCTGCGAAAAAAGAACAGGAGAAACCATATGGCGATTATTATCAATATAGATGTAATGCTGGCAAAACGGAAAATGAGCGTGACAGAACTCTCTGAAAAAGTCGGCATAACGATGGCGAACATTTCAATTTTAAAAAATGGCAGAGCGAAGGCTATTAAAGTGGATACACTGGATAAAGTCTGTCGGGCGTTACAGTGCCAGCCTGGTGAAATTATAGAGTGGAAAGATGAGGAATTATGTGATGGAGAAGGAAAATAAAGAAATAAAAAGTTACCAGGAAAACACAGAAGCAGATCAGCAAAAAATGGAACAGTTTCAGAATAATCAAGAAATCGTACAGGTGAAATCCAGACAGAGCAATCCTGTGATGGGGGAAAACGCATGGCTTTTTCTGATAATGGCATTGATTTACAGTCTTTGTTTTGCATTTGCATTTTACCGAAATTATATTAGCATTACGTTTCCACTGATTACGGCGGCAACGCTGTCTGCATGTGGATTATTTCTGAGAAAAAGCAATATACCGTGGAAAAAGTCTAACTGGTGGTATGTACTGTGCTGTATGATTCTGGGAATCAGCACTTTCCTGACGGCAAATATTTTTGTAATATTTTTTAACACGGTGGGAATTCTTCTGCTGATTACCGTATTTATGCTTCGTCAAGTGTATGATGACAGCAGATGGGGATTTGGACAGTATCTGGCAAATATGATTTTTCTCTATCTAAATATGATACCTGAGGTGGCAAGACCTTTTATTCATCTGGCAGACTCTCTGAAAAAGAGGCGGAAGCAGCAGAACAAAAAAAAGACAGCGCTCTATATACTGCTGGGAGTGCTGATAGGATTTCCCATGATGATCGTAGTGATTATCCTTTTAAGCAGTGCGGACCAGATTTTTTCTCAAGTAGTGGGAGACTTGTGTTATAAGCTCTGGGAACAAATTTTGTTTTCTCCCAATGCATTTCTGGTAACATTTCTTATGGTAATTGGATTTTTTGGGATTTACAGTTTTCTTTCGGCGCTGGCATTGAACAATATGCCTCAATGGAACAGCAAAAGAAACAAACAGAATCCAATCACTGCAATTACCTTTTTGTCCATGGTGACAGTGATTTATCTGATTTTCTGTGTAATTCAGGTAGTGTTTCTGTTTACTGGAGGCGTGCTGCTGCCAGCAGGATATACTTACGCAGAGTATGCTCGTCAGGGATTTTTTCAATTATTGGTCGTCTGCATCTTCAATCTGATTCTGGCGCTTTGTGCGATGTCCCTGTTTGAAGTAAATAAAATCTTAAAAGGTCTGCTGCTGCTCTGCTCTGGCTGTACGTATATCATGATTGCGTCCAGTGCATTTCGGATGATTTTATATATCAGTACCTACCATCTGAGCTTCTTGCGGGTGCTTGTGCTGTGGTTCCTTGCCATGCTTGTGCTGCTGATGGGCGGTGTGGTGCGGACTGTTCTAAAACCAGAATTTGGGTTGTTTCGTTACAGTATGATAGTGGTAACGTTCTGCTATCTGGTATTTTCCTGTGGGAGGCCAGATGTTCTGGTGGCAGAATATAATATGGCGCATATGAAAGAAGATATCAGCTATGAGGATCTGGAATACCTTGCAAAGCTTTCTTTAGATACCTTGCCGATTTTAAACAGGTATGATTTTAAACATGAGAACTGTACCTGTGCGGGAGGTGAATATGTTGAGGAATACGATTACTATGAACCATCTCTGATCTGGGAATATAACAGTGAAACAGAAAGGCCTGTTCTGTTAGGCTGCAGACGCTGTTTGCTGAACCAAAGATTTCATGAAGTGCTGGAGGACACAAAGGATATGAATATGAGAACTTTTCATTTCTCGAAATATCTGGCAAGGAATACCGCTCAAAAATTATTTGTTCAATAAAGATGTTAGTTTCAAGAGGGTGCGATGCACCCTTTTGACGTCTTAATCGAAGATGCCAGTCTTACTACATTCATGATTGGTAAGGAGAGTGGTGATGAGAAATTGCAAGATAAATATAAGAAGAGAAACAAAAACGGCGCAGATTAATCCATTGTGTCCATAATGATATACGGCATTCATGCTGAAATTATAAAAAATTCCGAAAGCGCTTCCCAAGAATAAAGCAGGAAAATAGCAGCAAAAATTCTTCTTTAATAAAATCTTCTGCATCTGTCTGTAAGTGAGTCCGATCCGATATAAGTTCCAAAGAATACGCTTTTCTTCTTTAAATTCTGACTTAATTTTAAAGTATATGGTAACATTCGCAGCAGCAAAAAACATCAGATCTACAAATAATATCCAAAAAATAAATACCTGGGAAGCCTGTTTCTCAACAGTATATGTCTCTATTTTAGAAGAAAGCGAGAATAAATATTGATCTTCTTCTGAAAGGTTATTTAATTCTGCCATAGAATTCTGCAGACTGGCTATTGCCGGACCAGAAATTTTCCAATTGTCTAAATTTATCAGAACTGCAGTTTGAAATAAAAAGTCCTCTGAAAAGTTTTTTATCTTCTGATAATCTTTATCGTTTACGATGATGGTCATGTCAGCCAGACTTTTACAGGAATTAAATAAAATTTCAACTTTTTGTTCCTGAAGCCTAAGAAGCATTTTTTGCTGATTTTTTAGAGGTATCTCTAACATTTGCACTGGCGTCAGGGAATGTTCATATCCATCATTGAAATCTTCCTGAAACAGCTGGATGTACGTTCCCTCGTCAGCCTGATAATTTTTCCCCAGCTTTTTATTGATCTCCTGTACAGATATGATATTGAACGCCCCATTTCTTAAAACATGCAGATTTTCCCGGCTGTTGATCGAAACACCGTGGCTGTTTAATATGCGTTCTAATTCTTTTTGGCTTATCTGATTAATGGTCTCGTTCTGCACATAGAACAAATCATATGGTGAACGATTAATTGCGCAGGAGACAGAATTTGAATAGAGCGTGATGCTGAGGCCGGAAAAAAATATTAATAGGCTGAATAAGCAGGCGGACAGAAAAGTCACAGTTTTCCAGGACTTTACGTACTGTAGAAGGAAGCAAATACTGATTTTCCATTCCTTTCTTATATCTTTTGGCATGCCAGAATCAAAATTATATATTGCCACAGCGATTCCTATGATAGAAATACCCATACTCAGAAGACCAAGATCTGTGTTTTTAGAATAGTATACGTAAAGCATGACTAACAGGGAAATAAAGAAGATTCCGCCCCCTATCACCAGTCTGAGCAGAGAACTGTTTTTCTTTTGCTCTTCTTTATACTTTGCTTTCAATAATTCTGAGAGATTGGCTTTCATGAGCTGTATGGCATTAATTAATAAATTGACAAGGATTACCACAGCGTACAGAATGATGGCAGCGGCATAGGGAGCCATATGAAATTCCCATTGGACTGCAGTAAGACCGATGGCATTGCAAAGAAACAAGAAGAAGAGAAACGCAAGCCCGCTTCCGCCTGCAAGACCAATGATGCAGCCGGTAGAACTTACTATCAGGCATTGTATAAACATGTTGATCATCACTTCCGCTTCGGTCATTCCCAAAATCATAAGAATGGAATATTCTTGTTTTCTTTCTTTTAAGAAAGTTTCATAGGCATAAGGAAGGAAACAGATGGTAAACAGGCAGACTAATGCTGCAGGTGCAAGTATATTATTGGAAATTGCGCTGTCAATTTTATAATTGTGCATAAGAGAATTATTACTGCAGACAGACAAAAATGCCAAGAGAAATGACATGGTAAAAATATGGCAGTACAGATACAGCATATATGATCTGCCATTAAACCGAATCATTTTAAAAAGTATTTTAAGAAATTCCATGCTGTTCACCGCCTATTTGTTTGAGAAATTCATAGATGTGTTCCAGAAATGCAGTTCGATTTTTATCTCCTTTTTCTAAAACGGATGTAATTCTGCCTTCTTTTAATAATATGACCTTGTGACAGTAAGAGGCAGCGTAAGAATCATGGGTTACCATCAAAAGTGTTGCCTGGAATTTCTTATTGATTTCTGTCAGATAATCCATAACATCTCTGGTGGATTTTGCATCTAAATTTCCAGTAGGTTCATCTGCCAATATGATCTGAGGAGTATTAATCAAGGCTCTGGCAATGGCAACGCGCTGCTTTTCCCCTCCCGATATATCTACTATATGCTTGTCTTTAATATCATTAATAGACAAAGTAGCAGAAATTTTCTGCAGCAGTTCATCACTGTGTCCGCTGTCATTTCCCAATATAAGAGGAAGCAGAATATTATCTTTTACGTTCAGGCTTTCCAGCAAATTAAAATCCTGAAATATTAATCCAATATGATTGCGGCGGAATACTGCCATTTCTGACTTATTCATTTTTGTAATTTCCACATCCTGAATCTTAATGCTGCCGCGGTCAGCGCGGTCTACGCCGCTTATTAAATTAATCAATGTGGTTTTGCCGCATCCAGAAGCCCCCATAACAGCAGCCATTTCACCAGCCTTAATTGTAACGTTTATGCCTTGTAATACTGGCAGCGCATGTCCTTTGCGAAGCGGATAGCTTTTATATAGGTCTGCTATTTTTAAAATATCTGTCTGACAATTCATAACTGACACCACCTTTTGACTTATGGTAAAACGAGTGTGCAGCAGGGCTGCCTGCTATTTCATATTACAATTTCCTGGGATAAAAATCAAATCAAAATTGACATTAACCTGAATCCTTTATATAATAAATATCAGGTTCATAGTATCCTATTTTTCCTACACTACACATAAAATGAGAGGCAGCAAGAAGTGAAAAATTATAGTGTATTGCATATTTTGGAGTTGTATCATATATACAAGGGCATGGATAAACAGGAGAAAAAGAATTTCTATCAGCATAAATGCGATTATTATCAGTTTTTTGTGAAGATAATCATCATAATGGCCAGTCTGGCATCTCTGTCCTATCTGGTGTCAGATTATCAACTGAACAGGCACGCTCTCATGCCGACATTTGTTCCCAGGACATCTATACTGGTTCCTCTGCTGTTTTATATTATTCTGGAGGCGAGGGCAAAAAATTATAAAGTAAAGATTTTTCTCAACTATCTTATGCTGAACTTGATTGTTCTGGCAACGATCTGGTCTGTATACCATCTTGAAATTAAGACGCATTTCAGCGAGGGCGCCACGATAATGAACTTTCTCTTTCTGATCTGCTGCCTTGGCTCGAGCCCGCGTTCTGGAATTTTGGGTTATGGTGCTTTTTTTGCAGAAATACTCTTATCTCATTCATTTAACCATTATGAAAACCTGAATGTTATTTTGTCACTGAATATTCCATGCTTTGGGGCTATTATGCTCGCTCACTGCATGCTTGACTTAGGGGAGCTCGACCATTACCTTACATCTATGAAATTGGAACAGGCATTGATTACAGATCCACTGACTAACGTATATAACCGTCATAAAATGTATCGGTTAATACAAGATAATCAGCTGATTGCCCATGAGGAGCCTGTCTCCATGATTATGCTGGATATTGATTATTTTAAAAAGATTAATGATACACATGGACATTATGCCGGAGACCAGGCGCTTCATTATCTGGGAGAGACTTTGATGAGGGAAATAGCAGAATCTGGGACGGTAATTCGTTTTGGCGGGGAAGAGTTTGTAATTATTTTGCCAGGCTGTCCGCCGGAAAAAGCTTGTGAGAGAGCAGAGTCGCTGCGCAAAAAGATTGCCTTGTCAGAGAAAACACCTGTGAAATTTACGATTTCAGCTGGAGTAGTGAAATATAACGGCAATTTTAAAGAGTCAATAAAGGCAGTCGATCATGCACTATACCGCGCAAAGGAGTCTGGAAGGAATCAGGTGTTCTGGATACCTGAAATTCAGAATGAGGTGATTTGACAGATGGATAGAAGGATCTTGGCAGTATTGTTTCATAAGAAGAGGAGAAATATATGATTCGTACTATAAAGACAGAGGAAATTACAAAAAACATACGGGAAATGTGCATTGAGGCAAATCATTATTTGTCTGGGGATATGGATAAGGCTCTCAAAGAAGCAGTGGACAGTGAACAGTCGCCTCTGGGGAAAAAAATATTATGTCAGCTTCAGGAGAATCTTGCCATTGCCAGAGAGGATATGATTCCTATTTGCCAGGACACAGGAATGGCAGTGGTATTTGCAGAGATTGGCCAGGAGGTTCATTTTGAAGGAATACTTCTGGAGGAAGCAGTCAATGAAGGTGTCCGTCAGGGATATGCAGAAGGTTTTTTGAGGAAATCTGTGGTAAAAGATCCAATTCTTAGAGAAAATACAAAAGATAACACGCCAGCGGTGATTCATTATTCCATTACAGAGGGAGACAAGGTGAAGCTTACGTTAGCGCCCAAAGGATTTGGCAGTGAAAATATGAGCCGTATCTTTATGTTAAAACCTGCAGACGGCATAGAAGGGGTGAAAACGGCAGTGCTCACAGCTGTAAAAGATGCGGGTCCCAATGCATGCCCGCCTATGGTGGTGGGAGTGGGAATTGGAGGAACTTTTGAGAAATGTGCGTTGCTTGCCAAACAGGCATTGACTCGTTCAGTAGATGAACATTCAAAGATTCCTTATGTAAAAGAGCTGGAGGAAGAAATGCTTATGAAAATCAACAGTCTCGGTATTGGTCCTGGGGGATTGGGTGGAATTACAACAGCTCTTGCGGTAAATATCAACACTTATCCTACTCATATTGCAGGGCTTCCAGTTGCTGTCAATATATGCTGTCATGTAAACCGCCACATTGTGCGTGTGATTTAGAAACAGGGAGGCTGTTATGGATAAACATATTGCAACACCAATTACGGAAGAAGCCGTCAGAGAACTTCGCGCTGGAGACTATGTATATATTTCAGGAACCATTTATGTGGCAAGAGATGCTGCTCATAAACGTTTTATGGAGGCGCTGGATAGAGCGGAGGAATTTTCTGTATCAGAACAGCAGAAAGAAGCAGGAAAGAATAAACTCTCAGAAGCCCTGCCATTTCCTCTGGAAAATGCGGCAGTATATTATATGGGTCCGTCTCCGGCAAGGGAAGGACGGCCTATTGGATCGGCAGGCCCAACCACTGCAAGCCGCATGGACAAATACGCTCCCAGGCTCCTGGACTTGGGATTGAAGGCGATGATCGGTAAGGGAAAACGTGCGCAGTCCGTTATAGATGCCATTGTCCGTAATCAGGCAGTATATTTTGCGGCGGTGGGAGGCGCTGGTGCGCTTCTCTCAAAATGTATTAAAAAATCTGATCTCGTCTGTTATGAGGATTTGGGGGCAGAAGCAGTTCTGAAACTGGAAGTAGAAGACTTTCCGGTTGTTGTAGTTATTGACTGTCAGGGAAATAATCTTTATGAAACTGCCATCAGAGAATATGCAAAAGTGATATAGAACACAATAGAAGACAGTTTTTCTTTGTTTTGAACTGTCTATTTTCTGATATGTTTCGAAAACGATATAGAAAAGCGCCTATCCGCCGCTCCGCAAGACACAATTAGCAGCAGTTGGAATAATGGCGCTGATAAGGATAGTGTTTGAGCTGGCAGCAGAGATTATAATACTGCTCATACTATGCTGGAAATTTCATTAAATGAGGAACTAGATTTCACGTAAATAGGGCACCCCCCTTGCGAGGGGCGCCCTAGAAGAGATTTTATATATTTCATAATGCAAGATCTACATTGGCGCCTTCTGCTGTGACTGGCGCTGCTGCAGCGGCTGATTGTACAGGCATTTGCACACCAGAAATTTCCAGAGTTACTCCATTATCAATTCCGCTGGCAGCTTCCTGACGATCATGTTCTAGTTTATTGATCATGGCCTTGAGATATTTCATGTCGGCTTCCATGATTTCTCGAAGTTCATCTGCTCTATGCCGTTTTTTGAGGCGTTCAAGATCTTCAGGTTCCATCTCGCCCTGTTTAGCCACCATAACTTCTTCTGAGAGCTCGTCCATTCCGGTTTCTTCCATCATAGCTTCTGAAGTCTCCCTCATATAATCGTCCATCATTTGCTGAAGCTCTTCTACCATCTGTCTTAATTCTTCTTCGCTTTTTTCCAGATCTTCTTCTTCTGGATCAGGCAGATCCGGCACACCGTTTCCATCCTGCTCAATAGCGTTTGTCTTTTTATGTCTTGCCATTTCCTCTTCTTCCAGATGTTTCATCCGTTTTTTGGCAATTCGTGTCATTTTCAATGCATGAATGATAGCATGCCTTAGCTCGGTGGCGTCATAATCTTCATTATCCTGATTCCGCTTGAGCATAGCTACTTTGCCCCGTGCTTTAGTCAATACCTGCTTAGCGCTGTTGGATGTTTTAGTCATCAAAATCTGATTTGAAATTGCTTTGAAGCTGTACTGCAGACGCTTCTTTTTCTTCTTTGGCTTTTTGATTTTTACACTTGTGTTCCCATTTCTGCTTTTAAAAGCAGCTAATTTGGCTTCGGTACTTACGCTGCCAATCATCATACTCATACTTATCATCCTCCCTGATATGGGTAATGTTCAGCCATTTTTCTTACCCTGCTGGTAAATCCATTTACCAAATACATATTGTTTCTTTATATATCGGATTTTTTCCTGCATACTTTAGAAAAAGTATGGGGAGAACAAACCAACATAATAAAAAATGTAAGATTTTTAGAAAAATTTATGGTTCAACTTGACTAATTGTTTTCGTTAAAGTAAGATATAAATAAGCAATTTAACCAAAAATAAGATAGAAGATCAGATTGTTCGACAGATAACATAGTATGGCAATGTTCGGAAAACTGATCGTAAGAGGGAAAGATTATGGAGAAAAACAGTCAGTCATTTCAATTGAAAAGTATTATCAAACAATCATTTATAGCGGTAATCATAGGAATTGTGCTGCTTTTGCTTTCGTTGGGAACCAGTATCTGGATGAGCGTTGTATCGGATGAACAACTGGAGACAACCGCATACCTGAATCAATACCGCCTGGGATCAAAGGCATTGACGTCTGCGGTGCGGTGTTATGCAGTTACTGGAGATAAAAATTACTATAATGATTATATGAAAGAGCTGAATGAAGATAAGAACCGGGATATTGCATTGGCTGGTTTGAAGAAAAATAATGTCAAAAAATCTGAATGGGCAGAACTGGATCAGATTGCAGAGCTTTCTAATGGATTAGTTCCTTTGGAAGAGAAAGCTATGGAGTTTGCAGGAAATGGTGATACAGATGAGGCGTGGAAGCTGGTATTTGGTCAGGAATACAGAAATACAGCGGAGCAGATCAGCACCATGACAGATGAAGTAATTGGACAGATTGAGAAGCGGGTAGAAAACGCAAAGGCAAGATTAAGAGTATTTCAGTTAATTGTAGAAATTTTATATTTACTATCTTTTATATATGTAGTTTTAAAAATTGTAAAGCTTGTAAAATTCTCAAGAGAAGAGCTTTTATTTCCTATCGTGAAAGTGTCTGAGCAGATGACGGAACTTGCCTCGGGGGATTTTCATGCAGAGCTGTCGGTAGACATTGATGACAGTGAAGTCGGCAGGAGGGCAGGGGCGATTGCCCTTATGAAAGAAAATATTACAGGAATGATCAGGGAAATTTCCAGTATTTTGGAGGAGATGGGAGACGGTAATTACAATTTTGAGGTAGAACAGGAGTATGTGGGAGAGTTTGGCCAGATCAAAGATTCTATTTTTAAGATTCGTGAAAAGATGCGAGAAATGCTCACAACAATCCGGGAAGTTTCCATGCAGATCGACAGTGGTTCAGAGCAGCTGGCATATGCAGCAGTAGACCTTGCAGAAGGATGCACAGAACAGGCGGGGAAGGTGTCTAGTCTGGTCACTCTGGTAGGCGATATGTATCAGAGTATGGAAAATAGCGCAGCGGAAGCTCTGCAGACGGTGGAACTTTCCACAAGTGCAGGACGCGTATTGGTGACTGGAAATGCAAAAATGCAGGAGCTTAAGGAAGCTATCGGAGAGATTAGCAACTGCTCTGAGGAAATTGGAGAGATCATTGGCACTATCGAAGAAATTGCTTCTCAGACCAATCTGCTTTCGCTGAATGCTTCTATTGAAGCGGCGCGAGCTGGAGAAGCTGGAAGAGGATTTGCTATTGTGGCGGACCAGGTAAAGAATCTGGCAGATGAATCTGCTCAGGCAGCTGGAGAGATCAAAAAACTAATTGAGCGGAACATTATGGCCGTTGATAAAGGGATTGAGATTGCGGATGAAACTGCTGTAAGTATGGATGAGGTTATGCAGGGAGCTAAGATGGCAACGGAGAAGATGGAAGAAACTTCTGAAAATCTTTCAAGTGACGTGAAAAATATGCATGAAATTAATGAGAATATTGTCCGTGTGGCGGAAATTGTGGATAATAATTCTGCGGCATCTCAGGAGACAGCAGCCGTCAGCGAAGAGCAGAAAGCTCAGGTTGAATCAATGGTAAATTTAATGGATAAATTTAAAATATAAAAAATATTAAAAAATATATTGACAAATGTAATTTTGTTTGGTATCATAGCATATGCGTTACGACGCAAATGACAATTTTATAAGAAAATGTCAGTTCGGAGAAATACTCAAGAGGCCGAAGAGGTGCCCCTGCTAAGGGTATAGGTCGGGTGACCGGCGCGAGGGTTCGAATCCCTCTTTCTCCGTTCCAGGTTTTCCAAAATAGAATTGTTATTTTTTTGAAAAAACTGCTTGACAGCGAGAGGCAAGTATGATAAGATATAGAAGTTGTCGCGCAAGAGAGCGGACAGGACCTTGATAACTGAACAGTGAAATAACCT